>CAMAQD010000004.1 GCA_945860385.1 Flavobacterium psychrophilum
CATCAAAATAATATAAAAACAGAAAAATTATGGAAGAATTATTATGTAAAAAGTCCTATTATTGTAAACCAATAACAGGACTAAAATTGAGTTGTAAATCTATTTTAGGATTAAGTATAAATATGTAAACTTATTTTAGGACGAGACAGTTAGTGTTCACGAGCGGGACGCTCGCGCTCGCGGGGGAATTTAATTATTATTCAGTCCAATATGTAAAAGATTGTGGTGGATGTAAGTTATAATCAGCTCTTAAGCATTTTGGTCTGGCATATTTTGTTTTACTTTTTATTTGTATAGCATATCCTTTTTCTCTGTTAGCGAAGTATTTATAAAAATAATCTTCTGTTATTCCTGAATATTCTTTTGTTAATTCCCAAAGATTAGCTAAATCATCATTGAAAATTCTGTCAATTTGGAATTCTCCAATAACTTTTTGTACTGGTGCGGATGAGTAAACCAATATGGTTTTTATGTTTTCATTTTTGAAAATTGATTTTCTAAACTCAAATTTTTTTGTTCCGTCAAATATTTTATTTGCAAATTCGGGTTTTATTGATAATACTACTTTCATAATTTTATTTTAATTTGTAAGCAAATTTAACCAAACTATTGAACTGGTCATTGTTAATTTTAATAAATCCTCGAGGCATATTCATAATATCTGGAATTACTCCAATTCTATTTAAATCATCTAAAGTTGGTTTCGGTGTTGGTAATGAATGAGCATAAAGAAAATTTACAACGAATGGCCTATTCTTTTCGTTTTTCTCCCACCATTTATTTTTTAAATCTTCTTTGGAAATCATTGTTTTACGATTGCAAACGTTGAAAAAGGAGTCAAAATCTTGAAAATTTTTAATTACATTCTCGACTATACAAATTGTTGTAATTGTACTTGAATATTTCTTTATTGTTCCTTCTTCTCCCATTCTATAAATCAAAATTATATCACCAGATTTTAAATTTCTATCAAATGAATGTGATATGTAGACTTTACTAATTCTATTTCTATGCGGTTCATTTTCTGTATATTTACTTTTATCTTCTCTCGTATTTATGCTGTCAGGAAATAATTCAGTATGATATTGAGGTTCAATTTTTATGATATATTTTTCAGTTTCTCTAGAAAAAAAAGGAAATGTTAATTTTGGTTTTTGAATGTTTATTGGTAAATTCTTGCCAAACGCTCTTGTATAAACTTTTTCTTCACCATTTTCGGTCGTTTTTAATCCATAATATTGAAACCCCCATTCTTCAAGCATATCAATAAGCTGTTCTTGCTCAGGTCTTTTATTAAAAATTGTTACATATATCTCATCAACTTTGTATTGATTTGCATTATCAAAAATAGTTTTTAAAAATCGCTCTCCAATTTTATAACCATTACTAGTAACTTTTAATGTGCCAATTTTTAATCTTTTCTTTTTTGGAAAAGTCGGAGTAATCTCTGGATATGGCTCATTAATATTTTCAATTTTTATATATAAAAAGGCGGTTAAATTATTATCACTATAACAGACGTAGCATAAATCGTCTGCTTTTTTATTAAACCATCTATCAAATTCAGCATAATCTTCTCTAAAACTATCAAAAAAATTATCTTTAATATTGACTTCAGCGAAATCAACTTTATTAACTGCTAAAACTTTATAGTTTACTAATTCTGGATTTTCAGATGTTACTTTTTCTAAAAAAGTTTGAATTTTAAAAACTTTTTCCGCAATTCCAAGAGCTTTTGCTTTGGTGTGAATTTTTTTATCTTCAGTTATTAAAATATCTACTCTTTCTTCAAATACTTCATTTAAAATTTGTGTATCATTTATATCATTTTTTACAGTGTCAATTTGTAAACTAACTTCTTTAATTCTGTCACCTAAAATTGCAATATTTTTTATCTTATTATAACTTTCAATTTTAATATTCATCGTTTCAACAGTTTTTGTATCCTTATTTCTGTTAAGTTCCTCTATTGTTAAAGGATGAATATATTTTGAATATTTTAATTTATCCAACCAATTAAAAAGTTGACCGATATCTTGTTTTGATATTTTACTTGCTTCTCGATGTATTATTATATTAGTGTCTAACAGTACCTTCATAAAGTTGTTTCTTTTTTTATTTGAATCTGGAAAAATACAGCTAACAGTTAGATGCACTCTTTGCAAACGAGCACCAGTTGAGCATTCTAAATGTTTTCAACGTTGTCATTTGATTTTGGATAAGGAAAACCTGCGTTTTCTAAAATCTTAAGTTTCCATTTATTCTGCTCATTGTGCCATTTTTTACTTCTGTGTCTAAGCGAAGAAACTTTATCTCTATAAGATGTTATCAGCTCCTTTTCTCTTTCAGTAATATTTTTTTTAGGTGGTTGAGAGTCTATAAATTTTAATTCATTCCAAACTTTTATAGTTTCTTCAACACTTTCTCTATGTTTTTGCTTTTCCCATTCCCATTCAACTGCATTTCTAGAAAGTAAGTCCCCTAGCATTTCTTCTCTTATTGGGGATAGAAATTTTTTGATTTTACCTCTGCTTCCTTTTGTTTTTAAAGTCATTTGATCATTAAGCCATTTGCCAAGCTTGGTTGTTTGAGGCGGTACAGTTTTAAAGTTTAAATTTTCACTGTAATAATTTTCTAAACCAGCTAAATTGTCAATCCATTCATCATCTTTTGGCCTACTTCCCATATTAGTTGCTTCCCATAAAAAATTTATGGAATTCATTTTTCCTTCTTCATAATCTGTCCATTCCGGTGGGTAATTACCTTTTCTTCTTTGTTTTTGGGTTGCACACCAAGTTCCTAATTGATAATATTTATTATTTTTGTCTTTAAATTGCGGCACATGGGTAAACTTACCATTTGGGTCGACCAATTTTTTAAAAACTTTTAATAGTTCAAATTTATTATTCCAAATCATTAACCTTCTTCGTTCTTTACCTTCGCCAAATGGAAAATCAACAACAAGTAATCTCTCAAATATCTCCTCAGGTAACTCGTCATTTCTGAAATAATCAGTCATTCTACGATACCAATTATATAGTTCTCTATCATCTGCATGGTTACTTACAACACCACTTGGATTTATAGTTTTAATATGAATAATATATTTCTCAATAAATAAGTCGAAAATTTCGTATTCACGATTTGTAAAATTCACATTTCGCGGTTTTGACTCTATCGTAATTTGCTCAAAACCTGAATTAATATCAAATTCAGTAACTGTTAGTGTTTCATTTTCATCAGGATTTTCACCATCATTAATTTTATTTTCTTTTATCGAATTTCCTAGTCCCTTTTGAGAGTAGACTAAATTGTCTGAAACAAGTTTTTTAATTAATTCAGCTGTTAACCTTGAAAGTTGCTTAGATTTTAAGTTTAGTAATTCGGAGAAGTTGGTTTTAATTTCATTAAGAAGTTTTTCACCTTGTTTATCAGTTTTGGTTCTGAAATCAATTTGAACAGATGCTTCTATATTAGTTTTAATTCCTGAATTTGTGAGATTTGATGAACCAATGATCACTCTTGTGAAAACAGGTCCTTCAAAAAGATAAATTTTTGGATGATATGTAATGAACTCTCTTTTGTCGTGAAATATGTAGGTTTCAATATTTTCTTTCAATAAAAGTTCCAACGCTTCTTTTGAAGTTCCCATATTATCAACACCTATAAAAAACCGTAATTGTGAATAATTTTTTGATGCAAATTTTAAACTTTTTAAAATTGTTAAAACTCCTGATACAGCAGTAAAGGCAACGAAACCGTTAAAAAAATTATATTTAGTGTCAGCTAATGAAGCTACAATTTGTTTCCCAACATTAAATTTGTTTTCTGAATTAAGTCCGTGTCCTAAAAATGTTGCTTTCATTTATTCGTTTTTCAAATATACATCCTTAAGACCGAAAATACTGATAAAAACGTATTAAGTCTTAAATCTTTTTCAAAACTAACTCCTTTTTAATCAGGGATTTTACGGAAAACCGTAAAAAGGTGTTTTTTTTTGTAAATTATTTCCAGTCTAGACTTTTTTCGGATGAAATGATTTACTCATTAATGCAACGAGTGCCAATAGCCCAGATAGCAATGAAAATCCTTTTATGCCGGTGTTCGGCATAAAATATTGGAATGAATAGCTGGAAATAGCTTCCAAAAAAAGTGAAATAGCTTCCAAAAAAAGTGAAATCTTTTCACTAAATTTGCACTCCAATAAAAGGAACAAGAATATGTTAGATAGACTTCAATATGTAAAGCAGCGTTTCGACGAGATTTCGGATTTGGTGATTCAACCCGATGTGATTGCCGATCAAAAGCGTTATGTGCTACTGAACCAGGAATACAAAAGCATCAAGGCTTTGGTAGAAAAAAGAGAAGAATACATTTTAGTTTTAGCCAATATTGAGGAAGCTAACGAAATCATTGCAGACGGAAGTGATGCGGATATGACCGAAATGGCCAAGATGCAACTGGATGAAGCCAAAGAAAGATTGCCTTCGTTAGAGGAAGAAATCAAATTTATGTTGATTCCGAAAGACGAGGAAGATGCCAAAAACGTGATGGTCGAAATTCGTGCCGGAACGGGTGGGGATGAAGCCAGTATTTTTGCAGGAGATTTGTTCCGTATGTACACGAAATATTGTGAAAACAGAGGTTGGAGAACTTCGGTTGTGGATATGAACGAAGGAACTTCGGGCGGTTTCAAAGAGGTGATTTTTGAAGTTACCGGCGAAGATGTTTATGGTACGTTGAAGTTTGAAGCGGGTGTTCACCGTGTGCAAAGGGTACCACAAACAGAAACTCAGGGTCGTGTTCACACCTCAGCAGCCACGGTTATGGTGCTTCCGGAAGCGGAAGAATTTGATGTACAAATTGATATGAACGATGTTCGTGTGGATTTCTTCTGTTCGTCAGGACCTGGCGGACAATCGGTAAATACTACGAAATCTGCAGTTCGTTTGACGCACATTCCAACAGGTTTGGTAGCGCAATGTCAGGATCAGAAATCACAACATAAGAATAAAGACAAGGCGTTGACGGTTTTGCGTTCTCGTTTGTACGAGCAGGAATTAGCCAAAAAAGATGCCGAAGATGCTACCAAACGTACTTCGCAAGTAAGCTCTGGTGACCGTTCGGCTAAAATTAGAACTTACAATTATGCACAAGGTCGTGTAACGGATCACAGAGTTGGTTTGACTTTATACGATTTAGGCAATATTATGAATGGCGACATTCAGAAAATTGTTGACGAATTGCAATTGGTGAACAATATGGAGAAACTGAAAGAAGCTAGCGAGGTTTTTTAAAAATATAAAGTTATTTTTCTCTTGAAACCATTAAGAAAATTAAGGTTCATTAAGACAAAAAACTTAATTATCTTAATTTTCTTTATGGTTTAAAAAAATAAAATGAAAATTTTGGTTTGCTTAGCAGACAGTCAGAAAAAGAATTATAAATGTCAATCTAAATAAGTTTGGCATTTTTTTTTAACACTTTGTGAACTTTGCGAAAAACTTTGCGTCCCGATAGCTATCGGGATTGCGATTAAAAAAAAAATTTAAAGTAACTTTGCGGTTAAACACACAACAATGACTACCCAACAACTTATTGACCAAATCAAAATCAAAAAATCATTCCTCTGCGTAGGATTGGATGTTGATTTGGATAAAATACCGAAGCATTTATTAGAACTTGAAGACCCGATTTTCGAATTCAACAAAGCGATTATTGATGCCACGCACGATTTGGCGGTTTCGTATAAACCCAACACCGCTTTTTATGAAGCTTATGGAATAAAAGGTTGGATTTCGTTGCAGAAAACCATCAATTACATCAACGAAAATCATCCTGAAATCTTCACGATTGCCGATGCGAAACGGGGTGATATTGGGAATACTTCGTCAATGTATGCCAAAGCTTTTTTTGAGGATTTGAACTTTGATAGTGTGACCGTTGCTCCTTATATGGGGAAAGATTCGGTGGAGCCTTTTTTGGCTTTCGAAAATAAACACACGATTATGTTGGCTTTGACTTCGAATGAAGGTGCTTTTGATTTTCAGACTTTGACTGTGGACGGAACCGAATTGTACAAACAGGTTTTGGAAACTTCAAAAACCTGGAAGAATTCTGAAAACCTGATGTATGTTGTGGGAGCGACCAAAGCAGAATATTTTACGGAGATTCGTAAAATTGTTCCGGATAGTTTCTTGTTGGTTCCCGGAGTTGGTGCGCAAGGCGGAAGTCTTCAGGAAGTTTGTAAATACGGAATGAATGCCAATGTTGGTTTGCTGATTAATTCATCAAGAGCCATTATTTATGCATCGAATGGAACTGATTTTGCTGAAAAGGCCAGGGAAGAGGCTTTGAAGATGCAACAAGAAATGGAAGAAATATTAGCCCCCTAACCCCCGGAAGGGGGAACTAGGAGTGTTTCTAATAGAAAATGTCATTTTGTGTTCTTTATGCTGAGGTTGCGAATTTAAAATTTTAAGTAGAGGGATTTGTGCCTGAAACTTTTCTATATTGCAACGAATTAAATTTATTTGAAAAAATCCTTTTTAATCCGTGTTTTCGCTTTGGCGAATCCGTATCATCCGTGTTCCATTTATATTAAAAATGATAAACTACGCCACATATATAAACGAAAATACCAATCAGTGGGTGACTTTTGTCCACGGAGCTGGCGGTAGTTCGTCTATATGGTTCAAGCAGATTCGGGATTTCAAGAGTCAGTATAATGTATTGTTGCTGGACTTGCGGGGTCACGGCAATTCCAATTCACAAATCAAAAAAGCGTTTAAACAAAAATATACTTTCGAGTCCATTGCCAACGATGTGTTGGAAGTCATCGATCATTTAAAGATTGAAAAATCACATTTCGTAGGTATTTCACTTGGCACGATTCTGATTCGACAATTAGCCGAAATGCATCCCGAACGGGTTCAAAGTATGATTCTGGGTGGTGCTATTCTGAAAATGAATTTTCGTTCTCAGATATTGATGAAATTAGGGAATACGTTCAAATATGTGTTGCCTTATTTGGTATTATACAAGTTTTTTGCTTTTGTGATTATGCCCAAAAAAAGTCACAAACAATCGCGATTGCTTTTTATTAATGAAGCCAAAAAGTTATACCAAAAAGAATTCATAAAGTGGTTCAAACTCACCGCCGAAATCAATCCGGTACTCAAATGGTTTCGCCAGGTGGAATTGAATATTCCAACGCTTTATGTAATGGGAGAGGAAGATTATATGTTTTTGCCCTCGGTAAGACTGGTGGTCGAAAAGCATTATAAATCTTCGAAGTTGTTTGTCATTTCGCAATGCGGTCATGTGGTCAATGTGGAACAACCAGTAATTTTTAATACAGAAGTCTTGTCCTTTATTGGTTCTGTAAAATAAAAAAAAATGTCTCACAATTTGCGAGACATTCTTTTAACTAACCAAAAACCAAAATAATAAATAACCAGTTTATTACTCTGCAAAGATCAGACACTTTTTGATTTTTTGCTGTTAATGATATGTTATTACTTTGTTGGATATAAGTTAAGATTTCACTTGCGGAAAGATATTTGCAGCAAATTACCTCAATATTTTATTTGTAAAAAACTGTAAATCAATAAAGTATAGCCTTTTTTCCAGCTACTTTAATTTTGTTAAAATTGAGATTTACTTGTTTTTAATACCGTGCAATTATTTACAGTCCTTTTATTTGAATTTAATAGATGGTCAAAAAAAAGTCCCGCAATATGAATTGCGAGACATTCTTTTAACTAACCAAAACCAAAATAATAAATAACCAGTTTATTATTTTACAAAGTTCTGACTATTTTACATTTAAGGCTGTTAATGATATGTTATTAGTTTGTTGTAGTAATGTTAACTTTTAATAAAACACGACTGTTTTATTGTCATAAACCATTGTTTTTCGCTCTGCATGAAGTTTGATGGCCCTTGCTAAAACGGTACGCTCTAAATCCCGACCCTTCATAATAAAATCATCGATGGAGTTGATGTGAGAAACCCGCGTAATATCTTGCTCAATAATTGGACCTTCATCCAGTTGTTCCGTAACATAGTGACTTGTAGCTCCAATAATTTTCACTCCTCTTTTGAAAGCGGAGTGATAGGGCTTTGCACCCGGAAAAGCAGGTAAAAACGAATGATGAATGTTGATGATTTTGTTTTTGTAAAGTGAAATCAAATTGGGTGTAATAATTTGCATATAACGCGCCAAAACTATAAAATCTATTTCGTGTTTTTGAAGTAATTCCATTTGTTGTTTTTCGCCTTCTTCCTTAATGTCTTTTGTAAATGGAATATAGTAAAATGGAATTTCAAAACGGTTGGCAACCGACCTTAAATCTTCATGATTGCTCACAATTAAAGGAATTTCGACATTAAATTCCCCAGCACTATAACGTCCCAAAATGTCAAACAAACAATGGTCGTATTTCGAGACAAACAAGGCCATTTTTTGCTTTTTTTCTTTAGGATGAATTTCCCATGCCATTTTAAAATCAGCTGCGATGGATAGTTCAAATACATGTTTAATAGCCGATAGATTGCTGTTGGGATTGGTCAGTTCACATTCTAAACGCATAAAAAAAACATTCTGTTCAAAATCTACATGTTGGTCAATATAAGTGATGTTTCCTTCTACTCTAACAATAAAATCAGTCACAGCAGCTATAATTCCTTTTTGGTCTTCACAATGAATTAGGATAGTAATTTTTTGCATATCATTTTAATTTCTTAAGGTTTAATTCCTCGAAGTTCTGCTTCTTTTTTTTTTGCCACAGATTCACAGATTAAAAAAGATTTTTTAAAATTTGAGAATCTGTGGCTAATATTTTCTTAATAACTCTTGAACTCTGCCCCGAGAAAGGTTATTTATTTTTTGTCCTGCATTGCAAAAACCTGTTGCAGCAAAGTGGAAGTTCTCGCATTCAGATTGGTTCTGATATTTTTTTCTTCGACGGCAATCATTTTGAATACGCCTGTCATTGCTTGATTGGTAACATAATCAGTCAAGTCTGGATTTACTTTTTGCACCAATGGAATCATATTGTATTTATTGATGATATTACTCCAAACCTTGTCTGCTCCCACTTTGGCGAAAGAGTTTTTTATTACAGGATTGAATTTTCCGTATAATGCGGTCGAAGTGCTATTTTGTAAATAGGTGGTTGCTGCATTTTCATTGCCCATCAAAATAGTTTTGGCGTCATAAAAAGACATATTTACAACAGCGTCGACAAATATTGGAGTTGCTTCTTTTACAGCATCTTCGGCGGCACGATTGAGTACTTTTAATCCTTCATCGGCTAAGGAGCCAAGACCTATTTTTCGTAAACTGGAATCTACTTTTTTCAATTCGGCAGGAAGTAAAATTTTGACAGCTTCATTTCTAAAAAAACCATCTGTGGCTGTCAATTTTGTTACTTGTTTTGAAATGCCATTATTCAAAGCTTCTTTCAATCCACCCGAAATATCGATGCCATACCCTTGAGTTTGCGGAAATTGATTCATCACCTGCTGCATTTCGGCACAACTTGAAAGGGAAAACACCAACACCAACATAATTACTTTTTTCATTTTACATTTTTTATGAGTTAGCCCGGTGTATTAGATTTGGCACTCGGGTCAAAAATACTACTTTCAATAACAATACCATAATTTTATTGCCGAACATAAAATGCCAAATAAATACCATTCAAATTGATTTCTTTTTTTCTAAGAAATAAATCGGATGGCTGTTGATTCTTAAAAATATTTGTAAATTGCAGTATTAAAATTATCATATTCACAAAAAATGGAAATCGCTACACCTTATATACCTGTTCACAAAGTTCGAATTGTAACTGCTGCATCTCTTTTTGATGGCCACGATGCTGCCATCAATATTATGCGAAGAATTATTCAGTCCACTGGAGTTGAGGTCATTCATTTAGGGCACGACCGAAGCGTTGAGGAAGTAGTGAATACTGCCATTCAGGAAGATGCCAATGCTATTGCGATGACTTCTTATCAAGGCGGTCACAATGAATATTTTAAATATATGCGCGATTTACTTTGCGAAAAAGGAGCTTCACATATTAAAATTTTTGGAGGAGGCGGAGGCGTAATTCTTCCCTCAGAAATTGCTGATTTGCAGGCTTACGGAATTACCAGAATTTATTCTCCAGACGATGGTCGTGCAATGGGTTTGCAGGGAATGATTAATGATTTGGTACAACAATCCGATTTTGCTATTGGGGATAAATTGCAAGATGAAATCAATCATTTAGAAGAAAAGAATCCTAAGGCCATTGCCCGAATTATTTCTTCTGCGGAGAATTTCCCAGAAATCGCTGCTTCCACCTTGGATAAAATTCATAAAATAAATATAGATTGCAAAACGCCTGTTTTAGGCATTACCGGAACTGGTGGTGCGGGAAAATCTTCTTTGGTGGATGAATTAGTGCGTCGTTTTCTTATCGATTTCCCAACTAAAACCATTGGAATTATTTCGGTTGATCCTTCCAAACGGAAAACGGGTGGAGCTTTATTAGGTGACCGAATTCGGATGAATGCCATCAATAATCCTCGAGTTTATATGCGGTCTTTGGCTACAAGACAATCCAATCTGGCTTTGTCAAAATATGTCTCTGAAGCGATTCAGGTTATTAAAGCTGCCAAATATGACATTATCATTCTTGAAACTTCCGGAATCGGACAATCAGATACTGAAATTACGGAGCATTCCGATGTTTCTCTTTATGTGATGACACCCGAATTTGGAGCAGCAACCCAATTGGAAAAAATCGATATGCTTGATTTTGCTGATTTGGTAGCCATCAATAAATTTGATAAACGCGGTTCTTTGGATGCATTGCGGGATGTGAAAAAACAATACCAGCGGAATCATAATCTTTGGGATACTGATTTAGATTCATTACCGATTTTTGGAACCATTGCTTCTCAGTTTAACGATCCCGGAATGAATACCCTGTACAAAGCTATTATGGAGAAGATTCATGAGAAAACCGATTCTGATTTGAAATCAACTTTTGAAATCTCGGACGAAATGAGTGAAAAAATCTTCGTGATTCCACCGCACAGAACTCGTTATTTATCCGAAATCGCAGAAAATAACCGAAAATATGATGCTACGGCTTTGAGCCAAGAACAGGTTGCCCAAAAATTATATGGCATTTTTAAAACGATTGAATCCGTTTCGGGAAAAATCCCTGAATTGAATAAAACAGGTATTAACGATGATTCTGTTTTGCCTACTGTTTTGGAATTAGAGCAACCAAGTGTTGCCGAAAATAAAATTTTTCTTAATTTATTGTTGAATCAATTTGACAAAGTAAAAATGGATTTGGATCCCTATAATTGGGAAATCATCCTGAATTGGAAGGAGAAAATTAATAGGTACAAGGAGCAATTTTACACTTTCAAAGTTCGGAATAAAGAAATCAAAATAGCAACTCATACCGAATCGCTTTCGCATACCCAGATTCCAAAAATCGCTTTGCCCAAATATCAGGCTTGGGGAGATTTATTAAAATGGAATTTACAGGAAAATGTTCCTGGAGAATTTCCTTTCACAGCGGGATTGTATCCTTTTAAAAGGGAAGGCGAAGATCCATCACGAATGTTTGCCGGTGAGGGCGGACCGGAACGAACCAACAAACGTTTCCATTATGTGAGTGCGGGTTTGCCAGCCAAACGCCTTTCAACCGCTTTTGACAGCGTGACTTTATACGGAAACGACCCTCATATTCGTCCTGATATTTATGGAAAAATCGGAAATGCCGGAGTTTCTATTTGTTGTCTGGATGATGCTAAAAAATTATATTCCGGTTTTGATTTGGTCGACGCTATGACCTCGGTGAGTATGACTATTAATGGGCCAGCACCTATGATGTTGGGCTTTTTCATGAATGCTGCTATTGATCAACGTTGTGAAATTTACATCAAAGCGAATCATCTTGAAGATGAGGTGGAAGCTAAAATCAAAGCAATTTACAAAAATAAAGGAACGGAACGACCACAATATCAAGGCGATTTACCGGAAGGGAATAATGGTTTGGGATTGCTACTTTTAGGCGTTACAGGAGACCAAGTTTTGCCTTTGGATGTCTATAATGAGATTAAATCCAAAACACTTTCGAAAGTGCGAGGAACGGTTCAAGCAGATATTTTAAATGAAGACCAGGCGCAAAACACCTGTATTTTCTCGACAGAATTTGCTTTGCGATTGATGGGAGACGTTCAGGAATATTTTATAACGAAAAAAGTGCAAAACTTTTATTCCGTTTCCATTTCGGGCTATCACATTGCCGAGGCAGGAGCCAATCCGATTTCGCAGTTGGCTTTCACGCTTTCGAATGGATTCACGTATGTAGAATATTATTTGAGTCGTGGAATGAAAATTAATGATTTTGGACCTAATTTATCTTTCTTTTTCTCGAACGGAATTGATCCGGAATACGCAGTAATTGGTCGAGTGGCACGAAAAATTTGGGCAAAAGCCATGAAGAATAAATATGGTGCCGATGAACGAGCGCAGATGTTGAAATACCACATCCAGACTTCGGGTCGGTCGCTTCACGCACAGGAAATCGATTTTAATGATATTCGAACCACTTTGCAGGCTTTGTATGCCATTTATGACAATTGTAATTCTCTTCATACGAATGCTTATGACGAAGCAATCACCACGCCAACAGAGGAAAGTGTGCGTCGGGCGATGGCTATTCAACTGATTATTAATAAGGAATTGGGCTTGACCAAAAACGAGAATCCCATTCAAGGTTCTTTCATTATCGAAGAATTGACCGACTTGGTTGAAGAAGCGGTTTTACTGGAATTTGACCGAATCACAGAACGTGGAGGAGTTTTAGGTGCGATGGAAACGATGTACCAAAGAAGCAAAATTCAAGAGGAGAGTCTGTATTATGAAACCTTGAAACATACAGGGGAATTCCCGATTATTGGCGTTAATACGTTCTTGAGTTCCAAAGGTTCGCCAACGATAATTCCTGCTGAAGTCATCCGAGCCACCGAAGAAGAAAAACAATACCAAATCAAGATGTTGGAAAATTTACATCAATCCAATGCGGATACAGTACACGAATATTTGGACACTTTACGGAAAGCTGCTATACAAAACGAAAACTTGTTCGAGCATTTGATGGAAGCCACGAAAGTTTGTTCTTTAGGACAAATCACTGCTGCTTTGTTTGAAGTGGGCGGGCAGTATCGAAGAAATATGTAAGCAGAGAACCATTTTTTGCGATGCAAAAAGTGATTGAATTATTTAATATGATTTTTTAGAGTATTTCAAATCCCTTTTTTCAGTACAATTCAAGTTGAAAAAACAGTAAAATTTGATTTTTACAACAGGACAAGATATTGTATGGAATTACAATAAAAATTAAGACTCAACCCAGATAGCGACAACTACTGGATTGAGTCTTAATTTGAAGTAGCATTTATAACAATAAATTTCTAACTGTCTTTTGTAATCTGAAATCTGAATATTAGAATTGCTCTCTTCCGGCAAAATGGAAAGCACCTTCGATGGCTGCATTTTCATCACTGTCTGAACCGTGAACTGCGTTTTCTCCAATTGAAGTTGCATAAGCTTTACGAATGGTTCCTTCGGCAGCATCGGCAGGATTTGTAGCTCCAATCAAAGTTCTGAAATCTTCAACAGCGTTATCTTTTTCCAAAATAGCAGCAACGATTGGTCCTCTTGACATAAATTCCACCAATTCTCCGTAGAAAGGTCTTGCAGCATGAACAGCATAAAAGGCTTGAGCATCAGCTACAGTTAATTGTGTTAATTTCAAAGAAACGATTTTGAAACCACCGTTTGTAATCATTGCCAATATATTTCCGATGTGTCCGTTTGCAACCGCATCTGGTTTGATCATTGTAAAAGTTCTATTCGTAGCCATTTTTATTTTTTTTTAAATTGGATGCAAAAATAGACTTTTTTATGGATTCATTTTATTGAATTATCAATTTATTGGAGATTATTTGACATTTTATCTTAAGAAAGTGGAACAATGTTGAAATTATTTTCCAATGGTTTCAGTTGATTTACTAATTGAGGAATAAGACTTTCTCCATTTTCAATATAAAACTCCGAAAAGTTGGCTTGTCGTTCCTGCAAACTTTGGTTGGGAAATAGTTCGTTTTGCAAATCGGTAATTCGCTCCAATGTTTCTGAATATTTTAGTTTTTGGGCTTTTAATAGTCGTTTTTCGAGTTTTTCCAAGCCTTTTATTTGTTTTGCCTGTTGTGCTTTTACAGCTCCACTAAAAGATTTATCGGTCTGATTGGCTATTTCATAAAGTCTTTCGAATTGTTTTTGTAAAAGTTCTTTTTGAGGTTTAAAATCAATTGGGAACTCGGACAATTTTGCTGTTTCTTTATCCACCAAATTCTTTTGTTTTGAAAACAAATCGCTCCAGGATAATCCTAATTTGTCAGCTTTTGAGGCTTGTTTTTCGGTTGTCAATACTGCTGAATTTCTTAGTAAGAGTATAGGAAAAGTAACTTTCATGGCATCGAAAAAAGATTTTAATTCCAGCCAATACGCTATTTCTCCGCCTCCGCCAATGTAGCATAGATTGGGCAAAATTACTTCTTGATATAACGGACGCATAATCACGTTGGGGCTGAATTTCTCGGGATGATTTTCCAATAATTCTAAAATTTCGGTTTCCGAAAATTCTATTTTAGTATTGTTTACTTTGTAAATTCCATTTTCTAAAATAATACGTTCGCGTAAATCATTTTCCAAGTAAAACAAATTAATCTCCCGTGGATTGACTTGAATGGTGTAATTTTTTAATTTTTCAGCCGTTTCAAGAACGAGTTTGTGCGACGATTGGTAAATTAATTCTTCCTTTATATTGGGAATAAATATTCGTTTTAAATCTTGATCATCGGCATCGAGAATGACCAAACCCTGTTCGCCAAAAAGTTCATTTGCCAAATAATGTGTGGCTTCTGCCAAATTAGAATGATTTAAATAAGATTCCTGAAATAGCTTTTTGATAGTTTCGGCATTTTTACCAGAACCTAATTCTTGAGCGTAAACTTCAAAAAAATCGGCTAAACCAGTAGTGGATAATCTTCCAACGGGTCCAGAACTTTCTTTGTTCCAGCGAAACTTTCGACCTTTGAAATTGAAGTAATTGATTTCTTCAAAATCGTGGTCTTCGGTCGCCATCCAATAAATAGGCACAAAGTGTTGCGATGGATATTTTGCTTTGAGTTCTTTTGATAAATTGATGGTTGAAATAATTTTATACAAAAAATACAAAGGACCTGTGAACAAATTTAACTGATGACCAGTCGTTACTGTAAAGGTGTTTGAATCCTTTAAAAGTTTAATGTTGTTTAATGTTGTATCCGAAGTATTGATTTTAGCATATTGTTTTTCAAGTACCGAAACTAAAACTTCTCTTTTTGCTTTGCCATTGTCATTGCCATTGAAATTGATTTTTTTTTCACTGATTTGTGCTTCGAAGTTTTCAAGATTTGGAAATCGGTTGTAAAGTGACTGTAGGTGTGGTTTTTGATTCAAATAATCATTCATTAATGGTGAGAAATAACCTGAATTTTGAAAGCTGATACAGTCGGTTGGCATATTGAAGTTTATTTTATGCTAATTTACCACAAATTATTGGAACTAAATATTTGTTACTTTCGAAAATTAACATCATTTTTATCGAATTATTATTATACAACTATGCAAGAAAATTCTAATCCTGAAAAAGTGAATTCGTTGAAACACGTGCTTTTTGGCAGTTTAATTGGAACAACCATTGAGTTTTTTGATTTCTATATTTATGCCAATGCTGCTGTTTTAGTTTTTCCACAATTGTTTTTTCCAGGATCAGATTCCACTATTTCTACCATAGAATCTCTGGCGACTTTTTCTATCGCTTTTTTTGCTCGTCCAATTGGTTCCGTTGTTTTTGGACATTATGGTGATAAAATTGGACGAAAAACTACCTTGGTTGTTGCCTTGTTGACAATGGGAATTTCGACCGTTGCTATAGGTTTTTTACCGACTTACGCCAGCATAGGAATTACCGCTCCTTTACTATTGATGCTTTTCAGATTTGGTCAAGGATTGGGACTTGGGGGTGAATGGGGTGGAGCCGTTTTATTGGCAATAGAAAATGCTCCTCCGGGAAAACGCGCTTGGTATGGAATGTTTCCGCAATTGGGAGCTCCGATTGGCTTGTTACTTTCCGGCGGCACTTTTCTTTTGTTGAGTGATACCTTGACCGAAGAACAATTCTTTGATTATGGATGGAGAATTCCCTTCATTGCAAGTGCTGCATTAGTCGTGGTCGGATTTTATATTCGGTTGAAAATCACGGAAACGCCTTCTTTTATCGCTTCCTTGGAAACCAAGAAGCGGGTAAAAATTCCAATGATGGAGTTGCTGAAGTCCTATAAAAGAGAACTTGTTTTCGGAACTTTGGCAGCAGTAACCACTTTTGTGACTTTTTATTTTATGACTGTTTTTTCTTTGAGTTGGGCCACAACTGATTTAGGATATTCACGACGTGATTTTCTGATTATGCAACTTTTTTCAGTATTGTTTTTTGGAATATCGATTCCTGTTTCAGCCGTTTTAGCGGATAAATTTGGTCGCAGAATGGTGTTGATTGTTATTTCTGTCGGTATTGCCATTTTTGGATTGTTTTTTTCTTCGCTGCTTGGCTCGGGAAATACGACCTTGATTACGCTCTTTTTATGTTTAGGAATGACGTTGATGGGATTGACTTATGGACCTTTGGGAACCTTTCTTTCTGAATTATTCCCAACAGAAGTGCGTTATTCAGGTGCTTCGCTCACGTTCAATTTTGCAGGAATTATTGGGGCAGCTTTTGCTCCTTTGATTGCCATTTGGTTGGCCAAAAATTATGGACTTACTTATGTGGGTTTTTATTTATCGGCAGCGGCGGTTCTGACTTTCTTCTCGCTTTTGATGATTAGTAAAAAAGAACATCAATTTTAGTTTTTAAAATTTAGTGTCTTTTTATTTGTTTATTAAAAAAGTATTTAGATATTTGTCTAAATATATAAATTAATTATGAATTCCATTTTCAAGGCTTTGAATGACGAAACCAGAAGAGAAATTTTGGAACTTTTGAAGGTTAAGGATTTATCTGCTGGTGAAATAGCGGATTATTTTAACATTTCGAAGCCCAGTATTTCTCATCATTTGGATATTTTGAAACGTGCCGATTTAATTTCTTCCGAAAAAAAAGGGCAATTTGTTATTTACTCTTTGAACACTACCATTATGGAAGACGTTTTGCAATGGATTTTAACTTTTAAAAAATAAAACGATGAATGAAAATTTAAAAAAAGAACTTCCAATTATTGGATTTGTGTTGTTGCCATTTATTTATTTGGGGTATTTGTGGAATAGCCTTCCCGAAAAAGTTCCGATTCACTGGAATTATAAAGGAGAAATTGACGATTGGGGAGCTAAATATTCTTTGATTGGCGTCCTTTTTTTATTGCCTGTATTCACTTATGTTTTAATGCTTTTGATTCCGAAAATTGATCCCAAAAAACGAATTGAATTTATGGGCGGAAAGTATTACCAAATAAAATTTGTTTTAGTAATTTTTATGTCGGTTTTAGCACTTTATATAATCCATTCGTCCAATAGTCAGACACTGTCAAGCCCGAGTATAGTTTTAGTTTTAATAGGATTGCTGTTTATGGCTTTGGGGAATTATTTTAAAGTTATTAAGCAAAATTATTTTCTTGGAATAAAAACTCCTTGGACATTAGAGAGTGAAGAAGTGTGGAAGCTAACGCATATTTTAGCTGGAAAATTATGGATAATTGGCGGATTATTGATAACGATTTTAAGTTTGGTTCTTCCTGAAAATATTAATTTTTACATTTTTATAACTATTACAGCAATAATTTCAATTGTACCTATTGGTTATTCGTATCTCAAGTTTAAAGAGTTGAAAGCGGTGAAGAAAAATGAATTATAATTTGAATGAATCAGCTAAGCTATCGTTTCAAACTAAAATGCCCTTTATAGTCCTGTCCGTTGGCTCTTGTTACGACAAACCAGTAATCGGTTGAAGGAAGTTCAGCTTCATTGAATGTTCTGTTCCAACTGTCATTGTTGGTAACTAATGTTTTAATCAATTTTCCATACCGGTCGAAAATTTTTACTATTAAACCAGTTTCCCTATTCGAGAATTTAATTTTCCAAGTATCGTTGTATCCATCGCCGTTTGGTGTGAAATACCTTGGGAACATTAATAAATATATTTCATCCGATTTGACTATTCCACAATTGTTTTTATCTCGAACTGAAACAGTGTATTTGCCACTTGCAAGCCCTGTGAATTGATTGCTAGCCTGATATTCTGCACCGTCAATGGAGTATTCATAATCGCCAATACTAGCCGCCGAAATGTTTATGATGATAGTATTTTCGGTGTCAGTCCAATCCCGAGTGTCAATATTTGTGATTTCGGCAACATTGGATAGCACCACTTTAAAGTTTTTTATTGAGGTGCAAACTACATTTCCATGATTTTGAGTTACGGTTACAGCATAATTACCTGCTTGAGAAATTGTTATTGACGAAGTTGTTTTCCCATTGGACCATAAATAACTATCGAAACCTGTTCCTGCATCAATCGTTATGGTATTGTTTTCGCAAATTGGCACAATATCCTGAAGATTGATAATTGGTTTTGAAAAGAGAGTCAATTTCAATTCGGCCACAGCAAAACAAGGTGTATTCGAATTGATGCGAACATAGATTTTGTTGTCTCCCAAAACCAATTTGTTATTGGAGAAATTAGTTATTTTATCGCTTGCCGTTTCATTTTCCGCACCAGAAAGTGAGGTATAATATGAGAAATTATAGTTGGTTGTGTTTGAAATAATGCTCGAATTGTAATTGCTTAAATCTACCGTTTCAGTTCCATCATTCAAATCATCACAGAATAATTCGGCATAATTATTTGCAGGTAAGGTAGAAATAAGCGCAATAGTAATGGCTAATCTGGTTGAGCTTTCGCAACCATTCAGAGTTTGAGTGGCATAATAGGTTTGTCCATCTTGCAATGGAGTAGAAATGGGCAAAACGTTCCCTGCTGTTGAATTATCATACCATTTTATGGCAGTTCCAGAAATCACCATTGTATTTAGAGTCGGATTTTGGCTGGAACAAAAAGTTTGCGTGGAAGTTCCTGTTGGAATTGTCGTATTTTGAATGTTAATTAAAACAGGAATTCTTGCACTTTCGCATCCGTTAATGGTTTGAGAAGCGTAATACGTTGTAGCATTTTGTAATAAAGTGGTATTGGCAAGAAGATTACCATTGGTCAAATCATCGTACCATTTTATATTTTGTCCTGTAATTGCAATTGAACCTAAATTTGCATTTTGTTGGATGCAGAAGGTTTGCGGGGAAGTTGCTGTTGGTAAGGTAACGGAATTGATGGTTGCATTAATTCGAATTCTAGGGCTTTCACAGCCATTTATTGTTTGAGTAGCATAATATGCAGTGTTGTTTTGCAACAAAGTAGTTATAGGTAAAGAATTGACTCCGATTGAAGTATCGTACCATTTTATGTTTTGACCAGTAATAACAATGTCGGAGAGTTTAGCATTCTCACTTAAACAAAATGTTGGATTATTGGCCATTGGAACTTGTGGCGGCGGAATTATATGCACTGTAACTGCTAATCTATCTATGCTTTCTGGACAGCTTCCTACTTTTCGTGCGGCATAATAAATTTGATTATCAATTAAGGTTAATGCATTAGAAAGTGGGATAGATGAATTTATGGAATCATACCATTTTATTGAACTGGAGTTTGGACTAATAATACTAATTGTTGGCTTTGAAGCTGAACAAAAGTATTGATCTATATCACCAACGACTTTACTGTCATCGCAAGGTCCAAGTTTTAGGATGAATCCATCCCTATTTAATGTACTACTATTTATGGTTTCTAAAGTATATTGTGAAGAGGTAGAAGGATCAAAATCACACGTCCACATAAAATCTCCCATTAAATAATTATTTTTATTAATTATTTTTATTTTTTTAATTACCAAAAATTCACAATTATTATAGGGACTTAACTTAGGTATTTCATCACCAAATTTAATTGCACTATCAAAATTTCTATTTCCATCAAGTTTTAAATAGAATGTATCTCCTTTATATCCACTAGATATTAGATTGAATATGTTATTTGATGAATCAAAATCAACAGTATCTAAAAAAGTTCCTCCAAAATAATACGCTCCACTATCATCTGTGGTAATAGCTGTAAATGAAACATTGCCGTTTGTGGGTTTATAAAATTGCTTTACATCAATAAAGTCTCCATTTAAATTCAAAAAGATGATGAAACTGGTATTAAATCCGGAAATATTTAAAACAGAAGAGGAAGGATCTACATCAATTGTGTCGTAATAACTTTTTTCACCCAAAATTACAAGGCCATTATTGGAAACATGAAAGGTTCGTTGCTTTTGATTTGTGAAATCTTTTTGCCAAATTATCGAGTTGTTTATATTGTCAATATTATATAAAACATAATCATTGAATTTATTTATAAGTAAATTTACGTTTCCGTCTGGCCTTACAATTAATTCGCTTTTAGAATTATCTCCTATGTTAAACTGTTTTACCCAATCAAAATTTCCATTATTATTTATTTTGAGGAGATAATTGCCAATCCCATTAGCATTATTTAAATTTATGTTTGGATTGTTGTTTATTGAAATATTTCCAACAAACCAACCACTTAAAAAAATATTATTTTGAGCGTCTAAATCAAATGAATAAACATATATATTATTGTTGTATCCATAGTTTTGATTTATAGTTGTTGTAGATATAATATTTCCGCTAGGCGATATTTTTATAATTTTTATAAATGAATTAATAACATTTAAGGAGGTATTCAATTCGCTTAAAGTTAGTAATATATAAACATTACCATCCGTTCCAATTTTCACATCATATCCTGAATCATTCCCATTGAAATTTCCTTTATATAATGCAAATGTTAAACCCCAAAGATAGTTGCCATCTTTGTCATTTTTTATCAAATAGGTTCCTCGAAAACTATTATTTATGATAGTATTGTCAATAATTTCTGTTCCTGTGACAGTTGGATCAAGATCAAATAATGGCGAATCAGTACTGCCTACAGTATATGTATTCTCATTGCTATCTACTGCCAGTCCGTTTGCAAAATCAGCATAATCATAAGTAATTCCTTTTATTTGTCTCACCCATTGAAAATCTTGACAAAATACACTAATTGAAAAATTTAAACAAAGGACGATTAAAAAGAGGGTTTTTCTCATTAGATTTTTAAAGTTAGTCAAATGTATAAATCTCAATCGATAAATTTAGATATGATTGGTTTTAAATTTCGCTTACTTTTGTACAAAACAATTCTTTTGAAAACCCAAGTATTTCTCATCACACCACCTTTTACCCAACTGAATACACCGTATCCAGCAACGGCTTATATCAAAGGGTTTCTGAATACCAAAAATATTTCGGCAACTCAAGCTGATTTGGGTATTGAAGTGATTTTGAAACTGTTCTCAAAAGACGGATTAAAGAATTTATTTCAATCCAACAATCAACAACCAACGAACGACAACTGCAAACGAATTTTCGCTCTTCAAGACGAATACATTAAAACCATCGATTCGGTAATTGCCTTTCTTCAAGGAAAAAATCCAACATTGGCACTTCAAATTTGTCAGGAAGATTATTTACCAGAGGCTTCCCGTTTTGCACAATTGGAAGAATTAGATTGGGCTTTCGGAACAATGGGAACTCAGGATAAAGCCAAGCATTTGGCGACTTTATATCTCGAAGATATTTCCGATTTTATTGTGGAATGTGTCGATGCTAATTTTGGTTTCAGCCGTTATGCCGAACGTTTGGGCAGAAGTGCCAATTCTTTCGACGAATTATATGCTGCTTTACAAGAAGAACCCACTTATACTGATGAAGTTTTGTTTTCACTTTTAAAAGAAAGACTCGAAACTATTCAACCCGAATTATTCCTGATTTCTGTTCCTTTTCCGGGGAATTTATATTCCGCTTTTCGTTCGGCTCAATATGTAAAAAAACACCATCCGAATATCAAAATTGCAATGGGTGGCGGTTTCCCAAATACTGAATTGCGTTCGCTTTCAGACGCTCGTGTTTTTGAGTTTTTCGATTATATCACTTTGGATGATGGGGAATTACCAGTAGAGTTATTAGTGGAAGCAGTCTGTAACCTTGAGCCTGTCGAATTCTTTTTCAAAAGAACTTTTCTTTTAGAAAATGGAAAAGTAGTTTACAAAAACAATTCATTAAAACCAGATTATAAACAATCCGAAGTCGGAACACCAGATTATTCCGATTTGTTTTTGGATAAATACATTTCGGTAATCGAAATTGTGAATCCAATGCACCGGATGTGGAGCGACGGACGTTGGAATAAACTCACGATGGCGCACGGTTGTTATTGGGGAAAATGTACATTTTGTGATATTTCATTAGATTATATCAAACTTTACGAACCCCTTGCTGCCAATTTGTTGTGCGATCGAATGGAAGAAATGATAACGCAAACAGGCCAAAACGGTTTTCATTATGTGGATGAAGCAGCACCTCCAGCCCTAATGCGCGCTTTGGCACTCGAAATTCTTCGCAGGAAATTATCGGTTACTTGGTGGACCAACATTCGATTTGAAAAAAGTTTCACACGAGATTTGTGTTTGTTATTGAAAGCTTCAGGATGTATTGCCGTTTCTGGAGGTCTCGAAGTGGCTTCGGACAGATTGTTGCAATTGATTGACAAAGGCGTAACGGTGGAACAAGTGGCAAAAGTTACTCGGAATTTTACCGAAGCTGGTGTTATGGTACATTCCTATTTAATGTATGGTTATCCGACACAAACCGTTCAGGAAACGGTGGACAGTCTGGAAATGGTTCGGCAATTGTTCGAAGTTGGGGTTTTGCAATCGGGATTTTGGCATCAATTTGCGATGACGGCACACAGTCCGGTGGGAATGTACCCCGAGAAATTTGGTGTTGTCAAGGAAACCGAAACTATTGGAACTTTCGCCAATAACGACATTAATTATGTGGACAAAACAGGAATCGACCACGATAAATTTAGTTTTGGCTTAAAAAAATCGCTCTTTAATTTTATGCACGGCATCTGCTTTGATTATGAGTTGCAAGAGTGGTTCGATTTCAAAATCCCAAAAACAAAAATCCATCCCGATTTTATTTCCAATGCTTTGGAAGAGGAAGAAGATTTCAATATAAAACCAACTGCCAAAATTGTTTGGTTAGGTGGAAAGCCATTTGTGGAATATTTCACAAAATCCAAGAAAGGAAATTCTTGGGAAATGATGACGTTGACTTTTCACGACAAAAAGGAAAGTTTTACCATTCAAACAGGAAAAAATGAAGGAGAATGGCTGGTTCATATGCTCGAAAAAATCTCAGTTTCTAAATCTAAAATCTACACTTTTCAAGAAATAAAATCCGATTTCGAAACTCATTTAGAAGATTTTGAATTGTTTTGGTATTCCAAACCCGTGAATACTTTGAGAGATTTTGGAATATTGGTTTTGTAAAAATCAATAATTTGAATTTTAATCATTTTTAGCACTGTTATTTTAGTGATTTCTTGTAAAATATTAAATAAAATACGGATTATTAAAACTCGAATTTTTATTACAATAAGGTATTTAATCACTTGAAAATTAGTAATATAAATTTAACAGATGTACCTTCTAAATGTACTATAATATTTATTATATTAGCAACCTAAATATTAAATATGATAAAGAAAAGCTACCTAATATTCTTAATACTGACTATTAATTGGGTTTTTTCCCAAAACACTAATGGTTTTGACGTAGCCAGAAAAGGAACTCTTTCTGATATGAAAATACTGGTTGATAACGATAAAAATTCTGTTAATGCGATAGATGACAGAGGTTCTAGTATGTTGATATTAGCTTGTTATAGGGGAAATAAGGAAGTTGCTCAATTTCTAATAGACAATAAAGCTGATTTGAATTATGTTTCTCCCAATGGAACTGCATTAATGGCTTGTGTTGTGAAAAACGAATTAGATTTTGCTGAGAAACTATTAAAAAAAGGAGCGAATCCTGACTTAACTGATGGCAATGGGATGACGGCTCTTATGTTAGCGGTTCAGTTTAAAAATGCTGCTATGGTTAAATTGTTACTCAGTTTCAAAGCAAAGAAAGAACTGAAATGCCAACAAAATAAAACTGCATTTGAATATGCTGTTTTTTCTAATAATGAAGAAATTATAAATCTACTTAAATAAAATACTATGAAAAAAATTACTCTATTGCTTTTTAGTCTCTTAAGTTTTTCTGGGTTTTCTCAGTCAAAATCAGCTTCGATCGTCCTTACATCGGGACTTACAGCTCAATTCACTTTGAATAGTAATACTAACATAGCTACTTTAGTCGTAAAAGGACCTTCAGATAGATGGTTCGCTATAGGATTGGGAGTTCAAAATGGTTTTGGTATGTCTGAAGGAGATGTATTAGTTTACACTAGTTCGTTATCCGATAGAAATTACATTGGGACTTCAGCACCTGCAATCGATGCAAGTCAAGACTGGACTACAGTTAGCAATTTAGTTGCATCTGGTGTGAGAACCTTAACTCTCGAAAGAGCTCTTACAAATTCGGATGTGAATGATTTTCAACTACCGTATGCTACTACAAACTCTATTGATTTAGCTTGGGCAAAATCAGCAACAGCAAGCACATCATTAGTTAATCATGGTACAGGCAATAGAGGATTTGCCTCAGGGACTTTTACCACTTTAGGGGTTGAGGATTTCTCTTTAAATGCAACTTCTGTTTATCCAAATCCTTCATCGGGAGAATTTTATATCAAAACCAAAACCAACTTATCTAAAGTAAATTTATATTCTCAAACTGGTGCTTTGGTTAAAACAATTGATGTTACAGATGATTCTAGAGAAGTTAGAGTTAGTACAAGTGGAATTCAATCTGGAGTTTATTTTTTAGAATTACAAAATAATTCTGAAAAATCTTGGAAAAAAGTAATTGTTAATTAGTTGAATTTTAATCTCTAATATATAGAGTTTATTTTATGATGAACTCTTTTTTTTAAACTATGGGCAAAAAATTTAAAATACTAGCTATACTATTAGTCGTTCTAATTATAGGCTTTTTTTCTTATAGTTATGTGATGACTGGAGGAGGAAGAGATTTAGAAAACGAAAAATCGGAGTTCAACACCTCGTCTGTCGCTATTTTTGGCGAGTTTTCTTCCAATACTGAAATGGCAACAACAAAATATTTGAATAAAGCGGTTGAAATCTCCGGGAAAGTCACTAGTGTCAATGAAAATGTAATAACATTAGATGAAAAAGTTTCTTGTCAATTACTGGTTTCAGAAAAAGTTGAAATCGATAGTCAAGTGAAAATAAAAGGAAGAGTTACTGGTTATGATGACCTTTTGGAAGAACTTAAATTAGATCAATGTTTAATCGTAAAATAGACTTAAAAAAAATGAATATATCTAAAACTACTTTCTTATTATTTTTTCTCTTTTTGTTTGGTATTACTTATGCGCAAGATGATTTATTTAAGGAATTAGATTCCGACAGCATTGGAAAAAAAGAAATAGCAACGGCAGCTTTCAAAGGATTACAAGTTTGCACCATGCAATCAACCAAGTTGGCTTCTAAAGGAGAATGGTATTTTTTAGTAGCGCATCGATTTGGAGATTTAACAGAAGGTTTCGATAACTTCTTCGGTTTTGATAATGCTTTAACTAAAATAGGAGGGCTGTACGGAGTGACAAATTGGTTAACTCTTGGACTTTCTCGTCATACCTTAAATAAAAATTATGAGCTAACAGCAAAATATAAGTTTGCAAATCAAGAGGTTGATGGATTTCCGGTAACTATCGTTGGTTATAATACTATGGATATTAATTCAAAACTAGGGGAAGACGAATTTCCTGAATTAAAATCGTCTGATAGATTTGCTTTTAGTACGCAATTACCAATATCAAGAAAATTCTCTAATACTTTTTCGATGGAATTGAATCCAATTTATATTCATAAAAACCTTTACGAACCGATGTACGAGGAAATAGATAATTTTCTTGTGGCTGTTGGAGGACGATATAAAGTATCAAAAAGAATTAGTATTAATGCGGAGTATGCCGTTCGATTGAACGCTAAAGAAACCAGTTTTTATCACAATCCAGCAACAATAGGTATGGATGTAGAAACAGGTGGGCATATATTTCAATTGGTTTTTTCGAATAGCCAAGCGATGAACGATGTTAGTTATTTTACAAATGCTAACGGAATAACAGACGGAAAAGGAATTTATTTTGGGTTTAATTTATACAGGGTATTTTAGATATGAAAGCAATTAAAATTATTATTTTGATATTGATAACTTGTTATGTTGGGTTTTCTTGTGAATCCTCGACTTACGATGATATTTCAGGACAAGTTTCCAATCCAACTTACACTGCCAACGTTAAATATATTATAGTTAACAATTGTTTGTCTTGCCATAGTGCGGCTGCAGGTCAAAATCCTACAATGGATACTTATTCGGAAGTTAGAGATGCTGCTGAGAATGGAGGTATGATTTGTAGAATCGATGATCAGTCTTGTGGTTCAGTTATGCCCCAATCCGGAAGAATGCCTCAAACTACTATTAATACCATCAAGAAATGGGCGACCAACGGATATCCTAATTAAAATATAAACGCTATGAAAAAAGTAATAATAACATTTATTTGTTTGATTTTCTCGATTGTACTATTTTCTCAAAAGGTGATTACGCGTTCTGGAGAAATTAAATTTGAAGCATCAATGCCGGCTTTTGAGGAAGTTGCTGCCAGGAATAATACTGTTTCTTGTATTTTCGATACATCAACAGGTGAAATAGCTGTTTTAGCCTTGGTAAAAGCTTTTCGATTTAAAGTGCCTTTAATGGAAGAGCATTTTAATGAAAATTATATTGAAAGTGATCAATTTCCAAAATCAACATTCAAAGGAAAAGTTGCTAATTTTGATGCTTCTAAAATAACATCTGGAAAAGCCACTTTTGATGTTGAAGGCGATTTAACTTTACACGGAGTTACCAAAAAAGTTAAAACCAAAATCACTTTTGTACAATCTGGAGAAAAATTAATTTCAACTTGCGCATTTAAAGTTAAACCTATTGATTATAACATTAAAATTCCTTCTGTTGTTAAAAGTAAAATCGCTGAAACTGTAGAAATTAATTTAAAATTTGAATTAGAGAAGAAATCTTAATTTCAATTTACTTTTACTTTTAAGTTTTTAATATTGAAATATTCTTTTAGTATTTAGCACTTTAGTTACTATATTGCAATAGAAATCAGTTAATTGTATAAATTTATTCGTTTTTTCAATATTACTTTATAGACTTTGTAAATGTAATATGGACTGTTAAAGATTGAACTTTTATTGTTAAATTTATACTACAAAATTTACAATTATGAGTTCCGATTTTAAAGTTAAAGTAAACGATACTTTTGAGTTTGATTTCACTAAGGAAAACACCTCAAAAGTAGATGCTGTGAGTGTCGAAAAAAACAAGTTTCACATTCTACAAAAAAACCTTCCGTACAAAGCTGAAATTATTTTTTCAGACTTCAATCAAAAAAAATACACCCTCAAAGTCAATAACAACATTTATAAGGTTGCTATTTCAAATCCGTTGGATATCCTCATAAAAGAATTGGGTTTTGGGGTCGGAGTTTCCAAAGTTATTAATAAACTCAAAGCGCCAATGCCCGGATTAATCTTAGAAATTAATGTTGAAGTGGGTCAGACTGTCCATGAAAACGATAATTTACTAATTCTCACTGCAATGAAAATGGAAAATAGTTTGCTTTCGCCACGCGATGGTATAATCAAATCGATTGCTATAAATGTTGGGGATTCAGTGATTAAAGGCGATCTGTTAATTGAATTTGAATAGATTATATACTGAGCATAACCAACAAGGTGTCTTAAGCACCAATGGTTGATATGCGAATTAGATTTGACCAATAAAAAACAATAAATATCAACAAATGAAAAAGATACTTGTTGCCAATAGAGGAGAAATCGCCATCAGAGTGATGAAAACTGCTCAAAAAATGGGGATAAAAACCGTCGCTGTTTATTCAACAGCCGATAGAAATTCACCTCACGTAAAATATGCCGATGAAGCCGTTTGGATTGGGGAATCACCTTCTAATAAATCGTATTTGTTAGGAAGTAAAATAATAGAAGTAGCCAAAGCTTTAAACGTAGATGCAATTCATCCAGGTTATGGTTTTTTAAGTGAAAATGCCGAATTTGCCTCAGCAGTAGAAATAAGTGGTCTCATTTTTATTGGTCCAAAACCCAAAGCCATTGAAATAATGGGAAGTAAACTAGCCGCCAAAGAAGCAGTTTTAAAGTATAATATTCCAATGGTTCCCGGCGTAGATCACGCCATTATTGATATTGAAGAAGCTAAAGAAACTGCTAAATCAATTGGTTTCCCCATTTTGATTAAAGCCTCGGCTGGAGGTGGAGGAAAAGGAATGCGTGTGGTTGAAAAAGAAATAGATTTCGAATCTCAAATGAATCGGGCCATCAGCGAAGCTTTAGCGGCTTTTGGAGATGGCTCTGTTTTTATTGAAAAATATGTTGCTTCTTCGAGACATATCGAAATTCAAATCATGGCCGATAGTCACGGCAATGTATTGTATTTTTTTGAACGAGAATGTAGCATTCAGCGTCGTCATCAAAAAGTGATTGAAGAAGCACCATCCTCAGTTTTGACTCCTGAAATTCGAAAAAAAATGGGTGAAGCAGCCGTGCTTGTTGCCAAATCTTGTGATTATCTGGGAGCTGGAACGGTTGAATTTTTATACGATGAAAACGATAATTTTTATTTTCTTGAAATGAATACCCGTTTGCAAGTCGAACATCCGGTTACTGAATTAATTGCAGGTGTTGACCTGGTCGAATTACAAATCAGAGTGGCTCGTGGAGAAGCGTTAGCAATAAAACAAGAAGATTTGAAAATTAAAGGTCACGCTCTTGAATTGCGAGTGTATGCGGAAGATTGTATGAATAACTTTTTGCCCAGTGTTGGATGTTTAGACGTATATAAGTTGCCAGTTGGCGAAGGGATTCGTGTAGACAACGGATTCGAACAAGGAATGGATGTTCCGATTTATTATGATCCAATGTTGTCTAAATTGATAACTTATGGAAAATCAAGAGAGGAAGCCATCGAAATTATGCTCAAAGCCATCGATAAATATAATATAGACGGAGTAGAAACAACTTTGCCTTTTGGTAAATTTGTTTTCGAACATGAAGCTTTCCGTTCAGGAAAATTTGATACCAATTTTGTAAAAAAATATTATTCACCCGAAGTGATTGTGGATCAAAAAGCCAAAGAAGCTGAAATAGCCGCATTGATAGCTTTGAAACAATATTTTGAAGATCAAAAAGTTTTACGTTTACCAAATTAAGAAATCATGGAAAACAAACTACAGGAATTAAATGATAAAATTGCTCTCGCATCTTTGGGTGGAGGTTTGAAACGTATTCAAAAACAACATGAAAAGAAAAGATTATCGGCAAGAGAACGCGTAGATTATTTGATGGATGAAGGCTCTTTTGAAGAAATTGGAATGTTGGTTACTCATAGAACTTCCGATTTTGGGATGGACAAAGAAATTTATTATGGTGATGGAGTTATTACAGGATATGGAACTATAAACGGTAGATTGGTTTATATTTTTGCTCAAGATTTTACTGTTTTTGGAGGTTCTTTGTCAGAAACTCACGCGGAAAAAATTTGTAAAGTAATGGAAATGGCCGTTAAAATGGGTGCGCCAATGATTGGTTTGAATGATTCCGGTGGAGCTAGAATTCAAGAAGGAGTGCGTTCGCTAGGTGGTTATGCCGATATTTTTTACAGAAATGTACAAGCTAGTGGTGTGATTCCACAAATTTCGGCTATTATGGGGCCTTGTGCAGGTGGAGCCGTGTATTCTCCTGCTATGACAGATTTTACGATGATGGTCGAAGGATCTAGTTATATGTTTGTCACAGGACCAAATGTGGTCAAAGCGGTAACAAACGAAACGGTAACTTCAGAAGAATTGGGCGGTGCAATGGCGCATTCAACCAAGTCAGGTGTTGCTCACATTGTTTCTGGAAATGACCAAGAATGTTTAGACGATTTAAAACGATTGTTGAGTTATTTGCCTCAAAGTAATAAAGAAACTCCGGCGAAGTTGCCTTATATTTTACACGATGAAATAAGAATGAAATTGGCTAGTGTAATTCCTGAAAGTACGAACAAGCCTTATGATATGCACGAAGTCATTTTTGGAATTATTGATGAGGATTCGTTTTATGAAATCCATAAAAATTATGCCGAAAATATTATCGTTGGTTTTGCCAGGCTAGCAGGAAGAAGCGTGGGTATTATTGCCAATCAACCGCTATTTTTGGCGGGTGTTTTAGGTGTTAAAAGTTCCAAAAAAGCAGCTCGATTTACCCGTTTTTGTGATTGTTTTAATATTCCATTAATTGTGTTAGTGGATGTACCTGGATTTTTGCCCGGAACGGATCAGGAGTGGGAAGGAATTATAATTCATGGAGCAAAATTATTGTATGCTTTAAGCGAAGCAACCGTGCCGAGAGTGACCGTGATTACTCGAAAAGCTTATGGTGGAGCTTATGATGTAATGAATTCAAAACACATTGGTGCAGATATGAATTTTGCCTGGCCAACTGCCGAAATTGCTGTAATGGGAGCAAAAGGTGCCTCGGAAATTATATTCAAAAAAGAGATTAGCGATTCGGAAAATCCCGAGGCAAAACTTTTGGAAAAAGAAACTGAATATGCTGATTTATTTGCCAATCCCTACATTGCAGCCCAACGAGGTTTTATCGATGAGGTGATTTTGCCTCAAGATACAAGGCGCAAATTGATTAAAGCATTTAGTATGCTCGAAAATAAAGTGAGTGTCGCACCTAACAGAAAACACGGAAATATTCCTTTATAATTATTGAATAGTAGTATTAGCAAAATCATCATTTTTTTGTTTAATTTTGATTACTAAACAAAAAGATTGGAAGATGAAACGATATTACATAGTTTTTCTGATTGTAACCTTTGGATTCGCATTTGGGAATGTTTCCTGCAATTCAAAAAAAGAAAGTACAGGTGGAATTGTAGCTGAAAATCGGCTTCAAAATTTTATTTATTACAGTAATATCTTGATTGACAGCGCTACAATAAACTCATTTTACAAGACCTATCCAGATTTGAAAAAGTACCAAGGAAGTACCTTTTCATTATATCAAAAACATAATTTCAATCAGGTTTGGTATGATAAAAAAGGAATTGTAGAATTTGGACATTCATTATATGCCAAATATTCTAATATTGAAAACGAAGGTCTTAAAGCTGTTTTTCCATATCAAAATAAATTAGAAGGAATTTTTGATAATGATATTGAAAACACTCTTAGTCAAGATGATTCGGAATTGATGATAACTAATCTATACTTTTTTTATGCAGATAAAGTATATAATGGTTTAGATGCTAAAGTTTCTACTGAAATGGGTTGGTTATTGCCACGCAAGCAAATTTCCTATGTTAGTTTGTTGGATTCTGTTATAGCCAAGTCAAAAACATCGGTTGAAGAAAATAAATTAATGATTGACCAATATTATAAACTTCGAAAAAGTTTAGCGCAATATCGGGAAATTGAAAAAAATGGAGGTTGGAATCCGATAGAATTAGATGCTAAATTAATATCCTACAAACCTGGAGACAGCGCCAAGGCGATCGGTCAAATAAGGGAACGATTGTTTGTTACAGGTGATTTAAAGAATAATAATAAGAGCATTTTGTATGATAATGAACTCGTTGAAGCGGTGAATCAATATCAACTTCGAAATGGTTTTAAAAGCGATAAATTGATATTTCCAAAGCATATAATGCAAATGAATCATCCTATTGGAGAACGTATCAAACAAATTATAGTCAACATGGAACGTTGCCGTTGGATATCTCCAGAAATTGTAAATGCTCAAGAATATATTCTTGTAAATATTCCTTCTTACAATCTTACCTTTGTTCGTGATGGTAAAGTAGTTTTAAAATCACCAGTAGTAGTTGGTAAAACAATGAATAAAACAGTTATTTTTAGTAGCAAAATGAGTTATATTGTTTTTAGTCCTTATTGGAATATTCCTCCAAGCATTATTAAAAAAGAGATTAAACCCAGTATGGCTAAAAATAAAAATTATCTGGCTCAGCACAATATGGAATGGAATAATGGGAATGTGCGGCAAAAACCAGGAAAAAACAATTCATTGGGCTTGGTAAAGTTTATCTTTCCAAATTCAAATAATATTTATTTACACGATACACCTTCTAAAAGTTTATTCGAAAATGAGACCCGAGCTTATAGTCACGGATGTATTAGAGTAGGTAAAGCAAGAGATTTAGCTATTAGTATTTTACAAGAAGATAAAAATTGGACCCCAGAAAAAATTGATGCAGCAATGAATTCAGGTCGAGAAAATACTTATGTTTTAAAAAATAAAATACCCGTTTATATCGGTTATTTCACTGCTTGGGTAAATAGCGAAGGGGAACTTAACTTTTTTCAGGACATATACGACAGAGACGAACGATTGGCGAAATTAATTTTCAGCGAAAATTAGATAAGTTAAATGTTATTTTTTCGATTTATTTATATTTTCTATCAAAGCGCTTCGAATATCTTTACTGAAAGGACTTTCTAAATCAATCATTCTTTCGGGATGCCATTGTACCGCAATTAGAAATTGTTCATCAGGATTTGCAGCTTCTATAACTTCAATAAGACCGTCTTCACTCTGAGCTACGGCTTTTAAGCCTGATCCTAATTTGTCAATAGATTGATGATGCGCACTATTTACCTCCCCAAATTCCAGTTTTACAATCGAATAAAATTGCGAATCTTTTTTTACCTGAATTAAATGTTTTTTGTCTTCGGTTTCTTTTTTATGGATTATATTTTTGGCTTCTCCATTATCTAAATGTAAGTTACCACCAAGGTAAACATTGATTAATTGTAACCCTCTGCAAATACCAAGAATAGGTTTTCGCTCTTGAAGTGCTATTTTTAAAATATCCATTTCGAATAAGTCACGAGCCCGATTAAACTCTTTTGGCGCATTGGCATATTCAATTTTTTTAATTGGTTCCATATCGATACCGCCTGTAAAAACTAATGCATCACAGTTTGATACATCTTGTACATTTTTAGTTTTATACGATAGTTCAATAATTTCAATAGTCGAATCGTTGCCTTTTATCCAAAGAGGATAATTATCATAATTAGATTCCGAATAGGTAACTCCAATTTTTATCATTTATTTTACAGATGTTAAATGTTATTTGAAGATGTTAAAACCAACAATTTTTTATCGTTTAAAAAAATATTTTTCTTTGTTGAATTCTAATTCATTAGGCTATATTTATTGTATTTAATTATTAAATTAATTTATCTTTACGGCTTATTTAATTTTTTGTGAATTCCTTCCTCAATTCTATGAAAAAATTTCGTGACTTCAATACTTACTTTAAGCTGTTAACATTGATTATTGGCACCAGTGTTTTATTTTTTTTGCTATACGTAACACTTTATGTTTATACCACTAAACAAGAAAAAAATTTATACAAAACTACTCAAAAACAATATTATAATGAAGTTTCATCAATAATTCAACTTCATTCAAAAACACCCATATCAACCATAATTGATGTTACTTTTTGGGATGAATTAAAATTTTTTACAGAATCTAAGGACAAAAAGTGGTATAATATCTATGTCAAGAGTCAATTTGAAACTTACGAAGTTGATTATATTGGTGTTCATAATGTTGATGGTCAGTTTATTATTAAAACTTCAAATTCAAAAATTAAAACCAAAGATTTTGTTCCAAAAGAAGTAATGAAACGTTTGTATCAATCAAAGTTGATGCGGTTTTATATGAAAATTCCTGAGGGAGTTGTCGAAGTTTTTGGAGCTACAATACATCCTTCAAATGATCCTAAAAAAAACAAAACGAAACCCTCGGGTTATTTTTTTATGGCTAAACTGTTGGATCAAAGTTACTGTAATAATCTTGGCACCATTAGTAATTCAAACATCAAATTAGAGGCATTAAATAGTACTGGTACTGCTGAGGTTGATCATCTTGAAGCAATAATAAAACTAAAGGATTATAAGCAAACTGATGTGGCAAATTTAGTTTTTAAAAGATCTTTTAATTTGCATTTCAAGAATACAAAAGAAATTCTCTTTGTTTTAATTTTAGCGTCATTAATAAACATGTTAATTTATTTTTATTTTTCAAGAAAATGGATTTATAAACCCCTGAAGATCATTACAGCTATTTTAGAAACAGGAAATGAAACTTCAATAGCTGTTTTAAAAAAACAACCCGGTGAGTTTGGCTATATTGGTAATTTATTCGAAGAGAATAATTCTCAAAGGAAGCAGTTAGAGTTTTCTAAGGAAAAGGCCGAAGAAAGCGATAGGCTTAAATCTTCTTTTTTGGCTAATTTGTCTCACGAAATTCGGACTCCAATGAATGCGATAGTTGGATTTAGTGATTTATTAAACGACCCAAAGCTGAGCGATACATCAAAGGAAGAATATTTGAAAATTATTAAAAATTGCGGAATTAATTTAGTTTCAATTATCGAAGATTTAATAGAAATGTCTAAAATCGATTCTAAACAAATCAGTCCAAATTATAAGGGAATTGATTTAGATGTTTGTGTAAAAGATTTATATGAAACTATAAGAGTCACAATTCCCAACGAAAAAGAACTTGAACTTTTTTTTATTGAAAATGAAACAAGTTTTACAAAAAATATTCTCACTGATGAGATTAAACTGAAGCAAGTAATCGTCAATTTAATTTCTAATGCCATTAAATATACTGAAAAGGGTCAAGTTACTTTTGGTTACAAAATCAAGGAGAAAGATAAAACTATAGAGTTTACTGTTAAGGATACTGGATTAGGAATTGATACAGAAAATTTAAAAGTAATATTTGATAGATTCAGGAGAATTGAAGATGAATTTACCGCAGAATTAAGTGGTTTAGGTCTTGGTTTGGCCATTTCAAAGGCTTACGTCGAAATGCTTGGAGGAACAATAAGCGTAAAATCGAAAATTAGGGTTGGCTCAGAGTTTACCTTTACTATTCCATTAATTTATGATGAATCGAGCCCAATTCCGGATCAAATCGAAACATTTAATACTGTCACCAAACCACATTATGAAACAATTTTGGTCGCTGAAGATGATAATATTAATTTCTTGTTGATTAAGAGAATCTTAGAATTAAGAAAATTTAAAGTTTTGCGCGCTGTAAATGGTCAGGAAGCAGTAGATATGTGCAAAGGAAACTCAGATATTCATTTGGTTTTTATGGACATTAAAATGCCGGTTTTGAATGGTTTTGAAGCATTTAAATTGATAAATTCTTTTAACCCACAACTCCCTATTATTGCGCAAACCGCTTATGCTTCGGTGGAAGATTATGAAAAAATTATGAAATTAGGTTTTACAGCTTATGTTTCTAAACCTTTGGACAAAGAAAAAATATACGAATTAATCGATTCCATATTCAACAAGAGTTGATTAGATTTTAAGTAAATGAAATCGGTAATTATTAAATGATTACTATGGAAAAAGCACTTCACTAATAATTTTATAAAAAATGGCTGCCCTTTTAAGACAGCCATTTTTGTTTGCTATACGAAAGTATTTCTATATTAATGTCTTAAATCTGATACTGAAAATTTAGGATTTTTATCATCTTTAATATACATAACATCCGGATAAAAAGTAACTTTTCCCGTTTCGATATCGTGCATAGCACCTATAACTCCAATTTGCCCATTTTCGACCATTTGTTCGAGAATAAAACTACGGTCAACGATACTTTTTACATTTCGCTTCACGTTAATAGCCGAAACATTTTCAACAAACGGACCATTTTTTGAAGAGCGGTCGGTTTTGGTGGTTTTTTCTTGATACACTGCTGGCTGTATTTTGGACAATAATTCGGTAAGATTTCCCATTTCAACATGGTCGCAAGCTCCTTTTACCGCGCCACATTTGCTGTGTCCTAAAACTACAATTAGTTTAGAACCTGCAATTTTGCAAGCAAATTCCATGCTTCCTAATATGTCAGTATTGATTACATTTCCGGCAATTCTTATTGAAAAAATATCTCCTAACCCTTGGTCAAAAATTAATTCTGCCGATGTTCTGCTGTCAATACAACTTAATATTGTTGCAAATGGCCATTGCCCTTCTACGGTTTCATTGGCTTGTTGCAATAAATTGCGATTGGCCTTCAAATTTTTTACAAATCGATCATTTCCTTCTTGTAAATATTCTAATGCTGTTCTCGCCGTAATTTGTGCCTGAGATTCTTTAGTATGTGTTTTCATTTTTGTTGGAGCTTAATTATTGTTTTAAATTGTTGTAATGAATACGTGTTTTTCTTCTTCCCCTGTGTTTTCAAGTTCATATTCTTTTTTAAATCCAGTTAATTTCACTTTTATATTTTCTTCTTTAGCTCTAATTTTTTTGAATTCTTTGATTAAATCCAATACATCGTGCGCTATATAAACCGTATCTTGAGCATTAATAATTACTTTTGAATTTTCAGGAATCTCGCTTAAGGTCTTTTTTATCGCAGCTTTGTTCAAGAAAGATACTTCTTGGGCTAAATCAATGTGAATGACATCGCCATCGTGGTATTCTTCTTTTCTGAAGTGATAGGCTCTTTTCATATTTCCTCTTAATATAGCAAAAACACTGATGATCAAACCTAAAGCAACACCTTTTAGTAAATCTAAAAAAACAACTGCTAATAATGTGGCAATGAAAGGTGCAAACTGGTATTTTCCATTCTTCCAAAAATGTTTGAATGTTGCCGGTTTTGCCAGTTTATATCCTACTAATAATAAGATTGCTGCTAAGGTAGCCAATGGTATTTTATTCAATATCGCAGGAATTGTTATAACGCTCAATAATAATAGTACGCCATGTATAATGGTCGACATTTTAGATTTAGCACCAGCATTATTATTCGCCGAAGTTCGGACCACTACCGATGTCATAGGTAATCCGCCTAAAAGGGAGCTAATCAAGTTGCCGATTCCTTGTGCTTTAAGTTCAACATTCGTGTCTGTATATCGTTTGTGAATGTCCATTCTGTCAGCTGCTTCAATACATAATAATGTTTCGATTGAGGCTACTATTGCAATAGTAAGACCAACAATCCAAACTTGCGGGTTGGTAATCCCAGAAAAATCAGGAGTTACAATAATTTGTTTGAACTCTTCTAAAGTTGTTGGGATTGGTAACGAAACTAAATGTTCTTTGCCTATTGCCAATGAGCTTCCCGTTGAAGTGAAAATTTCATTTAACAGCACACCTAAAATGACCGCAATAAGTGCTCCAGGAATTAATTTCAATTTCTTTAGAAAAGGAACTTTATCCCAAGCAATTAAAATAATTAAAGAGATAGCAGCTATAATTATTGACCCGAATTGAATATAATCGACAATACCCAATAATGATGAAAATGTATTGCTTCCGTCTGATTGTGAAAAGGCTAAATCGCCTTCAAAATCACTGTCGTAACCAAAGGCGTGCGGGAGCTGTTTTAGAATAATAATAATTCCAATTCCGGCCAACATACCTTCGATTACATTAGTTGGAATGTAATTTGAAATGCCTCCTGCCTTTAGAAATCCAAGCCCTAGTTGGATTAGACCTGAGATGAAAACGGCTGTTAAAAAGATGTCAAAAGCGCCCAAATCGGTTATTGCTGTTAATACAATTGCTGTCAAACCAGCCGCGGGTCCAGAAACACTTAAATGAGATTTGCTTAAATATCCTACTACAATTCCTCCGACAATTCCTGATATAATACCCGAAAACAGGGGAGCGCCTGAAGCCATTGCTATTCCTAAACATAGTGGCAAAGCCACCAAAAAAACCACTAAACCTGAAGCAAAATCAGATTTGAGGTTGGCAAAAAGATTGATTTTTTTTGTCATATTACCTTACTAAAAATTAAATACATAAATTTTCCCAAACTTAATTATATGGGTAAATTGATTTTAAAAACTAAAATCAACAATGTACTAAACTTGTTCGGGTGGTGGAATGAAAATCTTAGAGGAAATTTTATCGTGCTTGAATAAACACTCGGAGAAAATAGGACTGCAATTCAATTGAGATGCATCGACTGCGGTACAATTAACACCAAAACTAATGATTGCTTTAATTTCTTTTTGTGTTTTTTCTTCTTCAGAAGAACTATAAAATGCAGATATATCAGCATCTCTTTCAATTACACTAATAACCGCCGGTGTAATAAGAAAACTCACAAAAACAAACAATAATAGTTTGGCAATTATTTTCATAGGTAACAAATATAGAATTAATGAAATGAAATTGAAAAAATTGGATTGAATTTAAACTAAAATTAACATCTGAGTATTTGAGTGTATCAATGTTTAATAGAGTTTGTATTTTTTTTTTTTGATAATTATTGAAAAAAATTGGGTAGAAATTTAGTATCACAAATTAGTCTATGAATTAGGTCCTTATTTGATGTTATTTTTTAAGAAAGTAGTGAAAATTATCTCCTATAAGTCATTTTTTTGCCGAACATCAGCTAATTATTAAATTAAAATAAAATATATGCAGTGGTATTTTTTTAAGGGTAAGATCGATTTTTTAAGTAAAAAAATGATTATTTTAAGTATTTTTTCGATTTATTTTATTAAAATATCTAAAAATAGAGGGGTATTAAAAAAAATCAAATAAAAATATAATAATTTAAAATCATTTAAATAAGGATAATATATTTTTTAGCAATCAATTTTTGGTTATCGATAATTCTTTAGCAAAAAAGGTAAAAAAGCCATTTTATACTATTTTAGTTTGACAAAAGTTGATAGATTTGCCTCAGAAATAATGTTAATTTAATCACAAAATTTAACTATTTAGATGCTGTTTTGTAGACCTCAAAAAAAGCATTTGATAGTAATAATTTTAAAAACAATTAAAACTAAATCAATAACTAAATTAAAACAAACATGAAAAAAGTAACACTAATTTTAGCATTAATGGTTGGGAGCGTAACGTTTGCTCAAGAAACCGAAGCACCTAAATCTACTCCTTTAGAAATAACTGGTTCTGGTGATCTTTATTACAAATATGATTTTTCAAAAAATGCAAATATCCCAACAAGTTTTGGGTCAGATCAAAATTCTCTTTCTCTAGGTATGCTTGATATTGCTTTGAAGAAATCTGTAGGAAAAGCATCTTTCGTAGGTGAAGTATCTTTTGGTCCAAGAGGACAATATCAATCAATTCCAAATGGAGATGGTGTTGATGTAAATTCATTTCACATTCAAAATTTATATGCCACTTATGCATTTACTGATAAATTCAGTATGACAGCTGGTTATATGGGAACTTTCGTTGGTTATGAAGTAATCTCTCCAGTTGCTAATTTCCATTATTCGACTTCCTATTTGTTCACTTATGGACCATTTCAAAACGCTGGTGTAAAAGCAAATTATAAAATTTCTGATAAATTTGGCGCAATGGTTGGGGTGTTTAACGATACTTGGAATACTTATAAAGCTGATCCAACAAAAGGGTTAAGTACTATTGGAGCTCAATTGTCATATGCTGCTGATGGAGTTAGTGCCTACTTAAACTTTATGGACGGTTCTGTAAGCGGAACTATTATTGATTTAACTGCTACTTTTCAACTTTCAGAAAAATTCAAATTGGGTTTAAACGCTGCCGATTTTTCAAATACGGGTGATGCCGGTTATTCTGGTCTAGCATTATATCCATCTTACGCTATTAGTGACACTTTTGCTTTAGGGTTACGTGGTGAGTATTTTGATTTTAAAGACGGTTCAAATGGAGGTAGTTCTGTAACAGCTTTCACTTTGTCAGCAAATTTAAAAGCTGGAGGATTTACATTTATTCCTGAATTTCGATTAGATAGTAATTCTGATGAAGTATTTGTGAATTCTGATATGGATCCTACTAAATCTGCATCACAAGTTGTTTTAGCTGTCGTTTACGGATTCTAAAATTAAACAATATTTTTTTTACTGCCAAGATGCTTTTTAGTGTCTTGGCAGTTTTTTTTTAATATTTGAGTTTTAATTGTACTCTTTTTGTTCTTTGAAATAAAGGTTTCTCTTTTAAAAATTCAGATGGTTTAACTATGCCGAGTTCGATTTTTTTATCTGGAAGGAGGTTATCGACTTATGGATGGAATAGATTTAAGCATTTTAATAAATAGAAAACCTACAGTGATTTTACTGTCTGGAGTAAATAAAAAAGGCATTTTGATAGAATCAGAATGCCTTTTTTTGATGTTATTTGTCAAAAGAAATCTATTGTTTCTTATATATATTATAGATGGTGTTTATTGTTTTTTCATCTAATAGACTATCAACTTCGGTCTGAATATAATGAAGTTTGAAGGCAGCAATTGCTGAATTTAGATTTTTGGTATTATAACCAATAATTTGCAAAGCCTGCTCAATATTGAAGTTTGCCGGGGCTGGTTCTAAGAACTCGTCTGGCCAAATACCAAAACCATTTAGAGCAAGAAGTTTCCACGGAAATAATCTGCTTGGATCTGTTTTTCGGCTCGGTGCAATGTCGGAGTGACCAATAATGTTTTGAGTAGGAATATTATAATCCTTTTTTAGTTTTGTTAGTAAAGCCAAAAGACTTATTATTTGCTGGTCTGAAAAAGGTTCAAACCCATTATTGTCTAATTCAATTCCGATGGATGCTGAATTTATATCAGTATTTTTTCCCCAAATGGCACTTCCTCCGTGCCAAGCCCGAAGATAGTCGTTTACCATTTGAACCACTCTGCCATCATCAGCAATTACATAGTGAGAGCTTACTTGAGGTTTTGTAGTAGTAAATGTTTTTAATGTTTGAGCTAATGAGTCCTGAGCTGTATGGTGAAGAATGATAAAATTAGGTTTTCTAAGATTAAAATTGACTGTGCTTATCCATTCGGTACTAATTCCGTTCATTAATGCAACAGGAGATTTTATAGATAAAGTATCTTTGTAAAGAGCTAGTGGGTCTACAATTATATCAGTAGGTAATATTGTTGTGCTACTTGTTTCTAATTTTGCAGGTTCAGTATTTGAAATGGTTTCCTTATAGCCTTTAAGTTGTTCTTTATAGGATTTATTACTTGCTTTATATGGATTTGTCGAGCAAGAAACAATACTAACTGATAGTGCTATGTAATAGAAAGTGTAAAGTATTTTATGTTTCATATATGTAAATTTTGATTATTCAGCGGTCATATATGGTCTCGCCTTTTACTTATTGATGTTTTATTTGTAGCAAACTCTTTGTTGATGGCGATTTCACGCTGTTTATTTTTCGCTATTTTCAGTAGCTTTTTCTTTCTTTTTATCTTTCTTTTTATCTTTTGCTTTTTTGGGTTGTTTCATATCCTCTCTAAAAGCCAGATATTTATCTTTTTGATCTTTATTCAAAAAATTATTTATTTTTCTATCGGTACTTTCTGCAAGTGCTTTATACTCATTCATTAAATCCTCTTGAGCTAAATTTAATTTTGTAATTCTGCCTTGCGCATTTAAACTTTCCACTAAAACATTTGCAATAGCAATAGTTTGAAGCTCATCAAGGCCTACAGCTGGTTTCATATCTTCCATATATTTGGCTACAATCTCTTCAGCGGGAACTTCTTTTGGCTTTTCGGGCTCACTTCTTTGATTCATTCCGCCCATTTGGTTCATTCCATTCCGCGAACCGTTACCATAACCATTTCCACCGTAACCATTATTACCGTATTGAGCAGAAACGGTATTTATTGAAATCAATAGAATTAAACTTGCGATAAGTTGAGTTGTAGTCTTCATGTTTATTTTTTTAGTATTGTAAATTTAAACAGGTTCTGCGAATAAATCAAATTCAGTAGCGTCAATAATTTTAACCATTACAAATTCACCCGTTTTCACATAATGTTTCGATGCGTCTATTAATACTTCATTATCAACATCGGGACTGTCAAATTCTGTTCTTCCCACAAAGTGTTCTCCTTCTTTTCTGTCAATAATACAACGGAAAATTTTACCAATCTTCTCTTGGTTTAAATCCCAAGATATTTGAGATTGAAGTTCCATAATTTCATTGGCACGATTTTGTTTCACATCTTCGGGAACATCGTCAACCAAATCGTAGGCGCTAGTGTTTTCTTCGTGCGAATAAGTGAAACAACCCAAACGTTCGAATTTCATTTCCTGAACCCAGTCTCTCAAAGTTTCAAAATCTTCTTGAGTTTCGCCAGGATAACCTACAATTAATGTGGTTCTAATAGTCATTCCAGGAACAGCCTTGCGAAATTCTTGCAATAATTTAGTGGTTTTTTCTTTAGTAGTACCACGTTTCATCGATTTCAAAACAGCATCCGAAATGTGTTGCAATGGAATATCAATATAGTTACAAATCTTTGGTTCACGCTTCATAATTTCCAAAACATCCATCGGAAAACCAGTAGGGAAGGCGTAGTGCAAACGAATCCATTCGATGCCTTCTACTTTTACCAAAGCTTCCAATAATTCGCCAAGATTTCGCTTTTTGTAAATGTCTAAACCGTAATAGGTCAAATCCTGGGCAATAAGTATCAATTCTTTTACACCATTTTTTGCTAAACCTTCCGCTTCTTTTACTAATTTTTCAATTGTTTGCGAAACGTGTTTTCCTCGCATTAAAGGAATAGCACAGAAGCTACAAGGTCTGTCACAACCTTCGGCGATTTTTAAATAGGCATAGTTTTTTGGAGTTGTGGTCAAGCGTTCGCCAAGCAATTCGTGTTTGTAATCTGCACCAAGAGCTTTTAGCAATGCAGGTAATTCTGTTGTGCCAAAAAACTGATCTACATTTGGGATTTCTTTTTCTAAATCCGGTCTGTAACGCTCAGATAAACAACCGGTAACGAATACTTTATCGACTAAACCGCGCTCTTTTTTATCGGCATATTCTAGAATCATATTTACAGATTCTGCCTTTGCATTATCAATAAATCCGCAAGTATTGATGACAACAATATTGCCTTCTTCTTCGTGAACTACATCTTTTCCGCTCGCTTTCAATTGTCCCATCAGGACTTCGCTATCATATACATTTTTGGAACACCCAAGGGTGATCACGTTGATTCTATTTTTTTTTAAAGACTTGGTTCTCATAGATTTATAATCCCGATAATTTGGGAAGTTGGCAAAATTACGATTTTTATTTTTAGAAGCATAAATCTTTGTTTTTTTAAAGACGTTTTGTCCCGCTGTCCGCAGTATCTTTTGTGTCGAACACCGACACAAAAGGATACTTTCTACCATCGGGGCTATTTTTATGACCTTTTGTATTTCAGTAAATGTTTTCAAAGAAAAAACCACTTTAAATCAAAAGTCAAAGTGGTTTAATTTATTTTCAGTAATTCTCTTTTTGGGTTTGGACTTTACATTTCAAACAACAAAGTCATTGTAAAATTATTGTTTGTAGTTTTAATTTTTGCACCATCAGTAAAACCTTGGTTAAAAAAACCTTGTTGCGAATTTCTTTGACCATTGGTATAGGATAAATCTACTTTGAACATTCCAAAGTTATATCCTAAACCCCCTGAGAAAGAGTTCAGATCACCAATTGTTGTATTGTTTTTGTATGGACTTTCGTCGAAACGATACCCTCCTCTAAGGCTCCATTCTTTGATTTTGTATTCAGCACCTATTCTTATTTCATTCGAAACATCAAGAATGTTACTCATTTGATTGTTTAAGTCTCTAAAATACGAGTCATTCTCTGGTTGAAATTTTGTACTGGAATAATCTTTTATAGTATAATCAATACTTATTAATCCAGTTTTTCCGAAGATATAGGCAAAACTTCCTGTAAACTTGCTTGGAGTGCTTAATTCGTAAGGCGCATAATAATTTATTATTTCTGGATCTACCACATCTGTAGGCAGTTGGCCCACAACGTTAGCACTCACAGCAGTAAGGTTTTGAGAAAACTCATCGCTTAATTTGTACCAAATTGGGGAATCATAAGCTAGTCCTAAACGAATATCATTTGTAACTTTTGCTATGGCTCCAATTTGAAATGAAAATCCTGTGCCATAAGTATACAAGTTATTATTAAAACGCAAATTAGTCACTGTATAATCTGTACTCAAATTATTTCTATTCGATTCATAAAAACTAGTAGATTGCACATAATCAGCGAAATGTGAATTTAAATTTATACCTATATATAATTTGTCCTTGTAGGAAGTTGCCGCATTAAAAGATAATTTTCCGTTGTATCCAGTTGTATAAATACTGTTTTCTTGATAATAATTTCCTCCTGGCGTTACATTTGATGTGTACGCTGTGTTGTTTGATGTTTCATTTACAGGGTTGATGATATATCCTTCATAGCCTAAATATGCTTGTTGTGCACCGTTGTCTAATTCTGAATAATTTGAACTTGTTATTAAACCTAATGGAACTCCATTAGCATAACTTAAAAAATATTTAGCCACAGAATTAGTTGGGTTTACGCCAGCAGAAAAGATTGAATTGTCAAAATCATTTACGTTCTCATAATTTATTGCTAACGAAAACTTTTTCCAATTGCTCGATGAATTTTGGTTTTTAAAAACAAAAACCCCACCCGTTTGGTTCATATCAAAATTGTTCTCTGAATCGGAAGTTGTTGTTCCAAAATAATTGGAATCATTCTTTTTATTAAAAGTACTTAATGATATAGTGAGTTGATTATTCGTAAAAATAGCCGAACCGGCAGGATTCACATTTATGGATGATAAGTCGCCTCCAAGAGCACCAAAAGCACCTCCCATCGCTCTAAAACGAGCTGTTCCGTTTAAGTTATCTTGTGCATATCGCACCGCATCAGGGATTTCTTGAGATTGAGCCACGTTAATAGTGAAGCCAATAAATATAAGGTATAATAGTTTTTTCATCTTTTGTTCAATTAAGTTTATATTATATTTATTTGGTAAATAGATTATCTTCTTCCTCCTGTGCTTCCAGATGATCTTCCGCCACTGTATCCTCCTCCGCCTCCAGATGATCTTCCACTACTGCTACTGTTGTTGTAATTATTTGAACTTGGAGTATAAGTTCTTGTATTAGAATAATTTTGGCTTCTAGAACCTGTAGTATTGGTGTTAGTTCTTGTTCTTGCAGTATTATTTTGTGAATAATCTCTGGTCATAAAAGAGGAACTATTTCTGGTGTCGTCACTGGTAGCACCTCGTCTTGAATTTGTAAAGCTGGATGTTCTATCAGTGTAAGATTGGTTTTGCGAATATCTATTTCCGTTTACTCCATAAGCATAAGAAGATCCTCTTCTACTGGAATTATAAGAATAATTGTTGTTGTATCCGTAAGTCGGATAACCCCAGCCATAAACTGGATAACCCCAACCGAATCCCGGATATCCCCAACCGAACCCATTACCCCAACCAAATCCAAAATAAGGGTTGCCCCAACCATAACCATAATATGGATAACCCCAACCATATCCGAATCCCATCCCGAAAGACATATTCCAAGGATCATTGTATACATTAAAAACATTTGTTTCTGTATATCCTTGGTTTGGAATTATGATGGTGTCATTTGAGACTTTAATTTCATCTTGCAAAGACCTGAAATAGTTTTTGTACTGCGTACTTGAAACTGATTGAGCTTCTCTGGCTGTATTACCATATATTCCATCACTATCATAATAAGAACTATTTTGATAAGAACCGCAGGATGCTACCAGAACACTTATAAATCCAATTAATGAATAAAGTGTTACATTTTTGGATAATAAAATATTTGTTTTCATATCGAGAGGATTTTTATTGTTGTACATTACAAAAATACTTAGTTTTGTCGAACTATTTAGTTAAAATTAACAAAACAAAATTTGTGCCAAACTATTCAATATGAGCAAGAACCTTACAACACGAGAAGAAGATTATTCAAAATGGTATAACGAGCTAGTTGTAAAAGCCGATTTAGCCGAAAATTCAGGAGTTAGAGGCTGTATGGTGATTAAGCCCTACGGTTATGCTATTTGGGAAAAAATGCAAGCAGAGTTAGACAGAATGTTTAAAGAAACGGGTCACCAAAACGCCTATTTCCCTTTGTTTGTTCCAAAAAGTATGTTCGAGGCAGAAGAAAAAAATGCCGAAGGTTTTGCAAAAGAATGCGCCATTGTGACTCATTACAGATTAAAAAACGATCCAGATAATCCTGGTAAACTGATAGTAGATCCTAATGCAAAATTGGAAGAGGAATTAATCGTTCGTCCTACAAGTGAAGCTATAATTTGGTCCACTTATAAAGGATGGATTCAGTCGTATCGCGATTTGCCTTTATTAATTAACCAATGGGCCAATGTAGTACGATGGGAAATGAGAACACGATTGTTTCTTAGAACTGCCGAGTTTTTGTGGCAAGAAGGTCACACAGCCCACGCTACAAAAGCCGAAGCTCTTGAGGAATCTGAAAAAATGATGAATGTCTATGCTACCTTTGCCGAAAATTTTATGGCAATTCCAGTAATAAAGGGATTGAAAACCGAAACAGAACGTTTTGCAGGAGCCGAAGAAACCTATTGTATTGAAGCCTTAATGCAAGATGGGAAAGCGTTGCAAGCAGGAACTTCTCACTTTTTAGGACAAAATTTCGCCAAAGCCTTTGATGTAAAATTTGCCAACGCCGAAGGAAAACAAGAGCATGTTTGGGGAACTTCTTGGGGAGTTTCAACCCGATTAATGGGTGCTTTAGTTATGACGCATTCAGATGATAAAGGCTTGGTTTTACCTCCAAATTTAGCGCCAATTCAAGTGGTTATTGTTCCAATTCACAAAACAGAGGAACAGTTGGAAGAAATAACTTTGGCTGTAAACGAATTAATTTCAGAATTCAAAAAACTTACTATTTCGGTAAAATTTGATAACAGAACCACTCAAAAACCTGGATTTAAATTTGCAGAATGGGAATTGAAAGGGGTGCCTATTAGAATAGCCGTCGGTCCAAAAGATTTAGAAAACGGAACTTTTGAGGTTGCAAGGCGCGATATTTTGACTAAAGAAATTATTTCTAAGGATGGAATTGCGATTTATATCAAAAATCTTTTAGAACAAATCCAAATCGATTTATTCCAAAAAGCATTTGATTATCGTGAAACACATATAACTGAAGTAAATAGTTTTGAGGAGTTTAAAGATGTTCTTGAACGAAAAGGAGGGTTTGTTTCAGCTCATTGGGACGGAACTGCGGCTACTGAAGAGGAAATAAAAAACTTGACAAAAGCAACAATAAGATGTATTCCTTTGAACGGAGTAAAAGAAGCTGGAAGCTGTATTCTCACTGGGAAGTCTTCTACTGAAAGGGTGCTTTTTGCAAAGGCATATTAAAAATAATATTATTTTTTTTACTTGAACTATTGTGCGTTTCAAAAATAGTTGTATTTTTGCATCCGCATTACAGAAGGATGGTCCCTTCGTCTATCGGTTAGGACGCCAGGTTTTCATCCTGGTAAGAGGGGTTCGATTCCCCTAGGGACTACAAAAAAAAATTAATAAAGAAAAAAATCATTTAAGAAAATGGCAAATCACAAGTCAGCTTTAAAAAGAATAAGAAGCAACGAGAAAAGAAGAGTTTTAAACAGATATCAACATAAAACTACTCGTAATGCTATAAAAGCATTAAGAATTGCTACTGATAAAGAAGATGCTACTTCTAAATTATCAAGTGTGATTTCTATGATCGATAAATTAGCCAAGAAAAATATCATTCACGATAACAAAGCTTCTAATTTAAAATCTAAATTAACTAAGCACGTTGCTAAATTGTAGTTATTCAATTTATTTTTATATAGAAAAATCCCGATATTTTCGGGATTTTTTTATGGAGTAAACTTAGATTTTACCTTTCAGTAATTCAAGCATTTCTTTAGAAATGGGTTTTGAAAGAAAATCAATTACCATTGGGTATTTTTTTGATTTTTCTAAATCTTCTGGGTCAATTGTTGAGGATAGAATTATGACTTTGGTTTGGTGATATTCTAAATAATTTGCGGTGTTAAAGCTTTCCAAGAACTCCCAGCCATTCATAACTGGCATATTAAGGTCTAGAAAAATTAATTGTGGTTTATTGTTGGCGTTAGCAATTGTTTTGAATGCATCAAAGTATTTAAGGGCTTCTTGTCCATTTTTAGCAGTTACTATTTCATTTGAAAATGAAGCTTTGGTAATGACCATTTTGCATAACATCAAGGTTATTGGATCATCATCAACACATAGAATTGTTCCAAGCATTATTATTTATTTTTAAAAGTTAATGTAAATGTAGTTCCAACATTTACTTTGCTTTCTACACTAATTGTACCTCCCATAGTTTCAACTTGCGATTTTACTAAATATAAACCCAATCCTTTGCTGTCAGGATAGTCGTGAAATCTTTGATATAGGCCAAAAACTTTATCTTTATTTCTTTCTAAGTCAATCCCAATCCCATTGTCTTTAAAAATCAAAACTATGCTATCGCCTGATTGATGCGCAGCAATTGTTACTTTTAATTTTCGACTTTCAGATTTATATTTTAATGAATTTGTCAATAAATTCAATAATATACTTTCAAGGTACGATTTATTTGTATTCAAAAATGAAACTTCTTCAAAATTAAATAAAATTATAGGTTTGTGTAAGCCAATAAGGAAGTCCAATTGACTAAAAACGTCTTCAAAAATATCTTTTAGCATAAGAGCTTCCTTTTCTATTGAAGGATTATCTTTTATAATTATTACTCTTACTAAATCATTGATAGTTTCGTTTAACAAATGAGTAGATTTATTAAAACCATCTATGATTTCTTTAAGTTCTTGATTTTCAATAGGAATGTCCTCAATCAAGTTTAGTAATCCGGTTAAGTTTGAGAGTGGCGCTCTAAGATTGTGCGATGTAATATACGAGAATTGTTGTAAATCTTTATTGTTTTGGGTTAATTCTTTTATAAGTTGTTCTTTTTCAACTTCTTGCTTTTTGTCTTCAGTGATATCTCTTTGAATTGAAATCCAATGCGAAAGTTCTCCCTCTGAATCATAAACTGGTAACATATTGAAATTGACCCAATACGCTTCTTTGTTTTTCTTGTAACTGAGAGTTTCAATTTGGCATTCTTCCTTATTTTTTATGGCATTAAGTAATTTTTGATGTTCTTCAAGATCTGCATTTGTACTAATAAAAACGTCAGGTGATTTACCTATAATTTCATCAGAAGAATAACCCGATGTAACAGAAAATGCAGGGTTTACATAAACGATACTCGGTATTTTGCCGTCATTCAAATCGGCTTTGGTAATAATTACAGAATCTTTTGTGTGCGTAATTACAGTTTCCAAGAGTTTAAGTCGCTGTTCTTCCTCTTTTTGTTTTGTGATGTCTTGGATGGCTCCAATCATTCTGACTGATTTTCCGTTTTCATCTTTTAAAATAAAGCCTCTGTCTAAAACGTATTTATAGGAACCATCAGCACATTTAAATCGATATTGATCTTGCCAATTTTCAGTTTTTTGTTCTATGAATGAATATAATTTTATTGACATTTTGATGGTATCTTCGGGATGAATATTATCAAACCACCACGCAGAACTTTTGCCAATCTCATCTTGTTTATAGCCAAAAACAGCTTCTATTCCTTTGTTCCAAGTCATTGTGTCTTCTATGATTTTCCAATCCCAAATGGTGTCACTTGTGGCTTTTGAAACAATATCATATTTTTCATTAGACTCTTTAATGTCATTATTTGTGTTTTTTAATTTTCTATAAATTTCTGAGTTTCTAATATCATTTTTATATAAAACGTATTTAACAAGGATTCCAGAAAATAGAATAAAAAGAATGTCACTAATAAAATTAAGCGAGGAGGAATTTGATGGAAGTACAATTGAAAAAACTTTACGATATACAATTGCCAAAAATATAGAGGCTAGTATATAGATTATGGTTATTTGATTGGTCTTGTTTTTCATTATCCAAATATAAAAAATTTAAGTTATTATTTATAATCATTCAAAACTTATTTTATAAGCTATGTGTTGAACTAATTACGTTAACAAATTGCAAACAATAATATAAAGATTTTTTTTAAGAAAATAAAGTGTACCTTTGCAACCTGAAAAAAAAATTAGATGGAAGCTATTAGAAACATTGCAATTATTGCCCACGTCGATCACGGTAAAACCACTTTGGTTGATAAAATTATGTACCACTGTCATTTATTTCGTGATAACGAAAACACTGGTGACTTAATTCTTGATAACAACGACTTGGAACGTGAAAGAGGTATTACCATTACTTCTAAAAATGTTTCTGTTGTATATAAAGGAACAAAAATAAATATTATTGACACTCCTGGTCACGCTGATTTTGGTGGGGAAGTAGAGCGCGTACTTAATATGGCTGATGGTGTATGTTTGTTAGTGGATGCTTTTGAAGGCCCAATGCCACAAACACGTTTTGTACTGCAAAAAGCCCTTGACCTTGGTTTGAAACCTTGCGTTGTGATCAATAAAGTAGATAAAGAAAACTGTACACCTGAAGAAGTTCACGAAAAAGTTTTTGATTTAATGTTCGAATTAGGTGCAGAAGAATGGCAGTTAGATTTTCCAACTGTTTACGGTTCAGCTAAAAATAACTGGATGTCTGACCATTGGGAAAACGTAACCGATAATGTTGAAGCATTGTTGGACATGGTTATTGAAAATGTTCCTCCTCCAAAAGTATCTGAAGGAACACCACAGATGTTAATTACATCATTGGATTTTTCTTCGTTTACTGGTCGTATTGCAATTGGTCGTTTAGAGAGAGGCGTTTTGAAAGAAGGGATGCCAATTTCTTTGGTAAAAAGAGATGGTTCTATTACGAAATCAAAAATTAAAGAATTGCATACTTTTGAAGGACTTGGTCGTAAAAAAGTGCAAGAAGTAATAGCTGGAGATATTTGTGCAATTATTGGAGTAGAAGGTTTTGAAATTGGTGATACTATTGCTTGTTTTGATAATCCAGAAGCTTTACAAACCATTGCTATTGATGAGCCTACAATGAGTATGTTGTTTACCATTAACGATTCGCCTTTCTTTGGTAAGGAAGGTAAATTTGTTACTTCTAGACATATTAGAGACCGTTTGACAAAAGAATTGGAAAAAAACTTGGCAATGAAATTGGGTGAAACTGATTCTGCCGATAAGTTTATGGTTTTTGGTCGTGGAGTTCTTCACTTGTCTGTTCTTATTGAAACAATGAGAAGAGAAGGATATGAAATGCAAATTGGTCAACCACAAGTTATCATCAAAGAAATTGATGGTAAAAAATGTGAGCCAATTGAGGAATTGACAATCGACTTACCAGAAACACTTTCAGGAAGAGCTGTAGAGTTTGTTTCTTTGCGTAAAGGAGAGATGTTAAGTATGGAAACTAAAGGGGAACGTATGATTATAAAATTTAATATTCCATCACGTGGAATTATTGGATTGCGTAACCAATTGCTTACTGCTACTGCAGGTGAGGCTATTATGGCGCATCGTTTTATAGGATATGAGCCTTTCAAAGGAGAAATTTCCGGACGTAACAAAGGGTCATTAATATCTATGGAAAAAGGAAAAGCGATTCCTTATTCTATCGATAAATTACAAGATCGTGGTAAATTCTTCGTTAATCCTAATGACGAAATTTATGAAGGTCAAGTAATTGGTGAAAACTCCCGTAGCGATGATATGTGTGTGAACGTAACTAAAGAGAAAAAACAATCTAACGTTCGTTCTTCCGGAAATGATGAAAAAGCAAGGATTATTCCTCCAATCATTTTCTCACTTGAAGAAGCATTGGAATACATTCAGAAAGATGAATATGTTGAGGTAACTCCAAAATCTATTCGTTTGAGAAAAATATTTTTGACAGAAACAGATAGAAAAAGATTTAAAGTCTAATTTTATATTGTACAACAAAAAAGCCATTCGAAAGAATGGCTTTTTTTATGCAATTGTAGTTGTACAACATTTTATATTTATCGTTTTAAACTAAAATGACCTTTTGCTTCTCGTCCATCATCTAGCTTTATGGTGTACCAATAATCATCCGCTGGTAAAGGAATTCCGTTAAAAGTACCATCCCAACCTTCACTTCTGGTAGGAACCCATTGTTTGAGAAGTTTTCCAAATCGGTCAAAAATATAGATTATAGAATTACTATAGAAAGTAGCATTTACACCTTTTACGCTCCAATAATCATTGTATCCGTCATTATTTGGCGTGAAGAATTTTGGCAGACCTACTACAGCTATAGTTTTAGTTACTAAACCACAACCATTTTTATCATTTATATAAACTTCGTGAAGTCCTGCAGAAACATTTTCAAAAATATTTGAATCTTGAAAATATCCAGTAGCTTCATCTAAACTATATTCATAATCACCTAAACCGGTAACATTTATGGTAACTGAATTCAAATCGGCCATATCCACTACATCTATTGTTTCGATGGTCGCAAGATCTGAAGCAGTAACTTTTATTGTTCGAATTTTGCCACAACCTGCACTGTTTAGTACTTCGACGGTATATAATCCTTCCTCGTTTACGTCCAAAGTATAGGCTGTTTTACTCGGCAAAACCATTCCGTCTTTTGACCAAACGTACGTATAATTGCTTGTTGAAGAACCATCTTGAATTCCAGCATTGAGTTGTACAAAAAACGTTGGAATGTTCGAACAAACTAAATTATCTTCACTGCCATCGATATTCAAACTAATATTGGGCAAAGGATCTACTTTAAAAGGAATTATTATTTCGGCGAAACAAGTTGTGTTTATCGGGTTTTCGACAATGACTTTTACATTTTGAGAACTAGTCACAAATGGATTTGGTAATGGACTTGGCAAAGCATTTCCATTTTGGTCAAAATATTTAACAATCATTCCAATTTGCCCGTTCAAAATTGTGGATTGAAATGTTGAAGTATCAAAAGCCACTTTTCCATCCTGAGTTAAAGGGTCTAATTCATCATCGCAAATAGTTGTCAACGAGACTGGAACACCGAAAGCTTCAGGTAAATCATCGACTATAAATTGAATGTTAGTTTCGTCAAAACATTTCAATGTAGTATTATTGGTAACGACTGCTTTTATAATTTGAGAAGTAGATGTATAAGTTGCTGGAAAAGGACTAATTATCAAAATTCCGTTTGCATCTTTCAGAGGATTATTTGCAGCATCAAAATAGGTTACCGTAACTGGAAATGTTTGATTCGTTCCTAACAAAGTAGTTTCAAGAGCAGCAGTATTAAAAGTGAAAATTCCATCCTGATTGTCATCACATTGTCTTGGAATTGATGTCGGATTTGCAAAAGGCAATTTCTCTACTGTAAGATTTACATACGGACCTAATCCAAAGCAAGCATTGTCGATATCGCTGTCCACTCGACCCCAAATTATTTGAGTGTTTGGATAACTTATATTCCTATAATTTGAAATATCAGTAATAACATTAATTTCTGCTAATGCATCGGCTTGATTCCGATAATAGGTAATGGAATAATTTCCTGTGGTTGGCAGCAACGCTGTAATGTCGGTAGTAACACTGCTAAAATCAAATGTTGAAATACCATCTCTTTTATTATTATTGTTATTATTTGCTCCATTGATATCTAGCAAATCGTCGCAAACTTCGAAGGATCTTTTAAATGTAATTGGAATTTGAGTTGCCAAAACTTGCAAAGTAATTTGAGCCGTTCTAAAACATCCGTTTTTATTAATTATTCTTGCCCAGACTGGCATTATGAATGGGGTTGGGTTTGTATAAGCCAACGGTGTATTAATTAATTCTGTCGCATTTGCAGTATTGGCACCAGCTAAACTTTTGTAATAAGTGAAAGTTTCATTGGCAGAATCCGTTGAAATTTCGCTATTTTTCACGGTAAGATTAAAGGTAGAATATCCTAACAGGTCGATGCCACATTGAATAATAGTGATGTCTTTTACAACAGGTAATGCATAAACGGTCAAAATGGCTTCAGTGGAAGTCAACCCGCAAGAGTTTCCTGTTTTACTCAATTGAACGCGATATTTGTAGCCGTTCATAGTATTTGAAACACTTGTTATTGCTAATGTGTTTGTTGTAACATCAGCATAAGTTCCGTCGTTAATGAGGTTGTTCCAACTCACACCATCAGTAGAAAGCTGCCATTGATAGTTATTTCCACCATTATCAACTAGGCTAATTGTTGTGTTTTGCAATTCGCAGGTAGGAGCAACTGCGGGTTGGGTTGCTATTACAATGGGTGCCGAAATTAAATAATCAGGATTTGGAATAGTATAAGGAGCTCCGCTAACAAGCCCATTCAAGTCAACAGTTATCGGTGAATTTCCGAATTTTCTGTCTCCATCATCATCTGTAAATCCAGCTTCGATAACATCGGAACAGATATCTTTGTCGCTATCCAAGTCGCGGTAATTAGCTATCCCATCTGTATCAAAATCATTTGCAGTTTCTACTGCATCCAGAATTCCGTCGTTGTCGCTGTCAAGATCTAAATAATCTAAAACCCCGTCGCTATCAGTATCCACGGGACTGAATCCAGGTTCATAAGCATTATCAAGTCCGTTGTGGTTGGTGTCGGTATTCGATATTGCTACACCTGCGTTTACTTGAGCTTCTTTTGTGTCCAGGATTCCATCATTGTCGCTATCACTATCTAATTGATCTGGAATATTATCTCCATCAGAATCTTTTGGAATACAAGTTGCAAAAAACTTTAGAGTTGATTTATTGGATTGCGTTTCAGATAGATTTTTGTGAGTAAAACGTATAGTATTGGCTAAATACGTTAAGAATTTAAAAGTGCCAGTTCCTGCTGCTAAAGGAGTTGCACTGTTAAGCCGACAGCGTATTTCGAATGACGAAAATTCTGTAATACCTGTCTCGTATATTCCATCATAATTAATATCAATCAATAGTTGATTATCAGGATTGAGAACCGTTATGGTTTTGTTGATGTCTGAATTAATGACATATTCTGCGTTATCGTTCAACAATTCGGCCGCATTAGCTGAAGAAACATATTCAATTCCTACGCTTATCGGTTGAGTGAAAGTCAGTTCGTAAGTTACACTATTGTCTTTACCTGCAGGAATTTCGGATATAAAACTACCATCTGAATTGCCTAAAAATGTTCCCTTGGGCAAATCTACACCTGTTGTTGTGGTTGCTCCGATGAACGAATTGGAGTAGGTATTGAAAATAATATTTCCTGCGCTTGAATTCGAAATGTCAATGTTTTGATTTCCGAAAGATTCAGTGCAGTTGAGGATTCCATCATTATCATTGTCGACATCAATGTTGTCGTTTGCCTTATCACCATCAAGATCATTTGGGCATTCGCTTACTGGAATTTTATCGGAAAAAACAAAATTGCCACAGTTTGAATTTGTTCCTTTTACTTGATAAAAACCGGGCTCACTTGGAGTGTATATATTGCTTATTTCACCGGGAATTACCACATCATTTTTGTACCATTCAAAGGAATCATAAGAGGTCAAAGAACTAATTTTTAAAATCACATCTGGGATACACGAAGAAGTGGCTCCAATTTTTATGTCGGAAATAATTTCGGGTTTCAGGTCAAAACCTGAATAATAACCACCATAGGTTGCGGCACCACTCGAGCCAAAATAAGAAACATAAACTTGTTTATTTGAAAAAACACCAATATTACCTCTTAAACCCGTGATGCTGTACACTTCAAAAGCTGGATTGGCGATTACTGTTTGGAGTGTTGCTGTAACTCCCGAAGGAAGACTAGAAATAGGATAATTTACACCATCAATTCCTAATTTGTAAAATTGCTCCACTTTCAGTGACAACATTTACTCCGCTATTTGTTGTAAAAGTCCTTGGCGTAATACTTTCCAAAAAAGGAATATTGTTCACAACATTTGGAGTAGAACAATTTAAAGGAGGAACAAAAAACATTTCCTGATTGGCTTGCGAAGACCCGCCCACACTTTGGAAAGCAAAAGTGGGTTTAGTAGTTCTCACATACATATTTCCATTACTTCCATACAAAGAGCCGTCTACAGCTAAATATTGTCCTGCATTTAATATCGTCGTGCTTACCTCGTTAATAAATATTTCGGTATTGTCCTCATGTGCTACAAGCAGAGGCCTTTCGGTAATGTCCAACCCAAATCCTCTAACAAAAATATATTTTGTTTCGTCGGTATCTTTACTTCTGATATTTTCTATGGGAACTATTTGATCAAAACCCAAATCTAGATTTCCATTATTATTTCCATTTGTTCCGCCAAAAGAGCCACAATTAAAAGCAATTGGTTTATTCGATTTAACTAATGTACCAATTAATCCGTCTTTGTTTGCGGTACTATTATCTTCGGTAGCCAGAACATAACTTTGTCCTTTTTGTAAAGTAACACTTGCTGGAGTGTTTCCGGCTGCCGCATTATTTATTAAAGTCACACCAGGTTTGATGTCTTTAAATTCAATCAAGGTATTGTTCTCTGTGGCTAAAATTGATAAAAAAGTGTATCGGGCTGGACTAGTATTTGTTGTGCCGGTATTTATATAAGCACCAACTCTAAATTCTTTTCCCAATGCAGACAGTCCTTTTGAAACCAATGAACCCGCCTGATTATAGCTTCCAGCATTTACTCTCGCAGCTACATAAACTAAACTTTCGGCTTCAATAATAAAGCCCTTGTCAGACAGAGCTGCGTTTAAAAAGCCGCTGCTGGCCATAAGTTGGGTGTCTGTTCCAAAGCCGATGGAATAAACATAAGGACTATTTTGCGATACGGTAGCATTTGTAATTCCGACACCAATGGCATTGATTTTAACTTTTACAGGAGTTAAACTTGGTGTTGAAATGTATAAATATTGCTCCTGAGCAGCTACTGAATTTGATCCTGATAATGGTGGAATGTAATGTGTTTTACTAAACTGTGCAAAACAACCAATAGATAAAAATATAAATAGAAATAGAACAATTTTTTTCATCGGATAAAAATAACAATTATTTATTATCTTTTTAACGAAAAATGACCTTTTATTATTTTGCCTTCACCAAGATTTAGCTGAAACCAATAATCATCTGAAGGCAATTCTTTGCCAATGTATTTGCCGTTCCAATATGGATTTAGGGCATTAATTTCAGTTAGTATAGTGCCGAAACGGTTGTAGATTACAAGTGTCGAATTTGGAAATAAATCTAGATTTTGTATTTGCCAAATGTCATTATAACCATCTTCATTTGGAGTAAAAAATCTAGGATAATCTAAAACATAAACCGTAAAAGGAATCGATAATCCACATCCGTTTTTGTCATTTGCATACGCCAGATATTTGCCTGGAGCAACTCCGGTAAATAGAGGATTATCTTGAAAATAAGATCCATCAAGCGAAAATTCATAATTAGCGCTGATACCAGTATGTTGTAATAAAACTGAATTATTTTTTCCAGCAAAATCAGTAACTGTAGCATCAGTAATTGTGGCAATTCCTGAGCTTATAATTGTGAATTTTTTCACAGCCGTGCAACCTGTTGCATTAGCAACTATAACCTCATAGTTGCCGGCTACATTTATTGTAATGCTATTTGTTGTCGCTCCAGTATTCCATAAATAACCTGAAAAACCAGAAGCTACATTTAAATCGGTGGTTGAACCTACACAAACAAAACCAGTTTCATCCTGAAAATTGGCCGGAATAAAGGTGTTTACTATAAGAATTATAGGAACAATTCCATAACAATCTGGGCCGTTTATAACTCTTGCTTGAATAATTTGTTGGTTTGGAGTGGTGTTTTTAAAAATATTCGGCAAAGGATTTTTTTGGGCAATGGCATCGGTTGTGTTCAAATAATATTCGACAATCAGAGCAGCGGGCAAGCCACTCAAGATTTGTGGAGTGACCTGAGCATTCAAATCAAATTGATATAAACCATCTTGTGCAGAGTCTTCATCGCAGGTTGAAACGGGACTTTGGGTTGGGAAATTATTGTTTGCAATAACAAGATTAATTTGAGCGTAATTGGCGCAGCCAAAAGTATTCGTAACTCTGGCAAAAAGTGTCGGAATCGAAAGTTTGTTTGTGTAAGCGGTAGGGGTCGGAATTGCATTTATTTTTGCTTGTGCATCTGCCAAAGATTCAAAATATACCGCCGGACTTAAACTTGCAGTATTATTTTTTATGATGTTATCTAATTTTGACAAATCAAATAGTGTTATTACATCATTATTATCATCACATTGCACCAGCGTTATATCTGACAAAACAATTTCGGTAGCATATTCTAATTTTATTTCGTCTATCGCCAAACAGGTTGCAGGTGTAAAAACCACTTCTACTTTGTAAGTTCCATTGTCATTAATAATCAAATTTGGACTTTTCTCTGTAGGAAGTACTACTCCATCTTTGTACCATTTATAGTCATAAGTTGCTGGCAGTTGGGTGTCAATTGTGTAGCTTTCGCCAAAACAAATTGGATTACTTGACGCTAAACGGTCTATTCCTAAATCAATTTTTGGAGAAAAACTTCCTGCTTTTAGAAAAACGGCAGAGTCATAAAATTCGTTTTTGTCATTTACAATCACTAATTTAATGTGATAACTTTTTCCGGCAATAACTGTTGTTTGAGCATTCATTATGGTGGTTTGTCCCGCATAATTTATTGGACTCATATTATCATTAAAACCATTAAAATATTGTTGATTTACCGCAGGACACCCACTATTATTTCCTGAAGCTGGTATCGTAGGACGTATGTTTGTAGAGGATACAGGTGTACGAGTTCCCGGAATCACAGCTAAATTATCATATACAGAACCGATACTGTTTTCTTTAATTAAAAATGTAAATGCATCTGTAAATCTGCAAGAACCTGTATCCGCATACTCAGTAGAAGCAAAAATATAATCAAAGCTTAAAAAATTAGTTAATGGAATAAAATCGAATTCTAAAACAGTAGCAGTTACAGAAGTCGAAATTCCCAAGGCTTGATTCAAGTCGGCATCGCCTAACCAACCGCCATCATTATCGTTGCCAATAATATTAGAAGTAATCGTGCTAAAAGGACCTATCGCTTTTTTAGCATAACTTGTGGTTAGAATCACACCCTCAGTAAAAGGAAAACTACCATTGGCGTTCGTAAAATAACCATAACTATTTTGCCCAATCGGAAAGGTATCTCCTGTTGCAGCAAAATTGGAAACCGTTGCGCAAGAGCTATTTACTAATACATTTTCGACAAGTTGTTGAGCCGTGTAACAGTCGTCAACAGTAATATTTTGTGCCGATACAATCACAGTATTGCAGTAAATTAAGCAAAAAAATAGAATTGTTTGTCTCCATTTCATAATAATGCAAAGATACTACAAAACTATTTTTTTTTAAACTATCATATTTTGGGTTTAAAGAATTGCTGAAATCAATCGTTTTCCTCATAAAAAGAAATCTAATTATGTCTTCAATTTTGAATTAGCTAATGATATTAATGTAAATTTGTTTAAAATTATTTCAAAATGAGTCACGAACAATTAATGGTTTTCAAAAAGCCTTCCTATCCCATAAATTCTTCCTTTTTAGACTATTTGGAACGATTTGATCGGGTGTCAAAAGTTTCAATATATTATGATGATTTATTGCGATTTACGGGTTCAATAAATGTTTTTGATAAAAATGATGTTGATACTTTGTGGATTCGAGTGTACTACAGTGAGTTTGAGAGAGCAGAAATTGATTTGAATTTAAAAAAAATATATTCCTATCTTCATTCAGATGGGAATACTGATATCATAAAGTTCTTGAATGTTGATGCTATTGACTACTGCACTTTTGGCAACTCAAAACCCTTTCGAGTTAAGGTACGAAACATTCTCAACGATAATTACACCTATTTTTATGTAAAAAAAGCAGACGCTTCAAGGGTTTACGGCTTGGAATTAGAGCATATACTTTCGCCAGATAAAATCCATTTTTTGGTTTATAAAGACACTTTAATCGAAGAACATATTATGGGAATTCCCGGAGATGTGTTTATGGGGACACTTTTGCAAAATTGTTCCGAGGTCGAAAAATCACAAATCGCAAAAGAATTTGTCAAGTTTAACGAACGTTGTATGATTCGGCTATTGGGAGATATGAGAGCATACAATTATGTTATTGTTCCCATTCACGATTTTGATCAGGTAGTTTTTAAAATTCGTCCAATAGATTTTGATCAGCAATGTTATGAGGGGAATTTGAAAGTGTATCGTCCACAGTTTTTTAAAGAAAATTATCCAATGGTAAAATTGGTTAAAGATAAATTAGAGAATAGCTCGATTGAACAGTATAAAAACGAGGAAAGAGCCGCTTTGGCCAAAAGAATATTTTCTAGTGAAACCCGTATTAATAAGTTATTGCAAATTATGGGCAATGATATGATTGCGCCGGATAGTCATGTCGAACAATTGAAGTTGGAATTGTATCGATTAACTCACGACATCAATTTCAAGAGAGCAAAATCTATGGGAAATGTGCTCAACTCGGCCTTTGATTTTATAACTCGAAATTACAAAAACATATATATTGTGAATTAATCTTGTAATCAAATACTAAAAATTAATAGTTTTTGATATCGCTAGGGATTGATTTCGATTACAGAAATCTGAGCTAAGCGTTTTCTTATTGCTAATTGTCTTAACAATAAAAGGCTTTTTATGAGCAGAAGTAGTAGCATTTTTTTTGGGGATTTAAAATGGGTTTATTAAATAGTATAATTTCTTTTTATATGTAATCGGTTTAATATTTCATTAATGTCTTTTAACTCTTGAGTGAGGTATATTGTATGACCGTGAATATCATTTGTCAATTCTAAACCGCACATCGAACATTTATATTCTTTAAAATGATTGGTCACATTTCTGGTTGTAATCATTTTATGCCCTAAAACAGAGCACAGTAGTTTTCTGGAGAAAGCGAATTCTTTTTGTGTAAATGTGTTCATGGCTAGAGAGTTAGAATTGGGATTATAAATATACAGCAGCAACGATAAAAACGCAAATAAAATCGATTAAATACAATTATTTATAAAATATTTAGTTAAAATATTACAATTTTAAACTTTTTCATTTATAGTTTGAACTTTTTTTGAATTATTTATATTAAAAATGCCTCCATTAAGAATTATCTTTCTGGAGGCAAATTTGTCAACTAAAGTAAAATTCGAATAACACTTTTAGTTGGTGGTATTAAATATCTAAATTGTATTTTTTAGAATTGTTAAAGCGTTGGCAGTAGCACTTTATTTATCACGTGAATTACTCCATTCGAACATTGCACATCTGTAGCGGTGATAGTTGAAATTCGGTTATTAGCATCTTTAATTTTAGCACCACCAGTCAATTGAATAGTATATTTTTGTGGTAATTGAAGGGTAGAAATTTCTTGACCTTCTTTTAAACTAGCAGCTAAAACATTTCCATTGGCAACGTGATAAGTTAAAACTTTTGTCAAATTTGCAGTTGAAACTCCTGCAATTCCTCCTGGTGCTAATTCAGTGTTCAAAGCTGTGAAGGCATCATTCGTTGGAGCCATAACTGTGAACGGTCCTGTACCAGAAAGAATACTAACAAAATTAGGTTGTCCAGCACCAGTCAATGCGCCAACTAGTGATTTAAAGTTGTCGTTTGCGGTTGCATGAGTTACAATTGTTGGTAAACCAATTACTTTATCCACAACGTGAATAACACCGTTTGCAGCCATTATATTTGCGGCGGTTACAGTTGCTACACCATTAAGCTTAACACCCGATGCGGTATTTACATACATACTCATTGTATTTGTTCCAGAGGTCGCACTTGTGGCTAAAGTTTTAACATAACCTGTAGTCAAATCAGTAGACATTTTTTTACCACTAACTACGTGATTAAGTAAAATTTGAGTCAAAACATCGTTAGGGACATCATTCAACGTTGCATAAGGTGTAGTTTTCAAGAAGGCTACAAAAGCGGCATCTGTTGGGGCAAAAACGGTGAAAGGTCCTGGACCGCGCAGTGTAGCACTCAAATTTGTTTTTACCAAAGCCTGAACAAGAATTGATACATTAGGATCTGTCTGAGCAATCCCAGTTATGGTAGTGTCTGGAGCAGGATCCTTATCTTCATCACAAGAGATAGTGAAAGCAGTTAATATTACAACTGCGAAAATCATTTTAATTTTAAATAATGTTTTCATAAGTTTTTGTTTTTTGTTTTACTTGTTTTTATTAAATTTTGTTCAAACTTATTTAAAAAAGATTAAACAAAATATTATTTATGAAAATATTAATATTTGTTCGACCGAATTTACTGCAACTAATACGTTGTAGATCAGTAAAATATATTTAATATGTTTAGAGAGATAATATGAATGCTAAACATATGTTAGAGTTAACAAAATTGTTTTCAAAAAGTTATTTGTAAATTTGTTAGCTACTAGTTTTTTTGATAGAGTAATATTATTAATGAAATTTAGTTACATATATAAATCATTTATTAGAATTGAATAGTTATGACACATAAACTTTTATTAGGATTTCTACTTTTAGTAAATAGCCTCTCGTTTTCTCAAGGAGTTTATAACAAATTAGACGATAAAGGAAACAAAAACGGTCCTTGGAAAGGAGTGTATCAAGATACTAAAAACCCAAAATACGAAGGCACTTTCGAACACGGTAAAGAAATTGGTATTTTTACTTTCTATGATAATACCAAATCGAAAAGAGTCGTTGCTACCAGAGAATTTAATCCCAAAGACAATTCTGCCTATACGATTGTTTATGATCAACTCAAAAATAAAGTAAGCGAAGGCAAAGTGGTCAATAAATTATACGAAGGCCAATGGAAATACTACCACAAAGCCTCAAAAGCGATAATGACTACCGAAAGTTACACTAAAGGCAAGCTCGAAGGTTTACGTTCTGTTTTTTATTCCAACGGAAAAATCGCCGAAGAAATGCTATACAAAAACAACCTTAAAAACGGCTTTTACAAACGATATACCGAATCCGGAATCATCATCGAAGAATCTAATTACAAGAACGATCAGTTTGATGGATTGGCTATTTTCAGGGATGCCGATGACGGAACAATCGTTTCCAAAGGGAAATTCGTCAATGGGAAAAAAGCAGGAATTTGGCAGTTTTTTCAAGAAGGAAAATTAGTAAAAGAAGAGAACATGAGTTTTCCTCAAAGTGTTTCGAATACTAAAAAGAATTAATCTGGCTTTCTATTTTCGCAAACTTCAATCTCTAAATTAATACAGCACTTTGCTACTTTGCACTAAAATTTCACAACAAAAGGTTAATCCTGTTTTATCCATGAATCCTTCCGTAAATCTTTGTAACTTTGCCAACTTGTAAAATTATAATTATTTCAAAATGAAACGTGTAGTTGTTGGGCTTTCAGGTGGTGTAGATTCGAGTGTTGCGGCTTATTTGTTACAACAACAAGGCTATGAAGTTATAGGGCTTTTTATGAAAAATTGGCACGACGACTCAGTTACTATTTCTAACGAATGTCCCTGGCTCGAAGATAGCAACGATGCTTTGTTGGTTGCTGAAAAATTAGGTATTCCTTTCCAAACCGTTGATTTAAGTGAAGAATACAAAGAGAAAATCGTGGACTATATGTTCAACGAATACGAAAAGGGGCGAACTCCAAACCCCGATGTGCTTTGCAATCGCGAAATAAAATTCGATGTTTTTATGAAAATCGCTTTAAGTCTCGGTGCCGATTATGTAGCAACTGGGCATTATTGCCGAAAAGGAGAAGTTGAAGTCAACGGCGAAAAAGTCTACCAACTCTTGGCTGGAGCCGATACGAATAAGGATCAATCCTATTTTCTATGTCAATTATCGCAAGAGCAATTGGCGAAATCTTTGTTTCCAATTGGTGAATTAACAAAACCAGAAGTACGCGAAATCGCTCTGGAATTGGATTTAGTCACCGCCGAAAAGAAAGATTCTCAAGGCTTATGTTTCATTGGAAAAGTAAGATTACCCGAGTTTTTACAGCAAAAATTAAAACCCAAAGACGGATTGATTTATCAAATTGATGCAGCCAATCCTGTTTATACTTTAGAAAAAGAAACCAATCTTTCCGTAGAAGAAGCATTGTCTTTCGACTCAAAAAAAATAGATTATACCCCAGAAATGGGCAAAGTAATGGGCAAGCATCAAGGCGCGCATTATTTCACTATTGGGCAACGAAAAGGACTTAATGTTGGTGGAACAACAGATCCTTTGTTTATCATTTCTACCAATGTGGAAACCAATTCGATTTACACAGGATTAACTAGTCATCATCCTGGATTGTTTAGAAAAGCATTGTTTATCGAAAAATCCGAAGTGCATTGGATTCGCACTGATTTGGCTTTGGCCAATGGAGAAACCATGGAAGTAATGTCAAGAATTCGCTATCGTCAACCCTTGCAAAAAGCGACTTTGTACCAATTCGAAAACGGAATGTACGTTGCTTTCGAAGAGCCACAATCCGCCATCACCGAAGGACAATTTGTAGCTTGGTATTTAGAAGATGAATTAGTTGGTTCGGGAGTTATTTCTTAGCTTCGTATTTTAATTAAAAAAATATATATGAGAAAAATATATCTTATCCTGTTGTTGGTTTCCAGTTTTGTTGCCTTTTCGCAAGAAGATGCTTGGGTGTATTTTAAAGACAAACCCAACTCAGCAACCGATTTGGCAACTCCATTAACCATACTTTCGCAGAGAGCTTTGGACAGACGAACTGCTCAAGGCATTGCTTTAAATGATAAAGATGTTCCAGTTTACCAACCGTATATTGATGAAATTACAGCTTCAACTGGAATTACGATCAAAGCGAAATCTAAATGGTTGAATTGTCTTCACGTTCGTGGTTCGGTGGCTGATATAAAAGCACTGAAATTATTATCTTCTGTACTCAAAGTAGATTTTGCCGATAAAACTTTGAATAGTTCTACCAATAAAACGGTAGCAAAATTAAAATTTAAGTCTGTAAATAAAACGATGGAAACGGCTGTGACATTCAATTATGGTATTTCCTCAAATCAAATTCAAATGTTGAATGGTCATTTGTTGCATCAATTGAATTACACAGGTTCGGGGAAGATAATTGCCGTATTGGATTCTGGTTTTCCTGGAGTAGATTCGGGAACGCCTTTTAAGAGATTACGGGACAACAATCAAATTCTTGGCGGATATGATTACGTAAACAAAAGTAGTAATTATTATTCTGGCAACAATCACGGAACCTACGTTTTGTCTTCGATGGGAGGTTATGTTGACGGACAATTAGTAGGAACGGCTCCAGATGCAAAGTATTATTTGTTTATTACAGAAGATGCTATTTCTGCCGTTCCTTATAACGAAAATCCAGTCGAAGAATCAAATTGGGTCGAAGCCGCCGAAGAAGCGGATAGGGTAGGAGTTGATATTATTTCTACATCATTAGGCTATTTTGGTTATGACAATACCAATTACAGTCACACGTATTCAGATATGACAGGGAATTTAGCTTTTGCATCGCAAGGAGCCAATATTGCTTTTGATAAAGGAATTATTGTGGTAGCTAGTGCAGGAAATGAAGGTCAGGAAGCAGAACCACACGTTGGAATTCCAGCCGAAGCTAAAAATGTAATTGCTGTGGGTGCGGTACAAGCCGATGAAACGTTGGCTTTATTTAGTTCAATTGGTCCAAGTTATGACGGTCGCGTAAAACCGGATGTTATGGCTCAAGGTCAAACTGTAGTTTTATCCGATCCTGCTGGAAACATCGTTACGGCAGCCGGAACATCATTTTCTTGCCCCATAACTTCTGGTATGGTCGCTTGTTTATGGCAAGCTTTACCCGGAAAAAATGCGCAACAAATCAAACAATTAATTGAGCAATCATCAGATAATTTTGCCGAACCAGCCCTAAAATCAAGACCACAATACGGTTATGGAATTCCTGATTTCAATTTGGCTTTAGCCAATGGATTGTCGGTTACTGATTTTTTGAAAACTGATTTTGTGGTTTATCCAAATCCAACTTACGACTCTATTTCTTTCACTTTGCCAAATGATTCCGCTGTTAAAACGATTGCTATTTATTCCATTTTGGGACAAAAAGTTTTGGAGAAAAATATCTCAACACAATCGTCCACCATTTCATTAAAATCCTTGACTAGTGGAACTTATTTCTATAAAATAGAATCGAATACTTTTTCTAAAAGCGGAAAAATTATCAAACAGTAATTCGATAGTTAGATGAACAAAATCACGCAACTTTTTAATATCAAATACCCCATTATTCAGGGAGGAATGATTTGGAATTCGGGTTACAAATTAGCTAGCGCAGTCAGTAATGCTGGTGGTTTAGGATTGATTGGAGCGGGTTCGATGTATCCTGAAGTTTTACGGGAGCACATTCAAAAATGTAATAAAGCTACCGATAAACCTTTTGGAGTAAACGTCCCGATGTTGTACCCAAATATCGAGGAAATCATAAATATTATTGTCGAGGAAGACGTAAAAATTGTTTTTACATCAGCAGGAAACCCTAAAACCTGGACTTCTTTTTTGAAGGAAAAAGGCATAACGGTAGTTCACGTGGTCAGCAGTTCGGTTTTTGCCTTGAAAGCCCAAGAGGCTGGAGTTGATGCCATCGTCGCCGAAGGATTTGAAGCTGGAGGACACAATGGAAGAGAAGAAACTACCACTTTTACTTTGATTCCGATGGTAAAAGAAAATATTAAAATTCCTCTAATTGCAGCCGGAGGAATTGCAAATGGTCGTGGAATGCTTGCCGCAATGATTCTTGGTGCTGATGGAGTTCAAGTAGGAAGTCGATTTGCCGCTTCGGTAGAATCATCGGCGCATGAAAATTTCAAAAATAAAATTTTAGAAACCAAAGAAGGCGAGACGCAAGTCACCTTAAAAGAATTGGCTCCCGTTCGATTAATCAAGAATAAATTTTACCAAGACATTCAACAATTGTACGCAAAATGTCCAACGAAAGAAGAATTATCGGAACTTTTGGGCAGAGCAAGAGCAAAGCACGGAATGTTTGAAGGAGATATGGATGAAGGCGAACTCGAAATTGGTCAAATTGCAGGATTGATTCATAAAATAATTCCAGCTGCTGAAATAATTGAGGAAATGATTACCGATTTTAATTTGGCTAGAAAAGAAGTCGAGAAATTCAATTTCTAATTCCAAATTTTAGTACTTTTGAAAACCTACAATTTTATAATAAATGACTAAAATAAAAATAATTGCAATTTTTGTATTCTTCGCCATTGGAGTAAGCCAATCTTACGGTCAAACCTACAAATTCAAAACTTCGGGTTTGAGCGTTATGGAAAAAGACAAAAAAAAGGGAATTGGGGCAAATGGTCCGATTTGAGTTTAGTCAATATTTTAGTAAAATTAGATACTGATAAAAGCCGAATTGTGGTGTATTCAGAGATTATTCAATTGTTTGAAATTATCGATTATATCCCTTTGGAAGAAAATGACACCGATAGCGTTTATTCATTCACTTGTAAAGACAATAACGGTGAAGATTGTACTCTTTCGATTATTACGAGAAAGAAACAGGACAATCGCAAGCAACTTTACATCAATTATGAAGATAGAATTATACTCTACAATATCTTCAATTATAAATAAATGTTTTGGGTTAAGATACCATTAATTTTATCCAAAAAATCCCTTGCTATTTGAGTTTCTAAAATGCGAATCCGTATTTTTGTACCAGTAAAATATATATTATGAAAAAGTTATTTTTGTTGTTGTCCTTTGTTGTTATTTCAAATGGTCAAGCGCAACAACGTCCAAAATTAGTAGTTGGAATTGTAGTCGATCAGATGAAAATGGAATACCTATATCGTTTTTCGGACGATTTTTCTCCTAACGGTTTCAAGCGTTTGATGCAAAAAGGATTTGTCTTTCACAACGCCAATTTTAATTATATGCCTACTTATACAGGTCCTGGACATGCAGCCATTTATACTGGAACGACCCCATCGGTAAACGGAATTGTTGGAAATGATTGGTACAGTCGAAAGTTAGGAAAATCAATGTATTGCACAGATGATGCTTCGGTAAAAACAGTGGGCGACGGAACAGCTAAAGAAGGTGCAATGTCTCCAAAAAACCTATTAAGTACTACCATTACTGATGAATTACGATTGGGAACCAACTTCAAAGGGAAAGTAATTGGGATGAGCTTAAAAGATCGTGGGGCCATTTTGCCAGCTGGCCATTTTGCGAATTGGGCTTTTTGGTATAGTGGAACTGGCTCTTTCATTTCGAGTACCTTCTATGGAGAAAAGCTGCCAGATTGGGTAACAGAATTCAACAATAATAAAAATTATTTGACCTATATCAATAAAGGGTGGAATTTATTGAAACCTGCTGCCGACTATAACGAAAGTTTGCCAGACGATAATCCGTATGAAGGAAAATTATACGATTGCGAAAAACCTGTTTTTCCCTATAATCTAAAAGAAATGTATGATAAACACGGTGCGGAAGTAATGCGTTCAACTCCTTTTGGAAATAATTTATTAGCTGATTTTGCCAAAAAAGCCATCGAAAAAGAAGAATTAGGAAAAGATAATATTACCGATTTCTTAACGGTTAGTTTCTCTTCTACAGATTATGTGGGTCACATTTTAGGGCCAAGATCAATGGAATTGCAAGATACTTATTTGCGGCTAGACCTTACTATTGCTGATTTCTTGGATTACTTAGACAAAACGGTAGGCAAGGATAATTATTTGCTTTTCTTAACTGCCGATCACGCTTGTGCCGAAAATGCAGCTCATCTGAAAGATCATAAATACAATGTGAAAAATGTTCCGTCGAAAGATATTTCGAAAGCGATAAAAGAATTTTCCACTGCAACTTTTGGAGAAAATTTAGTGATTGAATATTCTAATTTTAATATTTTTTTCAATAAGGATTTAATCAGGTCTAAAGGCTTAGAATTAGTTAAAGTCAAACAAGCTTTTAAGGACTTTTTGATGACGCAGGAGCAAGTAAAAAGAGTTTATACTGAGGAAGAAATTTTGGCTTCGACAGGAAATGATTATTATTTGAATTTTATAAATAACGGTTATGATGTTTCCCAAAACGGTGATTTGGTCGTGTTAGACAAACCTGGATATATTGAATATGGAGCAACAGGAACTTCTCACGGAACACCTTATGCTTATGACACACACGCACCTTTGCTTTTTTATGGTTGGAAGATAAAAGCCGGAGAAAGTTTTGATAAAAAAGAAATCACTCAAATAGCACCAACACTAGCTTTCAAACTAAAATTGGAATTGCCAAACGGCACACAAAGCAAGGTTTTGACTGAAGTTTTGGGGGAGAAATAGTTCTTATATGCTTCTTTTTTAATTTGACAACTTTCAAAAAAATGTAAAATTAGAATTCTACCTAAAAAAATCCCATTTCATTTTTCATTGAAATGGGATTTATTATTTATAAAAAGATTGAGATTTACTTATTTTACAAGTACTGCATCTTCAATAAGAACATCATATTTATAGCCTGAACCTAAATCTTTATTAAGTACAACTGTTCCTTTTAAAGAAACTACATCGTCCACTTTTACCTTTTCTAAAGTAGTAATTGTTATGTCATTAAATCCGTTAAAATTAGATCCGTCTTGCAAGTGAATCCAGTTTTTATTCATTATTTCTGGCATAAATTTTATCACTTTACCAGTTAGAATCACAGTTTTTCCTGCTAATTTGTCTCTGGTTGAATACAATTCAAAAACGGAAATTCCACCTTTTGCTAATATAATTCCTTTAGCCAATTCTTTAGAGGAAACTACTTTTACTGGTGTTGATGTTGTTTCAGCGGCTGCTGTAGCGTTTGGATCAATTATTCCTTCAACAAATAAAACGGAATCAAAAGTTCTTTTTAAATCTTTACTTTCAAATTTTTTCATCTCCATTCCGCCTTGGTAAGTATAGGTTTTTCCAACGGTTACCTCCGTTTTCGGAACGGCAATCCAATATTCTTTATCAGCTTCGGTTACCAGAAGATAAGTGTAAGCATTTGCATTTAAAACCTCTTTAACAGTGATTTGATGTGCATTTAATTCTTCCACAACAGACGCTTCCGTTTTTACAGCTTCGGTTTTTTCGGTGTTGGGTTTGCATTGAATAAAAACCAATAAAACTAGTAAACTTGAAACGCTCCAAAATAGTATCTTTTTCATTTTTTTTGTTATTTAATTATTGGAGTAAAATTAGCTAAATTTTATTTTAATAAATATGATATATCTCAGTTTATAAACTGAATTAAAGATTTGCTTGAAAAGCCTCTGATTTATGACTTTTAATTTCTGGAAAATCTATGAAGAACTCTATGCCAAAAAAAATCCCATTTCGTTTTTCATCGAAATGGGATTTGGTTTTTATTATACTGTTGCCGTTTCTACAGGCAACGGAATTTGATTCTTGAGTAAATCCTCGAAAGTTTCGCGAGCTCGAATTAAGTGGCCTTGACCGTTTATCCATAAAACCTCCGCAGGCTTGTATCTAGAATTATAATTGGATGCCATTGAGAAGCAATACGCTCCGGCATTTCTAAAACTCAAAACATCCCCTTCATTAATTTCTGCGATTCTGCGATTGTTAGCGAAAGTATCGGTTTCACAAATATATCCTACAACGGAGTAGAAACGTTCTTTCCCTTTTGGATTAGAAATATTTTCGATATGATGTTGGGAACCATAAAACATTGGACGAATCAAATGATTGAAACCACTGTCAATTCCAGCAAATACAGTCGAAGTAGTTTGTTTTACAACATTCACTTTCGCTAAGAAATATCCAGCTTCGCTTACTAAAAATTTTCCAGGTTCAAATATCAATGTCAAATCTTTTCCATATTCGGCACAAAAAGAATTGAATCTTTTGGATAATTTTTTACCCAATTCTTCAATGTCGGTTTCGATATCGTCTTTTTTGTAAGGCACTTTAAATCCGCTTCCAAAGTCAAGAAATTCAAGGTTATTAAAGTTTTTTGCTGCATCGAATAAGATTTCGGCGGCATATAAAAATACTTCAATATCCAAAATATCAGAACCAGTGTGCATGTGGATTCCTACGATGTGCATTTTTGTGTTTTCTACAATTCGCAACAAATGAGGTAACTGATGTACTGAAATTCCAAATTTACTGTCAATATGACCTACAGAAATATTAGAGTTTCCTCCTGCCATCACGTGCGGATTGATTCGGATGCAAACCGGAACGGTTGGATATTTAGTTCCAAATTGTTCCAAAATCGATAAGTTGTCAATATTAATTTGAACACCCATTGCTGAAACTTCCTCGATTTCTTCTAGAGAAACTCCGTTTGGAGTGAAAAATATTTGATCTGGAGAATATCCTGCGTGAAGTCCTAATTGCACTTCTTGGATAGAAACTGCATCTAAACATGACCCCATTTCTCTTAAAATTTCAAGAATGGCTATGTTTGATAGCGCTTTCATTGCATAATTAATACGCAATTTTTCTACTTTGGAAAAAGCTTTAGTTAATCTTTTGTATTGTGACTGGATTTTATCCGCATCATAAACATATAATGGACTACCGAATTGTTCTGTAAGTTGTACTAAATCTTTTGCTTGCATTGTGATACTTTTTTGCAAATTTATTACTCTTTATCGATACTCACAAGGGAAACATTGAAAACTAACAAATTATAACAAAATGTTTCAAAATAAACATTTTGCATTTTAATTGCTATTTTCTAATAAAAAAAAAGACCTTGAATTAAATCAAGGTCTTTGTGAAGATGCTTATTTATTATTTAAACTCCTGGCAAATCACCACCTTCTTTGGTAGGCAAATCACTAGAACCCATTAAATATAAATCTACTTGTCTGGCAGCTTCTCTACCTTCAGAAATTGCCCAAACGATCAAAGACTGCCCACGACGCATATCGCCAGCTGTAAAGATATTGGGAACGTTGGTTTGGTATTTACCATATTCTGCTTTATAGTTGCTTCTGAAATCCAATTCTAAACCCAATTGACTACTTAATGTTTTTTCGGGACCTGTAAATCCAAGTGCAAGCAAAGCTAAATCACAAGGCCAAGTTTTTTCGGAACCCTCCACTTCAACTAATTCAGGGCGTTGTCCCGGAACTAATTTCCATTCTACATTTACTGTTTTTAGAGCAATTAATTTACCATTGGCATCTTTGATGAATTCTTTAGTATTAATCAACCAGTTTCTTTCGCAACCTTCTTTGTGTGAAGTCGAAGTTTTCAACTGTAAAGGCCAATATGGCCAAGGAGTAGATTCACTTCTTCCTACTGGAGGTTTTGGCATAATCTCGAAGTTAGTCACTGATTTTGCACCGTGACGATTAGAAGTCCCAACACAGTCAGAACCGGTATCTCCACCACCTATTACAATAACATCTTTTCCTGTAGCCAATATTTGATTTTCTACTTTTTGGCCAAAAACTACTTTGGTTTGTTGAGTTAAAAAATCCATAGCTTGAACTACTCCGTCTGCATCGGCACCAGGAGTTGGCAAACCTCTTCTTTCTGTTGCGCCGCCGCAAAGTACAATAGAATCAAAAGCTTTTAAGTCATTTATATCGTAGTTTACACCAACGTGTGTATTTACTTTGAATGTTATTCCTTCCGCTTCTAAAACGGCTATTCTTCGTTCGATAATTCCTTTTTCCATTTTGAAATTTGGAATTCCATAACGCAATAATCCTCCAACAGCATCGTCTCTTTCGAATACAGTTACTAAATGTCCTGCTCTGTTCAACTGTTGTGCGGCGGCTAAACCAGCGGGTCCTGAGCCAACAACAGCTACTGTTTTTCCAGTTCTTGTTTTTGGTGGTTGTGGTTTAATCCATCCTTCTTTGAAGGCACGTTCAACAATGTTCTTTTCAATATTCTCTATGGATACTGGACTTTCAATAAGTCCCAAAACACAAGCTTTTTCGCAAGGTGCAGGGCACAAACGTCCTGTAAACTCCGGAAAATTATTTGTAGAATGCAATATCCAAGATGCTTTTTGCCATTCGCCTTGGTGTACCATATGATTGAAATCGGGAATCAAATTGCCTAGAGGACAGCCGCTATGACAAAATGGTATGCCGCAATCCATACAACGAGATCCTTGTTTTGTAATCTCAGATTCACTCATTGGAACGGTAAATTCGTTATAATTTACTACACGTTCTTCAACTGCTATATATGATTCATCTATTCTTTCGAATTCTTTAAAACCGGTAACTTTTCCCATTATATTATGCTGTTAATTCTTCAAAAATTTGTTCTTCTGTTTCCAGACGTTTCAACGCTTTTTTATACTCTGTAGGCATTACTTTAACAAATTTGCTTAGGCTTGTAGACCAATCTGCTAATAATTCAGCACCTCTTGTACTATTTGTGTAGGCAACGTGTTTTGCAATCATTGCTTTTAATTCCTCCGCTTCTTCGGCTTCGATGGTTTCAAAAGCTATTGATTCAGTGTTACACAATCCGTTTTTGAATTTGTTTTCTGGATCGTAAATGTAAGCGATACCTCCACTCATTCCAGCTGCAAAGTTTCTTCCGGTTTTACCCAAAACCACTACTTTTCCACCGGTCATATATTCGCAACCGTGATCCCCAACTCCTTCTACAACTGCTATTGCACCAGAGTTACGAACGGCAAAACGTTCTCCTGCAATACCATTAATGTAGGCTTGTCCTTCGATAGCTCCGAATAAGCAAACGTTACCTACAATAACATTATTTTCAGCAACAAAAGTAGCTTTTGCCGGTTTCTTGATGATTAATTTAGCTCCAGAAAGTCCTTTTCCTAAGTAGTCATTGGTATTTCCTTCGACAGTAAATGTTAATCCGTGAGCACTAAAAGCGCCTAAACTTTGGCCAGCAGAACCAGTAAAGTTGATGTTTAAAGTGTCTTCTGGTAAACCACGATATCCGTATATTTTCGAAATCTCATTACTTACTATAGCTCCAACCGAACGATTGGTATTGTTTATTGGGTAACTCAAAGTCATTTTTTCTTTTCGATACATAGCACGATGCGCATCTTTCAAGATTTGGAAATCCAATACATTCTCTAAATTATGATCTTGTTTTTCGGTATTTCTAACGATTCTTTCGCTATAACCATCAGGAGTGTGAAGGATTGCTGATAAATCTAAACCTTTCGCTTTGTAATGAGTTATCGCTTTATTGGTATTAATTTTATGCGTTTGTCCCACCATTTCGGCTAAAGTTCTAAAACCTAACTGAGCCATAATACCTCTTAATTCTTCTGCAACATAGTAGAAGAAGTTAATCACATGTTCTGGTGTTCCTTTGAAGTTTTTACGCAATTCTTTGTCTTGGGTTGCAATACCAACCGGACAAGTATTTAAGTGGCATTTACGCATCATAATACAGCCCGAAGCTACAAGTGGAGCAGTGGCAAAACCAAATTCTTCAGCTCCTAATAAAGCAGCAATAGCTACATCACGACCTGTTTTTAATTGGCCGTCACATTCTACAACAATTCTACTTCTTAGGTTGTTTAAAACTAATGTTTGTTGCGCTTCAGCTAATCCAAGTTCCCACGGTAATCCAGCGTGTTTTAATGATGTTAATGGAGATGCTCCGGTTCCACCATCATAACCTGCAATTAATACCACATCTGCTTTTGCTTTGGCAACACCAGCAGCAATAGTTCCAACACCTACTTCCGAAACTAATTTCACGTTTATACGAGCTTCTCTGTTGGCATTTTTCAAGTCAAAAATTAATTGTGCTAAATCTTCGATTGAGTAGATATCGTGGTGTGGCGGTGGCGAAATCAATCCAACATAAGGAGTTGAATTACGTGCTTCAGCAATCCAAGGCAATACTTTTTCTCCTGGTAACTGTCCACCTTCTCCAGGTTTTGCACCTTGAGCCATTTTAATCTGAATTTCTTTTGCACTAGATAAATAGTGTGAAGTTACTCCAAAACGTCCTGAAGCTACTTGTTTGATAGCCGAGTTGCGACTGTCACCATTCATATCGGGTTGAAAACGTTTTCTGTTTTCTCCACCTTCACCAGAATTAGATTTTCCTCCAATACGGTTCATGGCGATGGCTAAGTTTTCGTGTGCTTCTCTAGAAATAGATCCGTAAGACATTGCACCCGTTTTGAATCGTTTAACAATATCCGTCCAAGGTTCTACTTCATCTATTGAAATCGGATCCAGATTGTCAAATTCGAATAAACCACGAATGGTCATTAAATGAAGGGCTTGATCGTTTACTGCTTTTGCATACTCATCATAGCTGGATTGATCACTCAACCTTACGGCTTGTTGCAATTTGGCGATAGTAGTAGGATTGAACATGTGTCGCTCACCGTTACGTCTCCATCTGTATTCTCCTCCAATATTTAATCCCAATCGGTTGGGGATTAAATGCTCTGGGTAAGCATATTTGTATCTTTCGCTAATTTCTTTTTCAATTTCATACAATCCAATACCTTGAATTCTAGAGGTGGTGTATGGGAAGTATTTTTCAACGAATTTAGAATTGAAACCAACAATTTCGAAAATTTGAGAACCTCTGTACGAATGTAAAGTAGAAATTCCAATTTTGTTCATAATTTTTACAATTCCATTTCCAATAGCTTTATTGAAATTGTGAACGGCTTTTGTTTCATCAATACCGGTAATGAATCCTTCGCGAACTTGAACACGGATAATTTCGTTTACCATATATGGATTGATAGCACTGGCACCATATCCAAATAAAGTTGCAAAATGATGCGGTTCACGTGGTTCGGCAGATTCAATAATAATATCAAAATAAGAACGCTTGCGCAAACGGTTCATTTGATGATTGACATAAGAACAAGCCAATAAAGAAGGAATAGGAGCTAAATCCTTATTCACCCCTCTATCCGATAAAATGATAATATTGGTACCTCTTTCTACAGCTTTGGTAACTTGAATGATTAAAGCGTCTAAGGCATCTTCTAAACCATTTAGTCCTTTTGCTTTTGGATATAAAATTTCAAAAGTTTCCGCGTGGAAATGATCGATAGAAATCGCTCTAATTTTTTCTAAATCCTTATTAGAAATTACCGGATTTTGAATTCTTAATTTTCGGCATTGTTTGCTGGAAATATCAAAAATATTACGGTCCTGACCTAATGCTAAACTGATATCAGTTACAATTTCTTCACGAATTCCATCCAAAGGCGGATTGGTAACCTGCGCGAATAATTGTTTAAAATAATTAGCAATTAATTGTGGTCTGTCTGATAAAACGGCTAGGGGAGTATCAGTACCCATAGAACCCAGCGTTTCTTTTCCAGATTGCGCCATTGGGGTAATTACGTCCTGAATGTCTTCTAAAGTGTAATTAAACAGACGTTCTCTAGTCGCTAAATCAGTAGTTTCAATAGAGCAAACTTCTGAAGAACTTGGTACATCTTTTAGATTTAATCGGTATTGATTTAACCATTCTTGATAAGGTCTTTCAGAAACGATTTTGCTTTTTATTTCTTCATCATTAATGATGCGTCCTTCGTTCATATCCACCAAGAACATTTTTCCTGGTTCTAATCTTCCGTGGCTTTCAACATCTTCCGGTGCAACATCTACAACACCAATTTCGGATGCCATAATCAATTTGCCACTTTTTGTAACCGTGTATCTTGAAGGTCTTAAACCATTACGGTCTAATAATGCTCCAACATAATCACCATCGGAGAACGGAACCGAAGCTGGACCATCCCAAGGTTCCATAATACAAGCATTGTATTCGTAGAATGCTTTACGTTCTGGCGACATGGTTTGGTGTTTTTCCCAAGCTTCTGGAATCATCATCATCATTACTTCTGGCAATGATCTTCCTGTGTGCATCAACAATTCAACCACCATATCCATAGAAGCTGAATCTGATTTTCCTGGAATAATTATTGGGAATAATTTCTCAATTTGTGGACCAAAAACATCGCTTTTCATGATTTCTTCACGAACACGCATTCTACTTACGTTACCACGCAAAGTATTAATTTCTCCATTTTGACAAATGTATCTAAACGGTTGTGCCAGTTCCCAAGAAGGCATGGTATTAGTAGAAAAACGTTGGTGAACTAACGCCAAACGAGTCACTAAATCGGTTTGTTGTAAATCGGTATAATATGGACCAATATCTTCGGGCATAATAATACCCTTATATATTAAGGTTGTGGTAGAAAAACTAGTAATATAAAAATAAGAACTTTCAGAGATCTTAGAATTTATAATGGTATGTTCGGTAATTTTTCGTGCTGCGTATAATTTTGCTTTGAATGTAGCGTCATCAATTTCTTCACTTTTACCAACGAATATTTGATCAATTTTTGGCTCAGAAGCTAAAGCTATAGGACCCAAATGAGTCGAATCAACAGGAACTTCTCTCCATCCTAAAATGGTTAAACCTTGATTTTTAATTTCTTTTTCAAATATTTTTTTACAAAAAACGTATTGATTTTCGATTTTTGGTAAAAAGATCATACCTACCGCATATTCACGTGCATTTGGAAGTTTAAAATCACAAACTCTATTGAAGTATTCGTGGGGTATATCAATCAATAAACCCGCACCATCACCAGTCTTCCCGTCTGAACTTACACCTCCGCGATGTTCTAGTTTTACAAGGATTTCTAATGCGTCGTGGATGATTTGATTTGTTTTTTCGCCTTTAAGGTTGCAGATAAAACCAGCCCCACAATTTTCATGCTCGAATTCTGGCGAATAAAGGCCTTGTTCTTTAATTTTCATGCTAATTATTTTTTATACAAAAATATAGATTTCAGTAATCATATTAATTTTTAAATATGTGTTTAACTTATTTTTGCTATAATGTTAAAATAATATCCAATAAATAGCAATTAAGCATTCATAATCACGCAAATTAACAAAATGATAATTCTATTTTAATATATAGGCCTAATTTGAAGAAAGATTCTTATCATTTTAATGGTTTAGTTGAAAAATTTCAAACGATGTAGTAGTTTTAAAATTCCATATTTTTGATAAAAACGTCTACTACTATTCAAATTTTAGTCTGAGAAATAGAATTAATGAAGCTTTTTTAGTAACAAATTTAAAATATGATTTTTATATAAAAAAGATTTTAGATTTAAGATGAATTTTTGCTATGTTTGTACCACTTTTAAAAGCAAAATACTCAATAATGGACATACACGAATACCAAGGAAAACAAATTTTAGCCAGTTATGGCGTAAAAGTGCAACGTGGATATGTAGCAAATAACCCAAAAGAAGCGGTTGCTGTTGCAAAACAATTGACTGCCGAAACCGGTACAGGTTGGCATGTAGTAAAAGCGCAAGTTCACGCAGGTGGTCGTGGAAAAGGAGGTGGAGTTAAGCTTGCCAAAAACTTGCAACAAGTAGAGGAACTAGCAGAACAAATCATCGGAATGCAATTAATTACTCCGCAAACTTCTGTTGAAGGTAAAAAAGTGCACAAAGTTTTGATCGCCGAGGATGTTTATTATCCAGGTGAAAGCGAAACTTCTGAGTTTTATATGTCGGTATTATTGAATAGAGGTAAAGGACGCAATATGATCATGTATTCTACTGAAGGTGGGATGGATATTGAACACGTGGCAGAACACACTCCTCATTTAATTTTTACCGAAGAAATTGATCCAACAGTTGGATTACAAGGTTTTCAAGCCAGAAGAATTGCCTTTAATTTAGGTCTTTCTGGAAATGCTTTTAAAGAAATGGTGCAGTTTGTAGATGCTTTGTATAAAGCTTACGTCGGTTCTGATGCCACAATGTTTGAAATTAATCCGGTTTTGAAAACTTCGGATAACAAAATTATTGCCGTTGATGCTAAGGTAAATTTAGATGATAATGCTTTGTTTCGTCATCCAAAATTAGCCGAAATGCGTGATGTTCGGGAAGAAAATCCAATCGAGGTAGAAGCAAAAGAAGCAGGTTTAAACTATGTGGATTTGGACGGAACCGTAGGGTGTATGGTAAATGGAGCCGGACTTGCTATGGCAACGATGGATTTAATAAAATATGCAGGATTCGAACCAGCAAACTTCTTAGACGTTGGTGGAACTGCCGATGCAAAACGTGTGGAATTGGCGTTCCGTATCATCTTGAAAGATCCAAATGTAAAAGCTATTTTGATTAACATTTTTGGAGGAATTGTTCGTTGTGACCGCGTTGCTCAAGGTGTTGTTGACGCCTACAAAAATATGGGAGACGCTATTAAAGTGCCAATCATCGTTCGTTTACAAGGTACAAATGCTGAAATCGCTAAAGAATTAATTGATAATTCTGGAATGCCAATTTTATCGGCTGTGGAATTTCAAGAAGCTGCTGATCAAGTTAAAAAAGCGCTTTCTTAATTTTAGAAATTATATAATATTGAAAATCCTGAGTGAAAGCTCAGGATTTTTTATTTGCTATTACTTGTATTTCATTGGATTCAATAATATGAAAACCTTTGTAGTTTTTTTGAGCAACACTAAACATAGCTTTTGCTACAGCTTCACTTTGAATTGGTTTGTATTTTTTTAAGTTTCCAATCAGTAAAAAGGAAAAAAGTTTCATAAAAAATGAACCGATTTTCTCGCCCAAACGAAATTCTTTTCTGTTTCCTAAAAGTAGCGAAGGTTGCAATACTGTAACACTTTCGAAATTACATTCTCTAAGAAAATCTTGAATTTCTCCTTTAGTCTTCAAATAGAAGTTGCCAGAGTTTGCATCAGCGCCAAGAGAGGAAATTATCAGGAATTGTTTCACATTATTTTGCAAAGCTATGGTTGCAAATTCTTTGGGGTACTCAAAATCTACTTTTCTGAACGCGTCTTTACTTCCAGCATTTTTTATGGTTGTGCCAATGGTACAAAAGAGATCATCACCAACTACTAATTCTTTGTAAGTTTCTGGCTGGTCAAAATTAATGATATATTGCGTTAATTTTGGATGCTTTAATCCAGTGTCTCTTTTTACGAAAGTAATCACTTTTATATAATCATTACTGTCTAAAAGCTGATGCAACAAATGCGAACCTATCAAACCCGTGCTGCCAATAATCAGAGCCGTTTTCACAGTTAAGATTTTTTATTTTTGCCAAAATTGAATTTCACTTTCTCTACCACTTGCACTTTTGGAGCCGGTTTTTTGAAAGGTTTCTTTTTGGCTGCAGGCTTTGTTTTAGAAGGACTTTGGTCGCCTCTTGCTCTTTCTTCGTCTTTTGGTTTTGCCTTAAATTCGGGTCTTTCGGAAGCTCCTTCTTTTGCGGGAATTTCAGCTTTATGTTTCGCCAAAACGGCTGTTGGATTCTTTGGATTTTCTTTAGTTCCTCTCAAATGAATCACCAATCCGTTTAGGAAATTACGCAATACCTGATCGCCACATTCTACATAGTTCGGGTGATCTTCGGCGCGGAAAAATGCACCTAATTCTGATTTTGAAATTCTAAAATCGACTAATTCTAGTATTTCAACTATTTGGTCATCGCGCAGCATCAGTGCTACACGTAGTTTTTTGAGGATATCGTTATTTGTCATAAGTCAATTTGTTGTTTAGCGTTATTGTTTGTGGTTATGGAATTATTTCCAACAAACCATAAACCATTAAAAAAGCCAAAGATAAGCATTTGCAAATCCATCTCGCCATAATTTTTCGTTATGCTGACCGCCTTTGATAATCTTCTTTTTGGTCAATTTCATACACTCACATCGCTTTTCTGAAATTAAGTCATCGATTTTGTTGAGGTCTGTGATCATATCGGCATCGCCTTCGTTATCACCACAAAGAAAATAAATTTTGGTTTTAAGTGTTGGGATTGTATTCGTCAATTCGATAATTTCCTTTCGGTTGAACCAAAAAGAGGGCGAAAAAATTCCTGCTTTCCCAAAAACTTCTGGATATTTTAAAATCGCATAATAGGAAACCAATCCGCCGAGCGAACTACCCATAGTGGCAGTGTTTCTTGCATTAGTTTTGGTTCTGTATTTAGCGTCGATAGTTGGTTTTAAAGTTTCCACGATAAATTTCAGATAATTATTAGCATTTCCACCTCCGTATTTTGCATTTTTGTAGGGAGTTAATTCCTCCATTCTTTTTTCGTTTCCGTGTTCAATTCCCACGACAATTACCTGTGCGTTGAGGCTGTCGAGTTTTTCGTCTACATTCCATTCGCCAACAAAAGAAGTTTTGGCATCAAAAAGATTTTGTGCATCGTGCATATATATCACCGGATATTTCTTTTGGGTCGAATTGTAATTCTTGGGCAAATAAATCCAAATTTTTTTGGTGGTATTCAATTGTGGTGCTTCGATAGTAAAAGTGGAAACTTGTTTTGAAGCTGTGTTTTGCTGGGAAAAAGTTTTACCAATAGCAATAAAAAGAAGAATAAGTAATGTAAATCGTTGCATCTATGCTTGATTTTGTGTTGTGGATAAAAAACAATATTTTAGCTAAAAATAAGAATTTGATGCACACTTACGAAGAAAAAATCAGTTTACTTTTAGAAATGATAGCTTTTGCCACAATTGACGGTAATTTACATAAAAATGAATACGCATTTTTGACGATTGTTGCCAATGAGTTGAAGATTAGCAAAGCCGTTTTTAATGATTTGTTTCATCAGGAATTGCCTCACATTGTTATAAAATCCGAATTTGAGCGGTTTCATCAGTTTTATCGTTTGGCTTTATTGATGCACTCTGATGGTGTTTTGCACCCAAAAGAAGAAGTCGCCATTTTGCAAATAGGAATTAATATGGGATTGAATCCGATTGTTACCAACCGCATTCTCAAAATGATGAAAATGAAGCCAAGCCCAATAATTGAAGCCGATATTTTATTGGAAATTTTTAAGGAGCAACATAATTAGAACCTTTTTATAACTTGTCAAAATTTGGTATTTTTTCGTTCCGCAAAGTCTCCGATTTTGAGGATTTGTTCATCAGTCTATGACTGACAAATTAAATAACTTAAAACAAAATCGGTTGAAAACCGAAATTCAATACCTCAAAGTCAGAGACCTTGCGGAGCTGGGTTTTTTCTTTTGAGGATGACTTCTAGGAGCTGGGGTAGATAGCCTTTTAATTTGTATGATACTTTTTTAATAAATATTCTTTAACATCACCTGGTATATCACTGTTCTCCAAATATTTTTTATTGTCTATCTGTAATATTGTACTAACTAATAATGACGAAGGCATTGATGTATCTTCAAAATACTCATAATTAAATTCTTTTTCAAGTTCCTTTTTAATTTTAGGGGCAATTTTGATATATTTTTCAATTATATCATCTAATTCTTTTAAAGTTTTAAACTTTAATCTTGAAATATTATTAAAAGTAATTTTAGGTTGATTTTCAAATGTTTTAATCTCGTACATTGGAAATTTCCAAAGTAAATATGGAACAAAAGTATCAAGATTTAATTCATTATATAAGAAATTTTCTGTTTTAAGACTTTCATTTATTTTCTTTAAATAATTTTCTCTTTCTTCTCTTATAATGTCAAATTGGTTGTCTGCTGTTTCAAAAAGTCCAGCTAAACTATTTAATTTCCTTTGTAATTTAGAAGGGATATCTGATTCGTTTTTATATGCTAAATGATGGTCAATAATTGACCAAGCATCTTGAAGAACTGTTTTTACTTGAATTTCGCAAACCAAGTTTTTCAAATCATCATATCTAGCTCCGACTGTGTTGGTTCCAATTTTTACGATATAATGGATAGCGCCATACCCAAATTTATCAATTCCTTTATCGTTTAGTTTATCAATTCTTTCAAGGATAGTGAATTCATCTTTAATAATTTCTTCAATCATATCTAAATCACTTTGATATAGATAAACAATTCTTACCCCTGCGAAATCAGTGATATCTTTAAATGGCTCATTATATGATTTTCTGTGAATTTTTTCTAGAAAACTATTAAGCGTTTTTGCTCTATTGTTTATTGTCGAATATTCTAAATTAGATTTTGAAAGCCTTTTTTTTAAAATATAAGCAATTTCGGAGCATAATTGTTCATAATCATTTCTTTTTTCTAAAAATAATCTAATTAGTTCAGTATTACTCTTCCAAATGCTTTCAATGTTTATTTTACTCATTTACTGTTAAAGGTTTCTGCCAACGTTATGCTGCTTTGAGATGGTGTGTGGTTCGTAATCGCTCAGTTTTCGGTTTAACGAAAATTTGATGCGAAACGGTAATTCCACTAAATCACACGCTATATCAAAACAGCGGTTGGCAGTAGTATTATTTTTCGACAACTACATTTTGAATGAATTGTTTTCCAAAATTAGTAAGTTTAATTACTTTTCTTTCAAATACAACTTTTCTATTCAGAATGTTTTCTATTTTATGTTTTATTGGATTTAATGATAAATCATTTTCTAATGGTTCATATGTGTTTTCTGCACTCAAATGTAAATCGTATGGAATTTCAGTTAATCCTAGTCTAGAAATATTATCTAAATATGTTGGAATTAAATCTGGCCTTTTAAGGCTTGTAATTTTATCAAAATGTGAAAAATACGTATATTCAGTAATTGAACCTTTACCATCTGACATTTCTCCTCCAATATTTATTAATGGATATATAAATTTATTTCTAAATATCTGTAATAGAACTGCTTCGTCACTTGATAAATTCTTAATTATCTCAACATATCCAGGGTGTATTAAATCTTGTGTATTTATATCCATAGAAGACGCCAATAAATTAGCATATAACTCTCTTAAATTTACGTCATTTCCCGAAAACCTTAATGCTTCTACTGCTGGTCCAGCAATTTCAGGTGGAGGTGTAGTAATGTTTTCTTCGGGAATATTTTTTAATTTTTCCGAAACTCTTGTTGTTATAAAATCTTCAATTTTTTCATATCCCCAAACCAATGCTTTAATTGGAGCCAATGCTATATTTACTGTTTTGGTTACCGTTTCAAGCGAGCGTCCAATTTGTTTTGCAGCCGGTTGTAAAGTATCTTGATATACAGGAATTGCTGTTACTAGACCAGTTACAGCATCAATTGTTGCTTTTATGTTTGTTTCTTTATTTTCGTTTCCTTCCATTTAATTTTTTTTAGGCTTTTTTGGGGAATATTAATGCCAACTTGTATATACTCGCTACAAACTTCCGCCAATACACTCATAATCTAGTAGATTGGCGAAGGTTTGTTTCGCTTTATTATCATTCAAATATATAAAATTTATATTACAAAATTTCAAAACATAAATAATTATTTAGTTAGGACAATTCCCTAGCCCAGAACGAAATGGAAATCCAGTTGTAGAACGCAAGATTGTAATGAAGTGCTGGAAATAGCTTCTGAAAAAAAACTTTGTACCTTTGCAACCTATAAATTCAATTATGCGCATAGATATTATTACCGTTCTCCCAGAATTATTGCGAAGTCCGTTTGAGGCTTCGATGATGAAACGTGCCATCGATAAAGGAATTGTGGAAGTTCACTTTCATAATTTGCGGGATTATACGACCAACAAACAAAAAAGTGTCGATGATTATCCGTATGGTGGTGGTGCCGGAATGGTGATGAACATTCAGCCCATTGACGATTGCATCACGCATTTGAAAAGCGAAAGAACCTACGACGAAATCATTTATATGTCACCCGACGGAGAAACGTTGAACCAAAAAATGGCCAACACGATGTCGATGTATGAAAACATCATCATTTTGTGTGGACATTATAAAGGTGTCGACCAACGCGTACGTGACCATTTTATCACCAAAGAAATCTCGATTGGTGATTATGTTTTGAGCGGTGGAGAATTAGGAGCTTTGGTTTTGTGCGATGCCTTAATACGATTGATTCCCGGAGTTTTGAGCGACGAAACCTCGGCATTAACCGATAGTTTTCAGGATAATTTATTGTCGGGACCCATCTACACAAGACCTGCGGATTACAAAGGTTGGAAAGTTCCGGAAATTTTAACCAGCGGAAATTTCGCCAAAATCGACAAATGGCGTGAGGATATGGCGTATGAACATACTAAGAATAGAAGACCGGATTTACTTGACGAAAAATAGTTGGCAACCTTAAAAAATAAAGTTTGTAAATTACCAAAAAAGATGTAAATTTGCACCCTCATTAGACCAACCTCTGGCGAAAACCGCGAATGTTGCTCTTTTTAAAACCATAAAAAAAAATAAAATGGCAGATTTATTGAAATTCGTTCAAGACGAATTTGTAACAAGAAAAGATTTCCCTGTATTCGGAGCTGGTTACACAATCACAGTTTTCTACGAAATTAAAGAGGGTGAAAAAACAAGAACACAGTTTTTTAAAGGTGTTGTTATTCAAAGAAGAGGTTCTGGAAACACAGAAACTTTTACTATCCGTAAAATGTCAGGTGCAATTGGAGTAGAGCGTATCTTCCCAGTACATTTGCCAGCTTTGCAAAAAATTGAAATCAACAAAAAAGGTGCTGTACGTAGAGCTAGAATTTTCTACTTCAGAGAACTTACTGGTAAAAAAGCTAAGATTAGAGATAAAAGAAGATAGTTTGATATCACTTTATTATAAAACTCCCAATTCATTTGGGAGTTTTTTTTGATAAAAAACCACCCTTTTGTTATAAAAAAAGGCACAACTTCTTTTAGCTGAAAACCTTGCATTTTCATTTCGATAAAAAATGAACCCAATTTTCAAAAATTCGTGTTCATCAAATTAAAAAATCATAATTTCATAATTTTTTAAACTAAATAGCGCGGTTTTCCAATTTACGAAAACGTTTTTCTTACATTTGTATCCCAAAATAAATATTAAAAAAATTTTTATTAAAATGTCAACGAAATCTAAGATTTTTTACACGCTTACAGACGAGGCACCTTTATTGGCCACTTATTCTTTTTTGCCAATTGTTCAGGCATTTACGGCAACTTCTGATATTGAAATTGAAACTAGAGATATTTCTCTTGCAGGAAGAATTTTGTCCAACTTTCCAGAGTTTTTGAAAGAGAATCAAAAAGTGGGAGACGCTTTATCAGAATTAGGTCAATTAGCCAATACGCCAGAGGCCAACATCATAAAATTACCCAATGTTTCTGCATCAATGCCGCAATTAAAAACGGCGATTGCAGAATTACAATCTCACGGTTATGCGGTTCCAAATTTTCCAGATGAACCAGCAAATGAGGACGAAGTAGTTATTAAAGGTAAATATTCTAAAGTTTTAGGTTCGGCTGTGAATCCCGTTTTACGTGAAGGAAACTCGGACCGTAGAGCGCCAAAAGCAATAAAAAATTATGCCAAAGCAAACCCGCATTCAATGGGAGCTTGGTCATCTGAATCAAAAACGAAAGTCGCTTCAATGGAAACTGGTGATTTTTACGGAAGTGAAAAATCAGTTACCCTTGCAGAAGCTACAGATGTAAAAATAGAATTCGTCTCCAAAGACGGAGCAACGACAGTTTTGAAAGCAAGTACTCCTTTGAAAGTAGGCGAAATCATAGATAGTTCGGTAATGAATCTAAACGCTTTGAAAAGTTTTGTTGCCAAAACCATCAAAGAAGCTAAAGAACAAAACGTATTGCTTTCCGTTCACTTGAAAGCTACAATGATGAAAGTTTCCGATCCAATTATTTTCGGAGCTATAGCTGAAGTTTATTTCAAGGAAGTTTTTGAGAAATATGCTGCTTTATTCGCAGAATTAAACGTTGACACCAGAAACGGTTTAGGAGATGTATATGCTAAAATTGCAGGAAATTCAAAAGAATCTGAAATAAAAGCAGCAATAGACCAAGCTATCGGAAACGGTCCAGCTTTGGCGATGGTCAATTCAGAAAAAGGAATTACCAATCTTCAAGTTCCATCGGATGTGATTGTAGACGCCTCTATGCCAGCTATGATTCGTACTTCGGGAAAGATGTACAATAAAGACGGAAAACAACAAGATACTATTGCAATTATACCAGACCGATGTTATGCTGGAATTTATACCGCAACTATCGATTTTTGTAAAAAACATGGAGCATTCGACCCGACTACAATGGGAAGTGTTCCAAATGTAGGTTTGATGGCTCAAAAAGCGGAAGAATATGGATCTCACGATAAAACTTTCCAAATAAATGGAGACGGAGTTGTCCGTGTTGTTGATACTAATGGAAACGTTTTGATGGAACAAGCTGTAGAAGATAAAGATATTTTTAGAATGTGTCAGGTTAAAGATGCTCCAATTCAAGACTGGGTAAAACTAGCTGTAAACAGAGCAAGATTATCCAATACTCCAGCCGTATTTTGGTTGGACGAAAATAGGGCTCACGATAGAGCTTTAATTGAAAAAGTGACAAAATATTTAAAAGATTACGATACAACAGGTTTAGACATTCGAATTCTAAATCCTATTGAAGCCACTAATTTTACATTGGAAAGAATTGTAAAAGGATTGGATACCATTTCGGTTTCAGGTAATGTATTGCGTGATTATTTAACCGATTTATTCCCTATTCTTGAAGTAGGAACCTCTGCCAAAATGCTATCTATCGTTCCGTTAATGAATGGTGGTGGTTTGTTTGAAACTGGCGCTGGTGGATCAGCTCCAAAACACGTGCAGCAATTTTTAGAAGAAGGTTATTTGCGTTGGGATTCACTTGGTGAATTTTTGGCATTAGGCGCTTCTTTAGAATATATCGGACAAACATTAAACAACCCGAAAGCTATTGTTCTGGCCGAAACTCTAGATGTTGCTACTGAGAAATTCTTGGCAAATGACAAATCCCCAGCACGTAAAGTGGGACAAATCGACAACCGTGGTTCTCATTTTTACTTGGCTATGTATTGGGCAGAAGCTTTGGGAGCACAAGACAAAGACGCTGAACTAAAAGCAATATTTGCTCCAATTGCCGCTGAGTTTTTAACAAATGAAGCAAAAATCAATGCTGAATTGATTGGCTCACAAGGAAAACCACAAAGTATAGGCGGATACTACCAACCCAATCCTGAATTGACAAGCAAGGCAATGCGTCCGAGCGAAACATTCAATGCTATATTGGCAAAAATCGCTTAATACAACATTATTTATCTACTATATTTTAAAAGACAACTCAAAACAGTTGTCTTTTTTTATTTACAAAACTTTAACATTTGTTAAAAAAAAAGTCACTACAATTTAACGAAATTTGCACATTAAAATTTAAGTATGAACTCAAATAAAATTGTTGGTTTTTTTCTATTTTTTTTAACGACACTTACTTCTTTTTCGCAGGAAGCTGTAGAATCAGCTAAGCAAAAATTCACCATCAGCGGAACTATTTCTGATTCGAACAATAACGAAACTTTAATTGGTGTAAACGTATCTATCCTTGAATTGAAAACAGGTGTTACGACCAATGAATACGGTTTTTATTCGATAACGTTGCCCAAAGGAAACTACACTTTGCAAATCACTTATTTAGGTTTTCAAACTATTGAAGAAAAAATTGATTTATCGCAAAACACCAAGAGAAGCTTTAAACTTCAAAGTACGGAACAACAATTAAAAGAGGTTGTGGTTACCAGCAATAAAAAAAGCACTAACATCAAAACTCCTGAAATGAGTGTGAACAAACTCACTATGGCTACTATCAAAAAAATGCCTGTGGTTTTGGGTGAAGCTGATATTTTAAAATCTATTTTATTGCTTCCGGGAGTTACAAGTGCTGGTGAAGGACAATCCGGTTTTAATGTTCGTGGTGGGGGAGCCGATCAGAATTTAGTTTTATTGGACGAAGCGACTATTTTTAATTCTTCACACGTTTTTGGTTTTTTCTCGGTGTTCAATCCCGATGCTATCAAGGATTTAAAATTGTACAAAGGAGGAATTCCGGCACGTTACGGCGGAAGAGCATCTTCGGTTTTAGATATTTACCAAAAAGAAGGAAACAGTAATTCCTTTCATATGAATGGTGGAATTGGTCTTATTTCCAGTCGCTTATTGGCCGAAGGGCCTATTGTAAAAGACAAAGGTTCTTTCCTTATTGGCGGTCGAACTTCTTATGCTCACTTGTTTCTAAAATTGTCTGACAACGAAAATTCGGCTTCTTTTTATGATTTAAACGCCAAATTAAACTATAAATTAAACGATAACAATAGTTTGTATATTTCTGGTTATTTTGGAAGAGATTTTTTTAATATCAGCAAGGAGTTCGAAAACACCTACGGAAACAGTACCTTTAATTTACGCTGGAATCATTTATTTTCAGAGCGATTATTTTCTAATATATCTGCAATTTTTAGTGATTATTATTATGGTTTAACGCTTTCGTCTGTTGGTTTTGATTGGCAATCGAGCATTAAAAATTTCAATTTGAAATACGATTTAAAATATTATATGAATGACAAAATCAAATTGAATTTTGGTTTAAATTCTATTTATTACAAATTCAACCCAGGAACTATCTCACCAATTGATGGAACATCAAAAATAAATTTCAGTCAATTAGATAAAAAAAATGCTTTTGAACCTTCTGTTTATGTAGAAGCAGAACATCAAGCCACACCAAAATTATCCTTTTTATATGGCTTGAGGTTTAGTATGTTTTACCGATTAGGAGCATCTGCGATTAATTTATATCAAGATGGTCAAGCGGTAACTTTCAACGATCAGCTTAAAATATACGAAAAAGGAGTTCCTATTGGCACTAAATCTTACGGCTATAATGAGGTGGTTACTTCCTTTTCGAATTTAGAACCTCGTTTTTCAAGCTCTTATGTTTTAGATGAAAAATCTTCTGTAAAAGCAAGTTATAATCGTATGGTACAATATTTACAGTTGGTTTCGAACACAGCCTCGCCGACTCCTTTGGATATTTGGACACCGAGCGACCAATACATTCAACCCCAAATTGCCGATCAAGTGGCGGTTGGTTATTTCAGAAACTTCAAAAATGATATGTATTCTATGGAAGTCGAAAGTTTTTACAAAACAATCAAAAACCGAATTGATTATATAGATGGTGCCGATTTAATTGCTAACAATGCAATAGAACAAGTGGTTCTCAACGGCCAATTAAGAGCTTATGGTCTGGAATTTTTGGTTCGCAAGAATAATGGAAAACTTAATGGTTGGGTGGCTTATACTTTATCTAATTCAGAGCAACAAACTCCCGGTAGAACCCCAAACGAACTAGGAATCAATAACGGAAATTGGTACAAGACAGGCTTTCATAAATTGCATAATTTAGCGGTAACCGCCAATTATAATTTCAATCAAAAATGGGCGTTTAGTGGAAATTTTATTCTGCAATCTGGCCAACCTGTAACTTTCCCAAACGGTCAATACGAATACCAAGGAATTACAATACCTAGTTATGGCGGCAGAAACGAAGAAAACTTACCGGTATACCATCACCTAGATTTATCGGCAACATACACGCCTAAACCTAACAAAATAAAAGGCTGGCAAGGTGAGTGGGTGTTTAGTGTTTACAATATTTACAATCGAAAAAATGCAGCGTCTATCAGTTTTCGGGAAAATCGAGTTATAGGTGAAAACGAAGCCGTTAAGTTGTCCATTTTTGGAGCAGTTCCTTCCGTAAGTTATAATTTCAAATTCTAAAATCATGAACATCACTAAATATATATCGCTAATCATTATCACAGTATTCTTTACAAGTTGCGAAGAAGTAATCGATGTTGACTTGAATACTGCAGCGCCCAGATTAGTTATCGACGCCGCTATCAATTGGCAAAAAGGAACCAGTGGCAACGAACAAAAAATAATTTTATCTACCACAACTGATTTTTACAGCAATTTGATTCCTAAAATTTCTGGTGCTAATGTTTCAGTAAAAAGTAGTGAAAATTTAAATTATACATTTTCAGAAATTCCGAATACTGGTGAATATGTTTGCAATAATTTCAAACCGATACTCGGCGAAACCTACACATTGACCGTTATCTACAAAGGAGAAACCTACAAAGCAACCGAAACAATGCAATCCGTTTCCCCAATTTTATCAATTTCACAAAAAAATGATGGAGGTTTTACTGGCAAAGATTACGAAATTGAAGTTTCGTTCCAAGATCCTCTGGCTAAAAATTTCTACATGGTAAAATTCTTCCCAGACATTTTTAAAGCTCCCAGCTATAGCATTTTAAAAGATGAATTCACCAACGGAAATCTAAAATCCTGGCAATTTAGCGACGAAGATTTAAAACAAGGAAGCAAGATTGACATTACCCATTACGGAGTTTCTGAGTCATATTTTAATTATATGAACAAAATTATTTCTATATCCAGTAGCTCTGGTGGTGGAAGCCCATTTCAAACTCCTCCAGCAACCGTTAGAGGCAATATTGTCAATCAGAACAATATCAACAATTATGCATTAGGTTTTTTCTCTTTAAGCGAAGTCGATGCTAAAGCGTACACTATTCAATAAGGAGCTATTCCAGCCATACATTACAAGTCCTCGCTTAAAAAACTATTTTTCTAAGCCCCAAAAGGAGCTTCCGTTGGTCGCTCTTTTGGGACAAGAAAAATTAGTTTTTTGCACTCCGGGCTTTTCATTGCTGTCTGGGCTATTGATTTCAGATTTCTGAGCTTAGATTTTAGATTTTTAACTACATTTACAAAAAAGCTGAATTCTACAATTCTTTAACCTCTTACTTCAAATGTCTTCACACCATATCGTTCGCGATGACCAAGAACCGGCATTAATCATTGCCAACGGAGCATCCTGTAATATTGAATTATTGGGACAATTACTCGAATGGTCTCCATTAGTAATTGTGTTAGACTCAGCGATGGACCGTGTATTGGAATTAGGCATCAAAGTCGATGTTTTGTTAGGTGATTTCGATCGAGGTTTCGACCCTAATTATTACAAGGAAAGACAATATCCATTGGAAATTGTTCACACACCAGACCAAAACAAAACCGATTTAGAGAAAGCATTCGATTATCTAATCGAAAGAAAAATTCCAGCCGTCAACGTTGTTTGGGCAACCGGAAAACGTGCCGATCATACCATTACTAATATTACCAACATCACTCGTTACCGAGATACATTAAAAATTGTGGTACTCGACGACCATTCCAAAGTGTTTTTATTGCCCAAAAAATACGAAAAATGGTATCCAAAAAACACAACCATTTCATTGATTCCAATTGGTCATGTCACAGGAATTCATTCTAAAAATTTATTTTATCCCTTAGAAAATGACAATCTAACCATTGGGTACAGAACCGGAAGCAGCAATCACGTTCTAGAAGATGGATTAGTAATTATAGAGCATAATGAAGGCGATTTGTTAATGATGGAATGCTGGGATTAAGCCAATTTTAGACTTCAGATTTTATATTTTAAAGAAATAAAGTCAAACCCCTTAACGCTAAAATTCTTATTTACCAACTCCAATCTAAAATTCTTATTTTACAACTATCTTTGCATCGAAATAAAGAAAAAGAAATTGAAACCAATTATCGAAAAAACTAATTTACATCCTAGAAATCAACATCGATTAGGATATAATTTTGAACAATTAATTGCAACTTGTCCTGAACTTCAACAGTTTGTTACTGCAAATAAATTCAATCCCGAAACTTCGGAAGAAACCATAGATTTCAGTAATCCCGAAGCCGTAAAAGCGCTCAACAAAGCCTTGCTGATTGCTATTTACGATATGAAAAACTGGGATATTCCTGAAAATTATCTTTGTCCACCTATTCCGGGAAGAGTAGATTATATTCATTATATCGCAGATTTATTGGCTTCCAACAACAACGGCATCATTCCCGAAGGCGAAAACGTGCAAGTGTTGGATATTGGAATCGGAGCCAATTGTATTTATCCCATATTAGGAAATTCCGTTTACGGCTGGTCCTTCGTTGGAACAGAAATCGACGAAAAAGCCATTCAAAACTGCAAAATAATCATTGAGAATAATCCAAAATTAATGGATTTCATCAGTCTGCAATTGCAAACCGAATCGCGTTTTATTTTCAAAAATATTATCACACCCGAAGATCGATTTTCACTCACGATTTGCAATCCACCATTTCATAACTCTCAAGAAGAAGCCACGAAATCATCCATTCGAAAAGTCAACAACCTCGAAAATACGAGAACCACAAAACCAGTTCTGAATTTTGGCGGTCAAAACGCCGAATTATGGTGCGAAGGAGGTGAACTGGGTTTCATTACACAAATGATTTTCGAAAGTGCTAAATACCCAATGCAATGTCTATGGTTCACTACTTTAGTTTCCAAAAAAGAGAACCTTTCCAGTTTATACAAAACCCTAAACAAAGTAAATGTGGTTGAAGTAAAAACCATTGATATGGCGCAAGGCCAAAAAACCAGCCGAATCGTGGCTTGGACTTTTCAATCGGAAAGTCAGCAGAAAGCTTGGAAGTTTTAAGTTTTGTTTAAACAATTTAAATTAAAAAAAAACGTCACTTTTCATACCTTTTGAAAAGAAGAAAGTAATTTATAAATGCATTTCAAATGAAATTATTCTATTTATCTATTGCATTGATTTCCCTAAATTTATGTTTTGCACAATATTCTGATTTAGGAAGTTGGAACATATTAAATTTGAAATACAATTTTGATAAAAAATGGAGTGTTTTTGGTGAAGGGCAGATTCGTTCCTTGAGTTTTTATGATGATTTTCATTATTATGAATATAAAGCGGCAGTAAATTATAAAGCCCATACTTCTGTTTTATTGACTCTTGGGGCAGGAAGCTACCAAACCTTTCAGGATGGCGGTAACTTTATTACTCCTAAAAGAAATAACGAATTCAGAGTTTGGCCTCAAATTACGACCAATCAATCCATTGGAAAAATTATTCTGGAGCAGCGATTTCGAACAGAGTTAAGATTCACCAGCGATGGATATCGTAATCGGTTTAGATATAGATTGGGTCTTTCTTACCCTTTTGGCGAGAACATCAAGAATTTTAAACCTTTTCAAATAGGGATTAGTAATGAACTTTTTTTTACTAATAATGAGCCCTATTTTGAAAGAAACAGAGTTGTGGCAACTTTTAATTATAAACCATCAAAAGCTACTACTTTACAAATGGGTTATGTTCATCAATTTGATTATAAAATCAATGATGAAACCGGACGTGATTTCCTTCAAATAGGCTACTTTGTGGAACTTTTTTCGAATGATTTTAAAAAATAATAATTGTTTTTTGATTGTACAAAGTTCCTCAATTCCGATACCCAATGCAACTAATTTTGTGGTTGTAATTTTCGGTTTCCAGCAGAGACTTTCTGTAGCATCACTTTTAAATTTCACTAAGCCCTTTTTTCAGGATTTCCTTTGTAACTTTGCACTTCTGAATATTTTTAAATGAAATTCCAAGTTGTATCTGATTATCAGCCCAAAGGCGACCAACCGCAAGCCATTGAAAAGTTAACTCAAGGCATTGAAGCAGGTGAACGTTATCAAACTTTGTTAGGTGTAACTGGTTCAGGTAAAACCTTTACCGTGGCCAATGTCATTCAAGAAGTGCAAAAACCTACATTGATTTTGGCACATAACAAAACCTTGGCAGCCCAATTATATTCAGAGTTCAAGCAATTTTTTCCGAATAATGCTGTGGAATATTTCGTTTCTTATTACGATTATTACCAGCCGGAAGCTTTTATGCCAGTGACCGGCGTTTTTATCGAAAAGGATTTATCCATCAACGAAGAGCTGGAAAAAATGCGTTTGAGCACCACATCTTCCTTACTTTCGGGACGAAGAGATATTATTGTTGTGGCATCAGTTTCTTGTATTTATGGTATTGGAAATCCAGTTGAATTTCAGAAGAATGTCATTGCAATAGAGAAAAACCAAGTCATTTCCCGTACCAAATTATTACACAGTTTAGTCCAAAGTTTATATTCCAGAACCGAAGCCGATTTTACTCCTGGAAACTTTAGAATAAAGGGAGACACACTCGAAGTCTATCCAAGTTATGCCGATGATGCTTTCCGAATTCATTTCTTTGGAGATGAAATTGAAGAGATTGAAAGTTTTGATTTGAAAACGTCACAGGTTATTGAGCGTATGGAACAGCTTACCATTTATCCCGCAAATATGTTCGTTACTTCGCCCGATGTGCTGCAAGATGCAATTTGGGAAATCCAACAGGATTTGGTCAAACAAGTTGATTATTTCAAGGAAATTGGCAAACATCTCGAAGCCAAAAGACTGGAAGAACGCACCAATTTCGATTTGGAAATGATTCGCGAACTCGGTTATTGTTCCGGAATTGAAAACTATTCCCGTTATCTTGACGGTAGACAAGCCGGAACAAGACCATTTTGTTTATTGGACTATTTTCCAAAAGATTTCTTGATGGTTGTGGACGAAAGTCACGTAACGCTTTCGCAAGTTCACGCGATGTACGGCGGCGATCGCAGTAGAAAAGAAAATCTGGTTGAATATGGTTTTAGACTTCCAGCAGCGATGGACAACCGTCCGTTGAAGTTTGAGGAATTTGAAGCGATGCAAAACCAAGTCATTTACGTTTCAGCAACTCCAGCCGATTACGAATTGCAAAAATGCGATGGGGTTTATGTTGAACAAGTGATTCGTCCAACAGGTTTATTGGATCCGATTATTGAAATACGTCCAAGTTTAAACCAAATAGATGATTTGATTGAAGAAATCCAAACACGAGCTGAGATAGATGAACGTGTTTTGGTGACTACTTTGACAAAACGGATGGCAGAAGAATTGGCTAAATATTTAGATAAAGTGAATATTCGCTGCCGTTATATTCATTCGGATGTAGATACTTTGGAACGTATCGAAATAATGCAGGATTTACGAAAAGGATTGTTCGATGTCTTGATTGGTGTGAATTTACTGCGTGAAGGATTAGATTTACCCGAAGTTTCACTCGTGGCCATTCTCGATGCCGACAAAGAGGGATTTTTGAGAAGTCATCGTTCGTTGACTCAAACCATAGGTCGTGCGGCGAGAAATCTTAATGGAAAAGCCATTATGTATGCTGATAAAATTACGGCTAGTATGCAAAAAACCATTGATGAAACCAATTACCGCAGAACCAAACAAATTAATTTCAACATTGCTAACAATCAAGTTCCTCAGGCGTTAAACAAAAAAATAGAGAGCGCCTTTACCAAAAATCCTTTGGCAGATTATGAATTGGGCTATACCACTTCAATTGCAGCGGAACCCATAACGGAATATCTTTCGAAACCTGAAATCGAAAAACGCATCCGGGAGAAACGAAAGGCTATGGAAAAAGCCGCCAAAGATTTGGATTTTATGCAAGCTGCAAAATTGCGTGATGCTATAAAAGCATTGCAAGAACAGCTTCCTTAATTTTTTAAAGTATTGATCTAGTATTTATTAACCTAAACTTTCATTTGTTTACTTTTAATCCTTAATTTATCTCAAATTTTAAAAGCATAAATTAACACATTTAAAATACCATTCTTATAAAAAAACGTTAAGTTTAGCCTTGAAAATATATAATAATTGGGTCCCAAACCTACTAAACCGATTAAATGAATACTGAAAAGAGCTGGACTATTTTTACAAATTGGTTCGCTACCAAACCAAGAACAACGGGATTTTTGCTGTTCATAATTCTTAGTATTGCTGTAATTTCTGTGAGTTTCCTTCGAAATTACATGGAGAGAGAAGACGAGCGTTATGAAATGAATCTCATTATGGCAGATGCTCATCAAAATATTGAGCAATCTCTGAAAAACTGTTACTCTACGACAGTTTCTCTAGCTTTGACTCTGGATAATGAGGGAGTTCCCAAAAATTTTGATATTATCGGTAAACAGCTCCTGAAATCAAATCCTCTCGTTAGTGCTGTACAATTAGTTCCAAATGGAATTATTAAATATATCTACCCTGCAAAAGGGAATGAGGAGGCAATGAATTTAGATATTTTAGGTGCTTCAGACCTTAAGGAAGAAGCTCGAAAATCGATTAAAGCTCAAAAAATTTATTTTGCTGGCCCGCTTCAATTGCGACAAGGAGGAATTGGAATAGTGGGCAGACTTCCTATTTATAAAAAAAATACATTTTGGGGATTTGCCGCAGTTGTCATTAAGTTAGAATCTTTATTAGAAATCTCAGGAATTAATTCATTTAATCATTCTAAATATTATTTTCAAATTTTAAAGAAAAATCCAAAAACATCTAAAGAACAATTCTTTCTTCCAAACGATACCGACTTTTCTAAAAGTTTTTATCTCTCTAGATCTATTTCTGATAGCGACTGGAAACTCTTTATAATTGCAAAAAATCCTAGTGCAATTTATCCTCAAATTCTATTAAGAGCAATTTTTGGTTTAATTATAGCGATGTTATTTGGCATTTTTACAACCGAACTATTAAAAAAACCGGAAGAGTTAAGGCGTTTATTAAGAGAACAAGAAACAAAACTCTTGAAGAATGAATTGAAATTCAAGACAATTTTCGACCAAGCTCCCATTGGGTTTGCAATTATTGATGCCAATTCTGGTGTTTTCTTAGATACTAATAAAAAATACTGCGATATCTTGGGGTACACCTTTGAAGAAATCAATGAAAAAGGAATAGCTCACTTGACCCATCCAGAGGATGTAGAAAGTAGCTTGCTGAACCTAAAAAAACTTGATGAAGGAACAATTGCGGAATATTCTTTGGAAAAACGATACATTAATAAATCTGGAAAAATTGTTTGGGTACACTTGATTGTATCTCCACTATGGGAAACCAATGAAAAACCGACCACAAATATTGCTTTTATTAAAGATATTACCGAAAGAAAAGAATCTGAAAAATTATTCAAAAAGAGTCAATTACGTTTCAAATCCCTTATTGATACAATAGATGGGATTGTTTGGGAATATGATCTTGAAACTAAAAATTCCACTTTTGTTAGTAAGAAAATTGAGCATATTTTGGGATATTCAGTTGATGACTATCAGGAAATTTCCAATTTTTGGGAAGATCATATTCATCCCGAGGATCGTGAATATGCAATTGCATTATCTGCTAGAGTTAACAAAAACTACACAAATCACGTTTACGAATACCGTATGATTACCAAACAAGGGAAAGTTATTTGGATCAGAGATATTGTGAATTTTATTTTTGAAGATGGTAAACCCGTAGTTTCAAGGGGGATTATGATTGACATTACTATAATGAAAGAAGCCGAAAATGATTTGAATGTCTCTCTACAATTAGTTACGGAGCAGAACAAAAGACTTTTAAATTTTTCCTACATTGTTTCTCATAACTTGAGATCACACACCAGCAACATTGAGTCTATTCTTTATTTAATTGAATCTGCAGAATCAGAAGACGAACGAAATGAGATGATGCAGTTACTGAAATCCGTTTCCAAATCATTAGACGAAACAATGGAGCACCTGAACGAAGTAGTAAATATAAATACAAATATCAGCTTGGTTACTAAACCATTAATTTTGAGTAATTATGTCAAAAAAGCAAAAGACATTCTTTCTGAACAAATACAATTAAACGATGTTACGTTTATCACAAATGTCCCAGACGATGCAACGATAATCTATAATTCAGCATACCTTGAGAGTATTATTTATAATTTAATATCCAATGCTATCCGTTATAAACATCCTGACAGGAAACTAATAATTACCATAAATTTGTCTAAAGAAAAGGATAAAGATGTTGTCGAATTCACAGATAACGGAATAGGAATCGATTTAGCCAGGAATGGGGACAAGATTTTTGGGATGTACAAAACATTTAGTAATAATACTGATGCCAGAGGAATCGGACTATTTATTACAAAAAATCAAATTGATGCGATGGGTGGAGCCATAACTGTAGATAGCGAACTTAATGTAGGATCAACATTTAAAATCTATATCAAATGAACAAAAAAATTATCTGGATTATAGACGATGATGCAATATATCAAACCATCATCAATAAATTGATTCAAAAATCGGGAGTGTTTTCAACACATTCTTCTTTTATGAATGGGAAAGAGGCAATAGTTTCATTAAATACTATTTTGGACATTAACGAAGAATATATTCCGGATATTATTTTATTGGACATTAATATGCCAATTATGGATGGCTGGGAATTTATGGAAGAAATAAAAAGGATAAAATCTAAAATCAACAAGCAAATTATAATTTATATTGTAAGTTCTTCTATTGCTATTGAAGATAGAAACAAATCGAAAACCTTCACAGATATTATAGGATACATCCCTAAACCTATTTCTGTAAAAGATTTAATAGCTATAGTTCAAAGTGACGAAAATTCAATTGGGAATTAAAGCTGAAAGAATGAGCGTTAAATTATTACTTTCGAAGTTCGTCCGGTTTTTATGATTTAAAAAAAATGGTACATTATTATTGAATTCTTTTTTTACTTCAATTGCAATAAATTATCCTTAAATTAGTGCAATCAAAATATCGATGATATGAAAACGAAAATTGGAATCCTATACTCCACTGTAGACGGTCAAACCTTAAAAATTTGCAATGTTATTAAAGAGGTTTTGGAAGAAAAAGGAAACACGGTCGAACTTTTTTCGATTGAGGATTTTCAAGGAAAGGCAACTGATTTTGACAAGTTTGTGATAGGAGCAAGCATTCGTTACGGAAAACACAATCCGAAAATAATCGAATTCATCAATCAAAACAAAGAAGCTCTTGACCACATAGAAAACGCCTTTTTTTCAGTCAATCTTGTGGCCAGAAAACCAGAAAAAGCAAGCCCGGAAACCAATCCGTACTTTATCAAATTCCTGCAAACAATCAAGTGGATTCCAAAAATTTCAGCTGTTTTTGCCGGAAAATTGGACTATCAAAAATACCCTTTCACCGACAGATTGATGATTCAATTGATCATGTGGATGACAAAAGGACCAACAAATTCTAAAACAAAAATCGAATATACGGATTGGGATAAAGTCAGAGAATTTGCAGTTTTAGTAAATAATAGTTAACGTTTTGTCAATTCTTTTGTCCGGTTTTACTTTTTTGTGGGACTTTTAAAAAAATAGTACTACTTTTGCAATCTCGAAGAAATTTGAGATCGACAAAGATATACTTAGCTTTTGTTTAAATAATTATCCGCCTAAATTCATCATTTAACATGAGCAAACCACTAAATTGGTACTTAAGAAGACATCCAATATTATATAAAATTAGATACCGATTAGTTTCTAAAAATGTATCTCCTGATGATATTAATGGCTTTTGTTATAATGATATCAATACGAAAAGTACTATTCCTAAATTGTTTTTCAAAATAAATAATTTAATATTCAGTGGAATAGCTAAAGAATTAACCGATTTTGAAAAAGCAAAAATAATCTCCATTTGGTTGAGAAACAACATCAAAGGCGGTCCAGGTTTAGGAAAATCATCAACAACAGCTTTACTAAAAATGATGAATGGCGAAGGAGGTGTTTGCAGTGATATTTCCCAAATTTTCTCCAATTTTTGTGTTATAAACGATTTGAAAGTTAAAGAATGGGGTTTGAAAAGCCTTTCTACTGATGCCCGAGTTTCTGGAGGACATTCGTTTAATGAAGTGTTTTGCACCGAATTTCAAAAATGGATAATGATTGATGCCGCAAAGTCGATTATTTTATATCACTCCAGCAAAAACGTTCCCTTGTCCACTCTCGAATACATCCAATTGAAGGAAGAAAAGAAAGAAATTGTCATAACAAGTATAGTTACAAATGAAGCTGTTATTGATGCCAACTCTAACCAAATTTATTTACTTTCGAATTCTTCCCCTTTTGTTATAACCAATTATGACAATAAAATGTATGATTATTTGTTCGATAAATTGGACTTTTTCCCCGAATCGATTCTTCACGGAATACTAATTCTTATTGGCAAAGGATACAAATTTGAGTTTCCAAAGAAAAATTAACTTCACATTTTTCTTTTGAAGTTTTTGATTGGACATTTAACAATCGAAAAACTCATCTTTAATTAACTTTTCATTGCACAATCATTCCTATTTGTATCTTTGTTGAAAATATCATTGTATGCAAAATATCATAGACCGCTTTTTAAGCTACGTCATTATTGACACCGAATCAGATTCAAGTTCAGAAACTACACCAAGCACAAAAAAACAATGGGATTTAGCCAACAAATTGGTCGAAGAACTGAAAGCAATTGGAATGCAAGAAGTCACCATTGACAAAAAGGCATATATTATGGCCACTTTACCTTCAAATGTAGATCATGAAGTTCCTACAATAGGTTTTATTTCCCATTTTGACACCACACCCGATTTTACTGGTGCCAATGTAAAACCTCAAATTATCCCAAATTATGATGGTGGCGACATTGTTTTAAATGCCGAGCAAAATATTATTTTATCGCCAAAATATTTCAAAGATTTATTGCAATACAAAGGGCAAACGCTTATTACCACTGATGGAACAACGCTTCTAGGTGCAGATGATAAAGCTGGAATAACCGAAATTGTAACCGCAATGGAATTCCTGATTAAAAACCCAGAAATCAAACACGGAAAAATTAGAGTAGGTTTTACTCCCGATGAAGAAATCGGTCGTGGAGCGCATCATTTTGATGTGGAAAAATTTGGTTGTGATTGGGCCTATACAATGGACGGAAGTCAGGTAGGCGAATTAGAATACGAAAATTTTAATGCGGCTGGAGCCAAAATTACATTCAAAGGGAAAAGCGTTCATCCAGGATATGCCAAAGGTAAAATGATTAATTCAATGCTTATTGCCAATGATTTTATCAAAGAATTACCAAAAGGAGAAACTCCCCAGGAAACCAAAGGTTACGAAGGATTTTTTCACGTACATCATTTAACCGGAAGTATTGAAGAAACCATTTTGGAACTTATTATTCGAGATCACAACAAGAAAAAGTTTGAAAAACGCAAAGAATTAATTGAAAAAATAACCAAAAAATTCAATAAGAAATTTGCTAAGCAATTTGGTGAAGATATAGTAATTGCAGAAATAAAAGACCAATATTACAATATGAAAGAAAAGGTTTTACCTGTAAAACATATCGTTGACATAGCAGAAAAGGCAATGAAAGATTTGGGAATTAAACCCATTATAAAACCCATTCGTGGCGGAACTGACGGCTGTCAATTGTCTTATAAAGGTTTACCTTGCCCTAATATTTTTGCCGGCGGACACAACTTTCACGGTAAATACGAATATGTTCCTGTAGAAAGTATGCAAAAAGCAGTAGAAGTAATTGTAAAAATTGCGGAATTGACAACACAAACTAAGAGTAAATAATTTGTTAAAAAATTAGAAATTCATTAATAAACCATCTTTTGATGTTTTTTTTTTGATGGTTAATTAAGGAAAAACTTAACATTGGCGAATAGTTTTAATGACTACTTTTGTTAAAGATTATTTAACATTAAATTTACATCAAAATTATGGAAGAGAAAAAAGAGGATATTTCTGGTGATTTTACTCCAGAAATTTCTACAGAAGCTACTGTTAGTCCTAAAGTTAGAAAGCCAAGAGCAAGCAAATCGACTAAAGTTGTTGAAACCGCTAGCGCAACACCAATTACTGAAGAAAATCAAGAAGTTGAAATTATAGAAGAAACCATTTTTATAATTGACGAAGAACCAAAGAAAAATAAGAAAAAGAAAAATAACAAGATGAAAGAAAAAGAAAAAGATAAAGCGAAAAAAGCAAAAGCTAAAGATAAGGCGAAAGCAAAAGCGAAAAAGGCGAAAAAAGCGAAAAAAGACAAAGCTAAAAAAGCAAAACTAAAAGCTAAAGCGAAAGAGAAAAAAGCGAAAGCCAAAGCTAATAAAGCAAAGAAAAACAAGAAAAACAAAAGTAAGAAAAAATAATTTTTACAAAAAAAATCCCAAATTCCAATTACAAAATTGGGATTTGGGATTTTTTAATCTTTGTCTTTTTCTATTTTTTAGCTAAAGCAGCACTCATTTCCATTGAAATAGCAGAACGCTCCATTTTCAATTTTCCAGCCATTGTTTCGATAACCACTGTTGTCTCTGCAACCTCTGCAATTTTTCCGTGAAGTCCGCTTTTTGTTATGATTTTATCGCCTACTTTCAAGGCACTTTCAAATTCTTTTTCATTTTTGGCTCTTTTTTGTTGCGGTCTAATCATAAAGAAATAGATAACCACAAACATTAATAAAAACGGTGCAAATTGAGTTAATTGTTCCATAATTTTGAATTCTTTTTTGTTATTTAATTATTGTTCTTGTTTAAATTTTACATTAATCCACGGCCCACTTTTTGGATTCTGTTGTCAGTTTGGAGTTCTTTGACCAAGTTGTCTAGAATTCCGTTTATAAAAATACTGCTTTTTGGCGTAGAATATTCTTTTGCCAATTCCAAATATTCGTTCAGCGTCACTTTTATTGGAATCGATGGGAATTTCAAGAATTCACAAATTGCCATTTTCAGGATTATGGTGTCAATTTCGGCAATTCTTTCGCTGTCCCAATTCGGGGTTTTATCAACATATTCCTTTGCCAATACGGATTCATTCAAGACTGTTTTTCTAAATAAATCTTTAACAAAATCGCGGTCTTCGTTGTCTTTGAATAATTTTGGAACCCTGAAATTTCCTTCTTCAACTGGTTTTATAGCCTTCAATTGTTTGATGATTTCTGTATTTACAACAGGAATATCGTCTATCCAAGTCAGTTTATTGTCTTCAAGATATTCGTATAATTTTTCGTTGGGAACAATTACATCCTGAAACAAATTGACTATAAATTCCTTGTCTTCCTCGAATGTGTTGACCGTATTACTCATGTATTTTGAATACAATTTACTTTGCTTGATGTCGTTCAGAAGAATTAAAATATAGTCATCATTCAATGCCCAATTGTCGATTTTACGAGTTTCAAGAGCAATGCTCAACGAATTATTTTCGGCAAGTATTTGAAAAATAGTGTTTTTAATAAACTTTTCGTTGGGTTTACGTTCTTGCGGAGTAGCGAGATGTTTTTGGCTGGATTTATGCAAAAAGATGGTTTCTTTTTTGCAAATTTCAATCAATGAGGAAAGCATTATAAGGTATAAATCCTGAATAGCGTCAATACTATAAAAAAGGAATTTTTCTTCTTTTTCTAGATTATCTGACCCATTTTGATGTATCGCATAAATGGATTGCATAACCTTAACGCGAATATGTCTTCTGTTTACCACCTTGTAAGAACTTTTATTAAATTAGTTTGCAAAAATAAGTATTTCATTTTTTAAAACAGAATTAAACCTGAAAAATATCTAATTTTCCTATTACCTTTGGAATTCCTAAGAATAAAATCTAAAATGAAAGAATTACAATATTTAAATAAATATTTTGTCAAATACAAATACAGTTTTTTACTAGGCATCGTTATTACCATTGTGGCACAAATATTTTCGTTATTTACTCCCAAATTAATTAGCAAATCCTTTACTATAATCGAATCATTTGCAAAAGATAAATCGGTCGCCAAAGACGTTATTCAGCAAGAACTTATTTCGAATATTTTGTTGATAATTGCTACCACAATTATTGCTGGTTTCCTCACTTTTTTGATGCGCCAAACGTTAATTGTAATGTCACGACACATCGAATTCGACCTGAAAAACGAAGTGTTCAGACAATATGAAAACCTATCACAGAATTTCTATAAAAAAAATCGAACTGGTGACTTAATGAACCGCATCAGCGAAGATGTTTCGAAAGTGCGAATGTATGTTGGCCCAGCCGTAATGTACACCATAAACACCGTTATTCGGTTTGCCATTGTCATCGTTTATATGTTTAATGTATCACCAAGACTTACGCTTTACACTTTGCTGCCATTGCCAATTCTGTCGTATGCCATATTCAAAATAAGTTCCGAAATCAATAAAAGGAGTACTATTTTTCAGCAATATTTATCTAAAGTTTCGAGCTTTACTCAGGAAATATTCTCGGGAATTCGAGTCATAAAAGCCTATTCATTAGAAGAGCAACATCAGAATAATATGATTGCTTTGTCCGATGAGAGTAAAAGCAAGAGTTTGAGTTTAGCCAAAATCCAGGCATTATTTGGACCATTAATGTTAGCTCTGATCGGAATAAGCAACTTGGTTGTGATTTATTTTGGGGGTTTAATGTACATCAACGGAACCATCAAAAGCATTGGTACTATCGCCGAATTTATCCTTTATGTCAATATGCTTACTTGGCCTGTGGCTTCCTTGGGTTGGGTTTCGTCTATGGTTCAAGAGGCCGAAGCTTCTCAAAAAAGAATCAATGAATTTCTTAAAATTGTACCAGAAATTCAAAACAATAATCCCGAAAAATCAATAATCGAAGGAGCGATTTCCTTCGAAAATGTGAGTTATACTTATGAGGATACCAATATTACCGCTTTGCAAAATGTATCTTTTACAGTACACGAAGGAGAAACTTTGGCAATTCTAGGAAAAACAGGTTCCGGAAAATCGACCATTATATCCCTAATTTCTCGTTTGTATGATGTAACCGAAGGTCAAATTACGATTGACGAAAAAGAAATTAGTAAAGTAAATTTATACGATTTAAGAAATAACATAGGAATTGTGCCTCAGGATGCCTTTTTGTTTTCGGATACAATCAAAAATAACATCAAATTTGGTAAAGAAGATGCTACTGACGAAGAAGTAGAAGCTGCTGCCAAAAGTGCTGTTGTACACGACAATATTATTGGTTTCAACAAGCAATACGAAACTATTCTTGGCGAAAGAGGTATTACACTTTCGGGTGGTCAAAAACAACGGGTTTCTATTGCTAGAGCCATCATAAAAAGTCCGAAAATTTTATTGTTTGACGATTGTTTATCAGCTGTTGACACCGAAACTGAAGAAGCTATTTTGAATAATCTTCAGGAAATTTGCAAGGATAAAACCACCATAATTGTAAGTCATAGAGTTTCTTCAGCAAAAAATGCAGATCGAATTATAATCCTTGACGAAGGATGCATTATTGAGCAAGGTTCTCATAATCAATTAATAAATCAAGAAGGCTATTATGCTGCATTATATTTGAAACAACTTTCTGAAAAAGAATTGCAATAATTGTTGTGTATTACAACTTTTTTGTTCACTTTTGAATACTGTTTAGCAACACTAATTTGATAGAAAGATTATGAGAGAAAATGATATGTTAGAAAAAGAAGAGATATTTTCTAAGGTCTTACGAGCCGGAAGAAGAACCTATTTCTTTGATGTAAGAGCTACAAAAGCCGATGATTATTACATTACGATTACCGAAAGCAAGAAATTTACCGAAGCGGATGGTTCCTTTCATTTTAAAAAACATAAAATATATTTATACAAAGAAGATTTTACTCCTTTCGCTGAAATACTAGAAGAAATGACTTCCTATGTTTTGAACCACAAGGGCGAAGAAGTAATTTCTGAAAGACATCAAAAAGATTTCAAAAAAGAATACGATTTTGATAAAACAGAAGAAGAACCAATTCCTTCGACTCCTAGTTTTACCAACATCGAATTTGACGATATTTAAATTGTAATATAACTACCAAAAATAACTAACCAATCCTAAAAAGCCCGAAAGTCTGATGATTTTTGGGCTTTTTTTTAGTATCTAGTACTTTGCCGGCTGACCAGTTTTAGGTAATGACGCAGTGATGAATTGTCTTATATCTTCATTTCCAGCCGCCAAGTCTTCTTTACGAAGATACATCATATGTCCGCTGCGATAGCCTTTAAAAGACATTCTGCCTTTCAATTTTCCACTAGGATCCATTTGCCAAAGATTGTATTTTGCATTAAAATAATCACAAGCACCATCATAATATCCTGATTGCACCATTACGTGTAAATAAGGATTTTGAGCCATGGCTTGGCGGAGATTTTCACCTGTATGATCTCCGGTATTATCCCAGGGACGAACGGGTCCAAACATATTGTATTTTAAATCGGTTTTATAATTGAGGTTGTTGCGAATGTACATATTGATTGCAGGGGTAAACGAATGCAACCAAGAAGTCAGTTCCGAGTTGAAATCTGGACTTTCACCAGCATCTTTGCGATCGATTCCTTTGTAGCGAGAATCTAAACGTCCAACTGTATACCCTTTATCACGCAACAATTCTTTCCAGAAATAGGCTAGTGGCACATCTAAATTATTCTGTAAAATACTTTTTTCAGATAGTCCTGAATAAAGTGCAATTTTAGCTGCCATTTCTTTTCGCTTTTGTTCGTCTAAAAAACCTCCTTTACTCAAAGCAGGAAGAAGTTCATTAATGGTAAAATTCTCTACTTCTGGCAACATTTCGGTTAAGTCTTTCTTTTGTAAATCTTCGGTAAGCATTTTATGATACCAAGCTGTTGCTGCAAAATATGGTAATTTTAGGGCAGCTTCAGAGACTACTCCGCGCTCAATCCCTAATTTAGTTGGTGATACTAAAATCACTCCATTCAGGTACATCCATTGATTATTTTGTAATTCTAAAGCAAGTCCTGAAACTCTTACAGTTCCATAGCTTTCGCCAATGAGGTATTTTGGAGAAGCCCAACGGTTTGTTCGAGTGACAAAACTATTAATCCAATCAGCTAAGTACTTTATATCGGCATTTACGCCAAAAAATTTCTCTTTGGCAACTTCTTTACTTACCATTGGTCTTGAATATGCAGTATTAACTGGATTCACAAATACAATATCGGCAACGTCTAAAATTGAATATGGATTTTCTTTTATTCCATAAGGTTGAACAGGATATCCTTCGTCATCAATATTCAGTAAACTAGGTCCTGTATAAGCAATTTGCATCCAAACCGAAGCTGAACCTGGACCGCCATTAAACGAAATAAGCAACGGACGAGTAGCACGATTTTTAACATCAGAGCGTTCGTAATAAGTATAAAACAAACCCGCGATGGCTTTTCCTTCTTCGTCCCATACTGGCATTGTTCCCGTAGTTGCGGTATATGCAACAGGTTGTCCTTTTATTGTGGTTGTATGTTTGGTTACAACATTTGAATCTGGATTAAATACAATATTTGCAGCTGATATTTCTTCTTTTGGCACAGGTTTGGCTGGTTCCACTGGCTTTGTTGAGCTTTGTTGTGCGTGAGCAAATCCTAAAAATCCAGATAATATAAACGAAAGAATCAATTTTTTCATAATGTATTTTGCTTGATAAGTTTAAGAATTACTTTTTTGAAAATTTATTTTCAATGTCTATCAACAAAAATAGACTAAAAATTGATTACTAAAAATAATATTATTCGAGGGTCAAAACAAAACACAGATGTTTTTTGGAGGATTATTTCATAGGCTTTAAAGGCTCGTAAATCTATCTTGAGCCATTCAAAATTATTTAGTTCAAGTGCAAGATAACAGCTGTAGATGCTAAGCAATTTAGGGATATAAAAAATCCCAAAACTATCGCTTTGGGATTTATAAATCTTAAATCAAATATTGTAAATCGTATATTATTTCACGTCCATTAATTCGACGTCAAATATCAAGGTAGCGTTTGGTGGAATAACTCCTCCAGCTCCACTTGGTCCGTATCCTAAATCTGAAGGAATAACGAACCGGGCTTTGTCACCTACTTTCAATAAAGCGATTCCTTCGTCCCAACCTTCGATTACTTGACCTATTCCTAGTTTAAATTCGATTGGTTTTTTTCTTGGATAAGAAGAGTCAAATACTTTTCCGCTTTCTAATGAACCTTCATAATGAACCGAAACTGTTTTGCCCTTTTCAGCTTGTTTACCATCTCCTTTTTGTATGAATTGGTAACGCAAACCGCTTTCTGTTTTTTCAAAACCAGCAGCTAGTTTTTCCATTTTGGCTTCTGATTCTGCTTTTGAAGCTGCCAATTTTTTCAATCGAGCGCCTTTTAAACCAACGAAAGCTTCAATAGCATTCCAATTTTTAGCTTCCTCACCAACTCTTATAATTTCAAGAGTTTCTAATTTATCGCCTTGTGCAATAGCATCAACTACATCTTGACCTTCAATTACATTTCCAAAAACAGTATGTTTATCATCTAACCAAGGTGTTGCCACGTGTGTGATAAAAAATTGAGAACCATTGCTTCCGGGACCTGAATTGGCCATAGACAAAACACCTGGCGTATCGTGACGCAAATCTTGGTGAAATTCATCATCAAATTTATACCCTGGATCACCAGTTCCGGTTCCAAGGGGACAACCTCCTTGAATCATAAAATTAGGAATAACTCTGTGAAAATTTAAACCATCATAGAATTTTTGTCCCTGTGGTTTAATTTTGTTTTCCATATTCCCTTCGGCAAGTGCTACGAAGTTTCCGACAGTTCCTGGTGTTAAATCGTGTGTTAATTTTACTAAAATCGACCCTTTTGCGGTGTTGAATTTAGCGTATATTCCGTTTTCCATTTTTATTGTTTTTTATTGAAGTGCAAATTTACGAATTAAATAAAGAATTTGAAAATTCTCTCGAAATGGATTTCGAAAATGAATGTACATTCTTCCAATCAAGCAGAAATTTTAGAATAAAGTGAATTATTAAATAGTAAACCTTTTGTTCAGTGAATTAATTGTGCTTTACCCAAATCAATGCAGAAGTATCATAACCAAGATCTTTCGCTATTTTTAAATAGTCGTTTTTAATATTTTCAGGCATTGTTTTGTCTCGGGACAGCAACCACATATATTTGAGATTTTTTCCTGTAACTAAAGCATATTTGTAATCAACATCTATTGCCAAAACATTATATCCTGAATAAAATGGCCCAAAAAAGGAAACTTTTAACTTTCCCTCATTTTCATCACCCACAAATTTGACTTTTCCGGTAGAGGCCACATTTTTATTTTTAATGTAATTGTAACCTCTATTAATCACTTTAATGCTTCCATCTTCATTCAATACATATTCGGCAGTGGTATTGTTTAAATTTTTTTCAAAAACAAAATCCAGTCGTGCTATTTCGAACCAATTGCCTAAATATTTTTCTTTATCAAAATTTTTAACTGCTTTTGCTCCATTGGGAATAGAAGAGCAAGAATTTATAGCAAATAAAGTCGCCGTAAGGAGTGCTGCACTTCCCAAAGCCAAGATTTTCTTTTTCATAATAATACTTTTGAACACCAAAGTTCACCAATATAAAACAGTAAATCATTACATTTTTGAATACTTTATGATTTGTTTTTGGAGAAACCACATAACTGTGCCACAATCAAACATACGAATTATGGAATAGTAAGGCTTTAGAAAATCATCAAGTTTACATAAATTAGCAATTGGAAATATGTAAAATACATATATCGAAATTACATTTCTTTTAGATAATTGATAACTGAAATAACGTCTTGATTTCCAAAACCTGATTGTAATGCCTCGGAGTAAGTTTCAATGATGGCATTTGTTAAGGGAAAATTTACCTCATTTTTTTTAGCCAGCATAATATCTTTTTGCATTAAGCGCAAGGCAAATGCGGGTTTATAATCTTCGTTGATAAGCAAAGGGGTTTTAACCTTTGTAGCACCGCTTCCGCAAGCACTTTCATTGATAATTTCTAATAAATCCGAACGATTGATGCCGTTATTTTCAGCAAACAAGACCGTTTCTGCCAATCCCAGATACAAAATCGAAAGAAAATAATTCACGCTCAACTTGGTTGCAATTCCTTTTCCATTTGGGCCTACGTGCTTGATGAATTTACCCAATTTTTCAAAATAGGGCATGGCTAAAGTTAGGTCTTCTGCATCACCACCAACCATAATCGTCAGAGTTCCATTTGCTGCAGGTTGTGTGCTTCCTGCTACGGGAGCATCTAAAAAGGAAGCGTTTTTTTGTTTCAGTTTTTGGGCAATACTCACACAAAGTTGTTCCGAAATCGTACTCATATCAATAAAAAGTTTGCCTTCTATTGCTTCCATTCCAAGAATCTCATCGTAGACCATAGTTACAGCTTCGTCGTTGCTCAGCATAGTAAAAATGATGTCGGATTGAGTTACTAATTCCGTGATATGTTGGGCAATTGTGACATTGGAATTTTCAAATGATTTTGTTTTTTCAACACTTCTGTTGAATACTGTCAAAGGAAAACCGGCCTTAGACAAATTGCTTGCCATTGGTGTTCCCATATTTCCAAGACCAATCCAGCCTATATGTTTCATTTTAATTATTTTTATTTGTTTGTCCTCAAATGTACAAAAATAACAAGGCCTATTTTACAGATTCGGTATCTCAAAATTTTTGTTTTTAAAATCATTGAACTAACTTAAAAATCAGGTATTTTGAAGTTTTTTATGGATGATTTTGTAATATGGGTTCAAGATTAAAAACTTTTCAGCTAACACTATACTACTCTCTCAATATCATTTGGTTAATGACAGTCACCACTCGCGACTGTAATTATTTTTTAAATTAAGTATAAAGTTATAAGTTTTTTAAAGCACACACTCAATAAAACATACTACTTGATGCCAATCAATTTTAATAAAATTTAGCCTTCAGCAACTTTGTATTGTCGAAAATAATCTCAGAATTTGCCATTCAAAGAGTTTTTCTTCTTTTAAACGATTTTAATATTTTTTTTAATTTTTTGTAAATATGTTTGTAGTGTAATTATTGAAAAGCGTTTTCATTTAGTAAAGAAATAATAGTAATTCTGGTATTAAAAAAGATTATTTCGAATGGTATTCACTATTTAAAAGCAAACAAATAATTCAATTAGAACTAACTGATTTTTAACTATAAAAATAGGACTTATGATTACTTATTACTTGATTGGTTTACTAACAGGAGTGTCTTTGACCGCGTTTTTTATTGGTAAAGAATATTATAAATATTACACAAAATACAAAATTCAGCAGAAACAGTTGAATCGGATTTTGAAATTGAACGACAAGATCAAAGATTTCAAAAATTTAAGTTCTATTGAATTTCAAAATATTAACAGAGAATCAATAGCTTCTTAGTATTTTATTATAAGTGTAAATACGAAGTTAAACCTATGCATCCATATTGCAGTTTAATAGTCAAAAATAGTTTGTAAAAATGCTGCAAGGCATTATAAAATGATAACCCGAAAGTTTATTGGAATTTATTTCAATAAACTTTTTTTATTTTTTACGCTTGTTGATTCTTATAAACACTTTCCTGATTAAATTGTGTTTGTTTCGTCGTCTTTTTTTTGATTACAAATGTCAAAAAAAATCCTACTTATTCCAAATTTTCCAAGCTTTCTCCGCCTGAAAAATAAGCATATCTTGTCCGTTTTTGGTTTGTGCACCTTTTGCTTTTGCTTTTTTGAGGAATTGGGTTTCCGCAGGATTGTAAATAAGGTCGTAAGCAATGTGTTTTTCGGTAAAATATTCGTAAGGAATCAACGGAAAAGCATCAATATTTGGGCTTGTTCCCACAGGTGTGGTGTTGATTATGATTTGAAAATTTTCAAAAGTAGTCACGTTGATTCTGTCGTAATCGAGAATGCCTTCTTTGGCGTCTCTGGAAACAAAAGTGTACAGAATTCCTAATTCTTTCAAGGCATACGCTACACCTTTCGAAGCGCCACCTGTTCCCAGTATTAATGCTTTTTTGTGATGAGGTTGCAATAAGGGTTCTAATGATTTCATAAAACCATAATAGTCCGTATTGTAACCTTTTAGTTTGCCTTTTTTTGTAAATTTTATGGTATTTACCGCGCCAATTTCTGTTGCAATTTTAGACAACTTATCCAAATATGGAATCACAACTTCTTTGTACGGAATCGTCACATTCATTCCTTTTAAATCGGGTGTAGTTTGTATGATTTCAGGGAAAGCGGATATTTCTGGAATATCAAAATTCTCATATGTGCAACCTTCAAAGAGTTTATCGCTGTTGAATTTTTCGGTAAAATATCCTTTAGAAAAAGAATAACTGATGTTGCGTCCCAATAAGCCAAAGCGTTTACGTATAGAATCCAGCATTTTTTTATGTAGTTTATTAAAACACAAATTTCATGAATTTACACCAATTATTTAGTGAGAATTCATGAAATTTATTGTGCAAATGTATTTTTTATTTTTTGTGTTTGGCAATGTAGTTTTGAACCATTTTTCGTGACCAAACCACTGGAAATAAATCTTCCAAAATGATGTAGTTGTCAAAATTCAATCGTAAGGCATTACTCAAGTGAAATTTGGCTTTGGTCGTGTCCTGAATCATAAAATACAATCCCGCCAAACGGTATTCGACCTCATTTTCTTCCGGAAAATATTCTGAGGCTTGCAACAACGTTTGAATCGCACTGTCGAATTCGCCTAAAAACTGTAGAATATCAACCCAAAATAACCAGGTATCTAATGAATAATCACCGAATTCTACCGCTTTTCTATAGCCAAATTCAGCTTCTTCAAATTGGCTTAATTGTTTGTTTATGCTGGCATATCGTTTCCAGTACAAACGATTTTGATTGTCAATGGCTAATGCTTTATTGACAAAAAATAAGGCTTTCTGAAAGTTTTTTTGGCGAACATAAAAATCGGTGATGGCAATCCAGCCTTTGTCTAAAAGCGGATCTTCGTGAACCGTTTTATTAAAGTATTTCAAAGCCTGAACTTTGTTGCCTAATTTTTCGTAGCATTTACCTATTCGAAGTAAAGCATAAGAAGTGACATCATCTAGTTCAATGGTTCTTTTGTAACTTTCTATCGCGTCTTCGTATTTTTTCAATCTCTCAAGCGCTTTGGCTCTTTCCATAAAAGCACCCATAAATTCGTCGTCGATTAGGGTGGCGTAATCAAAAGCGCGAATGGCACTTTCGTATTCTTTCAAGCCATAATGCAAGCGCCCCATTTGATGCCAAGCGATTTCGCTGTACGGATTTTGGTCGATGTATTTGGTCAAATAATCAATGGCTTCCCGATTTTGGTCTAAAAATTCGAAACAATAGACCACGTTATACAAGGCCGATTGGTCTTCGAGATCCACTTCCAAGCATTTGATAAAGCTATCTTTGGCCATTTCGAGATTGTCCATAAACAGGTATTCCATCCCGATTAGATTATAAACATCGGCATAATCATCGGTATATTCTAAAGCAATATTTAGTAATTCAACCGCTTTTTCGTGGTTGTCTCTTTTCGAAAAAATATTGGCTTTTTGAATGTAGATTTCTTCATTAGTGGGTTCGATAGCGTACAATTCATTCAACAGCTTTTCAGCCTGTTCGAGCTTGTCGTCATAGACCAACATTTCGACCTGAACTAATTTCAGTCCCGTTGATTTTGGATGTTGTTCGAGAGCTAATTTTAAGGCTTTCTTTGCCAAATTGGCTTTTCCCATATCGAGATAATGAAGGATGATGTCTTCGAATTCCTCGGAGTCAAAAAAGAGCACTTTGTTGGTTTTCAACATTGACTCAAATTTAGACAAGGATAAGTTATATTCCTCTTCTTCTTCGCTTAATTGCATAGGTTATTTTTTTTGAGTTTGCCCAAAATAAAAGTAGGCAACCTTAGTGTTGATGTGAGGAAAATTTCGAATTGTTGTGAACAATTTAATCAACAGGATTTTCAAGGTCAATTGCAATTTCAAATATCAATTTCAATCTGAAATTTTAAATTAATATTTGGTTCATCACTTCCAGCATTATCGCACAACCTTCCCGGATTTCATCTTCTGAAATGGTCAGTGGTGGAGTTATTCTAATGGCATTTGCTTCGAATAAAAGCCAAAATAAAATCAGCCCCTTGTCTTGGCATTTCAGAATCACTTCATTCGTAATGGCTGCACTTTCTGTCATTGCTGCCAACATTAATCCTTTTCCTCGAATTTCTTTTATCAAAGGATGTACCAAAAGTGTTTTGAAGAGTTTTTCTTTCTCCAAAGTTTCCGCCATTAAGTTTGTTTCTGTAATTTCCTGCAAAGTCGCCAAACAGGCTGCCGCAATGACAGGATGACCTCCAAAAGTGGTGATATGACCCAGTTTAGGATCGTGACTCAACAAATCCATCATTTCCGAAGAAGCAGTGAAGGCACCCACAGGCATTCCGCCGCCCATCCCTTTTCCCATCACTACTATATCGGGAACGACATCGTAATTTTGGAAACCAAATAGTTTTCCTGTTCTTCCGAAACCCGGTTGGATTTCGTCGAGAATCATCAATGCACCAACTTCGGTGCAACGTTCTCGGACTTTTTTCAAGAAATTGTTTTCTGGCTCAATAAAACCTGCGCCACCTTGAATAGTTTCAAGAAGAATTCCAGCTGTTTTGGTGGTTATTTTTTCTAAATCGGCTTCGTTATTGAAGGTGATAAACTCGACATCGGGTATTAATGGTCGAAAGATTCGCTTGCGTTCTTCAAATCCCATAACGCTCAATGAACCCATTGTGTTGCCGTGATAGGCATTGTGACAAGAAATCAATTGACTTCTTCCTGTAGATCTACGGGCGAGTTTTAATGCTCCTTCAATCGCTTCGGTACCGGAATTGACCAAATAGGTTTTTTTCAATGGTTCGGGTAGGAGCGAAGCCATCAATTTGCAATATTCCACAGCTGGACTTTGCGAATATTCACCATAAACCATTACGTGCGAATATTTGTCCAATTGGTCTTTGATCGCCTGATTGACTCTTGGCGGCTGGTGTCCGAGCGTGCAAGCCGAAACGCCAGCCACAAAATCCAAATATTTTTTATTGTTGGTATCGAAAATATAAGAGCCTTTGGCATGAGAAACTTCCATTCCTAAAGGGTAGGGAGACGTTTGGGCTTGGTATTTTATGAAATCGTTCAAGATTTATGTTTTTAACCGCAAAGTTCACAAAGTTTTTCGCAAAGTTCACGGAGTGTTAATTGTTGATTTTAAAAAATTTATCTTAAAATTTGTCCTTTCGACCAACGGGAGAAATCACATTTGTGGCTCTCATTTGTTGGGATTCCTCCTTTATCGGAATAACAAATAAAGGGTATGTTATTTCTGTAAAACTATAACATACAATCTGAAAACTGCTACCTGAAAACTGCAGCCTGAAATCTACTACTTTTTCTTCTTATCGTAATTCAAGGTTTCCTTTCGGATTTTCATCGGGACATTTTCCTTGGCTTCTTCGTCTTTGCCTTGCTTGACTAGTTTATCGTTTTCTATATTTTCTTCTGGTGGAAAAATATCATCTTTCGACTTTATTCTTTCATCGCCACGCCAGACTAGGCCGCGTAGTTTTCTATCCGGTTCTAATAATTCTTTCTCGGGATAAATCGTGCCATCGACTTGCTTGAAAAAAGTGATGTCTTCTATTTCGTTTTTATCAAAAATAATATTGATTTTGCTACTCACATTTTTGTTAATGCCAATGAGTTCTTGAAAGTCATTTCGCATATAATAAATAACCTCGGTATTTTTTATAATATCGACGTCGTGGAGTTTTCCATCCAGAAATTTCCCGTACAGATTTTGTCCTTTGACTTGGTTAAAACCTGTTCCAAGCGTGTCTTTAGAAACTAGAAAAGTATTATTTAACACTTTAAGTGAGTCTAATTTTTTAGTGGTGTTATTTCCGATAAGATGCATTAAATCACCTGTAATCTGGCTTTCTCCATTCCAAAGTATTGGGTTTCCAATCAGTTTTGTTAAGGCTGTTTTTGAACTAGAATGTAGCGAATCGCATTTGCCGCTCATATCTATTTTGTAGAAACGGACGTTTTTGAAAGCGCGTATAATTCGGTTGCCTTCGGGTCCGGTGACCATCATTTTTTTTCCGTGAATATAGACCGAATCGTTTTCGACAAAGTTGACCGCCACAGCTCTTTTGGTCACAAACATCGAGTCTTGATTTTTGTACAATTCGGCATAATGCCCTTTGATAATGCCTCGATTGACGGAATCTTTTATTTTTACGTTTCGAGTGGCTGAGGCAAATTCTCGATTTCGGTCATAATACAAACTATCGCCTTCAATGAGTCGGTCATCGTATTTGATGTAGGACTTTCGAAGAAAATGCGCCAGATTTTTTTTGGTGTCATAAAACCCTTTTTCGGTATAAATAAAATTTGCTTTACTGGTAATTGTCGATGGTCCAAAAAGGTAGGAATGCCCAGAATTGCTGTAATAATCCAAGTGATTCGACTTGATAACGTATTTAGGATTTGTGATGGTTACCGCCGTGAGGAATTGGAATTTTTTTTCGGAAACATAATATTTTCCAGATTTACTTTTTAGTGTATTATCTCTGTTGGTAATGGTTCCGTTTGTGTTGTAAAATACTTCTTGTGTATTTCGGTCAAAGTTGATGGTGTCCGTTACAAGAGTGGATTCTGGTGAACGCATTTTGGCATTTCCTGTGGCAAATGCTATTTTCATATTGCCATTGTATTCGGCATATTTACTATTTAAAAATAAAGTATCACCTTGAACAAGCTGCACGTCTCCAAAGGCTTTGATGTAGTTCTCTTTTTGAAAATAATAGGCTTTGTTGCAGGTCATAATGATACCGTCGTGATTGATGCGCACATTACCAGTAAGTAGTGCAGCATCTGGAGCTTCGACTTGATTTACATCAAAATAGTCTGAATGATCTATAATAATTTTTTTTGGAGCCTGAGCCAAAAGGTTTTGGAAACTTAAAATTGCCAAGCAACAACTTATGAAAAAGAATACTTTCTTCAATGGATTTATTTTTTGCCAAATTTATGAAAAAGGAAACAACCGTAATCTATATTATGATTTATTTATAACTCGATACAAGCTATCCAGATATAATTCGATTTAGAAAAAAATTTATCAACAAAAAGGAATACTGTTTCGTTGTAGTTCTAATTCTAGTGAATAGTTTTGGATGAATTTTGAATAATTCTCAAATAGAAGACAAAAAAATAGTATTTTTAGAAGTTGTTAATTCATTTGGATTGAATTTCATAATTAGAACTAAAAATCAGGAAAAATAATTTACTATGATGAAAAAAATAACTATTGTTGCAAGTATAAGCATACTACTTTTGGCAGCAGCCTGCAAAACCACCGCTATAAAAATGGACACAGTAAACAAAGTAACCTCACCTGAAAAGAAAGAAGTGGTCTATCAGGTTTTTAACCGATTGTTTGGAAATCAAAATACGACCAATAAACCTTGGGGAACTATTGAAGAAAATGGAGTAGGGAAGTTCAATGATTTCAACGATAAAGCCTTGAAAGAAATCAAGGATTTGGGAGTTACGGCTGTTTGGTACACTGGAGTTCCACATCACGCTTTGATTCGCGATTACACTTCGATTGGTATTTCAAACGATGATCCCGAAGTGGTAAAAGGTCGTGCAGGTTCTCCATATGCTGTGAAAGATTATTATAATGTAAACCCTGATTTGGCTGTAAAGCCTGCCAATCGTTTGCAAGAATTTGAAGCCTTGATTACCCGCACTCACAAAGCTGGAATGAAGGTGATTATTGATATTGTTCCCAATCATATTGCCCGTAAATATGAAGGAAAAAGTAATCCAAAAGGCGTTCGTGATTTTGGTGCCGATGATGATGTTTCTGTTGAATACAAGCGCGACAATAACTTTTATTATATTCCAAATACCCGTTTTGAAATCCCAGACACAGCCAAACCTTTAAATGGTGAAAGTAACCCGCTAATTGACGGAAAATTTGAAGAATTCCCGGCAAAATGGACCGGTAATGGTTCAAGATTGGCAAAACCAGATAAAAACGATTGGTATGAAACGGTGAAAGTCAATTACGGAATTCGCCCTGATGGTTCGAAAGACTTTCCAGAACTTCCTGCAGGTTTTGATACCAAATCGTATCAAGATCATTTCGATTTTTGGAAGGATAAAAACGTACCTAATTCCTGGATCAAATTCCGTGATATTGCTTTGTATTGGACTGCCAAAGGTGTGGATGGTTTCCGTTATGATATGGCCGAAATGGTGCCAGTTGAATTTTGGAGTTATATGAATTCAGCGATAAAAGTGAATAATCCAGATGCTTTTTTGATGGCAGAAGTGTACAATCCAAATGAATATCGTAATTATATTCGCCTTGGCAAAATGGATTATTTGTATGACAAAGTCGAAACCTACGACCATTTAAAAGCAGTAATCCAAGGAAAAACTTGGCCTGATGGACTTTCAGATATTCAGCATCGCATGGCTGATATTGAGCATCATATGCTTAAGTTTTTAGATAATCACGACGAGCAACGTTTGGCAAGTCCTGAATTTGCTGGAACGCCAGAAAAAGGAAAACCACTTATGGTAGTTTCGGCAACGATAAGTACTGCGCCAACGATGATTTATTTTGGTCAGGAAGTAGGAGAAGCTGGAAATGAAAACGCAGGTTTTGGAACGCATTCCCGAACTTCAATTTTCGATTATATTGGAGTTCCCAACCATCAACGATGGATGAATGGCGGGAAATTTGATGGAGGACAACTTTCGCAGAGCGAAAAAGATCTGCGTGATTTTTACAAAAGATTATTGAATTTTTCTATCAATAGTTCTGCTTTGATGGGAAATTTTCAGGAAATACAAACGGCCAATCGCAACATTACACCGGGTTATGACATTGCTATTTATTCCTACACTCGTTGGTCTGATACCCAAAAATTGATTGTTGTAACTAATTTTTATTCGTTGGCTTCCAGTAATTTCGACCTTAGAATTCCTGCTGATATTATTCAAAAATGGAACCTGAAAGATGGAACTTACACTATAACAGATCAATTGTATCATAAGAAAACTACTCAATTGCGAGTAGAAAACGGAGAAGGAAAAGCGCAAATAAGTATTGCTCCTTCAGAATCGTTTATTTTTCAGTTGTAATCTTTTATAGTTTTAATAATTCTCTTTTTCAATGAAAAAATCAGTAACAATTAGTTTGTTATTTTTAGCATTCTTGCCTTCTTATGCTCAAAATGATTTCACTCCCACTTGGAGCAAAGGTGTAGTTTGGTATCAAATATTTCCCGACAGGTTTCATAATGGTGACCCTTCAAACGATCCAAAAGTGACCGATCAAGATGGAGCTTATCCATTTGATAGTACTTCCGATTTTCAAATTCATCCTTGGTTAAGCGATTGGTATGAGATGCAACCTTATGAAAAGAAAAACGGAAAAGATGTTTTTTATAATATTCAAAGAAGACGCTACGGAGGAGATTTGCAAGGGATTATCGATAAATTAGATTATTTGCAATCTTTGGGAATCAATGCTATTTATATGAACCCTATTTTTTGGGCACCTTCTTCTCATAAGTACGATGCTTTGTGTTATCATCATGTTGATCCCAGTTTTGGCCCAGATCCAGAAGGCGATAAAAAAATGATACTGAATGAGGATCCATTAAATCCAGAGAAATGGGTTTGGACAAAAGCAGATTTACTTGCCCTTAAACTTATAGATGAGGTTCACAAACGAAAAATGTTTATCATATTTGATGGTGTTTTCAACCACTTGGGAGTAAATAGTTTTGCTTTTCGCGATGTTGCCGAAAAACAACAAGAGTCAGCGTATAAAGATTGGTTTATGGTTGACAGTTGGAAAGATACTGCCAAAGGCACCAAGTTTGAATATCAAGGTTGGTTTGGTGTAAAAACCTTGCCCGAATTTAAAGAGGATAATAATGGAATAGTTTCAGGTCCTAAACAATATATTTTTGATGCCACAAAACGTTGGATGAATCCAATGAATAAAGGAACTCAATATGGAATAGACGGTTGGCGTTTGGATGTGGCGTATTGTATTGCCCATCCTTTTTGGAAAGATTGGAGAAAATTGGTAAAATCTGTCAACTCTAAAGCCTATCTGACTGCTGAATTGGTTGATCCTATCGACAAAACAAAACCTTATTTGAGCGGAGACGAATTTGATGCGACCATGAATTATAATTTTTCTTTCCTTGTTCACGATTTTTTTGTTCAGGATTTAAAAGGGAGTTCGGTTAGTCAGTTTGATTCAAAATTGAAAGAATTGCGTGAAGGATTTGGCGAAGGTGTTGCTATGAATATGCAAAATTTGGTTGGAAGTCACGATGCCACCCGAATTGGTAGTGCTGTCGCAAATCCAGATGGGAAGAAATTTGGCGATTGGGGCGATTATTTTAACTGGAGTCAGAAGAGCAACAATAAAAATTATAATGCTCGGAAACCCACTGCCAAACAACTGGAAAAACAAAAACTTATTGCTGTATTTCAGCTATTGTATTTGGGTGCGCCAATGATTTATTATGGTGACGAATCTGGAATGTGGGGCAGTAACGACCCGGATTGTCGCAAACCAATGGTTTGGGCTGAGAAAAATTATAGTGCGGAAACATTCAATCCTGACCAAAGCAAACACGAAGCTGATAAAGTGGAATTCAAATCGGATTTATTCCAGTGGTACAAGAAATTTATTGGTTTACGCAATCAATACAAAGCTATAAAATCGGGCAATTTCACCACAATTGATACAAATGATGCAGCGAAAACTTATGCTTTTAGCAGAAAATTGGGTAGTGAAGAAGTGATCGTCATCCTCAATCGAAGTGATAAAATGGTAATTTTTGCCAATCCAATTCTAAAAAAAGGTAATTACAAAGATGTGTTTACAAAGAAAGCGCCAAAAAAGGTGACAATACAACCTATGAGTGTTGTGGTGTTGAGTAATACGGTTCGCTAATTTTCTAAAATAACATTAGCAAAAAAAAAGCTGAAACAAAATTAAATTTTGTTTCAGCTTTTTTTTAATTGCCTCTTCAAAGCTTCTTTTATTATCGAATTTTAAAATCTATTTGTTTCTAAAATCAATTGACTGCCAGGATATTGTGCATCGGCATTGTCTTCAGCAGTAATGAATATTTTTGTAGGTTTAAATGCTGTGACAGTTTCAAAGGAAGCTTTTAGTTTTGATGATATAAATTTAGTGTCACTTTTTATTTGTCCAATGTTTTTAACTTGAGATTCATCGGTTTCCATCCAAACGACATACACTTTTCTTGCAGGTTCCAATCTGTTCACTTCTGCCAAATCGTCTATTTTTATTTTAACGACATAATTCTTGTTGTTGTCTTTATCGACAGTAACTTGACCTCGTGCAGCAGGAACAACTGATGAATTTTGGAAGGTGATTTTTTTGGCACAAGAAGAGAAAGATAATAACATTACAATTGCTAAAGCACCTAATAATAGATTTCTTGAGAAGAAATTTAATTTTAAAGTTTTCATTTTATTTGAATTTTTATTTGTTTACACTATACCTACAAAGGTTAGACTTTAGTAGGGGATAGTTCTTATAAAAATTCACGAATGAATTGTAAAATTCACAGGTTTTATAGGGAAGTTTCTATTTTTTTAAAGCTTCCTCATAATTTTCGCTTACTTTTTTCCAATTGATTATATTAAAAAAAGCATCGACATAATTTTTTCGTTTGTATTGGTAATCCAAGTAGTACGCGTGTTCCCAAAGGTCTAAAGCCAAAATAGGTTTTCCGGGAACTGTAGCATTTCGCATCAAAGGATTGTCTTGATTTTGGGTATTTGTAATTTGAAGATTGCCTGAGCGATCTACAATAAGCCAAACCCAACCAGAACCAAATTGTTTTGTTGCTTCGTCTTTGAATGCAGTGGTAAATTCGGAAAAAGAGCCAAACTTTTTGGTAATGGCAGCTGACAAAGTATCTTGTGGCTGTCCGCCAGCTTTAGGACCTATACATTTAAAATATAAGGAATGATTGTAATATCCGCCAGCATTATTTTTGATATCAAGAACACTTGGATCTAATTTAGCCAATACTTCTTCGATGGTTAGATTTTCTAATGGAGTTCCTACAATCGCTTTATTCAAATTATTAGTGTAAGTCAAATAATGCTTAGAATAATGGTTTTCCATCGTGAATACTGAAATATTTGGTGCTAAAGCATCATAAGCATAAGGTAATTTTTCGAGTTGAAAGGAACCTTCATCTGCTTTCACATCGTCAGGCATTCCCATAATCACCTTTTCTTCGGCAGTTGGTAAGGGCACTTCGACAACTTCAGTGTATTTTTTGTTGTTGCAAGAAAGAAGTAGTATAAGCAGAAATAAATTGGTTATAATAAATTTTATCTTTTGCATAATCAAGTATTTATAATAATGAATTTATGATTTCTATATAATGTTCTTTGGCTTCATCCACAGATAAATGACTGATTTGAATCCACGCATTGGTTTTGAAAGCATTTCTTAAATCATAACTTTCAGAATGATTGTAACTAAGTGAGCCAAATGTGGCTTGTTTATAAAAAGCGTAAAGTCTTAGTTGGACATCCTGAGGAAGCGATGCCTGAGTCATATTCGAAGCAACTTCAACCGCTTCCAGAAAACGAGTATCTAAATCTTTATTATCCATTCATTTTTGTTGCGATAATCGTTTTACCTCCAATGGCTTTTTGGTTGAGAACCACATTAATTGGTGTTCCCAAAGGCAAAAACAAATCGACTCTGGAACCAAATTTTATAAAACCAGCATCTTCACCCTGAACAACTTGCATTCCTTCTTTGGCATAATTTACGATTCTTTTTGCCAAAGCTCCAGCAATTTGACGATATAAAACTTCGCCAAAGGTTTTGCTTTCGATAACAATTGTTGTTCTTTCGTTTTCTTCGCTCGCTTTTGGATGCCAGGCTACCAAGAATTTTCCTGGATGATATTTACTAAATTTGACGAGGCCACTAAGAGGATAACGCGTTACGTGTACATTTATTGGAGACATAAATATGGAAACCTGAATGCGTTTTTCTTTGAAATATTCACCTTCATACACTTCTTCAATAACAACCACTTTTCCATCCACTGGAGACAGGATTTGATTTTCGTCTAAGATAAAATTACGTTTTGGATTTCTGAAAAACTGTAAAATGATAATCAATAACAATAAAGTAGTTATTTGAATGGTCATTTTGATCCAATTGGTGTCAATGAATTTGTCGGATACTAAAAGTACGATAGCCGTAACTACTGTTCCTATTAATATCGATTGTGCGCCCTCTTTATGAAACATAATATAGAATTTGATAAAATAAAAATATAATTGGTGCTACAAATATAACACTATCTAGACGATCTAGAATGCCTCCATGACCGGGCATTATGTTTCCGCTGTCTTTTACTCCAGCAATACGTTTGAATTTGGATTCTATTAAATCACCAATTGTTCCTATAACACCGACAATAACCGCTATTGATATCCATATCAGGATCGATTTTTGGCTAAATTCAGGATTGGGCCTAATGTAATATTTTGATATTAAAAAACCTGCTAAAACAGCAAAAATAATTCCGCCAAAGAATCCTTCGATGGTTTTTTTAGGAGATATTTTTTCGAATAATTTGTTTTTGCCTATAGATTTTCCAACAATGTAAGCAAAGGTGTCGTTTGTCCAAACCAATATAAATAATCCAATTATAATTTTAGGATTGTAGTCATTTACTCCAAATGAAATTTTTGTAATGAAAATAAAAGGCAGTATAATGTACCCTAACAAATACAAATATTTTGAAGAAATGCTTATTTTTTGAATGTTATCATAGAACAAGAAAAGGATGCATTTTACGGATACAACTAATGCTATAACCAACAGAACTAAGTCAAGTTGCTGTATGTTGATGCGTATTTCAAAAGCAGTGTCAAAAGCCTGATTAATGGCGTCTGTTGTGATTTTATTGTAATGACTTATTAGTGTTACCGCTGTATATAATAAGGTTCCAAAAAGAATTGGAAGTACTTTATGTATTTGAATTAAATTGCAAAATTCATAAATGGCGATTATCAAAAAAATCCCGAACAGTATAAAAAAACTTTCAGTCGAAAACAGTATTGAAGTCAGTAATAAAATTACATAAATAGCACCAGATATAGTTCTCTTGAGTGTTTCATTCATATTACAAATCTTCTAAAAGCAATAAATAGAGATTTTTTGCGGAGCTGCCGTATTGTGTAAAATCCTCATCAACTGCTTTTTTAAAATATTTTATGGTAGTAATATTCGTAGGATAATCTTTAACGTATTTCTTTTTTATTACACTTAACCCATCACTTTTAGTTTCGATAATTTGACTTGTAGTAGCTATTATGATTATATTGGTTGGAAGTTCGTTTGGTTTGTGTTGTTTGATTTGCTTAGACGAAAACAAGATTGACCCTTCATCTGCAATAAGGTTTTCGCAATTTGCCAAAAGGAAAGATGGGGTTTGCGTTTTGTGATGTGTAATTTTATTTTCTTCAAGGATGCCAAAAAGATCAGGCTCATAGCACAGAGCTTCTCCTTCGAACCAGTCATTTTCTTCCAAGATATTTTCGAAATGATCTTTTACCTCAGCTTCATTTTCGCAATACAAAAATTTCCCGCCGTTTTTATTAAAGTTATATATAAATTGCTCTTCGAGAGGTGCATCATTTTCTAAGGAGTACTTATTATTTACCTTATCTTTTTCTTCCTCTGAAGCTGGATTGTTAGAACCAAAAAATTTTCTAAAAAGACTCATGTTTTTCTATGCTACTTGATAATTTACTTGAAAACGTCCAAAGATAAAAAAATCTTAATTCAAAAGTCACTTTTGAATTAAGATTTTAAAATAATAAATGTTATGTGAGTATTAAGAGACTTCCTCTACCAAATTGGCGTCAAATGTTCTTTTTCCGAATATGGTTTCTAAGTCATCTTTGAATATTACTTCTTTTTCAATCAGAATATCCGCAAGTTGATTTAATTTATCTTTATTTTCTTCTAATATTTTGATAGCTCTTTCGTATTGGCTTTCAATTAAAACCGAAATTTCCTTATCAATTGTTTTGGCAGTTTCTTCCGAATACGGTTTAGAAAAGCTGTATTCACTTTGTCCAGTTGAATCATAATAAGTGACATTTCCTATTTTATCATTCAAACCATAAATCGTTACCATAGCACGAGCTTGTCGCGTTACTTTTTCTAAATCGCTTAAAGCTCCAGTCGAAATTCTGTCAAAAGTTACTTTTTCAGCGGCTCTTCCGCCCATAGTAGCGCACATTTCGTCTAGCATTTGATCCGTTCTCACAATTTGTCTTTCCTCAGGAAGATACCAAGCGGCTCCTAAACTTTGTCCACGAGGTACAATAGTCACTTTGATAAGTGGTGCTGCATGTTCTAACATCCAACTTACTGTGGCGTGTCCCGCTTCGTGAATTGCAATAGCTTTCTTTTCTTCGGGAGTGATGATTTTATTTTTCTTTTCTAATCCACCAATAATTCTATCTACAGCGTCAAGGAAATCTTGTTTATCAACCGCAGTTTTGTTATTTCTAGCGGCTATCAAAGCGGCTTCGTTACAAACATTGGCGATATCTGCTCCAGAAAAACCAGGTGTTTGTTTGGCTAAAAAGTCGGTATCCAAATTTTCAACTTTTTTCAAAGGCGCAAGGTGAACTTTAAAGATTTCTTCACGTTCACGAATGTCTGGTAAGTCCACAAAAATTTGTCTGTCAAAACGACCTGCACGCATCAAAGCTTTGTCTAAAACATCGGCTCTATTTGTCGCAGCTAAAACAATTACATTCGAATTGGTTCCAAAACCATCCATTTCAGTAAGCAATTGATTTAAGGTGTTTTCTCTTTCGTCATTTCCACCTGACATATTGTTTTTTCCTCTCGCTCTACCCACAGCATCAATCTCATCAATGAAAATAATGGCTGGAGATTTTTCTTTAGCTTGCTTGAATAAATCACGAACTCTCGAAGCACCAACACCAACAAACATTTCTACAAAATCAGAACCTGATAAAGAGAAAAAAGGTACTTGAGCTTCACCAGCTACGGCTTTTGCTAATAAAGTTTTCCCTGTTCCCGGAGGTCCTACAAGTAATGCTCCTTTCGGAATTTTTCCACCCAGATTGGTGTATTTTTCAGGATTTTTGAGGAATTCAACAATTTCCTGTATCTCTTCTTTAGCACCTTCTAGTCCAGCAACATCCTTGAATGACGTTTTAATATCTGTTTTTTCGTCAAAAAGTTTTGCTTTTGATTTTCCGATATTAAAAATTTGTCCGCCGCCGCCGCCAGAACCACCAGACATTCTTCGCATGATAAAAATCCATACTCCAATGATGATGATGATAGGTAAAAGGCTTATGATAATATCACTCCAATTACTGCTTTCCTGAAAATTATAGTTTTTAAGTTTTCCTTCAGCAACTGCTGTTTCTAATTTTTTTTCAAAAATTTGACCATCACCAAGACTTAATTTATAATGAGGTCCTTTGTTGGGCTGGTCTAAAACATTTTTAGATACTTTTTTATTTGATGCCAACTTTAAAGCTGCGGGAGTCAAATATATTTCAGCATCTTTTTTATTAAAAATAATTATTTTATCAATCTGCTTACTTTCTAATAAAGTATTGAATTCAGGCTGTTCTAATTTGACTGGTTCTTGAAAACTAGAACCACCAGTAAAAAAACTTATCGTCAAAAAAATCAATAAAATTGCGGTGTAAACCAACCAAGGGCTTACTTTAAATTTATTCAAATTTGGTTTATTGTCTGTTGCCATTAGAGGTATATTTCTTTAGTATTTATTTTCGATTTTGGTGATTCTGGCATCACCCCAAAGACTTTCGATATTGTAATATTCGCGAATGTGCTTTTGGAAAACGTGAACCACAATACTTACATAGTCCATTAGAACCCATTCGGCATTGTCTGATCCTTCAACATGCCAAGGTTTGTCTTTCAATTCTTTTGAAACTATTTTCTGAATGGAGTTAACTATTGCATTAACTTGCGTGTTTGAATTTCCGTTGCAGATTACAAAATAGTCACAAACGGCGGTGTCTATTTCTCTTAAATCTAGAATATCGATGTCATTTCCTTTTACTTCTTCAATCCCTTTGATGATGTTTGCCAATAGAACATCATTATTTATTGTCTTTTTTGTCATGAATTATTTTTAAATAAGTTTGTAAAGTTACCATTTTTTGTGATTATTTTTGAACCTTAACAAAATATTAAATTCTGTTACACAAATAACTTTTTATGCAACTAATCAAACTCGATGCCATAGATTCTACAAATGAATTCTTAAAAGGATTATCGAACAATCAAATTTTAGAAAATTTTACTGTTGTTACCGCTGAAAATCAAACCAATGGGAGAGGACAAATGGGGGCTATTTGGAATTCTGAACCTGGTAAAAACTTAATAATGAGTGTTTTGGTTAGTGATTTTGTTACAGATATTAATCAAATTTTTTCTATCAATATTGTTGTTTCAATTACGGTTATTCAGGTATTAGAAGATTTTAACATTCCTGAATTAAGCATCAAATGGCCAAACGACATTATGTCATACAATAAAAAAATAGGAGGAATTCTAATAGAAAATAGCATTAAAAGTGACGGAAGTATTAATTCTATAGTAGGTTTAGGATTGAATATTAATCAAATTAATTTTGAAAATTTGCCCAAAGCCGCTTCTTTGGCCTTGATTTGCAAAACCACTTTCGATATCGATGAAATTCTTTTAAAGATTATCGAAAAATTAGAACAAAATATTCAGATCTGGAATCAAAAAGCCCACGTATTTTGGTCTGAATATGCTAATAAACTTTTCAAAAAAGGAATTCCGATGCCTTTTTCAGATGAAAATCAACAAAACTTTATGGGAATTATTCAAGGAGTTTCTCCAATAGGAAAACTACAAATTCTTCTTGAAGACGATTCGGTTTCAGAGTTTGAAATTAAAGAAATTCAAATGTTGTATTAAGTATTTTTTAAACAAAAAAAAACCTTTTAGTTTCCACTAAAAGGTTCTTCAGTATGAGTTAAAAAATTTTACAATTTCGACATATTTCCAGCCAAAGTTTCAATAAATTTCGAAATCGGACCTTTGATCATCATCGCCATCATAGCATTGAATTCGCCTTCGAAGTCTAGTTTTACATCGCTAGAATTATCTGAAATTGCATTGATATTTGCCACTAGAGTGAAAGGCAGTTTATCGCTTGCAGCACCAAGAACTACTTTATTTGGCGCTATTTTTTCTTTCATTTTTAGTTTAATTTCTGGCATTCCTTTTAATCCAAAAATAAAAGCATCGTCTCCGATTACCTCAAATTTTGCAATATTTTCGGGCATTAATTTTTCGAAATTTCGTACATCGCTCAATAAATCAAATAATTCTTGTGCTGATTTTTCGACAGTAACTTTAGGACTTTCTAGGTTCATTTTTTTTCTTTATTGAATGTTCAATAGTAATAATCTTGTTTTTTTTGTAATTTTAAACTTGTACAGTCCAAGTCGATGGGCTCAAATTCCATTCTCTCAATGTTTGTTCTTCTTCCTCAGTAATGTATCTTTTGGCAACAGCCAAATTCAATAAATTTTGATAATTACTCAACGTAAATAAGTCCACATTGGCGTTTTTAAAGTTTTCTTGGGCAACATCAAAACCATAGGTAAATATGGCAGCCATTCCTTTAATATTTGCGCCGGCGGCTCGTAAAGCTTCTACAGCAAGCAAACTACTGTTTCCTGTGCTTATTAAATCTTCGACTATGACCACATTTTGTCCTTTTTGCAAAAAGCCTTCCACTTGATTTTGTCTTCCGTGTTTTTTGGGTTCTGGACGAACATAGACAAATGGTAATCCTAAACTTTCTGCAACTAAAATACCTATTCCAATGGCTCCAGTGGCAACACCGGCAATTACATCAGGTCTTCCAAATTGTTTTTCAATATTTTTCGAAAATTCGTCTCTAACATAATTTCTAATGGTTGGAAATGAGAGAATTATTCGATTATCACAATAAATAGGGGATTGCCATCCCGAAGCCCACGTAAAAGGATTTCTTGGATTCAATTTAATTGCATTAATTTGCAAAAGTAATTCGGCAGTTTTCTCGGCAGTATCTTTATTAAATATCATAATACAAATGTATAAAGTTTTTGTGAACGACAAACCACTTTTTTTGACAAATGAAATCTCCAAAGAGACTAATTTTCAATTGTTCCTGTTAGAAAGTGTTGATATCGTACAACTTATAGTTAAAATTTTTCAAAATAAAATTCAAAAAGCGTATCTCTATCATCCCGATGAAAAAGAAATTTTGAAAACTTTGAAATCTAAAATTCCAGTTTCTAAAGCGGGAGGTGGATTGGTTTACAACAAAAAAGGAGAGGTTTTGTTTATTTACAGAGGTGGAAAATGGGATTTGCCAAAAGGTGGAACCGAAAAAGGTGAAGATATCCAGGACACTGCAATGCGGGAAGTAGAAGAAGAAACAGGTGTCAATCAGCTGAGAATTACCAAAAAACTTCAAAAAACCTACCATATTTTCAAAAGAAATGGCGTTTATAAACTAAAAATTACCCAATGGTTTGAAATGCAGAGCGATTTTGAAGGAATTCCGGTGGGGCAAATCGAAGAAGGTATCGAAAAAGCAATCTGGCTTCATCCGAATGAAATTCCTGAAATTTTAAAAAAATCATACGAAAATATTAAATTATTATTCGAAGAAGAGAATATTAGTTTGCAGTAGTCAGATTGTAGGTTGCAGATTTCAGGTTGCAGAATTTGTGTGAACACTTTTAGTTAAGACTATGGGTTTGGTTTTTTTGACAGCAATCTGCCAACTGCAATCTGCTAACTTTTTTCCCTACCTTTGCAAAATGAATAAAAAACACCATTCCAACAATATACTTCTCAATTTAGGCATCGAAAACCTAAACGAAATGCAGGTTGCCGCTCAGGAAACCATTTTGAGCGACAACAATATTTTGCTGCTTTCGCCAACAGGTTCCGGGAAAACATTGGCTTTTCTTTTGCCAATTTTCGAAATGTTAAAACCCGAAATCTTGTCTGTTCAATGTTTGATTCTGGTTCCATCACGTGAATTAGGACTTCAAATTGAACAAGTTTGGAAAAAAATGGGAACAGACTATAAAGTAAATGTTTGCTACGGCGGACATTCCATCGATACCGAAATCAAAAATTTAAGTAATCCTCCGGCCGTTTTAATTGGAACTCCGGGACGAATCGCCGATCATATTGACCGGGGCACTTTCCGTTTAGACAAAATAGAAACCTTGATTCTGGATGAATTTGACAAGTCTTTGCAGTTGGGTTTTCACGAGCAAATGTCTTTTATCATCGGAAAATTATCTAAACTGAACAAACGCGTTTTGGTTTCTGCAACTTCCGATATCGAAATTCCTAAATATACCAGAGTTGTCAATCCAACGATTTTGGATTTTATTCCAAATCAAGAAGAAACGAGTAATCTTGTTACGAAAATGGTCGTTTCGAAGGAAAAAGACAAAATGGGAAGTTTGTTCAACCTGATTTGTTCTTTGAAATCGCAATCGGCTTTAGTTTTTTGCAATCACAGAGATGCTGCCGAAAGAATAAGCGACACTTTAAACGAAAAAGGAATTTATGCTACTTATTATCACGGTGGAATGGATCAGGACGAACGTGAACGCGCTTTAATCCAGTTCCGAAACGGAAGTATGAGTTATTTAATCACAACGGATTTGGCATCTCGTGGGCTAGATATTCCCGAAATGAAGCACGTTATTCATTATCATTTGCCTTTAAAAGAAGATGAATTCACGCATAGAAACGGTAGAACAGCTCGTATGTTAGCTTCAGGAACGGCTTATATTATTGCTCACGAAAGCGAAAAAAGACTAGATTATATCGATTACGGAATGCAGGTTCTCAAAGTGGAAAACAGCACGACTTTGCCAAAACCTCCTGAATTTCAAACCATCTACATCAGTGGCGGAAAGAAAAATAAATTGAACAAAATTGACGTTGTGGGTTTCTTTTCCCAAAAAGGAAAATTGGAGAAAGGTGATTTGGGATTAATCGAAGTGAAGGATTTTATTTCATTCGCCGCCGTAAAATTCAATAAAGTCAAAGACTTGCTTCACAACATCAAGGACGAAAAAATGAAAGGCAAAAAATTCAAAATCGAGGTTGCCAGAAAGGTGATTAAGAAAGAGGAAGAGTAATTTATAACTTTTACATTTATATAAAAAAAGTCCCAACAATTCGAGACTTTTTTTAATTCTATATAATCTGAAACTATACTTTCTTCACGTATTGTGTAATAATTACAATAGTTTGACCATCAACACGACCTTCAATATATTCGGCATTTTCGTGATCAAGTCTAATGTTTCGTACTGCAGTTCCTTGTTTGGCAACCATACTGGAACCTTTTACTTTCAAATCTTTTATCAAGACAACTGAATCGCCAGTAGCAAGAATTACTCCATTGACATCCCGGTGAATTACTTTGTTTTCGTCCTCTTCGCCTTCGCCAGTGGCTTGCGCCCAAGCTAATGTGTCTTCATCAAGATACATTTGTTCTACCAATTCAGTATTGCGTAGACGACTCAACATACGCCACGAAACTACTTGTACCGGAATGTGTTCGCTCCACATACTTTCGTTTAAACAACGCCAATGATTTTGGTCTTCATTTCCTTGATTTTCAATTTGGTCGATACAAGTTGTGCAAGCCAAAATACTTTCGTCAACACCTCCTTTTCTGGTTGGTAAAACGGTATATACTTTTAAGTTTTCGGTTGCTGCACAAAGTTCACATTGAGAACCGCTGCGTTTATTTAATGTTCTTTCCATTTCTGTTTTGTCTAATTTTTTGCGAAAGTAGTGTTAATTGAAGCCTTTTACAAATTTAAGGGGGAATCACTATTTTTTCACTCTCACCGCATCAGGAACCAATATTTCATATTCTCCTTTATGTCGTATTACATCTCGGACGATACTGGAACTGATAAAAGAGGTTTTTGCGGCGGTTAACAAGAACACGGTTTCTATTTTTGATAACCGTCTGTTGGTGTGTGCAATGGCTTTTTCAAACTCAAAATCGGCTGGATTGCGAAGTCCACGCAGAATAAAATTGGCTTTAATTTTATGGCAGAGTTCTATTGTTAATCCTTCGTAAACTAAAACGGTAACTTTCGGTTCATCTTTGAATGTTTCTTCGACAAAACGTTTTCTTTCTTCAAGCGAAAACATATATTTTTTCTCGGCATTGACGCCAATGGCAATTACAATTTCGTCAAAAAGGGGAATCCCTCTTCTGATAATATCTTCGTGACCTAAAGTTATTGGATCAAACGATCCCGGGAATATGGCTTTTCTCATTTTAATTTTTATTTATTTGTCTTTCAATTCTTGCATCTGGAATAATCCAAATTAGGGCAACTGTGGTGAAAAGTAATCCGGAAATCCAAGGCGAAACGAAGGCCAAAGGAATTGCTGAAATATAACAGAGTAATGATATTTTGCCTTTTTTATCTTTTTCAACCGCTTTGTATAAGATGGAATCCTTGCCTTCGAGTTTAAAGATTTTATTTTGGAGAATAGTATAAGAAATGGCACACATCAACAGGATCAATCCATAAACGCTCATTGGAACAGCTGCAAAATGTTGCGAACCAATCCAACTAGTGCCAAAAGGAATCAAGGACAGCCAAAAAAGTAAAAAAAGATTGCCCCATAAAATGGAACCATTGACTTTTTTTACAACCTGAAACATATGATGATGGTTATTCCAATAAATACCTACGTAAACAAAACTCAAAATATAACTCAAAATAACAGGAATTAATGGCTTCAAAGACACAAAACTAGTATCGTTTGGAACTTTTATTTCCAAAATCATGATGGTGATGATAATGGCTAAAACACCATCGCTAAAGGCTTCGAGTCTGTTTTTGTTCATAGTTGTTTTTTTAAATTACTTGAAACTCCTTTTATTTTTGCCACAGATTCACAGATTTTCTCCAAATTAATCCAAAAAAATCTGTGAATCTGTGGCAAAAAAAATTAATTTAAAGCCAATTCTATAGCATTACTAAACAAATCCTCTAAAGAAATTCCAGCCACTTTGGCTTGTTGTGGAATTAAACTTTCAGTGGTAAGACCTGGAATAGTGTTCATTTCTAGCATATAAGGTTCGCCGTCCACGAAGATGAATTCGCTTCTGGAAAATCCTTTCATTTTCAAGACTTCATAAGCGCGTTTGGCTACTTCACTCACTTTTTGGGTCATTTCATCTGAGATTCTGGCCGGGGTAATTTCCTGAGATTTTCCTTGGTATTTGGCTTCATAATCGAAGAAGTCGTTTTCTGAAACTATTTCGGTTATGGGTAAAACGATTACTGTTCCTTGGTAATTGATAACCCCGACAGAAACCTCGGTTCCATTCAAGAAGCTTTCGATAATAATTTCATCGTCTTCTTGGTACGCTACTTCAATGGCGATTGGCAATTCATTAGCTGTTTTTACTTTGGAAATTCCAAAACTGGAACCCGATTTGTTGGGTTTTACGAAACAAGGTAAACCTACTGCTTTTACGATTTTGTCAGTGTCGATGTGGTCTCCTTTGTTCAAATAATAGGAAGTTGCGGTTTTGATTCCGTAAGGTTTCAATACCGAAAGCATATCGCGTTTGTTAAATGTTAATGCGGATTGGTAATAATCGCAGGAAGATTGTGGCATGCCAATCAATTCGAAATAGGCTTGCATTAAACCATCTTCGCCAGGAGTACCGTGAATGGCGTTGAAAACACAGTCGAAAGTGATTTTTGTTCCATTTACGATAGTCGAAAAATCGTTTTTATCTATTGGAAATTCAGCGTCTTTGTCGTCAACATAAACCCATTTTTCTTTGAAAATATGAATTCGAAATCCGTTGTATTTGGTTTTGTCCAGAAATTGGTAAACAACGTTTCCGCTGATTAAGGAGATTTTATATTCGCTTGAATATCCGCCCATTATGATGGCAATGTTTTTCATTTTAAAAGTTTAATCGGTTAACCGTTTAACCGATTAATCGTTTAAACGTTTTCAAAACAAAATTAGAATTTTTTTTCAAACGAAATAGGTTTATCTTTGTGACTTATAAAAATAAATTTATGAGTTTAGGTAAATATCTTAGCAGTCGCGTGTTTTTTGGACAAGTAGCAGTCGCTCTTATTATTCTTGCTGTTTTAACCTATTTGTTTATGCATTGGTTGACTTTTACCACCGATCACGGTCACGAAATCACGGTGCCAAATTTAGCCAAGTTGACCGAGGAGCAAGTAGAAGATAAATTGGACGAACTGGACTTGGATTATGTGCTGTTGGACAGTGTAGATTATAACAGTGATTTTCCAAAATACAGCGTGGTGGAGCAAGATCCGTTGCCTGGAGCCAAAGTAAAAGAAGGTAGAAAAGTATATATTAAAATCAATGCTTCGGGATTTTCGTCTGTGCGAATTCCTGATTTAATTGATAAAACCTATCGTGAAGCCGTGCCTACATTAAAGGCTTTGGGACTTGAAGAAGGAACGATTACGTATATCCCGAATCTTGGGAAAGATATGGTTCTGGAAATGCGTTTCAAAGGAAGAAATGTTAAAGCAGGTGACCGCGTTTTGAAAGCTTCTAAAATTGATTTGGTTTTAGGCGATGGTAAGGAAAGTTATGTAGAAGAAGTGGATAGTACAGCCACACAAATAGAAGCCATACCAACAAATGAACAATAATAGTGAACCTACAGAAGATTTAGAAGACGAATTATTTGAACATTATCGATTTGACGTTCCCAAAGGACAATTGCTTTTGAGAATCGACAAATATTTAATGAATATGATTCCGAATGCGACTCGAAATAAAATTCAGAATGCAGCAACGGGCGGTGATATTTATGTGAATGATATTCCCGTAAAATCGAATTATAAGGTAAAACCTTTGGATGTGATTCGCATTATGTTATCGCATCCGCCGTTTGAAAACAGGGTTGATCCCGAAGATATTCCATTGAATATAGTTTATGAAGACGAAGCACTTTTACTCGTAAACAAACCACCCGATTTTGTGGTGCACCCCGGTCATGGTAATTATACTGGAACTTTGGTGAATGCTTTGGCATTTCATTTTGAGAATTTGCCAATGAACAGCAGCGAACGTCCGGGATTGGTGCATCGAATTGATAAAGATACTTCAGGGCTTTTGGTCATTGCTAAAACTGAAGCGGCTATGACGCATCTTGCCAAGCAATTTGAAGCCAAAACTACCGAAAGAGAATACATCGCGCTAGTTTGGGGAAATGTAATTGCAGACGAAGGGACGATCGAAGGAAATATAGCCCGTCACGTAAAAGATAGAATGCAAATGGCAGTTTTTGCCGATCCTGAAATTGGAAAACCTGCAGTAACACATTATAAAGTTTTGGAGCGTTTTGGTTATGTGACGTTGGTTTCTTGTAATTTAGAAACGGGACGGACGCATCAGATTCGAGTTCATATGAAACACATTGGACATCCACTTTTTAACGATGCTCGCTATGGTGGCGATTTGATTTTGAAAGGAACTACGTTTACCAAATACAAACAATTTATAGAAAACTGTTTCAAAGTGTTGCCACGTCAGGCTTTGCACGCAAAAACACTTGGTTTTGTGCATCCTACAACTGGAGACTATATGCGTTTTGATACCGAATTACCTCAGGATTTTCAGGATTGTATTGAAAAATGGAGGGGCTATTCGAAGACACACACTAGCGAAGAAGAGGAATAGTTGTTATTGTTGTTTTAGAAATAAGCTAGGAACTTCATCACCTTTTCACTGCTGCTTAATCTCATTATTTGTTCTGATTTCTATGCCAGATTCGAAAAAAAAATGCATTTAACCATTTTAATGCTTGTGACCTGATATAAATCATTTTTATGGATTTTATTTTTTAATACATTTACCGTCGCATTTAGCGTTTGAACATTAAAATTAATTTAAAAATATAGAATGAAAAGAGTATTAGTAGCCACAGGAGGGGGAGATTGCCCTGGATTAAATGCCGTAATCAGAGCGATTGTAAAAAGAGCCGCACAGGAAAAAGATTGGGAAGTTATAGGAAGTATTCAATCCTTTGATGGAATTCTTCGGGAACCAACCGAAATAATGATATTAGACGAAAAAACAGTTGCAGGTATTCACGTAGATGGCGGAACTATAATAGGTACAACCAGTAAAGGAGGTCCTTTTGCCTGGCCCATAAAAAATCAAGACGGAACTTGGGGAGCTGTGGATCGATCGGATGAAATGATACGCAAATTACAGTACTTAGGAGTTGATGCTGTTATTAGTATTGGAGGAGACGGTTCTCAAAGAATTTCACAACAACTTTTTGAAAAAGGATTGAATATTATTGGTGTTCCAAAAACCATTGACAATGATTTATCAGCCACCGATTTTACCTTCGGATTTCAAACGGCGGTTCATACTGCTACTGAAGCTGTTGATAAATTAGTAACAACAGCAGCCAGTCACAATCGGGTTTTGGTTCTTGAAGTAATGGGTCGAAATGCGGGTTGGATTGCCTTGAATGCTGCCATTGCAGGTGGAGCAGAAGTGTGTCTAATTCCTGAAATTCCTTATGATATTGAGGCTGTTGCCAAAAAATTGGAAAGCCGTTACAGCAGTAAAGGAAAAGGAAATGCCATTGTGGTAATTGCCGAAGGTGCAATGCCTAAAGGCGGAACTCTATTATCTGAAAAAAGCGATGAAATTGGGTATGAAAACCTTCGTTTAGGTGGAGTTGCCCGCAAATTAGTAAATGATTTAAAAGCTATTGGTTTTGAGCCTGATATGCGTGAAACAGTGCTAGGGCATTTACAAAGAGGAGGTAGTCCAATTGCATACGATAGAATTTTGGCTACGCAATTTGGAGTGAAAGCTTTCGAAATGGTTTTGGAAGGTAAATTTGGTCAAATGGCGGCTTATCGTCATCCGGATATTATCTCGGTTCCATTCAAAGACGCTATCGATAAACCAAAATTTGTAGATCCAACTTGCGATTTAGTAAAAACCGCTAAAGGTGTTGGAATAGGTTTTGGTGACTAATTTTATGCTATAATTTAAACCTTGAACGGGTTTAAGATTAAAGACAAAGCCCTTTCGGGGGTTTTGACTGCACTCAAAATTTTAGACAAATTTATAATTAATTTTGATAATAATGAGCTCGATATTTTATCGGGCTCATTTTGTTTAAATTTGATTTGATTCTTTCTTTTTTGAAATAATTAATGTATTTATTGATTTCTTGTTCCAATTCTTCTATAGATTTGAATTTTTGAGTATAAAACATTTCAGATTTTAACATTCCAAATATTGGATGAAGTTCTTACTTGCTTTAACTTCTCAAACATATCAAAATAAACAAAATAAAGCTTACAATTCCTTCTCAAAACAAACACTATTCTCCACACCTTCATACTTCCCGAAATTCGGAATGATGTTGTACTGATCCTTTTTATAAAGTGCGATAGCTTCGGGTTGGTTTTTACCGGTTTCTAAAATGCATTTTTTGATGCCCAAGTCTCTACACCAAGTTTCCAATGCTGCCAGAACTGTAGAAGCAATTCCTTGGCCGCGTTTGTGGAGTGGAACAAACATTCGTTTGACTTCCATAATGTCATTGGAGTACGCTCTTAATGCACCGCAACCAATGGGTTCCTCTTGGTCATAAGCAACCACGACATGGTTTAAAGTATTTGTTTTGTTTAATGTAGCATAAAAGGAATGTTCTTCACCGTCACGTTCCTGCAACTCAAGATCCAATAGTTTTACCAATTTTTGAAAATTGGGATCGTCAGAATTTGTTCTTTTGATAGTAATCATAATTGGTTGATTTTGGGTTGTTATTTGGTGATATATTTCGAACCTTGTACAATTTCCCTGCGTTCGATTTCTTTCTCCATATAGGTTTGAATTTGCGTTTTTTTCAAGCCCCAATTGGGTGCAATCAGCAAATCCCAATCGGAAATTCCAAATAAGCGCTGGATGACAATATCTGGACGCAAGAGCGGAATCAATTCACAAAGCAAATCGGTGTACTCTTCCAAAGTGAAGAGCGGGAAAGGATTTTTCTTGTATTTGACACCCATAATCGAACCTTCGACGATGTGTAAATGGTGGAATTTCACGAATTTAATCTGCGGAAAACGGTTGATTTCGTGAATGTAATTCAGCATCATTTCCCGAGTTTCCCACGGAAAGCCAAAAATAGTATGCACACACAAATCGATGGGGCTGTCTTTCAGCAATTCCACTGCGGCGACAAATTCGGCGTGGCTGCACCCTCGGTTTATTTGTTCTAAGGTTTCGTCATAAATCGATTCCATTCCCATTTCCAAATCCACGTCAAATCGATTGCAATAGCTTTCTAGTAAAGCTATTTTTTCGGCATCGATGCAATCTGGTCGTGTTCCCACAGAAAAACCAACAACATCCTCGGTGTTGATGGACAAAGCTTCGTCGTACATTGGTTTTAAAATAGAAACAGGCGCGTATGTATTGGAATTCGGCTGAAAATAGACAATGAATTTATCGGCTTTGTAGTGGTTTTTGGCGCGTTCCATTCCTTCCTTCAACTGCGATTGCATTGTTAGTGAGGTTCTGGAAATTTCGGGTGTAAACGAATCTACATTGCAATAGGTGCAACCGCCGTAGCCCTTGCTTCCATCACGGTTGGGACAGGAAAAACCACCGTCCACAATGACTTTATAAACGCGTTGGCCGTTATACTTCTCACGCAAATGTGCTCCGTAATTATTGTATCCTTTGATTTCTGGATTGAATGTTTTACTCATTCGTCAAAAATACGAAATCCGATGAATTATAAGAAGTTTGATTGATTGATTATTCGGAGTTCCATTAATAAATCGGTTTGTACATCGTTGCCCAAAGCGAAGCTATGTTTGTCAAATTCGACAAAATCATTATTACTATAAAATTGGATTGCTTTGTAATTTTTTTCCCAGACACCAAGCCAAATCGTATCGACTCCAGATTTTTGCCCGATTTTTATGGCTTCGTTGAGTAATAATTGGCCAATTTTTTTTCCATGAAATTTTTTCAAAACATAAATCCTATGAATTTCCATGGACTGAGCACTGCGGATTTCGGTTTGAGCGTTTCCAAAATTTAATTTTAAATAAGCAATAGTTTCATCGTCCAGAATGGCGAGATAAAATGCCGATTCCGGATTGTTTATTTCTAAGGCTACTTGTTGGGAATTAAAATTTTGCAGAATATAATTGTCCATGTTTTCAGGAGTATTTACCTCTGCAAAAGTTTCGATAAAAGTTTTTTTACTTATTTCTTTAATGATTTCAAGGTCGGAAATCGTTGCTTTTCTAATGGTAACTGGATTCATAAAAAATAGCTTTACTTAAATTTTAATCTTCTTCAAATATACTACAAATAAATATATCACAATTTTCATTTTCGGTTTTTCAATTTGTACTTTTGAAACTTTCAATCAAGATTTTTAAATTATGAAAATTGTACTATCGCCAGCTAAATCGCTAAACTTCGAAAAAGCTTTACCAACACCTAATTTTTCGGACTCTTTGTTTCTTAAAGAATCACGTCTGGTTCACAAGGTGTTGAAGCAAAAATCGCCAAAGGAACTTTCGGAATTAATGGATATTTCAGATAAATTGGCTGATTTAAATTGGCAACGCAACCAAGATTGGAAAACGCCTTTTTCTCCAGAAAATGCACGTCCCGCTATTTTTGCTTTTGATGGTGATGTTTACACGGGTTTGGATGCCTATTCGATTCCAACGGATAAACTAGCTGTTTTGCAAGACCGTTTGCGAATCTTGTCCGGCTTGTACGGACTCTTGAAACCTTTGGACTTAATGCAGGCGTACCGATTGGAAATGGGAACCAAACTGCCCATTGGCGAAAGCAAAAACTTATATGAATTTTGGAAACCCATTGTTACCAAAGCCTTAAACAAAGAACTCCAAAAAGGGGAGTTGTTTCTCAATTTGGCAAGTAATGAATATTTTTCAGCTATAGATATCAAAGCGTTAAAAGTTCCTGTAATCACGCCTGAATTCAAGGATTACAAAAACGGAAAGCTAAAAATAATCAGCTTTTTTGCCAAGAAGGCGAGAGGTTTGATGGTGCGTTATATTATCGATACTAATGCTGAAACTATTGATGATTTGAAAGGTTTCAACTATGAAGGTTATCAATTTGACGCCAATTTATCCAAAGGAAATCATTTGGTTTTTACTAGATAGTTAGCAGGTTGCAGATGGCAGTTAGCAGAAAACTGAAATCTGCTATCTGATTTAATGCATTGCTTCCCCAAGATCGACCTTGTGTTTTCCTTTTTTAATCATCAGAATGAAAGGAATACAAAGCAAAAACAGAATTCCTAAATACATAAAGATATCCATATAGGTCAATACTGAACTTTGCACCATAACTTTAAATTCAAGGACTTTATAGGCTTTTGCCAATGCTTCGTTGAAGCTGAATCCTTTAGCCATAAATCCTTGTTGCAATCTTTGCACCGTTTGCTGCACTTGAAAAGAGGTTTGATCTAAATGCGAAATTAAATTTACACGATGTTGCTGGTTGAAAATCGCCATAAAAGTAGTGATGATAGCAATTCCAAAGGAACCTCCCAATTGTCGCATCATACCGGTAAAAGCGGCTCCTTCTCCAATGTGTTTTCCTTTGAGCGTCGATAACGAAAGTGTCGTAATGGGTACAAACAACAATCCTAATCCAACACCTCTCAATATCAATGGCCAATACATTTGATCCGCGCTGGTATCAGGCGTGATAATGTTGTGCATCCAAAAAGTGAAAAAGAAAAAGATCAGGAATCCCACGGCTACCATATAAGCTTGTGGAACGCCTCGCTGAATCATTTTTCCAATAAAGGGCATCATAATTCCGGTCGTAATCGAACTCGGAATCAACAATAAACCGGCATCAGTAGCACTCCATCCCAAAACTGATTGGGTGTAAATAGGAACAATAAAAGTTGAGCCATACAACCCAAATCCCAACATAAAACTCATAATGGTTCCCACTCTCAAATTAGTATTTTTCAATACTTTTAAGTTGACAATAGGATGTTTGTAAGTGAGTTCTCTTTGTATAAAAAGTAATAATCCAAATAAGGAAACCACGCTTAGTCCTGTAATTAAGTTGTCGTTAAACCAATCGTCTTGTTGTCCGTGTTCCAATACAAATTGTAACGATCCAATGAAAGACGCCAGAAAAACAATTCCCCACCAATCGACTTGACTCGCTTTTAGTTTGTCCCCATATTTCGGACTTTTAACAAACATCAACGTAAGTATCGCTGCAATAATCCCAATGGGAATGTTGATGTAAAAAATGTAAGGCCAGGAAAAATGATCCGTAATATATCCTCCCAAAGGAGGTCCAAGCGTTGGTCCCACAATAACTCCCATTCCATAAATAGCTTGCGCCATTCCTCTTTTTGCAGCGGGATAACTTTCGGTAATGATGGTTTGTGCGGTTACTAGTAAAGCACCACCACCAAGTCCCTGAATAAATCTAAAAGCTACGAGTTCCCAAATATTATCGGCATTCCCACATAAAAAGGAAGCTACGGTAAAAATAATGATGGAAGCGGCAAAATAATTGCGTCGTCCAAATTGTTGCGAAAGCCAACTCGTCATTGGAATCACAATTACATTGGCAATGGCATAAGCAGTTATGACCCAGGCAATATCCGTCAGTGTGGCGCCAAGGCTCCCTCGCATATTGTTCAAAGCCACGTTTACAATCGTGGTATCCACAATTTCCAGTAAGGCACAAAGGACGGCAGTTATGGTAATAATAACCCTCCTAAAACCATATTCCACTAAATCATCGTCAGCATTTTGTGTCATTTTATATCCCTTATATTTTTCTAAAAATGAATTTTAAATTATTTGGGCGTGACCCTCCGTAAAAACTACGGGTCGGGCTTTCCGTTCCCGCTTTTTTGGGAGCGGCTTTTTTGCCGCTCCCAAAAAGAGCTCCACTGCAATCCCTCACGCGAGCAACATTCTGCTAAAAAAGAAAGAGTCGGAGAGAGAACTTAATCCAAATGAACATCCACATCCACATTCATTCCCGGACGCAATAATTTTATTTTTTCGGCATCGTTAGACGTGTTCAAACTTATTTTTACAGGCAATCTTTGAATGGTTTTTACGAAGTTTCCAGTAGCATTATCTGGAGGTAACAGCGAGAATTTAGAACCGGTTGCCGGAGAAAAAGAAGTAACCGTTCCTTCAAAATCGTAATCGGGATACGCATCTACTTTTAAAGTTACTTTTTGTCCAATAATCATTTTATTCAATTGCGTTTCTTTGAAATTGGCAATTACCCAAGCCGTGGTATTATTGATAATATAAAACAAAGACTGTCCCGGTTGCACTAATTGTCCCGGTTGAATATCAATTTTAGAAACCTGTCCGTCAATCGCTGCCGTGATTATAGTGTAAGATAAATTTAGTTTTGCAGCATCCAATTGTGCTTGGGCTCGTTTGATATTGGCTGCAGCCACTTCGGTTTGTTTGTTCGAAACATTCGATTTGGCCACAATAGCCGATTTCTGATAAGAACTTGCTTTTTGTTGTTGTTGCAAAATGCGAACCTGATTTTCGGCTTCTTGTTTGGCGGTCAACGCTTGTTCGTATTGTTGTTTGGTAATCGTATGATTTTTATACAAATTATTGTATCGGTTGTAATCATTGGTCACTTGGTTCAACCTGATTTTCGCTGATTCAATATTTCCACCAGCCGATTGTACATTCGCATCAGAAACCGAAATGCTTGCCGTAGCGCTTCCAATATCAGCTTTGGCCACTTCATAACTTGCTTCGGCTGCTGCCAATGCTGCGTTTGCATCTTCAATTTTCAATTGATAATCACGAGTATCGATGGTAAATAAAGTATCGCCTTTCTTCACAAAATCATTGTCTTTGATGTACACTTTGCTCACATATCCCGAAACTTTGGGGATTATTGGATTCATGTTTTTCTCGATTTGAGCGTCATCCGTATGTTCGTGAGATAAAGAATGAAGGTATTTGTACGTTCCATAAGTACCACCCACTACTATTAATACGGCAAATATGATGATGAATTTTTTATTTGTTTTTTTCTTTTCCATAAGAGAGGTCGATTATATTTTTGTCCCGATAGCTATCGGGAGGTTGAAGGTTTGTGATAATAGTCCGGTTGTCGAAAGTAGTTCGTAATATTTTTGAATAATATTGGCTCTAGCCAAAGCGTTATTGATTTTGGAACTCAATTGTTCTACATCGGCTTCGAGCAAATCGTTGGTGTTCGAGAGTCCGTTGTCGTATTTGTCTTTTACAATTCTGTAATTTTCCGATGATTGAGTTGCAGCTTCCAAATAAACTTCATTCTGTTTCAAGGCCAATTCGTAGTCTTCGATGGCTTGTTTCACTTGAACCTTGATATTGTCTGTGAGGATTTCTTTGTAATTTTGGGCTTCAAGTGATTTGCTTTCGGCCATTTTTATTGAAGAACTGTTTTTTAGAATTCCACCCAAATCATAGGAAACACCAACACCAAAATTTACAGCGTTTTGAACTGTAATCACATTTTGCAATCCTAAAGAAGCATAACCTCCCAAAAGGGAAACAGTAGGATAATAGGAACTTTTTGCCATTTTTACACTTGCCTCACTCGCTTTTTCTTGGTAGCTAATGGCTTCTAAATCCTTACGATTTTCCAATGCGAGTTTTTCATCTGTGGGAACATTGCCCATTTGGAAATTGATAAAATCACTTTCGTTGATTTTTAATTTTGTTCCCTCAGGCAATTTTAAAAGTGAAACCAAATAATAGTTGACCACATTCAAATGGTTGTTCATTTCGTCTATTGACAATTGTATTTTCGAAACCTGTAATTGGGATTTCAACAAGTCATTTCTTGGAATAATACCATTTTTTTCTAATTCAACAAAATCCACCACGCGCTGTTCGGCTTGTTTTTGATTGTCTTTCAACAGTTCCAAAGTTTTTTGTGCTTTGTACAAACTGGCATAATAATTTACGACCCGCATCGCAATTTCTTCCTTTGTTTGCAAAGCTGTTGCCGTTTCAGCCTGGTATAAATTTTCCGAAATCTTGATGTTGTTTTGGATTTTGAAACCCGCAAAAACAGGAAGACTGGCATTCAGTTGTCCAATCATCAGTTGATTTCCAGATGGAAATGGTGTTCCGGTCTCACTTTGACTGAATTTAATATCAACTTTAGGGTCAATAAAATTTTGATATTGTCCGGAAAGTTTCAAATCAGGATATTGATTGTTCTTTTTGGATTGCAGTTCGTATTTCGATGAATTTACTTTGGAATTGGACAAGCTGACTTCGTTGCTTTTCGTCCAGGCCCTATGAATGGCTTCGTCGAGTGTCAAACTTGTTCGTTCTTGTGCCTCAATGGATGCGATTCCGATGAAGTAAATTCCCAAAAGTAATAAATGATTAATTTTCATATATCAAAAGGGCTTTAATGGTTTGTTGAATGTGTTTTGTCAAATCTTTTTTTATGTAGTTATTGTAGGCTTCTTCGGTTTTCAAGTTTAAAATATCTTCAAAAAAAGGTTTGTTCATCTGAAAATGAAAAAAGGTTCCCAAAATGGTTGGCGTTAGCAATTCAATAACGACGTCTTTCCTAAAAACTCCTTTGGCTTGACCTTCTTTAATGATAAGTTCTAAGGATTTTAAATTTGCCTTTTTAATTTCCGAAAAGGACTCCAATTCCAACACCCTTTTTTTTGAAGCCAATTCAAAATGCAGGATGCGATAAATTCCTCTGTGGCAATTGATTCTATTGATGTAAAGCGTAATCAACTTGTTTATTTTTTCGACAGGTTCCAGGTTTTCTTCTATCAAATTCACCAACTGTTCTTTGAGACCTGAAGTTTTGAATAATACTAAGGATTCCAGTAGTTTTTCTTTACTGCCAAAATAATATGAAACCATAGCTACGTTTATCTTAGCCACTTTTGAAATATCGCGAATCGAAGTGCCATCAAAACCCTTCTCGGCAAACAGCGTTTCGGCTACTTCGAGAATTTGGATTTGTTTGTCGTTTAAATCGTTTTTCACTGTTTTCTCATTTTAAAAGTGCAAAACTAAACAACCGTTTAGTTTAAACAACTGTTTAATTTTTTGTTTAACATTTTTTTAAGATTTATAAAAATCGTTTTTTTTTAGTAAAATGAAGAGTACCCTGTCTTTAAAATAAAAAAACAGTTGCAAGCTATTCTTGCAACTGTTTTCAATTTGTATAAAAAATGTTGTTTATTATGCCTACTGAGTTTAATTCATTTCCACTGCTATTGGCAGGTTGTACGCAGTTCGCACGGGTTTTGAACCAATTATTCCAGGAGACCATTTGGTTTTTAAAGATTTCAATACCCTCATGGCTTCTCTCCCTAAACCGTAACCCGGATCTCGTACTACTTTGATATCGGTCATACTTCCGTCTTTTTCGATAACGAAAGAAACATACACTCTGAACGTAGCGATGGCATCAATTTCAGGTTTTTCGAAATTATTGCCTACATAATTGTAGAATTTATTGATTCCGCCGGGAAACTCAGGCATCTTGTCTAAAACCGCTGTGTTTACAACAGTCGTTCCATAATCGACAGCAGTTGGTATTTCGGTTCCGGTTCCAGGAGTGGTTGTATTTGTCCCTGTTGTTCCTGTTCCGTCTGAAATGACATCGGTCGCAGATTTGTTTTCTATGTTCGTAGCAATATTTTGATTGGCGTCATCAGGATGCACAACAACTGGGTTTATGAGTTGGTCTTTGTCGATAGCGGCTTCAGTAGTTCGACTTTGCACTTCGGGAAGCACTGGTTGTTCGACAATTGGAATAACGACATCAGTTACCTGCAGAGGTTCCGACCATTCTGGAATTGGAATAATGGGAGCTACACCGTTACTGAAATGGCTGACAATTGTTGTAATTCCTCCAATAGAAGCCACAAACAACAATCCCATAAATAGGGCAGTCAAGGAGCTTTTTACACTGTCACGACGCAATTGATACGCACCGTACTCTTGGTTTTTGTTTTCGAAGATCAGATCGATCCAGCGGGTTTCGTAAATACTTAATCTAGACATAATAAATGGTTTTAAAAGTTAAGTATTTGTCAAGTCATAAGCAGTGTCTTTTAACATACAACGTAGAAAATATTCAATATAATATATAAAATAGTGATTATTTTCAAATTATTTTAACAAGTAGAATAGGAGTCACTGTTTGCAGGGTTTGCGTGAGGTTTGTAGTGACATTATGCTATTCGTTTTACTTGCAAGGTAACACAAGGGCTTAAGATAGTTTTATTTTTATGGAAGTCTTCTGAAAGAGGGGTAGCGGTATACTTTGTCAAGTAATAGTATTTAAAAAATGGCGATTAGCCATAAATGCTTTTTTTGGAATATTTAAAACGTTCTGGTACTACAGCGGGTTTGGGACTAAAGTAAGCCCATTCTTCGGATTTGCCAAATCTCCCAAATACAAAACCAACTTTCCATTAAGCCTATTGCCCAAATCCGTTGTAGTACCTGTTGTGTGCTGGTTTTTTAGTTACTTACAGCCATTTGATTCTGCAATTAATTTACCTTTAGTTAGACTGTCGGTAACAAAATAGATAAACGACCTTGCATCTTCATCTTCTATTTTTAGCTTTGGATTTTTGACCATAATTTCAAATGCTATTTCCCTTTTCGAGAGCATTTTTTTCATATCAATTCCTTTAGCGCTATAGTTCTTATTTAAATCTCGTAATTCTATGCTCTTATTCAATAATTTTCTGCGCTGTTTGATTTCAACATAATTTGAATCAATAAACTCCACATATCCTTCTTTTTGAATGTATTCCGTCATTTTAATGGACTCAATATAATATCCTTCAGATAGTACTTTTACAATCTTAGAATCGTATTCAAATTCTAAATTATGTCTTTCGGGACAAACCCAACAACTTTGAAGTAGGACAACTAATAATAAAAGTGAAATTTTTTTCATAAATAGATTTACGTTCGCTTCTGCTAAACTAGCACACAACGTTCTGGCACTACAGCGGGTTTGGGATTAAATTAAGCCCTATTTTCGGATTTGCCTATTCTTCCAAATGCAAGATCATTTTTCCATTAAGCTCAATGCCCAAATCCGTTGTAGTGGCTGTTGGCGGTTCGGTTTTTTCAATTCGGTTTTTCAATTCTTAGACGTTTATAGTACTTTGTAAAGAAATATGTCAGTTATTATTAATAATTCTTTGTTAGTCTTTTCGGTAATATTGATTAAAAAATTGCTTGAAAAAAATATATTACTGTTGCAATAAAAAAGATTACAATTAAGAATATTGATTTTATAGAACTTCGGCAATAATATCTATCATAATTTGTTAAAGGATCGCCCGCTTTCAATTTATTGTTTAATTCGTATCTGTAAACAAAAATAAATGAAACTAACAATATGAAATAAAAAACTGCTAATCCTAAATCAGTATTAAAAAAGTTCGTTAAATCTATCATATTTTACTTTTGCAATTTAAGGTTATATTTTTAAAATTTCAGGCTCTTCGTCATTTCACAAACTGACCGCCAACGTTATCGGGCTACTGGCAGTACTGCCTGTGTTGCGCCTGCGGCAGGGCAGTATTGCCAGTAACCCGTGTTGGGCGAAGTTACTGTTTTTTCAGTAACGTAGTTGGCGGTGCTACTCCAATATTTTTCAATACAATTATTTTTTAA
>CAMAQD010000005.1 GCA_945860385.1 Flavobacterium psychrophilum
TTTTAGGAAAATGGTTATAATATAAAAGACCATTTAATAATTTGTAAGAAAAAATTAATATATTTGATATGAAAAATAAAGTATGAAGCACGTCATACATATCTACCCAAATTTGGGTGGCTTTGTATGGTTTTGTCATACATATATACTAGTTAGCAGCAATGTTAATAAATCTCAAAAAAAATCAAAATTATCCAATGAAAAATATACTTTCCGCATTATTATTATTTCAATTTTCTCTGTGCTTTTCCCAAATTTATGATGGTGTGATGGTAAGCAATACTAATGATACAACTGTGGTAAAAATTCAGATAAAAGATAATATGGTATTTAAAAATAATAAAATTCTTGCACTCCAAAAAAACATCACAATACTTACAAACAATAATAAAACTTTTGACCTTTATCCTAAAGATCTAAAGTCATTTAAAATTCGAATGGAAGATAAAGTTATGATATTCGATAGTATGAATGGTACTGAATTCGCCGAAAGACTTTACGTTAATAAAGCAAAACTATATTTTAAATTGGTGTGGGAAGAAACTATCTTCAGTCCATATTTTAGAATTTATAGGGTTTATATGTTTGTAAAACCAAATGGCGAAATTAAATACCTTGTTCCGAATGGCTTTAGCAGGTTGTTGAGTCAAAAAATAATGCTACAAAATTTCACAGATTGTCCAATAATATTTGAAAAGCTTAGCAAAGATGAACTCAAAATCAGAAATGACGAAAAGCTTATTGAATTCACGAAAGATTATGAAAAAAATTGCTTTTAGGAAAAGGTAACGAAACACTGCTGCTAACAGCGGTTTGAACCAATGGCTTGGGTTGGGTTTTATCAGTTTTCGGGAGTGATTTATTTTCATTCCTTCGGAATGAGGTTTGGTGTTTACAATTTTTCGGTATATTTGTTTCCGTCAGTGTTTGCTCAAGCCACTGGTTCAAGCCGCGACACGTTAAAAATTCAAAAAGGTGGTTTATGGCTACTCGCCATTACTGGATTAATAAAACCTCCAAGTCAGCTAAAATGAAATCCACCCGAGAACTATTCAAAACCAACCCTTCCCTATTGGCTGAACCAGAAGTAACTCAATTTTCGAATTAAATCTCTTTACTCATTCGCTCCATCGACATTTTGTAAATCAGTGCAAAAGTACCGTCTTTCATAAATTCGTTGAGCTTTGGCTTAAATTCATCGGCCATTTCAGTTATGGCAATCATCTTTTTGTTATTTTCCTGATCTTCGGGAGCCATTTTTTGGACTTTAATAACTTCTATGAATTTGTCCATCCATTTTTCGTGGAGGAGCATAAATTCCTGTTGCTCGTCGGTTAATTTTCTAATTTCCGTTTCATCCAAGTGAGCGCCAAAACTAGCCTGACTCATTAATGTTGTGCCCGCAGTTAAACCGAGGAATTTAAAAAAATTTCTTCTAGAGGATTTTGAATCTAACATAGGATTGGGTTGTTATTACATTAAACGAAAGATAAAGATAACCGATTTCTTTGAGAAAAGAATCAAAGTTGTATTTTTATAAAAACGCATTCCACAAGAAAAGATTTTTTTGTCTTAAATTCTCCTCTTTATCATCTCCATAGCTGAACCATTCTTTGGTTTTTTCTTCCATTTCCTTCTTTAAACCTAATAAATCATAGGTTTTTTTGGCTGTGATGGGTTTTATTTCGGAAGCTTTAGTCATCGTCAAATCTACTTTGGTGGCTACATATGAAGTGTATAATCTGGGAATTGAAAGCCCCAAAATCAAACCAGGCAATCCGTGAATAGAACAAGGACCTCCAGTAATGGTGATTTCATCAGTGTAAAAAGCAAATATATAAACATCATCCATTATTTTGCCAACGGCTTTTCGGCAATTATAACCTGCTATTTCTCTGTTTTCGTTTGTAATTTTCCATTCAATATTTTGGATGCTGTCCGATATGACAAAATTAGTTCCTACTATTTGTTTTTGCATCATCATTTTTTTGGCTTCAAAATCAAAATACCAAGTATTTTCTTCATCAACGTCTTTTTGATATTTTGGAATTCTTGTTTTTGGACTCCATCGATCAAATTTGAAGATGCTTTTGTTGTCTGCAAAAGTATAGTTGTAATACGATATTTTTAGGTCGGAAAGGTTGTCTTTCATCATCTCATCCCAACTATCATTGCTCATTGTTTTTTTTAAATTCGTATTTACTTCATATTCAACTACCGCTTTTTCTATAAATTGCTGCGCTGTTGCTGTAGTTGCAAAAATTAGTGTTGTGAGAATAAAAAGTATTGATTTCATATATGTAAATTTAGTGCGAGCGCGAATTTATTTGTTTGTTTTTTCGCCTTTGTTTTTAAAATTCCAAGTTAAACCTATCATAGCATATCTTTTGAGTCTATCATTTTGTTCCTCTGTAATGGAGTTTTCATAAGCATATCTTCGGATACCAATATTTTGATTTAAAATATCATTCACCATTATATAAGCTGTAAACTCATCATTTTTGAAAGTGCGTTGTAGCCTAGCATTCCACAATTGATTAGTGAGATTATCCTGAAAATCGACAGTTTTTTGTCGCGTAAACAAATTGTAATCGGTAGATAGTTTCCATTTTTCTCTGTAATAAACCCCAATATCCAATCCTAAATTATTGGTGTTAAAGGATTTTATTTCATCGTTTTGTGAAGTAGCATTTCTGCTATTTGAAAAATTATTGCTCAAACTAATATCATATTTCTTTGCTTTGGATTTATTTAAATACACAGAAAATCCTGAATTTAAAGTTTTAGAATCGTTAGTACTTAAATTGATGCTATTTACAGATTTATTGTAGTTTATATTTGGATTAAGACTCACTTGTAAATCGAGTTTCTTTAGCTTAAAACCATATCCTATATACAAATTGACAGAATAATTACCATTCGTGTTTATGGGTTTGGTAATGGTCAGGGCACTTTCTGGATCTATTACTCTGCTGTAAGAAATCAAATTAGAAGTCGTTCTGTATGATAAACTTTGATAAAAATGCGATTCTGTCAAAATGCTATACGTGCTGTTAAATAGATTAAAACTGTTGGTAAAAGATTGCTTTAAATCTGGATTCCCTAAAGTTTGATTAAAAAAGTCCTGATTGTCTCTCAAAGGCTGCAACTGATTGAGTGTCGGCTGTTTTGTAGCTCCTTGATAATTGATACGCAAATTGCTGTTGCTTTTGTACTTATAAGTGAAATTCGCAGTCGGAAAAAAATTGGTGTAATTGCGTTTGTATTCTTTGTTTAAAGTTTGATCTTCCAAATCAAACGAAGTAAATCCAACACCGGTTCCAAAGTTATAATTGATTTTTTTGGAATTATAACTCAATTTAATGTTGGGCTTGTTGGTTATTATAGTCTGGTTGAACTGGTTTGACAAAGAATTTACAAGCACATCATATTCTCCTGTAAGATCAGAATAATTATAGGTCAAATAATCGCTTTCGCCTTTGTTTTGAGTAACTTGATAGGCAAATTGTATTGCAAATTTCTTAGCAATAGGTTCTGTATAAGTAGCGTTTACAGATAAATTTTGATTTGTTTTCTGGTCAATTTTGTTTTGATCCAAATCGATTCTATTGGAAAAAACACCATTTTCATAGCTTTCGTTAGAAGACTTTAAAAAATTATTTGCATCCGAACTCAGGGTGTTTCCACTAGCGTTTACAGAAAATGTACGACGAGGTTTGGCGAATTTATGTTTATATAAAATACTGGCCGATAGAGACGTTTTGTAGGAATCTGTTGTAAATGTTTTTAGCTGTTTGTTTTTTAACAATCCATCATTTCCGGTAGTGTTTCCGGATGTAAATTCATTACTTTCCGTATCATAAAAATTAGTTTTGGCGGTAATTCGTAAACTGTTTAGAGTATCTAATTTTATATCGTAAATAGCATTCAATTTAAAATTACTCCTATTCACATTGCTTACTTTAGAAGTGTTTTCGATTAATTGGGTCTCTCCTACTGGTGTTTGTGTTTTTCGACTATTGTTGTTTGTATATATTTGCTTATTAAAATTTGGTGTTAAATTCAATGTTTGTTTATCGTTCCACTTGTTGCTGTACTGCAATCCGGCATTGGTGTTTTTGATAAATCCATTTTGAGTATCAACATTAGGTTCTTCATCATTATTGCCACCCGTCCATTCATAATCTACATTGCCATCATCATCCATACTCATACTTACATTATTATCACGCCCTCCAAATCTATCATTATCTTGCCAACTCAATCCATCTTGACCGGTATTACCATTCAATAAAAACGCAGATATTTTTCGTTTTCCTTTAAAACTGCTAAACATAAGATTACTATTGTATCTGGAATCAGAACCAGCAAGTGGCTCACCAGCACCATCTATTTTACCAAAATACCCTTTCTTTTTGTCTTCTTTTAATTTTAGATTAATGGTTTTTTTTGTTTCGCCATCATCAATTCCTGTAAACTCGGCTTGGTCGCTTTTCTTATCGAAAACCTGGACTTCTTTTACGGCATCTGCTCGCAAATTTTTCACTGCCATTCCCGGATCATCTCCAAAAAATTCTTCGCCATCGACCAATACTTTTTGTACCGTTTCACCCATAGCTTTTATAACACCATTTTTATCTACTTGTATTCCAGGGAGTTTTTTTAGTAATTCTTCAACGTTTGCATTCGCACTAACAACAAAATCACTGGCTCTGTAACTTGTCGTATCTCCTTTGATTCTAATAGAACCCGTTTTTATAATTACTTCTCTTAGCGCATTAATTTTGCTTACCAACGCTATTGTTCCTAAGTTTTTTGTAGTTTCACTTACGGTTATATCCTCTAAATAATCGGCATATTGCCTATGGGAAGTCATCACAATATAGTTTCCAGCTTTTATATTTTTAAGGTCGAAGTTTCCCTTTTTATCCGATCGGGTAAACGCATATAAAATAGAATCTTTGGGTGTTAGCAAGGCAACAACCGAATTGTACACTGGAGTTTTTTCGCTACTATCCGTTAGAAGACCAGAAATGGTGGTTTTTTGTGAAAAAGCAGCAAAAGAAATGAACAACAAAATGACAAGTGTTACTGTGTTTTTTGGCATAAATAGTTTTAATTTATTGGCGTTTCTAATTCAAGCTTGCGAAAAGACTTAAATCTTTGAAATAAAATTAACTTGAAATAGAAAATTGTAAGAAAAAAAACGAAAGTAGTATTGTTTTTACAACTTTTTTAAAGTTTTAATATTAAATTAACTATAAAAATATTCGTGCAAAAATTAAAAACTCTGGAAGGAAAATTCCAAAGCAGGAAAAACGACTTTCAAATTATTTATTTACAGTGAATTAAAAGCTTCACAATAGATTCTGGAGAAATGGTTCGCATAGCATCTTCGTAACCTTCTATGATTTTATTCCCATAAACTGAAGTGGGTAATTTCGGAAACAAATTTCTATCGGAAACCAAAGCGTTTTCTAAAGGTTGATTGAACGGCAGAAATCCCGTAAAAGGATGCGTTGCTCCCCAAAGTGTAATGACTTTTACGCCCAACATTGCCGCAATATGAGCATTTCCGGAATCCATTGAAAGCATCACATCGAGATTAGAAATCAGTTGCAATTCCTGTTGAAACTTAAATTGACCGGCAATAACAACTACGTTTTCTTTGTCATTTGAAAGTGAATCCAACTGTTCGATTTCCTTTTTCCCGCCACCAAAAAGTAGAATTTTATAAGTTTTATTTTCAGCTAATTGATTGATTACTTCCTGCATTAAATCCAACGGATAGACCTTGGAATTGTATTGAGCAAAAGGTGCAATTCCAATCAGTTTTTGATTATTTTCTCCAATTAATTGAATTATTTCCGTGTCTAAAACTGCCTTTTCTGGAAATGTTGGACTCGATAAATCTACTTTAAAACCCAATTCTTCAAACACTTTTGCGTGTCTTTCGAACATTGATGTTAAAGGTTTAAAGATTTTGTTTTCAGAACGTATTAAAGCGGCTTTTTCGGCTCTTGCTTTATCAACAAAAGCAGTTTTTTTTCCACTCAGGGCAAAAAGTGTTCGAACGACTTTGGAACGCAAAACGTTGTGTAAATCGGCAAAAGCGTCAATGTGTAAGGTTTTCAAATCCTGAAACAATCGCAACAAACCCATAAATCCTTTATGACGTTTTTTTTCATCAAAAGCAAAGAAAGCAACATTGGAAATTCCCTCAAAAAAAGGTTTGAAAAACGGACGGGAAATTACGGTGATTTTTGTTTCAGGATTTTGTAGGATAAAAGCCCTTACAACAGGAACCGTCATAGCGACATCTCCCATTGCGGAAAGTCTCATGACGGCTATATGTTTTATTTTTTTTGACAATTAATAAATTGTATAAAAAACCATTAAGAGATTAAGGCTCATTAAGTTGTACTTAATTTTCTTAATCCCTTAATGGTTTAAAATAGTGTTTCTTATTTTTTATTCTGATACAAAACCGGATTCAAATCATCGTCGTTGTACATTTTCATTTGTTTGTACACTTTCATGAATTTATCGCCATTTTCGATGTCGGTTAACAAATCATCTATTGCTGTGGACAAATCGGTTCTTTGCTCTAATAAAATATTTAATTTGGCCTGACATTTGTCTCTGTGATCTTGCGAAGCTTCTTCACGAGTGGCTTCTTCTTGCATATGATAAATTTTCAAAGCTAAAATAGACAATCTGTCAAATGCCCAAGCTGGACTTTCAGAATTGATTTTAGCATCAATTTTCACAGTTACATGAGCGTATTTTTGCAGAAAATAACCGTCAATATATTCTACCATATCTGTGCGTTCTTGATTCGAAGCGTCAATTCTTCTTTTTAAAGTCAAAGCTGCAACCGGGTCAATATTAGGATCACGAATAATATCTTCGAAATGCCATTGTACAGTGTCAATCCAATTTTTTAAATATAATAAATGCTCTATTTTTTCCTTTGGAAATGGATTATTAATAGGTTGGTCAACATTATCAAATTGATGATAATCGCGAATACTTTGTTCGAAAACGGAATAAGCTAATTTTGAAAACATATCTTTTATATTTTATAAATACAAAGATACTTTTTATACTTTTATGGTCTATAAAAAACATAAGAAGTTTAGCGGGTTTTTTGCGAAATTCCTAAATTTTAATTTATAAATTTTAACTTATCATTATGCAAACACATTATCTATCCGAAGACAATAGTATTCTGAATCATTTTTTGGGCCAAATCAGGAACGTGAATGTTCAACACGACAGCATGCGTTTTCGTAGAAATATCGAACGCATTGGCGAAGTAATGGCTTATGAATTGAGCAAAGATTTGCATTATAGAAATATCGAAATTCAAACCCCTCTTGGCATCAAAAAAACTACCGAAATTGAAGACCAACTGGTTTTATGCTCTATTCTTCGTGCGGGTTTACCGCTTCATTTGGGCTTTTTAAATTATTTTGACAATGCCGAAAATGGTTTCGTTTCTGCCTACAGACATCATCCTAACAACGATGAGTTTTTCGATATTTTAGTCGAATATCAAGCCGTTCCCAATATTGAAAATAAGACTTTACTGTTAATCGATCCAATGCTTGCCACAGGACAATCGATGGTGGCTGTTTTTAATAAATTAATGGAAAAAGGATTGCCAAAAGAAATTCACATCGCCGTAATTATTGCTGCTCCAGAAGGAATTGCCTATCTTGAAAAACATTTGCCAGATTCCTGTCATCTTTGGGTTGCTACTTTGGACGAAAAACTAAACGACAAAAAATATATTGTTCCAGGAATTGGCGATGCTGGTGATTTGGCTTACGGTAACAAATTATAATTGGGAGAAAAACACAAACAAACTACAAAGAATAAGCACGCCTAAAACCAATTCTTGTTTCAGTTGCAATTGCTTTACTTCGATGTGGCTTGTTGCCATAATAGACAATGGTGCAATTGTGTAAATCAATAAATCATTGCTTTTGTTCGATGAAATTGCAAAAATCACCAATGCAATAAAAAAAGAAGTAATAATTTTTTTAAAAGACGAGTGCAACAATAATGGCTTGCTTGAAAGCGATACAAACATAGAAATTACAAAAAACAAAGCGACTGTCAAATAGATCGAAAAGGCTACGTTCTCATATGTATTGGTAAAATAATCGATATTGAAGTTGAGAACTGCGTTTTCAGTAATGTATCCTAAAATATCTTTGCTAAAAATTAAGGATACACCTAGTGAAATAATTCCTACTGCAAAAAAAGCGATAAATGGCAAAACCCAGTTTCTAAAATCTCTCGCAACGTGAAAAATGATAGATATAAAAACTAATATGAGATAAAGAATACTCCAAAAATGAAACAAGGTTGCTACAAAAATCCATAATGAAGCATCAAATATTTTTTCTTTCGAGGCTTTTAGAGATTGCAACGAAATCAATCTTCTCAGCGCTAATAAAATAAAGAAATTAGATAAAATTAAATTCGTGTTACTAAAAACCGAAGGGAAAAAAAGCAAAAATAAAAAATAGAAAAATATTGTGTAGCTACTGTCTTTGCTCATTCCGTTTTTCTTAGCAACAAAATTTGTAATAAAAATGGAACCCAACAAAATAAAGAATAAACCTCCTTTTTTTAGTATTGAAACAACCGAATTTGTCCAAGATAAATCTTGAAAAAGGGAGATAAAAAAGAAAACCAGTATCAAAAATACAACTAAAAATAAATTTATTGGTGTAGATTTTCTAAAAACACTTGTTATCATAAGGATATTTTATACTTTTGTGACTGTAAATATAATACTTGTACAACGATGAAAGCATTTTTTGAAGGAATTCAATGGTTATTTGAAAACATTTTATTCATACTACATAATTTTCTAAGAGAATTAGAACTTAATCACTGGTTTTTAGCGAACATCATCAACTGGGGTTTTATGATAATCTGTGCGGTTGCCATCGTATATTGGTGTAAACAATTGAATTTACACGAAAATAACGGTGAAGAAAACCAAGATACAACGGCTCATTCTTTCTTAAAGTAAGTCAAAGCCAATATCTTTTCTAAAATACATCTTATCAAAATTTAGCTTGTCTATGTTTTGATAAGATTTTTTTATGGCCTCTTGGAAGTCATTTCCATAAGAGGTTACAGCCAAAACTCGTCCTCCATTTGTAACTACATTTCCGTTATCGAGTTTTGTTCCAGCATGAAAAACAATCGAATCTTGAATAGTTTCCAATCCTGAAATTACTTTTCCTTTCTCAAAATCTTCAGGATAACCCCCAGAAACAAGCATAATTGTTGTTGCACTTCTCTCATCAATTTCAAGCGTAATTTCGTCAAGTTTTTCATTGGCTACAGCCAAAAATAATTCCACTAAATCCGATTTCATTCTTGGAACCACTACTTCGGTTTCAGGATCGCCCATTCTCACATTGTATTCGATAACGATCGGCTCGTTATGTACATTAATCAAACCAATAAACACAAATCCTTTGTATTCAATTCCGTCTTTCTGGAAACCTTCAATCGTTGGTTTAACGATACGTGTTTCGATTTTTTCCATCAAAACAGCATCGACATAAGGAACCGGAGAAACTGCTCCCATTCCTCCTGTATTCAAACCGGTGTCGCCTTCGCCAATGCGTTTGTAATCTTTGGCGGTTGGCAGAATTTTATAACTTTTTCCGTCGGTCAAAACAAAGCAACTCAGTTCAATTCCATCCAAAAATTCTTCAATTACCACTTTGGAACTGGCGGCACCAAATTTTTGGTTGACCAACATATTTCTCAATTCTTCCTTGGCTTCCGCCAAATCGTGAATGATTAAAACGCCTTTTCCTGCTGCCAACCCGTCGGCTTTCAAAACATAAGGAGGCAACAAAGTTTCCAGGAAATCACATCCTTTCTCCACTGTTTCAGCCGTAAAACTATCGTAAGCTGCAGTTGGAATGTTGTGTTTCATCAAAAATTCTTTGGCAAATTCTTTACTTCCTTCGAGAGTTGCTCCCAATTTTGATGGTCCAATAACTGGAATATCTTTTAAATCGTTATCATTTTTGAAAAAGTCGAAAATCCCTTTTACCAATGGATCTTCGGGACCAACAACAACCATTTCTACTTTTTCTTGAAGAACCAATGCTTTTATAGCATCAAAATCCGTTGGACTGATGTCAACATTGTTAGCAATTGAAGCTGTTCCTGCATTTCCCGGAGCTACAAAAAGTTTATCGCAAAGCGGACTTTGAATCATTTTCCAAGCAAAAGCGTGTTCTCTTCCTCCAGAACCTAAAAGTAAAATTGTCATTGTGTGGTTATTAAGTTTGGCAAAAATAATTGCTTTTAGACTTAAAAAATAATTAATTTTTAAAAAGTTGTTGGTTGTTGGTCATTAGTTGTTCGTAAATATTATTTTTGGTAAAATATATCCGTAAAATGTTTTCACTTTTCGACTTTTCACTCCAAATAAATGGTTTCCCAATGCAGGAAGCTAAAGTCAAATTGCGAAAAATTCAGTCGATTCCCGAAAAAGATTTCGAAAATTTTATCGAAAACAAAAAACAGGAAATTGTTGAATATCATTTAAAAAACAATTCTTCCTATCGAGAACTTGTTGGCAAAACCACTTTTAATACTTGGAACGATTTGCCGATAATGACCAAGAAAGACTTTCAAAAACCATTACTTCGAAGGCTTTCAATTGGGTTTTCTCCTGCAACTATTTATGTCAATAAAACCTCTGGTTCCAGTGGCGATCCATTTATTTTTGCCAAAGACAAGTTTTGTCACGCCTTAACCTGGGCAACCAACATTAACCGTTTTGGCTGGTATGGAATTGATTTCAATTCGTCTTACCAAGCTCGATTTTATGGAATTCCATTGGATTTTACAGGAAATACAAAAGAACGTTTCAAAGATTTTTTGAGCAACCGCTTTCGATTTTCGATTTTTGATTTATCGGATAAAGTTTTGGAAGGTTTTTTAAACGAATTCAAAACTCGAAAGTTTGACTACATCAACGGTTATACAAGTTCCATTGTTTTGTTTGCCAAGTTTTTACAACAGAAAAATATTATTCTAAAGGATATCTGCCCAACTTTGAAAGTTTGTGTCGTCACTTCAGAAATGCTTTTTGAAGAAGACAAAATATTGCTGGAGAAACAATTTGGAGTTCCTATTGTCAATGAATACGGCGCTTCTGAACTGGATTTAATAGCTTTTCAAAATCCTGAAGGAGAATGGCAAGTGAATTCCGAAACGCTTTTTGTGGAAATTTTAGATGACAACAACAATGTTTTGCCTTACGGAAAAGAAGGTCGAATTGTAATCACTTCCTTGTTCAACAAAGCACACCCCTTTATTCGATATGACATTGGCGACATTGGAATTTTGGATGAAAAAAGCACGCCGAAAAAACCTATTCTTAAAAAATTAATCGGTCGAACCAATGATGTTGCCTATTTACCAAGCGGGAAAAAATCGCCCGGATTGACTTTTTATTATGTAACCAAAAGTATCATCGAAGACTATGGCAACGTAAAAGAATTTGTCATCAAACAAACTAAAATCGATACTTTTGACATTGAATATGTAAGCGAAACTGAATTAAATTTGGAACAAATCCACAAAATTGAAGCCTCAATTGCCTTATATTTGGAAAAAGGATTGATTTTTACATTCATCAGAAAAGAAAAACTAGAACGAAGCAAAAGCGGAAAATTGAAGCAGTTTGTTTCGTTAATGAAAGAATCTTGAAGTCACAAATTGTGACTTCAAGACGTTTTAAGGTCGCAATTTACGACCTTAAAGAATTATTAAACGATAATTTATGGAAAACGAAATTATGCTATCTGAAGAATTGATTTCTAATAAAATATACTTTATTAGAAACCAAAAAGTGATGCTTGATGTTGACTTATCTGAGCTTTATAATATTGAAACCAAAAGATTAAACGAACAGGTAAAAAGGAACTTATCCCGATTTCCGGATGATTTTATGTTTCAACTAACTGAAAATGAATTTCGAAACTTGAAGTCGCAATTTGCGACATCAAGTTGGGGAGGAACTAGAAAATTACCATATGCATTCACAGAACACGGTGTTCTTATGTTATCAAGTGTTTTGAAAAGCGACAAAGCCATTCAAACCAATATTCAAATTATGCGGATATTTTCGAAAGTGAGACAAATGCTTTTGGACACCACCAATTTAAAAATAGACATTCTCCAAATTCAGAAAAAATTAGAAAATCACGACAAAAATATTGAGTTGGTTTTTTCCTATTTGGATGAATTGTCCGAGAAAAAAGAAAATGAAATACCAAGAACAAAAATTGGTTACAAAAAGTAAACTAACAAAAGGAAGAAGATTGCTTCGTTCCTCGCAATGACAAATAAATGAAAATAACAATAGTCGCAGGCGCAAGACCCAATTTCATTAAAATCGCACCCATCATTAAAGCGATTGACAAAAAGCAAAACGAAGGAGCAGATGTTTCCTATCGTTTGGTGCATACCGGTCAGCATTATGACAAAAACCTCAGCGATACATTTTTTGAAGAGTTGAATATTCCGATGCCCGACAGCAATCTCGAAGTAAAAAGCGGATCGCAAGCGGAACAAACGGGAGCAATTATGGTAGCTTTTGAAAAAGAATTATTGCAAAATCCTTGCGATTTGGTTTTAGTGGTTGGCGATGTCAATTCGACGATGGCTTGCGCGATTGTGGCTAAAAAACAAAATATAAAAGTCGCTCATGTTGAAGCTGGAATTCGTTCTGGCGATATGACAATGCCAGAAGAAATCAACCGAATCGTAACCGACAGTATTACCGATTATTTCTTTACCACCTCAACATCGGCATCTGAGAATTTGTTAAAATATGGAGTTGATGCAACCAATATTCATTTCGTAGGCAACGTGATGATTGATACTTTATATCAAAATTTGGACAGAATTTTTGAACCCATTTTCTGGAAAGAATTCCAATTGCAAACTGGAAATTATATCATTCTTACACTGCACCGCCCATCAAACGTAGATGAAGAACAATCACTAATTCAATTGCTTCAAGGAATTGATAAACTGGCTGGAGATAAAAAAGTAATTTTCCCAATTCATCCAAGGACAAAAGCTATTTTAGGTGAAACTAATTTAGACTTGAAAAATATCCTTTTTGTGGAACCTCAGGGTTATTTGAATTTTATGTACCTCATCAAAAACAGTTTCGCAGTTATTACGGATTCTGGCGGCATTTCAGAAGAAACCACTGTTATGGGAATTCCTTGTTTCACGATGCGAAACAACACCGAAAGACCCGAAACACAAAGCATTGGCACCAATACTTTAGTAGGAACTTCGATAGAAAATTTAGAAAAACTATTTGGTGAATTTCTTCAAAATGGTAGACGAAAAGCTGGAATTCCTGAACTTTGGGACGGAAAAGCTTCAGAAAGAATAATTGAAATATTACTGAAAAAATAATGGAGGAAATCCTCATCATATCGAATTATTATCCGCCAGAAAAAGGCGCTGCTGCCAATAGAATTGAACAATTGGCACTGAAATTACATCAAAACAATTACCAAGTTTCTGTGATTTGTCCTTTGGGAAATTACCCTAAAGGCGAATTGTTTCCAGAATATAAAGGTAAATTTTCGGTAACAGAAAGTCTTCAAAATATTACAGTAAAACGACTTTGGATTTATCCGAGTGTAAGCAAAAACATCCTGAAAAGAACCCTTTCAGTTTTATCGTTTTCGACTGTGCTATTTTTCTATTTATTAACAAAAAAAACACCTAATAAAGTTGTCGTTCAATCCCCTCCGTTATTGTTGTCGTTCGTCTCGGTCTTGGTGCTTTCGCTTATGCGAAAAAAGATAATCCTGAATGTTTCAGATTTGTGGCCTTTGGCAGCAATCGAATTAAAAGCTTTGAAAAAAGATAGTTTTTCTCATCAGGTTTCTTTATTTATGGAACAATTTATTTATAAAAATGCCTCTTTAATATTTGGTCAATCTAACGAAATCATTACTCATATTCGGTCTATTTTCCCAAATAAAGAATGCCATTTGTATCGAAATTTTCCCGATCATCAGGTTTCAAAAATGGGCTTGGTCGCTAATGCTAATGAACCTATAAAGATGTTTTACGCCGGATTATTAGGTGTTGCCCAAGGTGTTTTTGAAATGTGTCAAAACATTGAATTAGAAAATTTTAATATTGAATTACACATTTTTGGAGATGGTGCAGAGAAATCAAAAATTCAAGATTTAATCCAACAGAATCCAAAGAAAAACATCATCTTCCACGGAATGTTGGAACGTAAATTATTGCACGAGAAACTAAAAACTTTTGACATTGCGATAGTTCCATTAAAAACAAGAATTTACGGCTCAGTTCCATCGAAAATATTTGAATATGGTGCTTTGGGCTTCCCTATTCTTTATTTTGGTGGTGGTGAAGGCGAAACTATCGTGAAAGAAAACAATATGGGTTGGGTTTCCCAAGTCGGAAATTTCGAAAGTTTAAATACTATTTTAATCGAAATTTCAAAAAACGGGAAAAGTGAAATTCAAATAATGAAAAAACAGGTTTTTGATACGGCAGAGAACCATTTCAATCTTGATTTTCAGATTAAAAACTTGATCAATAAAGGTGTTTTTTAAAAGGCTTTTTCGTCTCCTTTTATAACATTATAAATAGTTTTGAGTATAATTTCGATATCCAATAAAATCGACCAATTTTCCATATAGAAAATATCATATTTCACTCTATTGATGATGTCTTCGTCCGTTTCAACTTCGCCTCGATAGCCTTTGGTTTGCGCCAATCCAGTGATTCCGGGTTTAATAAAATGGCGAACCATAAATTTATCTACTTTTAGAGCATATAAATTGGCAACACTCACCATATGCGGTCTTGGCCCTACAACTGACATTTCGCCTAAAAAAACATTAAAAAACTGAGGTAATTCATCTATGCTAGTTTTTCGAATAAATTTACCCACTTTGGTTATCCGAACATCATTTTTTGATGCCAAATCCAAATCAGCTTTATCGTTAATATACATTGATCGGAATTTATAACAATTAAATTCTTTATAGTTCAGACCATTCCTTTTTTGGATAAAAAACAACGGCCCTTTTGACTCTAATTTTATTATTATGGCTAAAATTGGTGTAAGCCACGATAGTACTCCAACAATTATTAAGAAGGAAAAAACAATATCAAATAATCGTTTAATTATTTTGTTTATCGTTTCGTCTTGTAGAATATTCCGTAAAGAAATAACTGGAATATAATCATAGTATTCGAACTTAGCTGTTCTGGAAAAAATTTGCTTTTCGTTGGGAATAAATTTTAAGGTTTTCAAATTATTATCGGCAAAATCGATAATATCACTTATTTGACTATCAGATAAATCGGCCATAGAGCAGTAAATTTCATCGGTTTTACTCGAAATTACATAAGAAAAGCATTCGTCAATTCTTTCTTTTTTATTGTTTTCCAGAGTGAATATTTTCATCAATCTGTATCCGTAATCTGGATTTTCAGTAAAAAAGTCTTTTAATGGACTAATGCTCTTATTACTTCCCAACAAAACAACACTTCTAGAATTTCCGCCGTATTTAATTCTAATCTGTCTTAACAAATAATAAATGGAAAGTTTGAAAAAAAGAATGAATATAATCGAGAGAAAAACAAAAAAAACAACTCTTTTTTGAAAATAAAAATCAGAATAAAACAACTCCAATGCCAAACAAAACAAGGCGAATAAAATAAATTGTTTTAAAGCGCAATTTAGGATTGCAATGACTTTTGTATAGCGATACACTTCATAAAAACCGAGATAAATAGCAATAGCGCACCAAGCGATACTTATAAAAACAGAATAAACTATCTGGTTATCGTGAAAGAAAAAAACATTATAAGCCAATACATTGATGATGATTAAATCAATCAAGTAAGAAAAAGGCCGAATATAGCCGGAATATCTTCCTGTTTTTGTTTTCACTATCTGATGTTTAATTGTCTAATAATCTTCGATGATAACTTATTTGGCCCAAATGATACGTTAGATGGGTTGTTAAGTGAACTAATAAATATTCTAAAGTAGTTTTTTTGTCAAAAACCAAAATTTGATGTTCGCCTTTAAGTTCTTCTTCTGTAATAGTATTTAAACTCATTTCAACTACTACAATAGTGCTATTAATTTGATCAATTAGCTCTTTTTTGGATATATTCTTTAACGAAAATTCAAGTTCTCTATTCCTAATATAATTTGTCTTTCCAAATTCTGCACCAATATAAGTATTTAAATTCCCTATCAAATGCAAACACAGATTTCCTGCTGAATTTGCAATGTTTTTTTCGACAATCCAAATTTTAGATTCATCTTCATATAAATTTATTTCTGATTTTAATCGAAGTAAATCTCTATTAAAAAGCAATTTTAAAGTTTCAACAAGCATTTATTTTACGTTAAAAATTTGTTCCAATATTTTAATGGTAATCAAATAAGTGGGTTTTACACCTGTTGTCCCTAAACCGCCTGAAGCTAATGTGCTTCCAGTTTCCAAAGGATTATCCGACGCATAATAAGCATATCTCACTTTCACGTCTTGTGGGATACTTTTTCGTATTTTGGATGCTGATTGAATAGCTTTTTGATAATAAGAACCCTCCATTTCGAGTCCAATCACGCCCCAAGTCGATTCGTGGAAAAACTTCAATAAATCTTTGTTTTGTAAAGATGTTCCAAGCACCGTAACCATTGGTCCTTCAAAAACTGGAATATTGTCATCTTGAAACATTGCTCCTTTTAATTCGTTTTCAAAGAAATAATTATCAGCAGTTCCTTCGTTAATGTGCGCTGTTGGAATCATAATATCGCCTTTCCCACCTTGAAGAATTCCTGCTTTTCCCATTATAGAAACCGATTCGACATTTAATAATGTGTCTTTTTTGAAGGGTTTCAATAATTCGTCAATGGTTTCGTAAGCTTGTTCACCAAAAGCATAATCCATCACAATTAGTACTGGTTTTTTGTCGCCAGTTTTTGCTTTTGGAAACGATGATTTTGCCCAATCTATTTTGGCTGTATCAAAAATTTGCACGTCAATATTGGTTCCTGAAGCAGCATCTGGAAGCGAAATCATTCCGTATTTTTTGGCAAATTCTTCTACTTTATCTCTCACCTCATAAGCTCCTGATTTACTTAATTCTTCATAAATAAAGAAATCGGATTTGTCTTTAAACTTGGTTTTTAGCACGGTTGTAGCAAAAATCGAATTCATAACGCTGTGCATATTGGCACTAATAACGTGAATTGGACGGTCTAAAAGCTTATTTTCTTTTAAAACTTCTTTGATGTTGGTTGCCCAAATTTCTCCGTGAATATGGTGACCCAATCTTTCTCTCAAAATAGGACTGAATGTAATAGTTCGTTTGTTGTCATCGACCACTTCTTCGATGGCTAATCTCCCAAGCCAATAAATAACGTGTAGAAAACGATCTGGAGATAATTCCGATCCAAAAGCGTCATATATATCCATTACTTCTATAAATGTTCTTCCCAGAATATTTGCAGCGTGCGAAACAGCTTTCTCTTTTTCTATTTGTGTCAGCTTTTTCTTTTGTGATACCGCTAATTGTAATTTTTGCCAATCACGCGAAACTTCGCCTCCATCGTCCAGTAAAACCCTATTTCGTATCTTATGCGATTCGATGAAAATGAATGTCAAATGCGTCAAAATATCGTAAATATCCGAACGTCCTCGTGTGATTTCCACATTCATTTGCTCCTCGTCAATTCGGTAGCAATTTCGTTTCCTTTTTGGTGGGACAATGGCTTGAAAATGCGATTTTGAATAACCTTCATCCGAAGTCAAATTGATAAAACGACATTCTTCAATACCTGTTGGAAGTCGTTCAATTACGTATAAAAGTCCATTCAATTCTACTTTTTCTTCGCCTATATTTCCGTAAATTTCGGGGCGTAATGTTAATAAAGCTTCTCTGAGGGTATCGCCAGAAACTCCCATTGGTTTATAGAATCCACGGTTAAACAAATGGCGCATTGTAATATACATTTTTTCGATTGCCGCCGAGGATTCTTGTGCTCTTGATCTTGATATGTTTTTTATTTCGTTCATTCTATACTGTTTTGTAACCTACAAATGTATGGTTTTAATAGATTAGTTGGATAAAATTAATGTTATCACTGGTTCGTTTATCATCATTTTTCCAGTTGAACTACTAACGTTCTGATTCGTTTGCCTATTCCATTTTCCTCCTGAAAAGGCATATAAAAAGTCCCTTTCAACATAATTGTATAAGACAAAAGGATAATAGGTTTTTTGTATTTGAGTTAGTTTTGTATTTGAATCCGTAATGGTTTTTTCAGTTTTGTTTTTTTCTATCATTAACTTCTCGAAGCCAATAAAAACACCATTTTTGGGAAATTTTAAATTAAACTCCTTTACATCAAAGCGGTTGATTCTTGTGCCTTTTTTTACTGTAACCACAAAGTCTTTGTCCAACAATTCATCGGCGGGAAAACCATTGGAATCCACAGTATAAAAATGAATTTTAATGATGGCGTCTTCAATTCTACTATCGGTATATATGGTGACTTGCTTTATGTATTTTGTTTTTTTGTAGGATGGTAAATAGGGGAAAAATTTGGTGTCAATCTTTGGCCCGTTATCAAATGCTTGGTACATTTCATTTTTGGCTTTCCCGATTTCAACTGTTTTTGTGCCAATGCTTTTTGAAATTACAACTTCATTTAATGAATAAGCCATCACTTTTAAATTCACTATTGAAGCTTCCGAAGCCTTGATAATTTTCTTTTCATATCCTAAAGTTGAAAAAATCAATTTTTTCCCGTTTCCAATTGTATTAATAAAAAATGCTCCGTTTTCCTCTGAAGTCGAACCGATATTTTCGTTTTCGACCCAGATGTTTACAAACGGGATTGGTTTTCCGGTAAGGCTGTCTTTCACGATTCCTTTTATCTGTGCCGAAAGTGAAAACGTAACCAAAGCCAATGCTAAAAAAAGTCTTTTTGCTATCATCTTTATTATCCTCTTTGCAGCAAATCCACAATTTTTCTATCATTGCTCAATCTCGGAATTTTGTTTTGTCCGCCTAGTTTTCCAATGGATTTCATATAGTCTTGAAAACCGTTTTTGACCACCTTAGTGATTACCACTTTTCGCAACACATTGCCCACGATCAAATCATCGTAGTAAATGTTTTGTTTGCGCATTGCATTGTCTAAATCTTCTACAAAAGCATCAAATTTTTCAGGTTCGTTTTCAAATTCGATGAACCATTCGTGATATGGCAAACCCTCTTTTGGCGTAATTTGTGGTGCAACGGTAAACTCATTAATACTAATGTTGGTGCCTATTATAGCTTCCTGCAAAGCACTTTCGACCTCTTTGCCAATGACGTGTTCACCAAAAGCCGAAATATAATGTTTGATTCTTCCAGAAACAATAACTCTGTACGGTTTTAAACTAGTAAACTGAACGGTGTCGCCAATGTTGTAGCCCCAAAGTCCTGCATTGGTCGAAATTATCAAGACATAATTCACGTCCAATTCGACTTCACCAATGGTGTGTCTTTTTGGGTTTTCTTTATAAAAATCATCGCTTTTGATGAATTCATAGAAAATTCCGGAATTCAACAACAGCAACATTCCTTTTTCCTTTTGGGAATCTTGGTAGGCAAAAAATCCTTCCGAAGCGGGAAATAATTCGATGCTGTCGACTTTTCGTCCTATCAAATTTTCGAATTTGGCTCGATAGGGTTCATAATTCACACCACCATAAATGAACAAATTGAAGTTTTTGAATATTTCGCCTACAGGCTTCCCTCCTTTTTGTTGCAATTTTTCAAAATACATTTGCACCCAAGATGGAATTCCTGAAATCACGGTCATATTTTGGTCGAAAGTTTCTTCGACAATAGCATTTACCTTGGTCTCCCAATCTTCGATACAATTGGTTTCCCAAGAAGGTAATCTGTTTTTTTGCAAATATTTTGGAACAAAATGCGCCACGATTCCGGATAATCTTCCCAGTTTCAGGCCATTTTTTTCTTCTAGAATTGGACTTCCTTGCAGGAAAATCATTTTTCCATCGACAAAATCGGCTTTTCCGGTTTCGTGAATGTAATGCAGAATAGCATTTCGAGCTGCTTCAATGTGAAAAGGCATCGATTCTTTGGTAAGCGGAATATATTTGGCTCCAGAGGTCGTTCCAGAGGTTTTGGCAAAGTACAATGGTTTGCCTTTCCAAAGCACATTTTCTTCGCCTTTTACAACCTTATCAACATACGATTTCAACCCTTCGTAATCGCGGACGGGAACATTTTGGGTGAAATCCTCGAAAGTTTTTATTTGGCCGAAATGATGATCAATACCAAATTGCGTGTTTTTAGCTTGGTAGATTAAATCCTCGAAAACTCGTTGCTGAGTTTCTATTGGTTTTGATGCCCAAAGCTGTGTTTTTCGATAGATATTGCGTGCAAATATTTTAGCCAAAAAAGGTTTTAAAGACATTATAAAGTTTTATTTTTTTTTCGCTTTCGATGCGCTGGATTGGGATTTTGTTTCTTCTGTGGTGACCTCTTTCCTAAGTTCAAGTTCTTCTCTTGAAGGAGATAAATCCAAATTGGAAAGGGTGTCGTTTGCTGTGGCAAGGATGGAATCTTTATTGAATTTGGCATATTCCAGTTCACCAATTAATACTTTTTGAATAGACTTGATGTAAGCTTCATTTTTTTTCAAAGCCAAAGTAAGCGAATCTGATTTTAGAGCCAGTTCAGTAGCATCTTTTTTCAATTTGGAAGAAGAATAACCAGGAATAAATTCTCGTAAAGGTGTAAATGCAATGATAAAGGTAGTAAATGTTATCAATAAAATAGCGCCCAAGGTGGCGGCAACAAATACATTCATTAAATTTAATTTAAAAGAAAAAAGTTCTTCAAATGTTTCCTCATTCAAAATAACCAATCGGTTTTTTGTGAATATTTTTTTGTGAAGTTTTCTCCTTTTAAGTCTATTTTCAGACATGTTTTTTGTTTATGATACAAATATAATAATTAATGCATTCATACGCTTGTTTTCTTGTTGGTGTTTGTGATATGGGTTTTTATCAAATTTTTAACGCTTATCACGTTAAATAATTATCTCAAATTGATTTTATGTTAAGTAATTCTATATACCTTTGTTGCGCGATTTATTAGAAATTTGCTTCGGCAATAAATTATTATATTATGGGAAGAATAGGTTTAACAGAAATACTGATAATTGTAGGGGTTATTTTATTACTTTTTGGAGGGAAAAAAATTCCGGAATTAATGAAGGGTTTAGGTAGCGGAATCAAAGAATTCAAAAATGCTGCTAAAGACGACAAACAACCTGCAGATAAAAAAGCTGACGAAACTAAAGAATAAATTTTCTTTACGTTTACAATTTAAAATTCCAAACTTTGAGCGATTTATTTCCTTAAGGTTTGGAATTTTCATTTTTAATTGTTGTTGTTTCGCATTGATATGGTAAATAATTTAAAAATAACACAATGTTCCACTAATCAAAGTATTAAGCAGACAGGTATAAATTTAATTTAATCGAATAGTATCGTGAATATTTACAGAATAAATTTGATTATTACCATTAGTTTATATAATTTTACGCGTTATTAATATTTTTTTATTAAAATATACTTTACAATTCAACGTTTTTTGTAAATAAAGCTTTTATTTAAATAATTTTTATCCCGCTAATTATGATTTAAATTTTATTGACCCCATACAGCTTATAAATATTCCTTAAACCTTATCTATAAATTAATGCCCTAAAACAAAAACAATATGAAAATTAAAAATTACTCAACAATGAAAATAAGCGAAACATTTTGTTCGCTTAAAACGACTGCATCTGCCTTTTTGCTGGGAGTACTTCTGCTCGCCAACACTACAGTTAATGCACAGAATAACGCCCTACATTTTGATGGAGTCAACGATTATGTGGAAATGCCTGCATCGATAAATGACCAAATTACCTCCAATAACGTAACTATAGAAGGTTGGTTTTATATTGAAGCTATTGATGATGGAGTGACCTTAGTCGGAGAAACATACACAGGCACAGGTACTACTGTTAAGTTAGAACTTTTTAATTTATCTGGACAAATTGCCGTAGATTTTAGTAACGATGGTAATAACTTTCCATACACTTCTTTTCCAATGCCAGCATTAAATACTTGGGTTCATATTGCTGCTACCTATGACGGAGCTAATTTACGTCTATTTTACAACGGAGTACAAGTAGCATCAACAGTTGAAACAGGTTCGCTTCCAACTTCTGGCACAGGTCTTTGGTTAATGGGTAAAACACCAAATGCGCCTGGCGAATTCACAGGTAAAATGGATGAAATACGTATTTGGAATGTCGCTCGTACTCAGGAACAAATTTCTGCAAACTATAAACTGCAGGTAGCTCCTTCTACTCCAGATCTTGTCGCTTATTATAAAATGGATCAAGGTGTTGGTGGAGGAAATAATGCAGGTATTACTTCCCTTACGAATTCGTCATCTGTTCCATCGCTAGACGGAACGCTCACAGGACCTTTTGCCCTAACTGGTTTTACTTCTAACTTTGTAGAAACAGGAATACCTACAGTGTATAATGGAGGCTGGTCACAAGGTGCTCCGAATGCCACTAGAGATGCTGTTATTGAAGGAAATTATTCTGTTGCTGCAAATTTAGCTGCTAAAACATTAACCGTTAATAATAGTGCGGTCGTAACCATTCCGTCTGGGAATAATGTAACCGTTACTGACGCTGTGACTGTAACGGCTCCTGCAACATTCACATTGAGTAATAATGCTAACTTGATTCAGGTAAATAACGGTGCAAATAGCGGAGCAATAACTGTAAATCGCAATAGTAGTTCATTACTGCGTTTGGATTATACGTTGTGGTCGTCACCGGTTTCAAGTCAGAATTTAGCAGCTTTCTCGCCATTGACTTCACAAAGTCCAAGTCGTTTTTATGCTTTTGACACAGGTTTTGGTACAAATGGCCAATATAGTGAAATTACTTCTCCAACCACGACTCCTTTTGTTGCTGGAGCAGGATATTTAATTCGTATGCCAAATGACGCAAGTGCAGTTACTCCAACAGCTTATCCAGGAGTTTTTACAGGAATTCCTAATAATGGCGATGTGCTTGTTACTTTAATAGATGGAGGTTTAGCAGGATTACGTTACAATTTAGTTGGTAATCCTTATCCATCTCCAATTAAGATGTCAAATTTTGTTTTTGCCAATACCGCTAATATTCAATCTACTTTGTATTTCTGGAGAAAAACCAATAATTTGGGTACTGCTTATTGCACTTGGGTTGCGGGACCATTAGTGACAGATCCTGGAACATTTGTAGCAAATGGAAATCTGCAAACTTTTGATCCATTGGGAGTAATTCAGACAGGTCAAGGATTTTTTGTAGAAGCAAAACCAGGAGCTTCATCTTTAACTTTCAAAAACACTCAAAGATTGGCTAATAATGCAGGACAATTTTTCAAAACAAAACGAGTGACATTATCGGGAAAAATTTGGATAAATGCTACAAACCTTGCAGGTGATTTTTCGCAAATGGCAATAACTTATTTTCCAGAAGCAACACTTGGAATAGATCCTTTTGACGGCAAATACTTCAATGATAGTAAAATGGCATTATCGTCTAATATCAACAACGAAGAATATACAATTCAAGGTCGTCCAGCATTCGATGTTTCTGATAAGGTGGCTTTAATCTTCAAAACCGATAAGGCAGGTGATTACACTATTGCCATCGACCACGTTAATGGATTGTTTTCTAATGGTCAAGATATTTATTTAGTAGATAGCAAAACCGGTACTGAAACCAATTTGAAAACAAGTTCTTATAACTTTACAGCTGATTCTGGAGTAGACAACACAAGATTTTCTTTGAAATATCAAAAAACATTGAATGTAGATGCACCAACATTCAACGAAAATAGTGTTTCTGTATATAGCAAAAATGGAACTCTTTATGTGAATGCAGGGGAAATTGCTATCAATAACATACAAGTGTATGACGTTCAGGGAAGACTACTAGCCGAGCGCAGAAATGTAAAAGCAAGTACTGCCACACTAGAAAATCTGAAAGCCAACAACCAAGTTTTACTAGTTAAAATTTCAGGTGTAAACAATGAAGAAGTTACCAAAAAAGTATTGAATTAAGAACCTGAAAAAACATCTAAAAATGAAAAATACAGTATTAAAATTTTATATAGTCGCTTTCTATTTATGTTCAACCTTTGTGCTATTTGCTCAACCGGGAGACACTGCACCTGGTCCTGGTGGACTAGAAGGAGATGGCGATACCACACCTGGAGCTCCAATTGATAATTACATTTGGATTTTAGCAATTATTGGTTTAGCCTTTGTTTTTATGAAATTCAGAGCTATTCAAAAAAATAGAATTTAAGAATAAGATAATTTATAAAAATCAAACCTCGGATATAGTTTCCGAGGTTTTTTTTATGATTAAATGTCTTGTTCTGTTATAGCTTTAAAAATAAAACGTTTTGGAATTTTTGCAAATTGGCTTTAATCTGTAGTAGTCTTATTCTTTGCATTTTTACAAAACCATGGTCAATTGAATTCTCTTTCTGTCTTCATCCACTTCAGTAACTTTCACCTGAACGTGCTGGTGTAATTTGACTACTTCATTCACATCGCTTACAAAGCCCGCTTTGAGTTGGGAAATATGCACCAAACCACTTTCTTTTAAACCAATATCCACAAAGCAACCAAAATTGGTAATATTGTTTACTATTCCGGGTAAAATCATTCCGGTTTTCAAATCTTTTATGGTTTTTACATTGGGGTCAAATTCGAAAACTTTAGCCGATTTTCTTGGATCAAGGCCTGGTTTTTCGAGTTCTCTGATAATGTCTTTTAGCGTTAATAACCCTATTTCAGGTGTAATATAATTTTCAGGTTTTATTAAGGCTGTTTTTTCTTTATTGGCAATTAAATCATTAACCGACAATCCCAAATCTTTTGCCATTTTCTCGACAATTCCATACGCTTCTGGATGTACAGCCGAATTATCCAAGGGATTTTTAGCATTCGAAATTCGGATAAAAGCAACGCCTTGTTGATAGGCCTTTTCGCCCAATCGGGGCACTTTTTTCAATTGTTTTCGGTCTTCAAACGGACCATTTTCCGAGCGATATTGCACAATGTTTTCGGCCAGCTTCTCTCCTATTCCACTCACATAACTCAACAAATGCTTGCTCGCTGTGTTGATGTTTATCCCAACAGAATTCACGCAGCGAATTACCGTATTATCCAATTCTTCCTTGAGTTTGGTTTGATCTACATCGTGTTGGTATTGGCCTACGCCAATAGCTTTAGGGTCAATTTTCACCAATTCTGCCAAAGGGTCAGATAATCTCCTGCCAATAGAAACCGAACCCCGAACGGTCACGTCATAATTTGGAAATTCTTCTCTTGCAATTTTCGAAGCGGAATACACTGAAGCTCCTGCTTCGGAAACAATGAAAACCTGAACGGGTTTATCGAAAGCGATTTTCTTAATGAAAAATTCGGTTTCACGTGAAGCGGTTCCGTTTCCAATGGAAATCGCGTCAATTTGATACGCATTAACCATCGAACGAATTTTTTTCATCGCCATTGCGGTTTCGTTTTGAGGAGCGTGAGGATAAATATTTTCGTTATATAATAAATCGCCTCTTTCGTCAAGACAAACTACTTTACAACCAGAACGGAATCCAGGGTCAATCGCCAAAATTCGTTTTTCACCCAAAGGCGGAGCCAACAATAATTGACCTAAATTATTAGCAAAAACCTGAATAGAATTAGCATCAGCCTTGGCTTTAGCTTCTTGTAAAGCTTCATTGGAAATGGCAGGATTAAGTAATCTTTTATAAGAATCTTCGATGGCTAATTGTACGTGCGGAGTGGTTTTGTTTTGAACTTTTAAAACCAATTCATCAATAATATCATAGGCTTCGTCAATATCAACTTCTACTTTGAACTTGATAAAACCTTCATTTTCGGCGCGAAGCATTGCTAATAATCTATGGGAAGGTGCTTTTGTCAAAGATTCTGACCAATCAAAATATTGATTGAATTTTTGGGCGTCCTGTTCGTCTTTTTTTGTTTTTACTACTTTAGTTGTGATAATGGCTTTCCGTTGAAAAAGTCTTCGCAACTGCTTGCGAACATAAATATTTTCGTTAATCCATTCAGCAATAATGTCTCGTGCGCCTTGCAAAGCGGCGTCTTCATTTATCACATTATCGTTTAAATATTTCGTTGCAATAAAATCGACATCATCGTTGTTTTGCGCCATTATGATTTTGGCTAACGGTTCCAATCCATTTTCGCGGGCTACATCTGCCTTGGTTTTTTTCTTCTTTTTGAATGGTAAATAGAAATCCTCCAGTTCCTGTAAATCGAAACTTTGCTGGATTTTTTTATCCAATTCAGGTGTCAATGCGTTTTGCTCTTCAATGGATTTTAAAATTGCTTCTTTTCGCTTTACAATGACTTCGTAATCCTTTTGGAGTTTGGCGATTTGCTCGATTTGAACTTCGTCGAGATTGCCAGTTTTGTCTTTTCGATACCGAGAAATAAAAGGAATCGTGCAATCCTCCTGCAATAATTGAACCGTATTTTGAATGTTTATGGTTGCTGTCTGAACAGACTTGGCGATGAATTGTATGTTGTTCATTTTTAGATTTTTATAACCGCAAAAAAGCGAAGTTTTCGCAAAGTTCGAAAAGGTTTTTGTTTAGTAAATAATAATAATTACATAATTTATAGTAATCCTGAACTATAAAATCCCTAGACTTCTGCACCTAATTAAATTTAGGTTGAATGTAAAATTTACCTGATAAATCCTGCTTTATTTGATGGTGTGCTTTAGAGTAAAGATATTAACAACTAATTTTATCCACTCTTGTTTGGTGTCTTCCTCCCTCGAATTCTGTAGTTAAAAAGGTTTCTACAATTTCTACCGCTTGTTGAATTGAAGTATAACGTGCAGGAATACTAAGAACATTAGCATTATTATGCAAACGAGTTAAATACGCAATTTCTTTAATCCAGCATAAACCTGCTCTTACTTTTGGATGTTTATTAACCGTCATTGCTATTCCGTTTCCTGAACCACAAATTACAATACCAAAATCAGCTTTTCCTTCAGCAACATCAATTGCTACAGGATGACCAAAATCAGGATAATCAACACTTTCTGTATCATCGGTTCCGTAATTCGTTACATCGTGTCCTTTTGATTCTAAATATTGTACAATAGCTTTTTTATATTCTGGTCCTGCGTGATCGTTTCCAATGGAGATTTTCATATTATCTTTATTAGTTGTGTTGCGCAAATTTAGGGAAACAATTGCGGAATTTTAAACTATATGCTGTTAAATATATAACTGTCATAGTATTAATAAGCTACTTTATCAAGAAAATAACATCAATATAAATCCGAATGAAATAATAGCTCTTTTATAATTAATATGTTAAAATATTATAGTGTTAATAGCGTTTCATAAATCCTTGATAATCAGTTAACCTTAAATTAACATTGAATGTTTATAACTTTAGATAGAAAATTAGAAGTATTTCTTGTTTGTATCGAATAAAAACGTAATCCAAAACCGGAATGAATCTACCAAATTTAGTTTGGTTAATTTTTAGAAAAGTTATTGATAGAAAAAATGATATTGTTAACAAAATTTAGAAACTAACTTATTTACAAAAACAAGGTGTTTTTATTTATTAACCGTTGTTAATAGTTTTTTAAAAATGCTTTAAAATGAATCTTTTACCTTCTTAAAACTATGTTAATAAATCGTTATAAAAACATATTTCTTAAAAAGAATACATTTAAAAATAAACTTATTGTAACTATTAACACGCTATAATAACCATTAAAAAATTAATTTAAATTTCTTTTTCTTTTTGTTGTTTTTAATAGATGTTGACAACTTCAAACAATTTCAAGATTGTTATTCAAATTATCAAGAATCTCTTGAACTCTTTCGAAATCATTTATGTGAACTTTTAGATCAATTCCGCCATAAGCAATACTGGCAAATGGATCTATTGAAATTAAATTTTCATTTTGAAACAAAAAAGGAATTCCTTCATTCTGTAAAATAGATTTTAAGACTATAATTTCGTGAGCAAAATTGAATGTGGTAATAGTTTGAAAATGGTCCATTTTGTAAATTTTTATAAAGATACAAAAGTTATATTTTAGATAAATCTTACTACTTACTACTCTAAATCTTAATACTTCTTCGTAATTTTAGACCTTTAAGAAAATAATTATGAGTAAAAAACTGAGAAAACCAGAAAATAAAGAGAAAGATTTTTCTAATAAAATTATAAAAATATTATCCCAAAATGCTAATAAAGCATTTAACTACAAACAAATAGCTACTCTTTTAGAGAAAGATGATACCAAGAGTAGAAATGAAATCATTAGAGATTTAAAAATTCTTGCTTCACAAAAAAAAATTATAGAATCGGAGCCGGGAAAATACCTTATCAAAGCACTAAGTCAGGATTACTACGAAGGAACTATCGATATGACAGGTCGAAAAACTGCTTATTTTGTTTGTACTGAATTAGAAGAAGATGTCTTTATTCCAACAAATAATTTAAACAGATCTTTAGATAAAGATAAAGTAAAAGTATATGTTTACAATCGCAGAAAAGGAAGAAGACCTGAAGGTGAAGTTATTGAAGTAGTTGAAAGAGCCAAAACTGATTTTGTTGGCGTAATTGATATCCAGAAGAATTTTGCTTTTGTATCGACTGCGAATCCAAAAATGTATACTGATATTTTTATTCCAAAGGATAAATTAGGCGAAGCAGAACAAGGCGACGTTGTTTTAGTTCATATCGAAGACTGGCCTAAAAGAGCCGATAGTCCTTTTGGTTCCGTTATAAAAGTACTTGGAAAACCAGGAGAACACGATACAGAAATTCACGCGATTTTGGCAGAATATGGTTTACCTGCAGAATTTCCTGTAGAAGTAGAGGTTTATGCGCAGAAAATAGACACAACCATTCATGAAACTGAAATTGCAAATCGTCGGGATATGCGCGAAACTTTAACTTTCACAATTGATCCAAAAGATGCAAAAGATTTTGATGATGCTTTATCTTTCAAAAAGTTAGAAAACGGAAATTACGAAATCGGAATCCATATTGCTGATGTTTCTTATTATCTTCAAGAAGGAACAATTCTGGATGATGAAGCTTATCAACGTGCGACGTCGGTATATTTGGTAGATCGAGTGGTTCCAATGTTGCCAGAAGTGTTATCCAATTTTGCTTGTTCTTTAAGACCTCAAGAAGAAAAATATACGTTTTCAGCTATTTTCGAAATTACCGAAACTGCTCAAGTGGTCAATCAATGGTTTGGTAGAACAGTGATTTTTTCGGATCAACGCTTTGCTTATGAAGAAGCGCAATACATCATAGAGACGAAAGACAATACGATTCCGGCTGAAACTTCTATCACAGGAAGTTCTTATGTAGTTTCAGACGAAATTGTCGCAGCAACGCTTAAAATGCAAGATTTAGCTAAAATTCTTCGTAGAAATAGAATGAATAATGGCGCCATTTCTTTTGATAAAGTCGAAGTAAAATTCAATCTAGACAATGAAGGAGAACCAGAAGGTGTTTATTTCAAAATTTCAAAAGATGCCAATCATTTGATTGAAGAATTTATGCTTTTAGCCAATAGAAAAGTTGCTGAATACATTGGTAAACAAAAGAAAACATTCATTTATCGGATTCATGATGAACCAAATGAAGATAAATTAATTGCAATGCAAACCGTAATTGCAAAATTTGGTTATAAAATAGATTTCAGAAACAAAGGAGATATTTCAAAATCCTTGAATAATTTATTGAGTGATGTTGTTGGAAAAAAAGAACAGAATTTAATTGATACTCTTGCGATTAGAACGATGAGTAAAGCCAAATACTCGACTGATAATATTGGACATTATGGTTTGGCTTTTGATTATTACAGTCATTTTACTTCGCCAATTCGTCGTTATCCTGATGTAATGGTGCATCGATTATTACAGTTTTATCTTGACGGAGGAAAATCTGTTGATGAAGAAAAATATGAAGCAAAATGTTTGCATTCCTCCACAATGGAAGGTTTAGCAACCAATGCCGAACGTGATTCTATCAAATATATGCAGGTGAAATATATGCAGAATCACAACGATCAGGAATTCTTAGGTGTAATTTCTGGTGTAACCGAATGGGGAATTTTCGTCGAAATTATAGAAAATAAATGCGAGGGAATGGTTCGAATTCGTGAAATAAAAGACGATTACTACACTTTCGACGAAAAACAATATGCTTTAGTTGGAGCAACTACAAAATCTTTGTTGCAATTAGGCGACGAAATTTACGTTAAAGTTAAAAACGCTGATTTAGTCAAAAAACAATTGGATTTTAATTTTATAAGAAGAAATGAATAAGAATTTTTATTGTTAAATATTTAAATTTTAAAAAAATGAAAAAGATTATTTTATTGGTATTTGTGTTGATAACACAATTAAATTATAGTCAAACCACAATTAATTTAGGAGATTTTGATGAAATAAAAGTGTTCGATCAATTAAATGTAACTTTGATTCCATCTACTGAAAATAAAATAGTGGTTACCGGAACAAACCAAGGAAATGTTGAAATAGTTAATCGAAATAGCTTGTTAAAAATAAGAATATCTTTAACTAAAATATTAGAAGACAATAAAGACCTTAAAGTTAATTTATACTTTAAAAAAATTCAAAGTATTGATGCAAATGAAGGAAGTATTGTGAGTTGTAAAGCTATTTTCAAACAAACTACAATGGATTTATCAGTGCAAGAAGGAGCAATGATTGAAGTTGAACTTGATGTTGATAATACGACAACTAAACTTAATTCAGGTGGTATAATTAATTTATCCGGTAAAGCAGTAACTCAAAAAATAACTATTACTTCTGGCGGAATTTTGAATGCTAAGAATTTAGAAACTTCTCAAACAACAGTTAGTGTTTCTGCAGGCGGAAGTGCCGATGTAAACGCAAGCACCCTTGTAGATGCTAAAGTTAATGCGGGAGGAACTATTACTATTTATGGCAAGCCAAAACAAATAAAACAACAAGCCTTTGCGGGTGGAACAATTACAGAAAAATAATAATATTCCCCGAAAATATCTTTCGGGGATTTTTTTTAATTACTTTGTGGCATCAAATTCTTAATTTTTTGTAAATGATAAATGATATTTTATCGGGTATTCCTTGGGGAATTTTTTTAAGTTTTATGATTGGCCCCGTTTTTTTTATATTACTGGAAACCAGTATTATAAAAGGATTTAGAGCAGCATTAGTCTTCGATTTAGGTGTTGTTTTAGGAGATATTGTTTTCATCACCATTGCTTATATAGGAAGTTATCGATTGATCACAAGTATAAAAGATAACTCCGCACTTTTTATGTTTGGAGGAATCTTGATGCTGGCTTATGGAGTTATTTCATATATCGGTTTACACAAAGAAAAAAAAGTTGATACCCATAAAATTGACAACGAAATTATCAGAAAAGATTATCTAGGTTTATTCATAAAAGGATTTTTTTTAAACATTATCAACATTGGAGTTTTGGGATTTTGGTTGGCTATTATTATTTCGGTTGGACCAAAACTAGAGATGCAAACCTCCAGAATGCTTACTTTTTTTACTTCTGTAATAGTAACTTATGTATTGGTTGATTGTATTAAAATTCTATTAGCCAAACAGTTAAAAAACAAAATGACCCCAACCAATATTCTTAAAATCAAAAAAGGAATCAGTATTGTTTTGATGATTTTTGGAATTGCTTTAATTGTTCAAGGTTGGTTTCCAAAAGAAAAAGAAAAGTTGAAAGATGCTTTGGAAAGGATTGATTAGTAGTATTTTAAATTTACTTATATTTCTAAGTTGGTGCATAATTTTGAAAATAGAAATCAATTTTAAATGGCTAAAACAAAAAGAATAACCAAAAAGAAAACAATCTATACAGAATTCCCTTTTTATAAAAAATGGTCAACTTATATTTATATTGTTGGTATTTTACTTATAACATTTCTAATATATATTATTTACAGAGCTCAAATTAGTGATAGAAAACTATTTACATTAAGTTTTGTTCCTTTACTATTAGGAATAATTTATGAAAATAAAAGGCTTTCAACCGATTGGAAAATCATTGCTTTAAAAATTTTAGGTTCACTTATTTTTAGTTTTTTTGCTTTTTTACCCGGAAAGCACGAAAGAAATTATGATTTTGAAAACCATATAGAAGCTTGGCCTTTTTATTTTATAGCTATTTTCGTTTTTATTTCCTTAATTTTCCACGACAAAAAAGTGGTACCAAAGCTTACAGAAGGAATTACTTTAATACAATCTATTTCAATAATTTATTGGATTTTTGACTATAATTTTTTAGAAGATATTAATCTGTTTTCACTAACATTAATTTCAATAGCATTTCTAATTTCATTCTATTCTTTAATTCACGCATTTACTTATATTTCTCTAAGTAGAAATCATAGGCTTTACTTAAGTTTATGGAGTTCAATAATTATGGTGATTTTTGCAGTTGAACATATTTTTAATGTTTTTAATAGTAAAAATATTGAAGATACTGATGTAGTAAATGGTTCATTATTAACTCTTCAATATTTTATTTTAGGAGTATCATCAATGTATATTTTGCAAAATTTATTAATGGTAGTAGTTTACTTACCTAGTAAAAATAGCTTTTATGATCAAGCTCATATGAAAGATATTAAAGAAATGAATAAAACGCATATTGAAAGGTATTCAGATAAACAAGTTACTAAAATAGATTCTATTCTTACTTTTATTTATTGTTCTTCATTTTATTTTATAAACTTCAAATATCAAATAATTCCAAGACAAACAGCAATTTGGATTATAATTTTATCTTTACCTTATTTAATATATCTGAAAGAAAAAATATTTACTAATGAGATTTTAAAGACATCTCCCGAAAGTTTTCGGGACTGATTCGAACTATAACTTTAATTCATTTTTTCTAAAAATGTCAAAAAAAAAGAGACACATTTCTGTATCTCTTCTTGAGGCATCGTCCGGATTCGAACCATAACTTTATTTAATTTTTCTTAAAAATTAAACATAAAAAAAACCCTCAAGTTTCCTTGAAGGTTTAGAGGCATCGTCCGGATTCGAACCGGAGTAGGAGCTTTTGCAGAGCCCAGCCTAGCCGCTCGGCCACGACGCCAATTATTTATTGGTGTGCAAATATACTAAAAAAGTTAAAAAAGGAAAGCAATAATTACAAAGATTTAAAAATTCATAATTAGCTTAATTCCTGTATTCTTCCATTTCTATCGTAACCGCTTCAACATCACCACCAATAGGAGGATTCAGTTTAGAAACTGCCAACGTAATTCTCGAAATAGCGGCCACTTCGTCGAAAATTCTTTTGATAATTCGGTGTGCCACGTGTTCCAAAAGATTGGATCTGATAGCCATTTCTTCCTCGACAATGCGGTTCAAAAGCACATAATCTACCGTATCTTCCAGATGATCCGAAAGAGCTGATTTGCGTAAATCGGTTTTCACTTCCAAGTCAACCGAATAATCAGAACCAATTTTTCCTTCTTCGATTAAACAACCGTGATAGGAGTAAGTACGGATGTTTTTAAGTTTTATAATTCCCATTTTTTTGTTTGATATTATCCATTTTAAGTCTAAATTTTTCAGATTATAACTATAAACCTTAAACTTTAAACCTTTTTAAACTAGCTTTTTTTATCTTTGCTAAAATTAAACAAAATTATGTCAACCGAAGATAAATCACTTCATTTTATAGAACAAATTATCGAAGACAGCTTAGCAAGCGGTTTTCCCCAAGATAAATTACGTTTCCGTTTTCCACCAGAACCTAATGGTTATTTACACATTGGTCATGCCAAATCCATTTGTTTGAATTTTGGTTTGGGTCTAAAGTACAATGCGCCAGTCAATTTGCGTTTTGACGACACTAATCCAGCCAAAGAAGAGCAGGAATATGTGGATGCTATCAAAGAAGATTTACTTTGGTTAGGTTTTAATTGGGCCGAAGAACGTTACGCTTCTGATTATTTTCAGCAGTTGTACGATTGGGCCATTTTGATGATTAAAAAAGGAAAAGCTTATGTAGATAGTCAATCTTCTGAAGATATGGCGGCTCAAAAAGGAACACCAACCCAACCAGGAGTGGATGGTCCTTATAGAAATCGTTCAGTTGAAGAGAATTTGACTTTGTTCGAAGGAATGAAAAAAGGTGATTTCCCGGAAGGAAGTCACGTTTTGCGTGCCAAAATTGATATGGCTTCGACGAATATGTTGATGCGCGATCCGTTAATGTACAGAGTTTTACACCGTCATCATCACCGAACTGGCGACGATTGGAATATTTATCCAATGTATGATTATGCACACGGCGAAAGCGATTATATCGAGCAAATTTCGCATTCTATTTGTACATTAGAATTTGTAATGCACAGAGAATTATACAATTGGTTTTTAGACCAAATTTATGACGATACTTTAGTTAGACCTAACCAATACGAATTTGCGCGTTTGAACTTGAATTACACCGTAATGAGCAAGCGAAAACTATTGCAATTGGTTCAGGAAAATATAGTTAACGGTTGGGATGATCCAAGAATGCCAACGATTTCAGGTTTGCGAAGAAGAGGGTATACGCCAGCTTCGATTCGTAAATTTTGTGATATTATTGGAGTTGCTAAAAGAGAAAATATAATTGATGTTTCGCTTTTGGAGTTTTGTTTGCGTGAAGATTTAAACAAAACCGCGCCAAGAGTTATGGCAGTTTTAGATCCAATAAAAGTTGTAATTACCAATTATCCTGATGGAAAAGAAGAACTTTTGGATGCCGAAAACAATCAGGAAGACGAAGCAGCAGGTTTCAGAAAAGTGCCGTTTTCTAAAGAATTGTACATCGAAAGAGAGGACTTTTTAGAAGTAGCTCCAGCCAAATTTTTCCGATTGTCTTTAGGAAATGAAGTGCGTTTGAAAAATGCCTATATCATTAAAGGAGAAAGTGTTGTAAAAGATTCTCAAGGAAATATCACTGAAATTCACGTGACTTACGATACCGATTCTTTGAGCGGAAGTGGGAGTGAAGCCTCCAAAAGAAAAGTCGCCGGAACCCTGCATTGGGTTTCCATAAAACACGCTGTCGAAGCCGAAGTTCGTTTGTATGACCGACTTTTTGTAGACGAAGCGCCGGACAGTCATAAAGAAAAAGATTTCTTAGATTTTATGAATCCGAATTCTTTGCAAATCATAAAAGGATTTGTGGAACCAAGTCTTTCTACCGTTAAATCTGGAGATAAATTTCAGTTTCAACGTATCGGATATTTCAATGTGGATAAGGATTCAACAGCTTCTAAGTTAGTGTTTAATAAAACGGTTGGACTCAAAGATGCTTGGGAAGAAAAAGGAAAAAAAGAGGAAAACAGCATCAATAATGCCTTGAAAGAAATCAATAAATATTTCAAAGTTGCTACCAGAGAGGAACGTATTGCCATTAGAAAAGCAATAGGAGAAACCTTATCCGGAATTGCTAATTATAGTTTATTGCAAAATTCTTTCAAGAAGAATATTAATAACAATAAAACATCTTTGTTGTTTGCTCAATTTATTTTGAAATACTCCAGTTTAAAATTTGCTGATTTTGATAAGGAAGATATTTCTAAATTGTATTTGATGTCTTTGCGAAGTGAATCAACCTTTGTTCGTTCGAGAGCGCTTTTAAATTTACTCAATTTAGAATACGATTCGGATTTTGTAAATTCCTTTGCAGATGAAATTTTGAAATTAAAATCCAATCCTCCGAAAAGTACAACCGAAAGAGAATCGGAATTTATCGAACAAGTTTTAAATAAATAAAAACTATCAAAAGCGCTTTTCGGGGCGTTTTTTTTTATTATTTGTTTTACTGATTGATTTTATAATTTATATCAATTTTAACAATCAAAATCGGCTTCCATAAATTGATTTTCAGGCATTTTTTCAAGTTTTATAGCTATTTTGTCGTTAATAAAAAGTTTTTAAAAACACGATGCCTTATTTGAATTTTGAGTAGAATCTAATTCACTTTAACGCCTTGTTAACATTGCGGTGTTCATAAAGTTTGTAACTTTAGGTATTATTAACTTTAATTCTAAAAACGATGTCAAATAATGCAGGAAATTCAGTATTGGCACTTTTATTAGGTGCAGCGATTGGAGCAGGAGTTGGAATTTTATTTGCTCCGGAAAAAGGTTCCAAAACCAGAGAAAATATAAAAGATGGTTTTGATGATGTGAAGGATAATTTGAAACATAAATTTGACGATGTAAAACATCAACTGAAAAATAAATTTTCAGGAGCAAAATATGATTTGGATGAAACTTATGAAGAATTAGTTTCTAGTATGAGTCACAAAACAGAAGACGTTATTTCTTTTTTAGAAACTAAATTGGCCGATTTGAAAGAGCAAAATGCCAAACTTCAAAAAAAACAATTATCTAATCACGAAAAACAAATTTCTTAAATTCTAATCTATGGCTTTTGAAGAACTAAAAGAACGCACCGAAGACATTCAAAAACAAGCGCAATCTTATATTGAGAATAGCGTGGCTTATTATAAATTATGGGGTTTTAAGGTGGCGATGAAATCGACCACGATGATGTTAAAATTTGCATTAATCGCAATGTCATTAACGATGGTTCTATTCTTTTTTTCAGTTGCGGGAGCTTTTGCAATTGGAGAAGCCTTAGATAGTTATGCTTTAGGATTTTTAATAGTTGCGGGATTTTATTTAATAGTTTCAATACTTGTATTTTTAATTAAAGATAAAATCGTTGAAGGACCAATCTTAGAGAAATTTTCAGAAATCTTTTTTAACGACTAAATTATGGAGACTAAAAAATATTCATCCTACGAACAAATAGAGTTAGAGCTGGAAATTCTGAAATTGGAAAAAGAATTAAGTCTTCAGAAAATAAAATTAAATGTTGAAAAGACAAAAGAAAGTCTTTTACCTAAAAATATTATAAAGAGTTTTTTGGGAGATTATAAATCGATTTTATCGAACTCTTCGGGAACGATTATTAATATTATTATTCCGTTGATAATGAATTGGTTTACAAAAAGAAAAAGAGGCGATTAAGCCTCTTTTTCTTTTTAATTAAACCTCAGTTTCAGGTTCCTCAGGTTCAATATAATCTGTAGAATGCGCTGCAGGTTTTATTCTTTTGGTTTTTTTCATCATTTCGCCCACTTGATTTGAAGCAGAAAAGGAAGCCACCATATTGTTCAACATATCACTTCCGGCTTGCGGAGAATTTGGTAATAATATCAAATTAGAATTCGTGTCTGCGCCAATAGCTTGCAAAGTGTCATAATGTTGCGTTACGACAATCAATGCTGAAGCTTCTTGCGAATTGATTCCCACTTTGTTCAAAACGTCCACACTTTCAACTAAACCGCGAGCAATTTCACGTCTTTGATCGGCGATTCCTTGCCCTTGCAATTTTTTACTTTCAGCTTCTGCTTGAGCTTTGGCCACAATTCTGATTCTTGAGGCTTCTGCTTCAAATTCAGCTACTGTTTTTTCTCTATCAGCAGCATTGATTCTGTTCATTGCATTTTTTACCTGAATATCGGGATCAATATCGGTAACCAATGTGTTGATAATCGTGTAACCATAAGTGGTCATCGCCTCGTTGAGTTCTCTTTTAACTGCAATTGCAATATCATCTTTTCTTTCGAAAACATCGTCCAATTTTAGTTTTGGAACTTCGGCACGAACTACGTCAAATACATAAGAAGTGATTTGATCGTGTGGATATTCCAGTTTGTAGAAAGCATCATAAACAGTTTCTTGTACCACCATAAACTGGACAGAAACTTTTAGTTTTACAAAAACGTTGTCTTTAGTTTTGGTTTCAATAATAACGTCTAATTGTTGGATTTTTAAATTGACACGACCGGCAATTCTGTCAATCAATGGGATTTTTAGTTGCAATCCAGATTGTCTAATGCTTAAAAACTTACCAAAACGCTCAATGATAACGGCGGTTTGTTGTTTGACGGTAAAAAAAGAGGAAAGGAAAATAAATAAGCCGAATACAATAATAATAATTAATGTTGGGTTCATAAAAAGTATAATTTAAGTTATAAAAATCAGTGTTAAATTACAAAAAAACTTTAGGTTTGCTTTTATTTAATTTCAGTTTTATGAAAAGATTATATTTTGTCTTTGTTTTCACACTAATCTCAATGACTGTTTTTTCTCAATATCATTATAGGGATTCCAACCGAATTGGAATATCATTTGGTGTAAACCAGTTTACTCTAAACACTAATAATTTTCAAACAAAACCCGGAACAGGTTGGAACGGAGGACTTTCTATGCGCGGAAATTACTATGACGATTGGGATATGGTTTATGCAATGCAGTTTAGCGAAAATAATTTTTCGGTTGCCACAAATAGCGGATTTATTACTGAATACACCAATTATAAATTGTCATCGGCACAGCTATCTTTGCTATTGAGTTATAAAATTGTCGAAAGTCATTTGAGTGTAGAGTTTGGACCATTAGTTCAAATTAACGGAAAACTGGATGTAGAAAAAAATCAAGAAAATAATATTATTTCTGGAACTACTTTATTAGCCAAAGACATCGTGGCTATTTCTCAATTTAATTTTTATCCAATGATAGGGATTACGGCTGGAGTTCGCCATTTTCGCTTGAATGTTTCGTATCAATATGGCATAAATAATATGCTTGGAAATCTAAACAATAAGAATTTAGGGTATAGTTTTAAGGGAAATCCAGGAATATTGAACGGGAATTTGATTATTTATTTGTAAGAGAAACATCAAAAAGCTTAAATAAAAAGGCACAAAATTTACTAGATTAATAGTGAATTTTGTGCCTTCTTTGTGAAGTTTGTGTTTAATTACAATGTAGCTATCGCTTTCTCAATTCTTTTTATCGTTTCTTCTTTTCCAATCAGTTCCACGATGTCAAATAAATGTGGTCCTTTTAAAGCGCCAACCAAACTTAATCGAAACGGTTGCATTACTTTTCCCATTCCAATTTCGTTTTTAGTCATCCAATCTTTCACGATGGTTTCGATATTCAAAGAAGTAAAATCGGTAATTTCTCCAAGAACTGAAATCAATTCTTGCATTATAGCTGGTGTTTCTTCCTTCCAATTTTTTCTTGCTTTTTCGTCATAAGATGTAGGAGCTACAAAAAAGTAATCACTCAAATCCCAAAATTCCGAAACGAAATTAGCGCGTTCTTTTATTAAAGAAACTATTCTTGTCAAGACATTTTCAGAAACTGTAATACCTTTCTCAGCCACAATAGGAGTGAAGGCTTTCGCCAAATCAGCATCATCCTTTTTTATTAAATATTGGTGGTTAAACCATTTGTTTTTTTCAGGATCAAATTTAGCGCCCGCTTTGTGAACTCTACTTAAATCGAATGCATTTTCTAATTCTTCCAAAGAAAATAATTCTTTTTCGGTTCCGTCATTCCAACCTAATAAAGCTAAAAAATTGATTACTGCTTCTGGGAAAAATCCTTTTTCTCTATAACCTGATGAAACTCCTTCGGCAGTTTTCCAATCTAACGGAAATACCGGAAATCCCATTTTGTCACCATCACGTTTGGATAATTTTCCGTTTCCAACAGGTTTCATAATCAAAGGCAAATGTGCAAATTCAGGTGCTTCCCATCCAAAGGCTCGGTATAACATAACGTGTAATGGCATTGATGGCAACCATTCTTCACCACGAATCACGTGAGAAGTTTCCATTAAATGATCATCAACTATATTCGCCAAATGATAGGTTGGCATTCCGTCACTTTTGAACAAAACCTTATCGTCCAAAAGATTGGTTTCAAACTTCACTTCGCCACGAATGATATCTTGCAAGTATAAAGTTTCGTCAACGGGCGTTTTAAAACGAACGACAAAATCCTCACCTGCAGCAATTCTTTTCGCAGTTTCCTCGGCGCAAATTACCAAAGAAGTGTCTAATTTTTCTCGATTGTGCCAGTTATAAATAAACGTTTTTCCTTGTTCTTCGTGGTGTTTTCTATGAAAGTCTAAGGCATCGGCAGTATCAAAAGCATAATATGCATTTCCTGAATTAATTAATTCGTCTGCATATTTTTGGTATAAATGCTTTCTTTCGGATTGTTTGTATGGACCAAATTTTTCATTTTTTCCAATAGTTTCATCGGGTGCAATTCCTAACCATTCCAATGCTTCCATAATATATTCTTCGGCACCGGGAACAAAACGATTTTGATCCGTATCTTCAATCCGAAGAAAGAAAACGCCGTTGTTTTTTTTGGCAAACAAATAATTGAATAGGGCAGTACGAACACCGCCAATATGTAAAGGTCCAGTTGGACTTGGTGCAAAACGCACTCGAACTTGCTTTGACATTTTTGTAATTTTTTTTGCAAAGATACAATTTCAAATAGTCAAATTAGGAACTTGAAAACGAGAATAATTTCAGTTTGTTCTTCTGTTAATTCGATTAATATATTTTTAACATCAATAGAATTGAAAAATGGTTACTTTTAGCGGTTATAAAATCAATCAATAATTGTGGAACAATCAAATTTCATATATCAAAAGCTGGAACTTTTCATTAAGAAGTTTTACACCAACGAATTGATTAGAGGAATTATTTTCTTCATCGGTTTGGGATTGTTGTATTTCTTGTTTACGCTTTTCGTGGAATATTTTCTTTGGCTCAAGCCAATGGGAAGAACGATTTTGTTTTGGACTTTTATTGGCGTGGAAATTTTCCTTTTGTTGCGATTTATTTTATTCCCCATTTTCAAATTGTTCAAATTTCAAAAAGGAATTGATTATAAAGAAGCATCCGCTATCATTGGAAATCATTTCACGGAAGTAAGTGACAAATTGACGAATTTTCTTCAATTGTCGAATGACCAGAATCAGTCCGAATTGTTATTGGCTTCTATCAAACAAAAAGCAAATGCATTGCATCCAATTCCTTTTGGGAATGCCATTAATTTCAAAACCAACCGAAAATATTTACCCTTGGCGATAATTCCTATTTTGTTTTTTGCTTTCTTTTATGTTTCGGGAAACAGCAAAATACTTTCCCAAAGTTTGAATCGGGTAGTGCATTTTCAAGACCAGTTTTTGCCGCCGGCCCCATTTCAATTCGTGGTTTTGAACAGCAATTTGCAAACTGAACAAAACAAGGATTTCATTATTCGCATAAAAACCGAAGGAAAAATAGTTCCCGAAAACGCGATGATTTTCATTGGCGACGAAAGTTATTTTATGGAATCCACCAAAGCCGGAGAATTTCAATATAAAATAGATAAGCCGATTTCAAACGTTTCGTTCCACGTGGAGGCTAATGCCATTTCTTCTTCGGATTATGAGTTGAATGTGGTTACGGTTCCCTCGATTGCCAATTTTGAAATGCAATTGAATTTTCCTTCCTATTTGAAAAGAAAGCCAGAAATTATAAAAGGAAATGGAAATGCCATTATTCCCGAAGGTACTCGTGTTACCTGGAAAATAAAAACTCAAGCCACTCAAAACGTGAATTGGAAGGATTTGTCTTCAAACGCTCCTTTTTCGAAATCAGAAAACATTTTTACCTTTTCTAAACAAATTTCTCAAAACACGGAATATCAAATTCTTACTTCGAATGCCAAGGTAAAAAACTACGAGAAATTGAACTACCAGATTTCCATAATTAAAGACCAGTTTCCGACCATAAATGTAAACAACGCTCCGGATAGCCTTAAAATCGATAAAAACTATCTTTTAGGACAAATTTCAGACGATTATGGATTGCACAGACTTCAAGTTGTTTATTATCCTAAAAACAAACCAGAATCGGTCAAACGTGGAACAATCGCTGTTAAGTCAAACCTTTACGATCAGTTTATTTTTGCTTTTCCAAGTTCGCTTCCGGTGGAGCAAGGCGTTTCGTATGAATATTATTTCGAGGTTTTTGACAATGATGCCATTCACAATTTCAAAAGCACGAAGTCTTCTGTTTTTTCCAATCGCATTGCAACGGATGAAGAGAAGGAAGACCAAGATTTGCAACAGCAAAATGAAAACATTAACAGCCTTGAAAAGTCGTTGAAAAACCAAGACAAGCAAATTTCCGAATTGGATAAATTACAAAAATCAGGAAAAGAAAAAGAAAATCTTGAATTTAAGGACCAACAAAAAATCAATGATTTCATTAAGCGTCAAAATCAGCAGGATAAAATGATGAAGGAGTTTGCTGAGAAAATGAAAGAGAATCTTGACAAAACAAAAACGGATAAAAAAGACGATTTTAAGGAAGAATTACAAAAGAGGTTGGATAATGTCGATAAGGATTTGGAGAAAAACAAAAAATTATTGGAGGAATTAAAAGAACTAAATGAAAAAGTCCAGCAGGAAGACTTGATGGAAAAAATGGACAAGTTCAAACAAAACGCCAAAAATCAATCCAAAAGTTTGGAACAATTAGTGGAACTGACCAAGAAATATTACCTTCAGAAGAAAGCAGAGCAATTAAAAGACAAACTCGATAAACTTTCAGAAAAGCAAGAAGATTTATCAAACAAAGACAAGGAGAATAACACAGAAAACCAAGAAGAAATCAATACTGAATTTGATAAAATTCAAGAAGATATACAAGACTTGGACAAAGAGAACAAGGAACTTAAAAAACCTTTGGATATTCCGAATGACAAAGAAGAGCAAAAAAGTATAGATGATGATTTGAAAAAGGCATCTAATGAATTGCAGAAAGATAAGAAAGCATCTGCCAAACCGAAGCAAAAAAGCGCTGCCAAGAAAATGAAGCAAATGTCCCAGAAAATGGAGGACAGTATGGAGCAAGGAGAGATGGAACAATTAGAAGAAGATGTGGCGATGTTGAGACAAATACTTGACAACTTGCTTGCTTTTTCTTTTTCACAGGAAGACCTAATGACGAAGTTCAAGAGTGCAAAAATCGGTTCACCAGGATTTAACAAGAACCTCAAAATCCAGCAAGATTTAAAATTACAATTCAAACATATTGACGACAGTTTATTTGCGATGTCTTTGCGTAATCCTAAAATTGGGGAAAACATCACTAAAGAAATAGGCAACGCTCAATATAATTTGGACAAATCATTAGAGACTTTGGCAGATGCCCAAGTTCCAAAAGGAGTTTCGCACCAGCAATACACGGTTTCATCCGCCAATAAATTGGCTGATTTTTTAAGCGATATTTTGAACAATATGCAAATGTCAATGTCTGGCGAAGGTTCTGGAAAGCCAAAACCAGGTCAAGGAGATGGAATGCAATTACCAGACATCATCAAAAAACAGGAAGGTGTAGCAGATAAGATGAAAGAGGGAATGAAAAAGGGACAAAAGCCTGGACAAGGAAAGGAAGGTGAAAAAGGAAAAGAAGGAAAGGAAGGAAAGAAAAACGGTTCTCAGGGCGAGAACGGTGAAGATGGAGAAGGAGACGCTCAGGCCATAATGGAGATTTACAAAGAACAAAAACAATTGCGGGAATCATTACAAAACGAATTGAATAAGCAAGGCATTGGCCGAAGCGGGCAGAATGCTTTAGAACAAATGAAGGAAATTGAAAAGCAATTGTTAAACAAAGGATTTAAGAACGAAACGCTACAGAAAATATTAAATGTGAAGCAGGAATTGTTGAAACTAAACACTGCAATTCAGCAACAAGGACAAGAAAATAAACGCCAAGCAGAAACCAATAAAAAAGAGTTTTCCAATCAATCTAAACCTTTACCGCCTGCATTATTGGATTATTTAAACAGTATTGAAATATTAAATAGACAATCCTTACCTTTGCGCTCGAATTTTAATCAAAAAGTTCAAGAATATTTCGATAAAAAATGATCAACTTTAATTACGAAACCGAATTTCTCCTGAAGAATGAAGAAGCAATTGCTAATTGGATTTCTAATGTAATCACTTCAGAAAACAAGAAAGAAGGAGAGATAAATTACATCTTTTGCGATGACGATTATTTGCATAAAATCAATGTGGAGCATTTGGGTCACGATACCTTAACGGACATTATTAGTTTTGATTACAGTATTGGAAACGAAATACACGGCGATGTTTTTGTTTCTATTGAAAGAGTTAAAGACAACGCTAGTGATTATAACGTCTCTTTCGATGAAGAATTGAAACGGGTTTTGGTTCACGGAGTTTTGCATTACTGCGGGTACAAAGACAAAAGCGAAAAGGACGAACTTTTAATGAGAAGTAAAGAAGACGAAAAATTAGCTATGTTTCACGTGGAACAATAGTAGACTTTTGAAATATTAATAACAATTGTTTCACGTGGAACAAACACAGAATTATGATTCGATATGTTAATCTAGAATCATAAATCCCAAATCCCAAATAAAATGTTTCAAGAAGAATATGATGTAATTGTAGTTGGTGCAGGTCACGCTGGTTGTGAAGCTGCTGCTGCTGCTGCCAATTTGGGCTCGAAAACCCTATTGGTTACGATGAGTTTGCAAAACATTGCGCAAATGTCCTGCAATCCTGCAATGGGAGGAATTGCAAAAGGACAAATCGTTCGTGAGATTGATGCGCTTGGTGGATATTCTGGCATTGTTTCAGACAAAACCGCTATTCAGTTCAAGATGTTGAACAAATCAAAAGGTCCTGCAATGTGGTCTCCAAGAGTTCAAAGTGACCGAATGCGTTTTTCTGAAGAGTGGAGATTGATGTTAGAATTAACGCCAAATCTTGATTTTTACCAAGAGATGGTCAAAGGTTTGATTATTGAGAACGGCAAAATACTTGGTATTAGAACTGCGCTTGGAGTCGAAATAAAATCTAAGTCGGTTGTGTTGACTAACGGAACTTTCTTAAATGGATTGATTCATATTGGTGAAAAACAATTTGGTGGAGGAAGAGCAGGCGAGAGTGCTGCTTATGGAATCACCGAAGATTTGGTTAATGCAGGTTTTCAAGCAGGAAGAATGAAGACGGGAACGCCTCCAAGAGTTGATGGTCGTTCTTTGGATTTTTCTAAAATGAATGAGGAAAAAGGAGACGCAATACCAGATAAATTTTCGTATTCGGATGTGACTTCGCCTTTGATTCATCAAAGATCTTGTCATATGACCTATACTTCTTTAGAAGTCCACGACATTTTAAGAGAAGGTTTTGATCGTTCACCAATGTTTAACGGTAGAATCCAATCACTAGGGCCAAGATATTGTCCGTCGATTGAAGATAAAATTAATCGTTTCGCTGACAAAGAAAGACACCAATTGTTTGTAGAACCTGAAGGTTGGAATACTTGTGAAGTTTATGTGAATGGGTTTTCTACTTCGCTTCCTGAAGATATTCAATTTAAAGCTTTACGTTCTGTAGTTGGGTTCGAAAACGTTAAATTTTTCCGTCCAGGATATGCAATTGAATACGATTATTTTCCACCAACACAATTGAAACATACTTTGGAAACCAAGTTGGTCGAAGGATTGTATTTTGCTGGTCAAATAAACGGAACTACCGGATATGAAGAAGCTGCTTCTCAAGGATTGATGGCTGGAATTAATGCTGCATTAAAAGTTCAGGAAAAAGCACCTCTTATTCTAAAAAGAGACGAAGCTTATATTGGAGTTCTTATTGATGATTTAATTACAAAAGGAACCGAAGAGCCATACAGAATGTTTACTTCTCGTGCGGAATTTAGAACTTTGTTGCGTCAAGACAATGCCGATTTTAGACTTACTCCAATGTCTTATGAAATTGGTTTGGCTTCTGAAAAGCGTTTGCGTCGAATGGAACACAAATTGAATGAATCCGAAAAAATGGTGGCTTTTTTCAAAGAAACCAGTGTTTCTATGGCGGAAGCAAATCCAATTTTGGAATCAAAAGACACTGCTTTAATTACACAAGGCGACAAAATGTTTAAAGTATTCTCTCGTCCGCAAATCGATTTGGAAGACATTATCAAATTTGAAAAGGTTGCTGCTTATGTTGCAGAAAACAATTTGGATCAGGAAATATTAGAGCAAGCAGAAATACAGGTTAAATATTCGGGGTATATCGAAAAGGAAAGAAATAACGCCAATAAATTAACTCGTTTAGAAGACGTAAAAATCCCTGAAAATTTCGATTACAACAAAATCAAATCAATGTCGATTGAAGCAAAACAGAAACTAAGTAAGATTCGTCCTGTGACCATTTCACAAGCTTCCAGGATAAGCGGCGTTTCTCCAAGCGATGTTTCGGTGTTGTTGATTTATATGGGAAGATAATTTGTTCCACGTGAAACTACTTTGTGAAGGCTTGGTATTATTGAGAATTTTAAAAAGAATATTATAAATAAATGGACATTTCAAATAAAAAACATTTTCTTACTGTCAAAGATTATTCCGTTTCGCAAGAAACTTTCGATTTGTATCACGACGAAACTTTGGACATGTTAATTACTTCTCCGCAGCCAAGTTTAGAAAATTTAGGCAAATATTACGAAAGTGAAGATTACATTTCCCATACAGACAACAAACGTTCTTTGTTTGAAAAATTATATCATTTCATAAAAAGTATTGCTTTAAAAAACAAACTCAATTTAATAAATTCGCTTCAATCCAATAAAGGACGAATATTAGACATTGGAGCCGGAACAGGAGATTTCTTGTCCGTTGCCAAAAAAGATGGTTGGCAAACAACAGGAGTGGAGCCAAGCGATAAAGCAAAAGTAATCGCAAAAAATAAAGGAGTATCATTTGTGGAAGAAACAAGCGAATTAGAAAATCATTCTTTTGATGTGATTTCGATGTGGCACGTTTTGGAACACGTTCCAGATTTAGATAAACAGATCAAAGAATTGAAACGATTATTGAAACCAACAGGGGCATTAATTATTGCCGTTCCCAATTTCAAATCATTCGAGGCAAAACACTACGGAAAATTTTGGGCAGCTTATGATGTGCCAATTCACTTTTGGCATTTTTCGAAAACGGCCATAAAATTACTTTTCGAAAAAGAAGAAATGAAATTAGAAAAAGTGCTTCCTATGAAATTCGACTCTTTTTATGTGAGCTTACTTTCTGAAAAATACAAATCCGGAAAGATGAATTTTGTTAAGGCTTTTTTTATCGGATTACAATCCAATTGGAAGGCAAAGAAGAATTTTGAGTATTCTTCCCATATTTACATACTAAAAAACAAGTAAAAACCATTTTAAGCTATTTTAAGCGATGTTTTTGAAGTTAAAACTAATTTGTATTCTCTTTTTTGAGAAAGGTGATTAATTCAAAGCTAATAAAGCCAGTTTAAATCAATACAAATTATCAAATCTAAAATTACAATAACAAATCTTTATACTATAAATAGTTGTAGCATTTTCCAAACTTTATAACAATGCTACTTATTTTTTTATATTTTTGTTGTCAATATTTAAAAATCAGAAAAAAATTAGTAATGAAAAAAATAGTAGTAATTATTGCATTAGCAATTTCGATTGTTTCTTGTAACAAACCAGCAGCAGAAGTTAAGGAAGTTAAAACAGCTTATGTAGACACTTCAGTTTTAATGAAAGAATATACAGCCACAAAAGATCTTGATGCTAAATATAAATCCAAAGGTGAAGAAAAAGGAAGACAACTTCAAGCCGAAATAGATAGATTCAAACAAGAAGCCTCAAATTTTCAAGCACAAGCACAAGCAAATGGTCAAGCTTGGGCACAACAAAAAGGTGCTGAATTGCAAAGAAGAGAGCAACAATTAGCTCAAGCTCAACAAGCACTTTCTCAGCAACTGCAACAAGAAGGTGGAACAGAAATGGATAGCTTGGTTTCGAACGTTAAAAAAACCATCAAAGCGTATGGTAAAGAAAAAGGATACACTTATATTTACGGGACAGGAGATTCTAACGCAAGTATTTTATATGCTGAAGACAAATTGGACATTACAAAAGACATCCTTAAATTGTTGAACGATAAATACAAAACTCCAGCTGCAAAAGAAGAAGTTAAAAAATAAATTCAGCAAAATTAATATATCAAATGCCTTCAATTTTTGAGGGCATTTTTTGTATTATCTATTCAAAAACAATATTTTAGCTTTTAATTTACACGCCAAATGCAAACCATTTCCGAAGCCGCCGTTTATACCCTGAGATTTATTAATCAAACCCATCGTTCTGTTTTTCTTACGGGAAAAGCCGGAACAGGGAAAACGACATTGCTTCGTGAAATTATTCAAACTACTCATAAAAATTGTGTAGTTGTGGCACCAACCGGAATAGCGGCACTAAACGCTGGCGGAGTTACGATTCATTCGATGTTTCAGTTGCCTTTTGGTGGATTTATTCCCGATAATTCATCTCCTCATTTTTCGGAAAACACCAAGTTTGAGACCAAAGCCACTTTGCGCAGACATTTTAGAATGAGCGGTTTAAAAAAAGCCGTTATTAAGAATATGGAATTGCTTATTATTGATGAAGTAAGTATGCTTCGTGCAGATTTGTTGGACGCGATGGATTTTATGATGCAGTCCGTTCGAAAAAAAAACACTCCTTTTGGCGGTGTTCAGGTTTTGTATATTGGCGATTTATTGCAATTGCCGCCAGTAATTAGGGATGAAGAATGGCGCACTTTAAAAACCTATTACAAAGGAAAATTCTTTTTTCATTCGCACGTCATACAGCAAAATCCACCCTTGTATATTGAATTATCCAAGATTTTTCGTCAAACAGATGATGTTTTTATTTCGATTTTGAATAATTTGAGAAACAATCAAATTTCTCAGCAAGACATTCAAAACCTGAATCAATATGTAAAACCAGATTTTGATTTGAAAGCCAATAAAGGCTATATCACTTTGACAACACACAATGCTAAAGCCGATGCAATGAATTCGCAAGCATTGGAGGATTTGGAAGGGAAATTAGTAACCTACCAACCCGAAATTGTGGGTGATTTTCCAGACAAAATATATCCTGTTGAAGAAAATTTAAAGCTAAAAGTAGGCTCACAAATTATGTTTGTGAAAAATGATTTATCGTTTGATAAAAAATATTTCAATGGAAAAATGGGATTTATTAAATCGATTTCGAGTCAAGAAATCCTCGTTCATTTTCCCGATGAAAACAAAACAATAGAAGTCGAAAAATACGAATGGCAAAACATCCGCTATAAAGTAGATGAATTGACTAAGGAAATAGAGGAAGAAGTGTTAGGAACTTTCGTTCATTATCCCATAAAATTGGCTTGGGCAATTACGGTTCATAAAAGTCAAGGACTTACTTTCGACAAGGCTGCGCTCGATGTTTCACAAGTTTTTCTACCAGGACAAGCCTATGTGGCTTTATCGCGTTTGCGATCGTTAAATGGCTTAATTTTGCTTTCTCCGCTGCGAATGAACGGTATTTCGAACGATCAGGACGTGATGGATTATTCGTTAAACAAAGCTTCGGATGAGCTACTCAAAAACGCTTTGCATTTTGAAACCAAAAATTTTATCCATAACTATTTGATCAACAGTTTCGATTGGAGCGAACTGGCACAAGAATGGCGCAATCACAAATTTAGCTATTTGGATAATTCCGAAAGTTCGGCCAAATCCAAACAAGCGAATTGGGCAGCCAAACAATTGGAAGCTATTGACAGGCTTTTGGATCCATCCCAAAAATTCATTCTGCAATTGAATAAAATTTTCAACAAGGAAACCGTCGATTTAAATCACGTTTCGGAGCGTTTTCAAGCGGCTTATAATTATTTCATCAAACCGATGGACGACTTGGTTTTTGAAATTCTTTGGAAAGTCGAAGAAGTCAAACGCCTTAAGAAAGCCAAAGCTTTTTATGATGAATTAATGGTTTTGGAAGAATTGCAAACCAAAGCCGTTTTGCGTTTAATGAAAGCCAAATTATTAATAGAAACTGTGGTGGCGGGAGAAACTATTTCGAAAGAAAAATTAACTTCCGATGTGATAAAAAAATACATCAGCCATAAAACCGAGGCTATTCAAAATCAATTCAGGGAAGTCAATGTTACTTTAATCGAAGACGAAGTTGATTTAGAACGCTACACTAAAAAGAATAAAGAAAAGAAAGAACCCAAGAAATCTACCGTTCAGGAAACCTATGAATTGTGGCTCGAAAAGAATACAATTAAAGAAATTGCAGCCATTAGAAAACTTACTTCGCAAACTATTGGTTCCCACATTGCCAAACTCATTGAATCAGGAACCATCGCAATTACTGCTGTTTTACCGGAAGATAAAATCCTAGAATTAGAAAAAGCTTTCAAAGGTTACAAAGAAGAAACTTTAAACGGTTTGAAGGAACAATATGGCGAAAAATTTACTTGGGAGGAATTGAGAATGTTCAAGGCGAGTTTGAATTAATGGGTTTAAAGATTTGACAACTTTTTGAAAGTTGTCAAATCTATTCCAATCTGCTAAATAACTATTCCAATTTCATTTGAGAAGTATTTAGAACGTTTAAAGTGAGTTTTATTTAAACAAAACAATTTTATCTCATTTATAAGAAATAACCTAAATCCCTGCAAACACTGATTTGTAGGAGTTTTATTTATTATTAGCTTTTTTTTAACACTACTTTTTCTTGTGATTTTAATATATTTCTTTAATTTCGAGCAATTATTAGATTTAAAAATGATTCTAACTATCGGGATACATTTTAATTCTAACAAGATATTATTTATCTATTAAAATTTAGCTCGATGAAATTAAAATTAATTCTTATTCTTATTTGTCTTCAAAGTCTTTTTACTTTTGCTCAAGTCAAGAACAAAGTTTTTGTGAATTATGGACTTAGTAATTATCCTTATATGATCGAAAACAAGAAGAATTTTGTTATTTCAACAAGTTTTTATCATCAGACCAAAAAAGAAAAATGGGCGATGGAGTATTATTTTTTGTATTCTCAAAATGACAATTTCCCGAGTTTTTATAATGATGAGAAAGTGTTACAAAGTTATCTTCTCAACAGTAATCCCGAAACTATTTTGGAAGACACCAAATGGAATAGTGTAGAGAACTATGAAATAGGCACCAAAGTTCATTATTTGTTGTATAGGAAAAAAAGAGTAAATCTATCTTGTAATTTTGGTATTGGAATACGCACCTACGATGATAAACTTTTTAGAGTTTTATCTTTCAAAGAGAATCAAGACATTATCATAGTTTCGTCTTATGAATTTAAAGGAGGCGGTTACAGTGCAGCTTTATTTCCAGGACTTCATTTTGATTATGATATAGGAAATATGCTTCTATTAACTTTTAATAGTGGTTTTCATATGGATGTGAACCCACATCAAAAAGTAAATGAAAACGACGGTACTTTTTGGAATTTTTCTTTAGGAATTGGTAAGAAGTTTTAAAAAAAAAGGGCTGATTGAAAATTTTCAATCAGCCCTTTTTAGTTTTTTATAAATGGATTATAGCGACTCAATCAAAATCCAGGCATCAGGATTTATTGTATTTCGGATTTCTTGTTTCGCTTTTTCAGCTTCAGCAAATGTGGCGTAACTTCCGTAAAGAACCGGAAATAATCCATATTTATTCTGTGCAATTCTTCGTGCTTTATAACCTTGATTGGATAATTTTTCAAACGCTTTTTGTGCATTTCTTTCTTCTCTAAAAGCACCAGCCATTATATGATAAGACATTTTTGATTCTTTTATAGTAAGTGTAACTGCTGGTATACTGGCAGGAACCGGATTTTCGATAAAGAAAGTGGCTTCTTGAATCTTGTTTTGAACTTGTTTCTGAACTGATTTTTCTACAATAATCGTTTCATTGGCAATTTGTTGTTGGTAAACAGGATAACCAATCGCGCCAGCCAAACCTAATCCCAAAACAAAAACAGCCGCATATTTCAAATAAGCACTTTTTCTTCTTCTTTCAGGAATGAATTCTATTACTTCACTTTCTTCAATATTTTCTTCGAGAGATTCGATTTTTTGTTCGAAAATTTCTCTTTTTACAACTGGTGATACAAAAGCACTTAAACCAAAGGAATTAGTTAAATAATTGGTTTGGTCGTATGGTGTAAAAATCAAATTATGATCTGCATTAAGCGAAAAATTTCCCACGTTTTTGATGGAAAACAATCCGTTTTCTTGCAACAATTTTTTCCAATTGTGAACCTCATATTGAATCGCGCTTATGGCATATTCGTAGGAAGTTTTTTCGGCTTGGGCAATATGATTGGCCAATAAGCCATCGTTATTTTTTAGATAAGCATTGAAAGAAATCATTTTTTTTGGAGGAAAAAACGAATTGGAACTTTCAATTAATTGTGCCGATTGAATTTCGGTCAAAAAAGCTCCGAAACCCGGAACGGTTACACATTGGTAACGGTATAAAAGCTGCGCGATATAAGGTTCGATGTTCATAGACACAAAGTTATACATTGAGAATAGTTATCAAAATTTTATTCACAATTTTTATTAACAATTCGCATAAATTTTTATACATTTCAGCCTCAAACGATTAGTATGACAGAGCAAGAATTATTTCATTTATTGGCATTGCTACAAGTAGAAGGAGTGGGCGATATAATGGCCAAAAAATTGATAAATCATTGCGGAAATGCGGAAGCAGTTTTCAAAACAAAAATATCCCAACTTGCTACCATTGATGGAATTGGTTCCATTTTAATCCAAAATTTAAAAAGCAAAACCGTTTTCGAAAAAGCGGAACAAGAACTACAGTTTTTAAAATCAAACGAGATCAACGTCTCTTATTTCCAAGACGAAAATTACCCGGATCGATTGAAACATTGTATCGACGGACCAGTTTTATTGTTTACCTCAGGGAATATTGAATTGAAAAATAAAAAAATAATCAGCATTGTGGGAACGCGACAAATCACATCTTACGGAATGGAGTTTTGCAGAAAACTGATTGAAGATTTGGCGCCTCTTGATCCTGTAATCGTGAGTGGTTTTGCGTATGGAGTTGATATTTTTGCACACCAATTGGCAATGGACAATAACCTGCAAACAATTGGAGTAGTAGCGCACGGTTTAAACCAAATTTACCCCAAAACCCACAAGAAATATGTGGCCAAAATGGAGCAAAATGGTGGTTTTATGACCGAATTTTGGAGCTCATCCAATCCCGAAAAAGAAAATTTTGTTCGAAGAAATCGCATAGTCGCAGGAATTTCAGAAGCCACGATTGTCATTGAATCTGCCGAAAGAGGAGGTTCATTAATCACGGCAAATATTGCCAATGATTACAACCGAGATGTTTTTGCCGTTCCAGGAAGAACAACCGACAAATATAGTCAAGGTTGCAACAACTTGATAAAAACTCAAAAAGCAAATCTGCTAACAAGCGCTGCTGATTTAGTATATATCTTGAATTGGGACATAGAAAGCAAAGCAAAACCTGTGCAAAAACAACTCTTCATCACACTCGAAAATGACGAGCAAAAAGTCTATGATTACCTCCTAAAAAACGGAAAAGAATTGATGGATATTATTGCCTTGCGATGTGATTTTCCAATTTATAAAATCTCGGGAATGCTCCTGAATATGGAATTGAAAGGAGTAATTAGACCGTTGCCAGGAAAATTGTTTGAGGCGATTTGACTTATAACCCAGTCAGGGTTTTAAATCCTGACTGGGTTGAATTATTTTTATTCAAACCCCAATTTTTCTCTCACTCTACTTAAAACGCCTTTAGCGACAATCGTAGCTTTTTCGGCACCAATTTTTAATAAAGCATCAACTTCGGTGAGGTTGTTCATATAGTAATTGTATTTCTCTCTTTCGGTTTTAAATTTTTCTACAATCAGTTCAAACAAGGCTTGTTTGGCGTGACCGTAACCGTAATTCCCCCCCAAATAATTGGCTCTCATTGCTTCTATTTGTTCTGGTGCAGCCAATAAGGAATAAATGGCAAAAGCATTACAAGTATCCGGATTTTTAGGAGCTTCAAGCGGCGTGCTGTCGGTTTCGATGCTCATAACTTGTTTGCGCAAGGCTTTATCATCCAAAAAAATATTGATAATATTGTTGGCTGATTTACTCATTTTTCCGCCATTTGTTCCCGGAATAAGCATACTGTCTTTTTGGATTTTCGCTTCAGGAAGCACAAAAGTTTCGCCCATTTGGTGATTGAAACGTGAAGCCACATCGCGGGTAATTTCTACATGTTGCAATTGGTCTTTTCCAACTGGAACAAATTGTGCATTGTACAACAAAATATCGGCAGCCATAAGCATTGGATAGGAAAATAATCCGGCATTTACATCTTCTAATCTATCGGCTTTGTCTTTGAAAGAATGCGCCAATGTCAATCTTTGGAAAGGAAAGAAACAACTCAAATACCAAGATAATTCAGCCGTTTGCGTCACATCAGATTGACGGTAAAAAACTACTTTATCCACATTCAAACCACAGGCAAGCCAAGCCGCTGCAGTGCTGTAAGTGTTTTCTCTTAATGTTTTTCCGTCTTTTATTTGGGTTATCGAATGCAAATCAGCAATGAAAAGAAAAGATTCGTTTTCTGGATTGTTTGATAATTCGATTGCGGGAATGATTGCGCCAAGTAAGTTTCCTAAATGTGGGGTTCCTGTACTTTGAACGCCGGTGAGTATTTTTGCCATTATATTTTTTTCTTACCGCAAAGTTCGCAAAGTTTTTCGCAAAGAATGCAAAGATTTTGTATTTAGTTTTATTTATAAGTTGTTGACGACTCTTCTAATCCCGTTTTTAAGTAGAACTTCATTAAAGTTTATAAGTAGTCCAAGTTTGTAGTTTCCAAGTTTTAAATACGTTAAAGTTTGAGCTAAGTGAATTTCGCACAATGACTCTACACTTTTAAGTTCAATTATAAACTTGTTTTCTACCAATAAATCAACTCGATAACCGCAATCTAATTTTACCTCTTCAAAAATTAATGGTAAAACTTTTTCTTTTTCAACGAAAAGACCATATTGATTTATTTTATAAAACAAACATTCTTTATAAGCGTTTTCTAATAAACCAGGTCCAAGACTTCTATGAACTTCAATTGCTAAACCTATAATAATTTTGGAAATTTCATTTTCAGTCATCTTTTCTTGTTTACTTTGCGAAAAACTTTGTGCTCTTTGCGGTTATTCTAAAACAAAGTTTCTCCAAAAATTTTAATCACTTTCTTTTTTTACTTTGTTAAAAACGTTACACACTTTGCTGTAAAATCTAGAAACAAATTTAAAGGTATTATTAAAAATTTAAACACCTTCTTTTTTTACTTTGCGAAAAACTTTGCGCTCTTTGCGGTTAAATATATTCAAACTTACACACTTTTACTTACTTTTGAAAACTATGAAAGGAATAAAAATTATTTTTTGGGCTATCTGGCGCGTTTGGTTTTATGTTTTAATGACTATTCCCATTCTTGTGATGTTTCCTTTTTTGGTATTGTCCATTTTAACTGAAAGCGGTTATCCTTATTTTTTTAAAATGGCGAGAATTTGGTCGAAAGTTATTCTTTTTGGAATGGGATTTTATTATATAATCGAAAAATCCCAAGAATTTGAACCGCATAAAAGCTATATGTTTATTGCTAATCACACTTCTATGGTTGACATTATGTTGATGCTCGTTTCGACTCGAAAACCCTTCGTATTCGTTGGAAAACAAGAATTAGTAAAAATTCCCTTGTTTGGATTTTTCTACAAACGGACTTGTATTTTGGTGGATAGATCAAGTTCTAAAAGCAAGCATAGCGTTTTTGAAAGAGCTCAAAAAAGAATTGATCAAGGCTTGAGCATTTGTATTTTTCCTGAAGGAAAAGTTCCTGATGATGAATCAATCGTTTTGGATGAATTCAAAAATGGCGCTTTTCGATTGGCAATTGATCACAACCTGACGATTGTTCCAATAGCATTTTTAGACAATAAAAAACGGTATTCGTACACCATTTTCAGCGGAAAGCCCGGCCTTTTGAGAGTGAAAATTCTATCCTTTATAGAAACCAATAATAAAAGCAAAACAGATTTAAACGAAGTTCGAGACCGTTCTTGGAGTCTAATTCACAAGGAATTAGTAAAGTTTGAGAAATAGAAATAAAAGAAAAGAGTTCACCTTGGTGAACTCTTTTATAATTTTAAGCATTTTTTTCTTTTATCAAAGCCTTGATTTTGGCCTCTAATTCGTCTGCCATTTCCGGGTTGTCCTTGATTAATGATTTTACTGCATCACGACCTTGTCCTAATTTGGTTTCACCATAACTAAACCAAGAACCCGCTTTTTTGATGATTTCAAATTCAACAGCTAAATCTAAGATTTCACCTGTTTTCGAAATTCCTTCGCCATACATAATATCAAATTCAGCTACTTTAAATGGCGGTGCCACTTTGTTTTTCACAACTTTCACTTTGGTTCTGTTTCCAAGGACGTTATCGCCATCTTTTATTTGTGTTGAACGACGAATATCCAAACGTACTGAAGCATAAAACTTCAACGCGTTTCCTCCCGTAGTGGTTTCTGGATTTCCGAACATTACGCCAATTTTCTCTCTTAACTGGTTAATGAAGAAAACCGTACAATTGGTTTTGCTGATGGTTCCTGTCAATTTTCTCAAGGCTTGAGACATTAAACGAGCGTGTAATCCCATTTTAGAATCTCCCATTTCGCCTTCGATTTCACTTTTTGGAGTCAAAGCAGCAACCGAGTCAATCACGACAATATCAATTGCGCCAGAACGAATTAAATTCTCGGCAATTTCCAAAGCTTGTTCCCCGTTATCCGGTTGCGATATGATTAAGTTTTCGATGTCAACGCCCAATTTTTCGGCATAATTTCTGTCGAAAGCGTGTTCTGCGTCAATAAAAGCTGCGATTCCACCGGCTTTTTGAGCTTCGGCAATGGCGTGCAATGTCAAAGTTGTTTTTCCAGACGATTCTGGACCGTATATTTCAATTACTCTTCCTCTTGGATAACCGCCAACTCCCAAGGCTAAATCGATTCCCAAAGATCCAGACGAAATAGTTTCCACTTCTACAATGGCTTTGTCGCCCATTTTCATTACGGTGCCTTTTCCGTAGGTTTTATCTAGTTTGTCAAGTGTAAGTTGTAGTGCTTTTAATTTGGCTTCTTTCTCTGAACTCATCTTTTCTTTCATTTATTTTTGTACTTATCTTTTTGTAAAAATACTTCTTTTTTTGGAAGTAGCAAGGGGAAATTTTTTGGATTATTTTAATAATTTAAATGAGGAAAGAATATCTATTCATGCAAAGACAAGCAATTTTACATAGAAAAAAGGGTCTAAAGTCTTTCAATTTCATTTAGGAAATTTTCATAAAAGTGTAAGGCTAAATTTGCAGATTCTAATGGTTCTTTATCATATATCAGTCTTTTGCCTCTATGATATATTGGAGGATTCCAAATCTGACCGTTTATAGTAAATGTTTTGAGTTTTATTCTAGCAGGAAACATTGGATGCTCGGTAATTTCAATAACATTTCCATTTTCATCAAGTCTTGATAATTGTATTTTATCTACAACTTTTTCACTTATAATTTCTAAATCCACTATTGTTTCTAATCCGTGAGATACTGCATCTCGAGCATTTTTCAGGTAAGATAGTACTGGGTCAATTTTTCTAATTTTTTTATATTTTCCTTGGAAAGGGATAAAAATATTTTTTATATCTTGAGAACCTCTTTCTGCTTTTATAAATGATAATTCTAAATGTATTAAAAAATCTGTCCAATGTTTACTATTGGGTAAAAATTCTTTGGTGTTTTTAAATTCTTCAAGGGCTTCTTTGGCAAATTTTAGTTCTTCTCTAGCAAAAAATAAATTAGGCATTTTTGTTTTTTTAGGTTAAGCGCACATTAATTTATGGCTTTAACAAATATAAAGGTTTCAAACAAACAAAGCCTTCAATTCCGTAGCATCGTGAGGATTCAATTTTCCTGCCAAGACTAAACTCAATTGTTTTCTTCTCAAGGCGTCATTATAACGGTGTTCTTCAATTTTGGTTTCGGGAATGATGTGCGGAACTTCAACGGGTTTTCCCATTTCATCTACCGCCACAAAAGTATAAATGGCTTCATTGGATTTGGTTCTTTCGCCAGATTCTTTTTCTTCAATCCAAACGTCGAGGTATATTTCCATTGAAGTCTTGAAGGCTCTGGATACTTTAGCCTCAATAATAACAACACTTCCCAAAGGAATGGCTTTATTGAAAGCCACGTGATTTACAGAAACTGTAACTGCGATTCTGCGAGAATGTCTTCCTGCGGCTATGCTGGCAGCACGATCCATACGAGCCAATAATTCGCCGCCAAAGAGGTTGTTCAACGGATTTGTTTCGCTTGGTAAAACCAAATCAGTTAATACGGTCAAAGATTCTGAGGGATGTTTTGAAATCATTTTTTATGTTATTAATTTAAAAAATTTTACCGCAAAGGCAGCAAAGTTTTATCTTTTAGAAATAAATATTTAAGAACGCTAAGATGAAAATCTTTGATTTTCAAAGTGTAATTAATTTTTAAAATTCTGTTTCTGTCTTAGAAAATCGAAGATTTTCATCTTTGCGAACTTTTATAAACCATCAAAAAATCTTACTTTGCGTGTTTGAGGTAAACTTTTTTGAAGCCAAATTAGTTATTAACTCAACAATAAAACCGTCATCACGGCTGGAATAAAGTAAATGACAATAGTTCTGGCACCGTCATAATCTTTGGCTAATCGTTGTCCAAAAAGCAGCATTAACAAAGTGATACTTGAAAAAACCGCACCGTATAATCCAAAGGTTCTTCCGTTGCTTACAAATAATTCAATACCGCCAACCACACACAAAATCCCTGAAATTAATTCTAAAACCAGAATGTTTAGCAAGGCTAAAGGCACTAAATTTTTCAACTGGGTTTTGGCAAAATGTTCTTTTAGCCAATCGAGATTGTCTTTCCAATAAAATAATTTATCATAACTGGATTGGATGAATGTTATGGCTAAAAAAGCCAATAATAAAATGGAGGCTGCGTTGTTCATATTTTTATTTTTTATGTATTAAACGAGTCAGTTTGATGGATAAATCGGTGAGAATTATTTTGGCGTTTCCGTTACGCTCGATGTGGTAAATCGCATCGGACAATTCCTGAAATATTTCGTGAATGTTGTTGCCGTTTACAAAAGGTGCAAATTTAGCTATCGTGAAATTTTCTACGGCGGGTTCAAAATAAACCAAGCTTGGTGTTTCATAATTATGCAATAAAGCCTGACGGAAAATATCGATGCAATATTGTAGGAATTTTTTTTGAGTTTCTCTTCCTAAAGCGGCGATTTGTTCACTCCACTGAATTAAATCGGCAATTACGGCGGCATTTCCTTTGGCTTTAAAAGCCGCACGAACCCAAACCACGAACCATTGTTCGAACGGAAATTCTTCGTTGTCGTCTTTGAGCAAATGTAAGGCTTTGTTAAAATTTCCTTGTGCTTGATGCGCGATTTTTGTGGCTAGTTTTGGTTCAATATTTTCACGAGAAACCAAAGCTTCGGAAATAATATATTCGCTTAATCCATTAAAATGCAAAACCTGGCAACGGGAACGAATCGTTTGAATAATGTCTTCCTCGTTTTCAGAAATCAGGATGAAAACTGTTTTTTCTGGTGGTTCTTCGAGTAATTTTAATAATTTGTTAGAAGCGGCAGTGTTCATTTTATCGGCCATCCAAACAATCATGATTTTATAACCGCCCTCGTAGGATTTTAAAGCCAATGATTTCAAAATTTCTTGTGCATCATCCACCCGGATTTCACCTTGCTTGTTTTGGACTCCCAAAACGGAATACCAATCGAACAAACCTCCGTAAGGATTTTGGGCAATAAATGGTCTCCAATCTGCAATGAAATCGATGCTTTTGGGTTTCGTTTTCACGTCTTCAGTGCTTACCGTTGGATAAACGAAGTGCAAATCGGGATGCGATATTTTTTGAAATTTAAGATTGCAAGATGCATTGGAACCCGAATTTTCTCCGTTTTGATTGTGGCACAAAATGTATTGCGCATAAGCAATAGCCATTGACAAAGTGCCACATCCTTCTGGTCCTACAAACAATTGTGCGTGGGGAATTCTACCTAAGTCGGCACTTCGTGTCAAGTGATTTTTGATGTGCTCCTGCCCTAAAATTTCTGAAAACTGCATAACGCAAATATAGAATAAAATGCGTCAAAACTGCAAGGGTTTATAGCGGCGAAACCCACAAAAAAGAAATTATTTTTGATTGAGTTTTTGCATCAAAGATATTTCGGTATCCAGTTTAATTAAGCCTCGTCTTGGCCGATCTAAATCTAAGGTAATTAGAATCACGATACAGATAAGAAAACAAAAACCGATTATGAATTTGGTGTTTATTTTTTTCTCCAATCCTGAATTATAGCCAATAAAAAACGAAATTATTACTGAAAAAGCCAACATTAGATAAATAATAGTTTCAGGAACTTTAGAATTTAAAACCATATTAGACTTAGATGCGCTGTCGAACATTTCATTTAATGCGGGAAGCATCATTGTGGATTGAATAAAATAATCTTTGTTTTTTGCATAAAAAGTAGCTCGATTCCATAGCTTCCCGCTTTCTACACCTGATTGTTTCAATGAAGCCGTCAGTTTTTCTTCGTTATTGTCTAAAAGATAATAGTCTCGACGAGAATCTAAATACGATTTAAAGTCCTTTTTGAATTCATTTTTCAGACTATCAGGATAAATATCAGCGCGTAAAATTGCCGTTCCAATACAATTTGCTTCATCTATTAAGTTGTTTTTCCTATTTTCATAACGAGAACCTGCCATTGCAAAAGTGAATCCCAAAATTAAAGCCAACAAACCCAATAGAGAAGAAGAAATTTCAGGATTTTTATTTTCTGATTTTGTTTTTTTGAGGCCTATTTTGTAGCCAATCCAAACCGCTGTGAGCATAAAAACAAACAAAATTATCACAATGTAGACTGCGTCTAAATCAAATAGTAAAGAATGTATCATAATTTTTTAGTTTTATAAGAACATTTGGCGTTTCAAAAACAAGTCGAATAAAAGTATGAATTTTTTAATTGATAATCAAAAATGGAATAATTTTTTAATTTTACAACGTTTTCGCCAAAGCGTTACTCTAATTTTGAAACTATTCTTATTTTTAAGTTCTTTAAAAGTTATATATTTGTTTTTCTTTCAAAAATAATTAAATAATAAAAAATAATTTCTAATGAAAACTATTAACGATTTCGATTTCAAAAACAAAAAAGCCATAATTCGTGTTGATTTCAACGTTCCTTTAGACGAAAAATTTAATGTAACCGACGCAACAAGAATTGAAGCGGCAAAACCAACAATCGATAAAATTCTTGCCGATGGTGGAAGCGTAATTTTGATGTCTCACTTGGGAAGACCAAAAGGAGTAGATAGAAAATATTCATTGGGTCATATTATAAAAAAGGCTACAGAAATTTTGGGTCAAGTAGTTTACTTTTCGCCTGACTGCATTGGAGCTGAAGCTGAAAAAGCTGTTGCAAATTTGCAACCAGGACAAATATTAATGTTAGAAAATTTACGTTTTTATAAAGAAGAAGAAGCTGGAGACGTCGATTTTGCAAAAGAATTAGCCTCTTATGGCGATATTTATGTGAACGACGCTTTCGGAACAGCACATAGAGCACATGCTTCGACAACCATAATTGCACAGTTTTTTCCAGACGCTAAATGTTTTGGATTATTATTGGCAAAAGAAATAGAAAGTTTAAACAAAGTTTTAAAAGATTCTCAAAAACCAGTAACAGCAGTTCTTGGAGGTTCAAAAGTGTCTTCGAAAATCACGGTTATCGAAAATATTTTAGATAAAGTAGACCATATGATTATCGGCGGAGGAATGACTTTTACTTTCGTGAAAGCTTTAGGCGGAAAAATTGGAGAATCTATTTGCGAAGATGATAAGCAAGAATTAGCATTGGAAATATTGAGATTAGCCAAAGAAAAAGGCGTTCAAATACACATTCCTGTTGATGTTGTTGCCGCAGATGATTTTTCAAACACAGCAAACACAAAAATTGTTGATGTTCGCGAAATTCCTGATGGATGGCAAGGACTTGATGCTGGACCAAAATCATTAGAAGCATTTAAAAAAGTAATTTTAGAATCGAAAACTATTCTTTGGAATGGACCTCTTGGTGTGTTTGAAATGGAAAGTTTTGCCAAAGGCACCATTGCACTTGGCGAGTACATTGCTGAGGCAACTGCGAACGGCGCTTTCTCACTTGTAGGCGGAGGAGATTCTGTTGCAGCAGTGAAACAATTTGGTTTTGAAGATAAAGTAAGTTATGTTTCTACCGGTGGAGGAGCCATGTTGGAGATGTTAGAAGGTAGGATTTTACCCGGAATTGCAGCTATTTTGGACTAAAAAATGCGTTTTTAACAATATTTACTGAAAATTATAGTTCTAACATATTAAATTTGCAACAAACAATTTTTTTATAATTGTTTGTTGCATAATATGTTGATTATAAAATTATGAAGATAAAAAATATAGCCCCACTCCTTTTTTTGTTTTTTTCAATTCAATCGTTTTCGCAGAAGTACACTGAAAATAAAGCGATTACAAAAACAGAAACCCAAAACTTCTATTTAGATTCCATCAAAAAAACATTTGTAAAAGACGAACTCGCCTCTTGTGTTGACAGTCTGTGGTTGAAGGAATTGACAAATCTCGATTTATTTGCTACTATTTCCGATGATATTAAAAACATCAATATCGACGAAAAAGTCGATTATGAATTGCCAACTGAATTGCTCAAACAAAGATTGGCGGCAATGGATGCAAAATCCCCTTTTAATATCGAATACAATATAGGTTTAGAGAACATTATTAAGTCTTTTCTAAAAAATAGAAAAAAATCTTTTGGCCGATTGATGGCTATTTCCGAATATTATTTTCCAATGTTTGAAGAGGCTTTGGCCAAACAAAATGTACCATTAGAAATTAAATATTTGGCCGTTGTAGAATCAGCTTTGAACCCAAAAGCAGTTTCCAGAATGGGCGCAACGGGACTTTGGCAGTTTATGTATCAAACAGGGAAACAATACAATTTAAAGATTGATTCCTACGTAGATGAACGCAGTGATCCTTTAAAATCGAGTGAGGCTGCCGTTGAATATATGAACAAAATGTACGCCATTTTTGGCGATTGGGATTTGGTTTTGGCTTCTTATAATTCTGGACCAGGCAATGTTGCTAAAGCTATTCGCCGTTCAGGAGGGCAACAAAATTATTGGAATATTAGAAAAAATCTTCCTAAAGAAACTCAAGGATATGTTCCTGCTTTTTTAGCTACAATGTACATTTATGAATACCACAAAGAACACGGAATCAAGCCAGAAAGGGCTGTGGTGCAGTATTTTGCTACTGATACCATACTCATTAAAAAACAAATGTCGTTCAAACAAATTTCAGATTTGCTTGATGTTCCTGTGGCTCAATTGCAACTTTTGAATCCTTCCTATAAAATGAATGTTATTCCTCTTTATGGAGATCAAGATCATTTTTTAAGATTACCAAAGGAAAAAATTGCCGTTTTCGCCTCAAACGAAGATAAAATTTATGCGTACATTCAGCGTGATTTAGATTTCCGTGAAAAGCCGTTTCAGGTTCAAAAAGCAATTGTCCTGAATGATACAATGAATTATTCAAAACAACGAGTTACGCTTCCAAAAACAAAATATTACACCGTAAAACGTGGTGATAATTTGAGTGAAATTGCCGATAGATTTAGCGTGACAGTTTCTGACATTAAAAAATGGAATCGACTAAAAGGAGGTACGGTAGCTCGCGGAAAAAGTTTGAAAATAATGACGAATGAAAGTGTGGCACAAACGGTTAAAAATGAACCGAAAACCAACAATGTTCCGGTAGATATTAAAACGGATACTTTGTCGACCTCGGTTGCTTCTTTTTATATCGTTCAAAAAGGAGATAATTTGAGCAGTATCGCTAAGAAGAATAACATTTCTGTAACTGATATCAAAGAGTGGAATCACCTGTTAAACGCTTCAATTCAATTAGGAATGTCTTTGCAAGTAACTAAAATTGAGGCAAATGAAAAGGAAACAATCGCTTCTACAACGAAGACTGAAAATGTTGAATATATCGTTAAAAAAGGAGACAATCTTGGAAATATTGCCAAAAAATTTGGTAGTTCTTTAGATGATTTGAAACTATGGAACAATTTGCAAGACAATAACATTGCAGTAGGTAATTCTTTGATTGTTGCTAAAAGTGAAGTATCGATTGAAAACGGTCCTGACCAAAAGAATTTCAATAAAAAAGAAAGTTTAGCTTCGACATCAAAAAATAAAAGCAATAATTATTTAGTAAAAAAGGGAGATTCATTATACAGTATTTCAAAAAAATACCCGGGAGTCAGTATTTCGGATATTGAAAAATGGAATAATATAAAAGGTAAAGAATTGAAACCGGGAATGAAACTAAAAATTAACGGATAATACAATAATCTTCTATACATTTGGGTTTTTACATTGGCACTATTTTTTTTGTGAATGGTATCATTTTATAGTTAATTTATAATGAATAAAAACCTCATTTTATTTTTTACACTTTTCACATTTTTGTTTTTTTCTTGCAAAAAACAAGAAAACAATTTACGCCGAAAAGCAACTGGAAAAATCAACACAATTTCCGTAATTATCGACGATCAATTGTGGAACGGTGAGATTGGCGAAAGTATTCGAAACAAGTTTGCTTCACCCGTTATCGGATTGCCAGAAGAAGAACCTCTTTTCACCATAAATCAATATCCTGTCAAATTGATGGAAGGATTTATGACCGATAGCCGAACTATTATCGTTGTAAAAAAGGAAAATAAAACCCAATTCGAAATACGGAAAAATCAATATGCGTCGCCTCAGAACGTTTTTCATATTTCCGGCAAAACTAATGGTGATATTCTGGAAATCATTGAAAAACACACGCCTCAAATCATTCAAATCATAAAGGAAACTGAAATTGCCGAAAGTCAAAGAATCAACAGACGATCCTTAATAAATCCTATAATCATTAGAAATAAATTTCATATTTCTTTAGAAGTTCCTGATGGATATTCGTATGCACTTCAAAAAAGTAAATTTATTTGGTTAAAGAAAGAAATCATTAGTGGGAATACCAGTCTTTTGATATATGAAGTTCCTATAAGTTCGATTAAAAATAGTTTTACTAATATTGTCAGAATCCGAGATTCTATTGGCAGTTTATACATTAATGGCACCGAATTAGATACTCCAATGATTACCGAAGAAGGGTATTCACCGTATATTTTTAAATTAAAACTAAACGGTAAAGAAACATATGAAACTAAAGGAACTTGGGAGCTTAAAAATGATTTTATGTCCGGGTCATTTGTCAATTATGCCATAGTAGATGAGGCACACAATAGAATTTTGATTTTAGAAGGATTTTGCTATTCTCCGTCTAAAAAAGAGCGGGATTTGATGCACGAATTAGAGTCAATAATAAAATCAATTGTTATTTTAAAATAGAAGTAAAAAATGAAAATTCAATGGAAAATAAAGCCTTTCGAAACTCTTTCGGTAAACGAGCTTTATGATATTTTGAGACTAAGAAGCGAAATTTTTGTTGTCGAACAAAATTGTGTTTACCTCGATTTGGATGGAAAAGACAAATTAGCATTGCATCTTTTTGGCGAATTCGAAGGCAAGATTATGGCATATTCCAGGCTTTTTAAACCAGGAATTTCTTTTGAAAATGCCTCTATTGGAAGAGTAGTTGTAGATGTTAATTGTCGAGAAAGAAAATGGGGTCACGAATTGATGCGCGAGGCAATTGCTGGTATTCAGTTGCATTTTGGTGAAAGCAAAATTACAATTGGAGCACAATTATATTTGAAAAAATTCTACGAAAGTCACGGTTTTGTCCAAACTAGCGAAATGTATTTAGAAGATGATATTCCGCATATTGAAATGAAAAGGGAATAATTCTAGGCTTTATAATTGGGTTATATAAAGTTCAACACGTCTATCTTGAGCATCTTCTTTTCCCAGCGGAAATTGATTTCCATAACCCTTGTAAGACATTCGGTAGGGACTTATTCCTTTAGAACGAAGATACATAAACACATTTTTAGCTCTATTTCCTGAAAGATTTCTATCTTGGGTTTCCTTGTCAATAGCATCGGAAAATTTGTTTGAAGTGCAGCAAACATGGCCTTTTATTTCAAAACGAACTGTTTTGTGTTTTTTTAATAAAAGGACGGTTCGGTCTAATTCTTTTTTTGCATTTATAGAAAGTTCACTCGAACCCATATCAAACGTAACTCGGTCTAAAATAATATTATCACCCACTTTTGGGCTTTCTGGAAAGCTGGTGTAAAAAACATTTTTAACAAAAATTAAATCGACACGTCTGTTTTTGTCCCGTATTGCTTTTATATTTTTTCCAGTTTCTTTATTTAAATTTACTTTTCCTCGGCCTTCGCAAATGAATATTTTGTTTTGAGCAATCCCATTCGAAATCAATAATTCTTGGATAAAATCAACTCTTTTCTTAGACAATTTTTCGTTGTACTCTACACTTCCTCTATCGTCACAATATCCGTAGAGATAAATGGCTTTAAAACGTGAAAAAGTGGTTGAGTCCAAAATCTTAACCATTTTATTGATTTCGTTTTGGTTTAAAGTGAATTTATCCAATTCAAAATACACAGATTGGACCGTATTGATTTGAGCCGAAAGAAAGCCAAAAGTTAAAAAACACACTATTAGGAATCCGTTTTTCATTACAGTTTCAAGATGCCTTTATATTGAGCACTAGTATTCAAAACGCTTGTTGCTTTCTTAATTTCAGAATTATTTTTGAGGTAATATTGATAAAGACCTTCTTGATATTGGTAGCGTTTGATGATTTCATCAATGATTAAATTTTTGATTTCCGCTTTATTTTTATCCAATAAATTTTCTTGACTTTTTTGAAGTGCTACTAGTAATTGTTGGTATTCGGCTGTAATACTTTCGTCAATTTTTTCTTTTTTGGCTACGGCCAAAGTGTTTTTCAAAGCCAATTCTGTTTCAGTGTCGAATATAAATTTTCGGGTTTTCAAATATTGTTTGAATTCCAAAAAATCAGCATCTGAAATGGTTGGTATTTTTTCGCCAAGATTCGGATTTTTATAATAGTAATCCGTAACATAATTGAAAATCCCATCGTTTTTTTGCAAAGCTTCGGTTATTGAACTCAATTTAGTTTCTTCGAGTTCGATGTCGGGTTGAATACCGCCGCCATCATAAACCGTTCTTCCTTTTCGAGTTTTGAAAGCCGTATAATTTTTAGCTTCGGTTTTTGTGGCAACACCATTTTTATCTTTATGGGAATAATTTAAGGCTTGAATACATCTTCCTGAGGGAGTGTAATAGCGCGAAATGGTTACTTTTAGCTGGGTTCCGTAAGTTAAATCTACAGGTCTTTGGACCAATCCTTTTCCGAAACTTCGACTGCCGATAATCACTGCGCGATCTAAATCTTGCAAAGCTCCCGAAACAATTTCTGATGCCGAAGCACTTTTTCCGTCTACCAAAATGGCCAATGGAATTTCAGTATCTACAGGCTCTTTGGAAGTTTTATAAGTATTGTTGTGTTTTTCGATTCTCGATTTTGTGGTGACAATAATTTCGTTTTTGGGAACAAACAAATTGCAAATATTCACGGCTTCGTTCAAAAGACCTCCGGGATTTCCTCTTAAATCCAAAACAATTCTCTCGGCTCCTTCTTTTTTTAATTGTTCCAAGGCTTGTTTGGTTTCATAAGACGCTTTTTGATTGAAACGCGCCAAAACAATATAACCCGTTTTGTCGTCTATTTTTCCAAAAAAGGGCACCGATTTAATTTCGACTTCGTCAAGAACGATTTGAGTTATATTGGTTTTGCCTTGACGAATGTATTTGACATCGATTTTTGTGTTTTTGGCTCCTCTAAAAAGCTGAGAAGCATCATCTTTGAAGTCAGACAAAAGTACATCACCAATTTGAATCACCTCGTCTCCAGCTTTAAGACCCGCTTTGTCAGCAGGAAAATTTTTGTAAGGTTCGCGAATGATTAATTTGTCGTTTTTTCGGGTAATCATTGCGCCAATTCCGGTGTATTCGCCTGTGTTGTTGATTTTAAATTTGACTACGTCTTGCTCGTTAAAATACACCGTGTACGGATCAAGACTGGCCAACATTCCCTTGATGGATTTGTCCATTAAATCGCCTGGATTGGTCTCATCGACATAGTTTTTGTTCAACTCTTTGAAAAGCGTTGTGAATATTTCTATTTGCTTGGCAATTTCAAAAAAATCGTCTTTGAAACTAACGCCTACAAACAAAAACGCTGAAGCGATGACGGTGAGAATATATTTTTTTTTGAAAAGAGAAGTCATATTTTATGTCGTTTTTTTCTTAAATCGTTTTCTAATATAGTAAACCGCTGCCGCTAAAATAATCAGAAAAGGCCAAATACTTAATAATCCGATGAAGAAACTTGAAATTGAATTGAATCCAGAGGTAATCGCATTCCAAATTTTAGAGCCATAAGAAATGGTTGCTCCTCCTTCATTGGCAACAGTTTTATAGAATTCGATGGTTAGTGTACTCATCGAAATTTGACTTTGCATATAACGCAATTGTCCTTCTTTGGCTTCGATTTCTTCGCGAATAGCTGAAAGTTGGGCTTCGATTTCTAGCATTTCAGTAACCTTGTTTGCTTTCTTCAAAAGTTCAAGATAACGAGATTCGAGTACTTTTTTGGCTTTCAAACGAGCATCTACATCAATATATTCCTCAGTTACGTCTTGTGATGAAATTTCTTTGTTGTCAAAATAAGTAACGCCTTTTGCAATGTCACTCAAAAAAGCATCAAAATTTTTGCTAGGAACGCGAACAATTATTTTTCTGAAAACCGAGCCGTATTCTTTTCCTTCTGTATCGTTTTGAATAATGGCGTTGTGTTTTTTTACAGCCGTAATCATTTGGTTGTAAGTTTCACCTAAATCGTTGGTTTCAAATTTGATATCGCCCGTTTTTATTATTTTTTGTTCGACAGGTTTTTGGTCAGCTGCTGGAGAATCTGATTTTTTATAAAGTGAACTTGCTGCCGATTTATCTTTAGGAGGAAGTTGTACTTCTGAAATTGCCATATTTTCAGAAACAGCTTCGTCAGCAACAATTAGTTGATCAGAAGTTTCTTCAGCTTTTTTACAACTAGAAAAAGACAAAAGAAATACCAATAGGAAAAGAATGTTTTTCATAAGAATTTGATTTAGAATATCACAACGTAAAAATAATGAATATTCGTATGAAAAAATGAGGGTTTATTCCTCATTTTTCAATTGCTGAACGAACTTTTCAAACAATTGAATGGTTTTGGTATTGATTTCCTCGTAAGACAATCGGTCTTTGGTTTGGTAAAAAAACATAAAAGCATATTTTTTATCCAAATTGTCAACCAGAATATGCTTGTTCAATCGATAGGTTTCTCGAAGTACACGTTTGAAATAATTTCTATCCACAGCGTGTTTAAAGTATTTTTTGGAAACCGAAACACCCATTTTTAGCTTTTGATCTGAATCTTCGGGAATGCCATAATCACTTTCCACAAAAACCAGTCTCAAAGGATATTTGGACACTGATTTGCCTTTGGAAAAAAGCAAATCGATTGTGATTTTACTTTTAAGCTTTTCGTTTTTGGGATAAGTGAATTTCATGTAATTTTGAAAAATAACAAAGATTTTAGGGAACAAAGGTACAATTAAACCCTAAACGGATAAATGTTTGGGATTAAAATCGAACGCTAGAAATATTTATTACTTTTGTGAATAACTTAAAAATAATGAAGAAAATTTTATTATACCCAATAACAGCGCTGTATTATTTTATTTATTTTGTGGTTTTGTGCACAATTCAGCCTCTACAATGGCTTGCTTTTAAAGTTTTTGGCGATGAAGGACTAAAAGTTTCTTTTGATTATGTGGGCTATTTTAGTTTAAAATGCAATCATATTTTAGGAACAAGATTTACATTTGAAAACATAGAATCTATTCCAAAAAATGTTCCTGTTATTTTTGTAGCCAATCATCAAAGCCTATTAGACACAGCAGGAATTATTTGGTATTTGAGAAAATTTAATTGTCTATTTGTCACTAAAAAAGAACTTGGAAAAGGCATTCCAAGTATTTCCTATTTTTTGAGAAACGGGAAATATGTAATGATTGACCGAAGCAATCCCAAACAAGCCATCCCAAAAATAAAATCTCTGGCAGAATACATTGAAAAAGAAAATTATTCCGCGGTTATTTTTCCAGAAGGAACCAGAAGCAAAACTGGAGAGCCTTTGGAATTTGCTCAAAGTGGTTTGAAAATTTTGTGCAAATATGCGCCATCAGCCTATATTGTTCCTATAACTATTAACAATTCCTGGAAAGTGTACCAGTACGGTTATTTTCCTTTGAGCGTGGGACATCATATTAAATTTACGGTTCACAAATCTTTTAAAGTCAGCGATTTTACCTTTGATGAAATAATGACGAAGACAGAACAAACTATCATTCAAGGGATAAAAATTTGATTTAGCGACATAAAACCATTAATTTTTTGTTTTAAATTTCCCCCAAAATGAATTGGCGTTATTATTAACAGTTTAGCCATATTGGGAACAGCAACAAACAAAAATATATTTCCTATTTTTGCCAAAAAAGTCACATAATGCAAAAAATTATATCTTACCCAATATCCTTTATTGCTATTTTGTTATTCTTATTAACAATAGTTGTTTTTCACCCAATTCAGTGGGTATGCTTCAATGTATTTGGCTACCAAGCCCACAAAAAAAGTGTAGATTATCTGAATTTTTTCTTGCTGAGAATCGGACACGTTTTGTTTAATAATTTTAAAATTGTAGGAAGAGAAAGCATTCCAACTGGCGTTCCCATTATTTTTGTGGCCAATCATCAAGGAATGTATGATATTATTGGAATGATTTGGTTTTTGAGGAAATTTCATCCAAAATTTGTGAGCAAAGTCGAATTAGGGAAAGGAATTCCAAGCGTTTCTTATAATTTAAGACACGGAGGTTCTGTGCTTATTGATAGAAAAGACCCTAAACAAGCCATTCCTGTTATTAAAGGGTTGTCTGAATATATCGAAAAATACAAACGTTCTGCAGTAATTTTTCCAGAAGGAACTCGAAGTAAGACAGGAAAAACAAAAGAATTTGCACAAAGCGGATTGAAAATATTGTGTAAATATGCACCATCTGCTTATGTTGTGCCTATTTCTATCAATAATTCGTGGAAATTTTTTAGATTTGGCGCTTTTCCTTATGGTTTAGGAAATCATATCACTTTTACTATTCATGAAGCAATATCAGTAAAAGAGTATGACTTTGCTGAAATAATGGAAAAAACAGAAAATGCAATCGTTCAAGGTATAAAACTTTAAAATTGTGCTAACTTTGTATCTTCTTGGAATAAATTCAAAAATTAATAAATCCATAAAACTAGATGTCAATTAAAAATATACGATTGGAAGTGATGCAACTTCTAGAAAAAAAAGTCAGTTCCTATGTTGACCAGTATCTAATTCCTGTTGAAAAAATTTGGCAACCATCCGATTTTTTACCGAACTCAGAAAGTGATACTTTTTTGGAAGAAGTAAAAGAATTGAGAGAAATCTCCAAAGATTTACCTTATGATTTTTGGGTTGCAATGGTAGGTGATATGATTACCGAAGAAGCTTTGCCAACCTACGAAAACTGGTTAATGGAAGTGGAAGGCGTCGATAATCTGGAAAGAAACGGTTGGGCCCAATGGGTTCGCCAATGGACAGGTGAAGAAAATCGTCACGGTGATTTGTTGAACAAATACCTTTATTTATCGGGTCGTGTGAATATGCGTGAAATCGAAATGACAACGCAACATTTGATCAACGACGGTTTTGATATTGGAACCGGAAGAGATCCTTATAAAAACTTTGTTTACACCAGTTTTCAGGAATTGGCAACTTATGTTTCTCACAACCGAGTGTCGCAATTGGCCAAAAGTTATGGAGACACTAAATTAGCTAAAATGTGTAAAATGGTTGCTGGCGACGAAATGCGTCATCACTTGGCTTACAGCGAATTTGTAAACCAAATTTTCAAAATTGATCCAAGCGAAATGATGCTTGCTTTTCAATATATGATGAAAGCCAAAATCGTGATGCCAGCGCATTTCTTGAGAGAATCTGGACAAAAAATAAGTTCTGCTTTCGAACATTTCTCAGATTCTGCGCAGCGAATTGGGGTTTATACTGCCAACGATTATGTAGATATTATGCAAAAGCTAATCGATAAATGGGAAATTGATAAAATTGGAAGTTTGACTGACGAAGCCGAAAAAGCTAGAGATTATTTGATGAAATTACCAGCTAGAATGGCTAGAATTTCAGAAAGATTGGTCATTCCACAAGAGTCATTTCAATTCAAATGGGTAGAACCGGCGAGATTGTAGATTGTAGAATTTAGATTTCAGATTGGCTGAAATGAAAAGCTAATTTGAAATTAATAATTTTTGATTTTTTGCCATTGAAATTGCCATTGAAATTGCCATTGAAATTGATTTTTTTAAATACTAAATTGCTGATTTTTGAATTTAAATTTTAAAATCAGCTTTTTTTATAAAACCTTTCTAATATGAATTATTCGGAAATAATCAACAAAACAATACTTTTTGTTAAGACCAAGCTTGAAAATGCCGAAGGCGGACACGATTGGTTTCACATTGAACGAGTGTATAAAAACGCCTTGTTAATCGCCGATGGTGAAGTTTGCGATGCAAATGTTGTAAAATTAGGAGCTTTGCTTCACGATATTGCTGATAGTAAATTCCACGATGGAAACGAAATGCTTGGACCAAGAGTGGCTCGAGAATTTTTAACTTCCAATGATGTTGATGAAGCCACAATTCAGCACGTGATTAACATTATAGAAAACGTCTCTTTTAAGGGAGGAAATACAGAAAAACTATTCTCTTCTATCGAATTGGATATCGTTCAAGATGCAGACCGATTGGACGCTATTGGCGCTATTGGAATTGCCAGAGCGTTCAATTATGGAGGTTTTAAAAACAGACCCTTGTACAACCCAAATATTGCTCCAAAACTTCATATGAGCAAGGAAGAGTATAAAAACAGTCAAGCACCAACCTTGAATCATTTCTATGAAAAATTATTGCTTTTGAAAGACAAAATGAATACGGAAACAGGTCAACAAATTGCCAAAGAAAGACATAGTTATATGGAAGGATTCCTTTCGCAGTTTTATGCAGAATGGGATGGGGAAAAATAGTATTCAGTGGTCAGTTATTGAGTGTTCAACAGCAGTTTGAAACTTAGTATTGACTACCGAAAATTGCTTACTGCAAACTTTTTTAAATTCCTTTTTCTTTCATTTCCAAAATTACATCCGAAGCATTCTTGAAAGTAGGTGCTTGTTCTATAATGCTTCCCACCCTTTTTTTATTGAGTTTAAATGTAATGTCATTTTCTGTCGTGAATAATAATGCCGTCAAAAACGGATTGTTCATATACGGTGCCAATACAAAAAAAGCTTCTTCCAGCGAATGGAAACTTTCTATTTCTTCAGTTTTGTAACGTGCCGTAACCGAAAGGCTAAACACATCATTTTCCAATAAAACAGGACGAACATAAATGTTTTTCAATTCGGTGTCGCCAATGGTTTTTGCCAAAGTTAATTTGGCGTAAGTTTTATTTTCGATGCTTTCTTTTACTTTTTCCCAAAATTGGGCAAATACAGGCTGGAAGGACATAGTTTGATTTTTTTGATATATTGTTTTCGGAAATGAATTTTCAAAATTACAATTTTTTACATTCTCAACTGTAACTGATTAATTCCTTTTATTGTCCCTTAAACTCCGCTTTTCGTTTCTCTAAAAACGCCGTTGTTCCTTCTTTAAAATCATCAGTGGCAAAACAATCTCCAAAATTTTTGATTTCGACATCAAATCCATTTACACCTGAAATGAAGTTGGCGTTCACAGCTTCGATGGCTTTAGAAATAGCGACAGGAGAATTTTTCATAATCCTCGTGGCAATAGTCATATAAGCCGAAAATAAATCTTCTTGCGGCACAACGTGATTCACTAATCCGTAGATTTTTGCTGTGTCAGCATCAATCATTCCAGCGGTTAAAATCATTTCCATTGCGCGACCTTTGCCAACCAATTGAGACAAACGTTGCGTTCCGCCATAACCAGGAATCACGCCAAGCGAAGTTTCCGGCAATCCCATTTTGGCATTTTCGGAAGCGATTCTGAAATGACAGGCCATAGCCAATTCTAGTCCGCCACCAAGAGCAAAACCATTGACTGCTGCAATCACAGGAGTTTTCATATTTTCGATAAAATCAAATAAAAGTTGTTGTCCTTTAGCGGCTAGTTGTGCGCCTTCTTCCGCCGAAAAATGAGCAAATTCGGCAATATCCGCTCCAGCAACAAAAGCTTTTTCTCCACTTCCGGTGACAATAATCACACGAACTTCTGGATTTTCATCAATCATTTTAAGGGTTTCGTGAAGCTCTTGAATCGTAGCTTTGTTTAGTGCATTTAATTTTTCGGGACGATTGATATAAAGTGTAGCAATGCCTTTTTCGTGTTCCAAGATGATGTTTTGAAGTGCCATAATTCAGTTTTTTATGTATTGATTATTGGAAGCGAAACGGTAAATGTTGTTCCTTTTCCTATTTGTGATTCGAGTGTAATTGTTCCTTTATAATTTTCGATAATATTTTTGATTATACCAAGACCTAAGCCCATTCCGCTGGATTTTGTGGTAAATTTAGGTTCAAAAATCCGATTGAAATCTTCCTTTGCAATTCCCAATCCGTTGTCGGCAACCGTGATAATAACATTGTTCAATACCTTTTTGACATTGACACAAACGGCTTTATTTTGCTGATTTTCCGGAAAGGCTTGAATAGCGTTTTTGACTAAATTGGTAATAATTCGAATGAGTTGTGTTCGGTCAATTTTCGAAATAATGACTGCTTCTTCGGCTTTAAAATGAACGTATTCCTCGTTGAAAATATCCATTGTCAGTTCGATGACATCCACCACATTCAAGGTTTCATTTTGTTGTGCTGGCATCGAAGCAAAGTTCGAAAATGCCGAAGCCACGGAACTCATCGTATCAATTTGTTGAATCAAGGTTTCAGAATAATCGTTGATTTTTTGTTTTAGATTGGGATCGTTTGGGTCAAATTTTCGCTGAAAGCTTTGCACCGTCAATCGCATTGGCGTGAGGGGATTTTTGATTTCGTGAGCCACTTGTTTTGCCATTTCTTGCCAGGCTTCTTCTCGTTCGCTTTGGGCTAATTTCAAAGCGCTTTCTTCGAGTTCGTCCACCATTGCATTATACGCATTAATCAAAAGATTGATTTCTTTGCTGCTCGCTTCGAGGACAATTTTTTCGTTTTTTTGGTTCAAACTGGTTTCGCTCAATTTGTCCGAAATGGTTTTCAATGATTTTGTAATGTAGGAAGACAGAAAATAAGCTACCCCAAAAGCCACCAAAAGCATAAAGCTATACACTTGTGCCAATCCAATTAAGAAATTTTGAAGTTCGGTTTGGTAATAACTATCATCTTCTACATAAGGTAAATTAAGGATTCCCAGCGGTTTAAACTTATCGTCTTTTATTAAACTATAGGAAGAACGATTCTTTTTTCCGTCGATGTTTTTGATGTCGACATAGCGTTTTTCTATTGAGGATTGAACCAGTTTTAGAATGTATTTTGGAATGGGAGGAGCAGCAGCATCGATAGAAAATCTCGATTTTGAAGATTTTAATAAATGACCATCCAAGTCGTAGATGTTAATTTCAAGATTATGAATGTCTGATAATTCGTGAATTTTGTCTTTAAAAATCAGCGCTAAATTGCTTGATGTAAGCGGATAAGTGGTATTAGTAAGCACATAATTGATGTTTTCTTTTATGGCATCTTCTTTATACTCTAGTCGCTCTTGATGGTACTGTTTTGCTTTGTTTTTGAATTGAAAGATGGAAATTGAAGCCAAGACTATTGATGCTACAATAATCAATACTATCATCGAAAGGAAAATCCTGATTCGCAACGAAAGCATTGATATCTTGAAGTTTTTGAACATCTTTTAGGAGTTGTTTTTCTCTCGTATTCGTTTGTAAAATTTAAAGCCCAACATAATCAAAATCGAAAACAACATAATTCCGATTACGCCATAAATCCAGTTTACGGCACTTTTCAGAATGACCAAAAACACAACTGCAAATAGGATAATTGTAGCACCTTCGTTCCACAACCGCATATAATTTGTGGTATATTTTACTTCGTCATTTTGCAATTCTTTGAATATTCTTTGGCATTTATAATGGTACAAATACAGCGCAAAAACGAAGCCAAGTTTCACATGCATCCAAGGCATTTGCAACCAAGCTTTACCTAAATCGGTAAAAAACAACATCCAAAACGCAAAAAGACTAGCCAAAACCGCTGACGGCCAAGTGATAATGAACCACAAACGATAGGTCATTATTTTGTATTGTTTTTGCAAAATTTCTTTTTCCGGCGAAGGTTTGTCGTTGGCTTCAATTTGGTATACAAACAAGCGAACAATATAAAAAAGTCCGGCAAACCAGGTGATAACAAAGATGAGGTGAAGGGATTTTAGGTAGTTGTAGAGTTCCATTTTTTTTGTATAAAGTTTAGAGTTTAGGGTTCAAGTTCGTTAGACAACTTTAAACCTTAAACTTTTAAACATTTTTATTTAGCCCAATCATTTATCCAATTCCCTACTGTTTTACACCAAGCATCATCGTCATTCAAACAAGGAATCGCCATAAAATTTTCACCTCCGTTTTCTTTGAATTGGTGGTTCGCTTCCATTGCAATTTCTTCCAATGTTTCTAAACAATCCGAAACAAAAGCCGGCGTAACTACTGCCAAATTCTTAATACCTTTTTCGGGCATTTTGTTCACTTCAACATCGGTGTAAGGAGTAAGCCATTTGTCTCCAGCCAATCTGGATTGAAAAGTTTGACTGTATTTTCCTTCCGGAATTCCTAATAGCTTCACTACTTGTTTTGTAGTTTCGTAACATTGGTGACGGTAGCAAAATTCGTGCGCTGGCGAAGGTGTGTTACAACAAGAACCATCAATTTTGCAGTGTGATTTGGTAATGTCCGTTTTGCGAATGTGTCGTTCAGGGATTCCGTGATAAGAGAACAATAAATGATCGTAATCAAAACCATTCAAATGCGATTGAATTTTATCAGCAAGGTTTTTTAAATAGTCAGGTTTGTTGTAAAAAGCGGGAACAATCGTGAATTTCATTTCCGGAAAATACTTTTTTCTGTGTTCCTCGGCCAATTCTAAAATGGTCGTTGTCGAAGCCATTGCGTGTTGTGGATACAACGGAAAAAGCATCACTTCGTTGACACCTTTATCGTGTAATTCTTGTAATCCTTTGAGAATAGACATTTTTCCATAACGCATTGCAAGTGAAACGGGAATTGAAGTTTCTGCCAATACTTTTTTGTGCATTCTTTGCGAAATTACAACCAATGGCGAACCTTCTTCCCACCAAATTTTGGCGTAAGCCGCCGCTGATTTTTTAGGTCTTGTTTGAAGAATTATGCCGCGAACTAACAAAGCGCGTAATAAATACGGAACGTCAATCACGTATTTGTCCATTAAAAATTCGTCTAAATACGGTTTTACGTCTTTTGCGGTTGGACTTTCTGGTGAACCAAGGTTGACTAATAGTACTCCTTTCATATTTTATTTTATTTTGATATTTTTTCTCTGTACTGAGAATTTAGATTTACATATTCGGATTAATAGCCATCAAATATTTCTTTGGAGTAGTGCCAAATTTCTTTTTGAAAGCGGCAATAAAATGACTTCCTGTGCTGTAGCCAATTTTCAAACCTACTTCATTGACATTATAAGAACCGCTGTCTAATAATTTTCGAGCCGAATCCATTTTATAATCGAAAAGGAAACCATAAACAGTGTCGCCATAAATTTGTTTGAAACCCATTTTTAGTTTTTTTAAAGTGAGTCCCACTTGGTCGGCTAATTCCTGTAAACTTGGTGGTTCTGCGATATTAACAAGAATGAGTTCTTTGGCCTTTTTTATTTTTAATACATTTTCTTCATCAATCAAAAACGGACATTGCTCAGCATTTGGATCCTCGGTTCGATTGAAATAGAGACTTAATAATTCGTATCCTTTACCTTTATAATACAAGTTTTTTATCGATGGATGCAAATTGTAATGAAACAATTGGGTCAAAACAATGGCCATCGAAGGACTGATGTCACCTTCCTTATAATATTTTTTGTCCTTATTGTCCTCACTCAAAAAAGTGATGTAATTGGCTTCGGAAGAAAATAAATTATGAAATTTTTGAATGGAAATAATAACCGAAATCACCCAGGAATTGGGAGCAATTTCTAGGTTCAAAGGAAGTTCTTTTTGTGGATTGTAAAGCAATAAAGACTTCTCTTCTTTTAAATCTAAAGCATAGCTTCCTTGATTAAAAAGAAATTTGGCTTTGCCCTTTAGACCAAAGTGAAATTGTATCAAGCCGCTTTTGACTTCGCGTTGTGTACAATACACTTCGTCACTGTCATTTTGAAAACGGAGTAGGGTAAAGTCATCTTCAATTGTTATAATATCCTGTGAACTCATTGCGACATTTTTTTTAATTAATATGATAATTATCAGGTAATTGTTAATAAATTAAATTTACTTTTGTTTTATAAAAGCCTGATTTCATTACAAAAATAGTGTTTTAAAATTAATTTTCAGACTTATAAACAAAAATCATTTGGCGACACAAATAGTACTTTAAGCGTTGTTTTAATAAAGAAGCTAACTATAACTTTGTGCGTTCGATTAAAAAAAGATTACTTATGGAAAACCTAAATATACCAAAACACAAAACTTTCTACTCCATAGGATTAAGTTACAAGAAGGCAGATGCCGAAGTGAGAGGTAAGTTTAGTTTGGATGCCAAAGCAAAAACCAAGGTATTGCTCCAAGCAAAAGAAGAAGGTATCGAGAGTTTAATCGTTACATCTACCTGCAATCGCACCGAAATTTATGGCTATGCCGAACACCCTTTCCAATTAATAAAGTTAGTTTGTGAGAATAGTAATGGAACTGTCGAAGAATTTCAAAAAGTAGGGTTTGTATATAAAAGTCTTGAAGCTATCGACCACATGTTTCGTGTTGGAACAGGTTTAGACAGTCAAATTCTTGGCGATTTCGAAATTATCGGACAAATAAAAAATAGTTTTGAAGAGTCTCGTTCTTTGGGTTTAATCAATGCTTTTCTTGACAGATTAATCAATACTGTTATTCAAACCAGCAAAAGAATTAAAAATGAAACCGAAATTAGTTCAGGTGCAACTTCTGTTTCTTTTGCCGCCGTTCAATTCATAATGAAAAGTGTTGAGGATATTGGAAATAAAAATATACTACTTTTCGGAACTGGAGAAATTGGCAGAAACACTTGCGAAAATCTTGTAAAACATACAAAAAACGAGCAGATTACTTTAATAAACAGAACAAAAAGTACTGCCGAAGTTCTTGCAGGAAAACTAAATTTAATTGTAAAAGATTATTCCGATTTACATCTTGAATTACAAAAAGCCGACGTTTTGGTTGTGGCTACCGGAGCTCAAAATCCAACTATTGACAGAACATTATTGAATCTTAAAAAAGATTTGTTGATTTTGGATTTATCTATTCCAAAAAACGTGAATGCCGATGTGCAACAAATTCCTGGAGTGACTTTAATCCACATGGATTATTTATCACAAATGACAGATGACACGCTCGAAAGAAGAAAACAACATATTCCAGCTGCCGAAGCCATTATCGAGGATATGAAATTAGAATTGAATACTTGGATGAATGGCCGAAAATATGCACCAACTATTCACGCATTGAAGGCTAAATTGAACGATATTGTTGCCGGAGAATTGACTTTTCAACGTAAAAAATTATCTAATTTTGACGAAGAACAAGCAGAACTAATCACTTCTAGAATTATCCAAAAAATCACCAACCATTTCGCCAGTCACCTCAAAGACGAAAACACCTCGGTGGATGAAAGCATAGATTTTATTGAAAAAGTATTTCAAATAGGACTACAAACTCCTCAAAAAACAAGTTCGCCAATCGAAGAAAAATACAAAATCACCCTCTCATAGTAAATATCTGAACAAACCTTAATATCTTTATGGTTTAAAAAAAAGAAAAAAGGTTTAATGGATTCAAAAAAAACAATTCGAATTGGGACTCGCGACAGCGAATTAGCACTTTGGCAAGCCCATACCGTTCAAAAAAAATTAAACGATTTAGGTTATAAAACCGAAATTATTGCCGTAAAATCGCAAGGCGATATTATTCTTGATAAGCCACTTTACGAACTTGGAATCACCGGAATTTTCACAAAAACATTAGACTTTGCCATGATAAATGGACAAGTCGATATTGCCGTGCATTCGATGAAAGACGTGCCAACAGCTTTGCCTATTGGGATTGTTCAAGCGGCAGTTCTCAAAAGAGCCAATACTTTGGATATTTTGGTTCACAAAGGAAACCTCGAATTTCTTGAAGGAAACGGAACCATCGCCACCGGAAGCTTACGTCGTCAAGCACAATGGTTGAATAAATATCCCAATCATACCGTAGTCGATTTGCGAGGAAACGTGAATACCCGAATGCAAAAACTAAACGAAAGCGAGTGGAGCGGAGCTGTTTTTGCAGCAGCCGGACTCGAACGCATCAACTTGAAACCAACCGATTTTATCAATCTTGATTGGATGATTCCAGCTCCTGCTCAAGGTGCAATGGTTGTTGTCGCAATGGGAAATGACGATTTCACCCTTGATGCCGTTTCTCAACTTAATGATATCGAAACCGAAATTTGCACCTATATAGAAAGACAATTCCTTAAAACACTCGAAGGCGGATGCACAGCACCAATTGGAGCATTGGCAAGATATTGCGAGTTGGAAGACAGCTTTACTTTCAAAGGGTCTTTGTTGTCTATTGATGGAAAACAGAAATTGGAAATTGAAAAAGTTGTACCCGTTGAAGAATGGAAAAAATTAGGTTTCAATTGTGCCAATGAAATTTTGGAAAAAGGTGGAGCGGAATTGATGAAAAGTATCAAAGAAAGTTTGAAAAAATAATGAGTGACCAAATCAGCATATTATCCACAAAAATACTGTCGAACGAACACCGACAAGCTTTTATTAATGCCAAAATTGATCTTTTGGAAGACAATTTTATAGCAATAACCAACACTGATTTTGAATTAAGCAATATCAATCAAAACCTTATTTTTAGCAGTCAAAATGCGATAGTAAGTTTGATGGAACAACCAGATTGGGAGAAATTGCAATCTAAAACTGTTTTTTGTGTAGGTTTGAAATCCAAAGAGTTATTAGAAAAAAATGGATTTACGGTTGCCGTTTATATGGATTATGCATCGGAATTGGCAGAAATTATCACATTGATTTACAACAAAGAAAGCTTCACGTTCTTTAGTGGCAATTTACGTAAAGAAACCTTGCCGCAAGCACTTAAAACAGCTGCTGTAAAGTTCAACGAAATCGAAACCTATCAAACCAAGTTAACACCTTTTAAAATTTCTAAGGAAGAAAAATTTGATGGTATCTTGTTTTTCAGTCCCTCAGCGGTAGAAAGTTATTTGAAAGACAACAAAATAAAAAATGAAATTTGCTTTTGTATTGGCGAAACCACCGCTGAAGCATTAAGAGGGGTTACTAAAAATATTGTTTTACCAGAAATTCCTTCAACAGAACTTTTGATAGAAGAAGTAATCCAACAATTCAATCTTGATATTAATTAGACATTAAAAATGCTTTGCGCCTTAGCGTTTTAGCGGTAAAAAAAGAAAAATGATAAAGAACGATTTATTTTTAAAAGCATTAAGAGGAGAAACTGTTGAACGTCCACCTGTTTGGATGATGCGTCAAGCCGGAAGATATTTACCTGAATTCAGAGCATTACGTGATAAATATGATTTTTTCACTCGTTGTGAAACCCCGGAATTAGCAGCAGAAATCACTGTTCAACCCATTCGTAGAATTGGTCCTGACGTGGCGATTTTGTTTTCGGATATTTTGGTTGTGCCAAGAGCGATGGGAATTCACGTGGAATTGAAAGATAATTTGGGGCCGATTATCCCGAATCCAATTCGTACTATGGAACAAGTAAACCAGGTTTATGTTCCAGATGTAAACGAAACTTTAGGATATGTTTTTGATGCTATAAAACTAACTAAAGAAATGCTAAACGATGAAGTGCCATTAATTGGTTTTGCTGGATCACCTTGGACGATTTTCTGTTATGCAGTAGAAGGAAAAGGTTCTAAAAGTTTTGATACTGCCAAAGGATTTTGTTTCTCAAACCCAGTTGCGGCACATACTTTATTGCAAAAAATTACCGATACTACCATTTTATATTTGAAAGAAAAAGTAAAAGCAGGTTGCGATGCCATCCAGATTTTTGATTCTTGGGGCGGAATGCTTTCTCCAGTGGATTATCAAGAGTTCTCTTGGAAATACATCAACCAAATTGTTAATGCCTTGGCAGACGAAACACAAGTCATTGTTTTCGGAAAAGGGTGTTGGTTTGCCCTTGGCGAAATGGGCAAAAGTAGAGCTGCTGCACTTGGAGTAGATTGGACTTGTACGCCACGAAATGCACGTTATTTGTCAGGTGGAAACATCACTTTACAAGGAAATTTTGATCCTTCAAGATTGCTTTCGCCAATTCCTGTTATTAAGAAAATGGTTCACGAAATGATTGACGAATTCGGAAAAGACAAATATATCGCTAATTTAGGTCACGGAATTTTACCAAATATTCCTGTAGATCACGCCAAAGCATTTATTGATGCGGTGAAGGAATACAAGCAGAAATAAGTTTCAAAAATGCTAAACAAAGGCTTAAGAGATCAGGAAAGTATTCGAATAGACAACATTCTAAAGATATTGCATTCACTGACTTTTGTGCCTAAATTCTGGAATTTGGAAGACTTGTTGCTTCTGGAAAACGAATTGAAAGATTTGGGAATGAATGTCGAGAGTCTTCGTGATTTCGATGAAAAAGGATTGATTTCGCATTTGAAGCGTCTTCATTTTGATTGGAATCATTTCGAGATATTTGCTGATTTTTTGATAGCGATTTCGAAAGAAAGTCAATTCGATTTTTTAGAAAAAGCCATTGCAATTTATGATTATGTTCAAAAGGAAAGCAAGACTTATTCGTTTGAAATATTTCATAAGACAGCTGCTGCGAAAGCAAATTTATAATGAAAAGAGAAGCTTTTCACATTGTTCCATTAAAATCAGAAGACGCTTTAAATCTCAATGAATTTATGGTTTCTAATGCGGAAAGATTTAGAAAATATTTTCCTAAAACTCTTTCGAGTAACTTGACTTTTGATGCTGCTGAAAGTTATATTTTGGATAAAATAGATGAATTTCAATCAAAATCTGGTTTTACTTTTGTAATTAAAGAAAAAGCAACTCAAAATATAATTGGACTTGTTATTATAAAAAAATTGAATTGGGAAACCAAACAAGCTGAATTTGCTTATTGCATTGGTTCTGAATTTGAAGGAAAAGGTTTGACATCGTTTGCAGTAAAAGAAATGTCAAAATTTGCTTTTGAGGATTTGGGTTTGAAAACACTTCAAATCATTTCTCATAAAACTAATTTTGGAAGTATAAAAGTCGCTAAAAACTGTGGTTTTGTTTGGCAAAGAACATTACTAAACGAGTTTACTCCAACTTATGAAGTTCCGTTAGATATGGAATTATATGAATTATATAATGAAAGATAAATTTTATCAATACATACAAAACCTTCAAGACCAAATCTGTGCAGGATTGGAAAATGCTGATGGTTCAACTAAATTCCGCGAGGATATTTGGGAACGACCAGAAGGCGGAGGCGGACGAACACGTGTGATTGAAAACGGAGCAGTTTTCGAAAAAGGCGGTGTCAATATTTCGGCAGTGCACGGAAAATTACCGGATTCGATGCAAAAATTGTTCAATGTGGGTGAAGCCGATTTTTTTGCCTGTGGATTGAGTTTGGTTTTGCATCCAAAAAGTCCAATGGTGCCAACGGTTCACGCTAATTGGCGTTATTTTGAGATGTATGATGACAACGGAAACGTGATTCAGCAATGGTTTGGTGGCGGACAAGATTTAACCCCTTATTATTTGTTTGAGGAAGATGCAATACACTTTCACCAAACCTGTAAAACGGCTTGTGACAAACACAATTTGGAGTTTTATCCAAAATATAAAAAACAATGTGATGCTTATTTTTGGAATGCACATCGAAATGAAGCTAGAGGAATAGGCGGATTATTTTTCGATTATTGCAAAGCAACTGACGAGATGTCAATGGAAAATTGGTTCAATTTTGTAACTGAAGTCGGAAATAGTTTCCTTGAAGCTTATGTTTTAATTGTTGAGAAGAGAAAAAACATATTATATTCGGAAGCCAATAGAACTTGGCAGGAAATCCGTCGAGGTCGTTACGTCGAATTCAATTTGGTTCACGATAAAGGCACCTTGTTTGGATTGAAAACCAATGGTCGAATTGAGAGTATTCTGATGAGTTTGCCACCACACGTGCAGTGGGTTTATGACCATCATCCTGAAAAAGGAAGCGAAGAAGAAAAACTAGTTACAACATTAGAGAATCCTAAAGAATGGGTATAAAAACGTTTTACTTTATTGTGATTGGAGGAATTTTCGGCTGCTTTGCTCAAGAAAATTCTACTCCTAATCCTTATTTTAAATCGTACGATGATAATGTGATTGCGAGTTTGTATTATTTGGATGTTTCCAATAATTTTCAATTTGTTACGACAAATTCAAGCGGAAAAAAAACTACTTTGGATTTAATTCCGAATCGTAGAGAACAAATAGGAGTAAGCGTTTCCTATAGATTTGTGGATATCTCTTATGGATTTTCACCAAAGTTTTTTGATGTAAATAAAGATAATGGTAATTCAAAACTGTTTAATATCAGTACCCGATTTATTGTAAAACAGTGGATGCAAACGATTAGTTTTATCAACCAAACTGGATTTTATGTCGATTATGGCGCGATAACAGTACCTTTCACAGATATGAGGTCTACTAAAATAGGAGGAGTAACATCGTATATTTTTAATCCTAATTTTTCTTTTAAAACAATAGCTAATCAAAAACAATGGCAAACCAAGAGTTCGGGTAGTTTTATTCCAAATTTCGCTTTTTTTTATACCAATCTTGATTTGAACGATGGAAGTCCTGATACAAAAAGTAATATTTTTGAAATGACTATATCACCCTCGTATTATTATAATTTTGTAATCAATAACAAGTTTTTAATTTCAGCAGGACTGGCTATAGGAGGAGGAATTAGCAATATTGACAGTGATATTTCGGGTATTTTTGAATCGAATGCAAGTTTAAAAATGGGTTATAATACGGATTCGTTTTTCTCATTCTTAAATGTTAATTATTTCGCTTTTGTTCAAAATAGTGAAGCCAAAATACAATTGAATGACAATGTTTCAACTTTAAATGTTTCAGTTGGATATCGATTTGAACCTCCAAAAAAAGTAAAAGAAGTATTTGAAACTGTTCATCAAAAGACAGGGCTTTAATATTTTTTAATCATAAATTTACAATCTAAAACACAAAAATATGTTTCCACTAAACAGAAATAGAAGATTAAGAACCAATGAATCCATTCGTTCTCTCGTTCGTGAAACCTCATTAAGTCCAAACGATTTTATGCTCCCAATGTTTGTTGCCGAAGGAAAAGACGTAAAAATTGCTATTGCATCGATGCCTGGAATCTATCGTCATTCGTTAGACAATACCGTCAAAGAAGTCAAAGAAGCTTGGGATTTGGGTATTAAAGCTGTCAATATTTATGTAAAAGTGAGCGAAAATTTGAAAGACAATTTAGGGGTCGAAGCATGGAACAAAGACGGATTAATGCAACAAACCATTCGCGCCATCAAAGACGCCGTTCCTGAAATGATTGTAATGCCAGACGTAGCCTTAGATCCTTATTCTATCTACGGTCACGACGGAATTATTAAAAACGGACAAATTATAAATGATGCCACAATCGAAGCCTTAACGCTAATGAGTTTAAGTCACGCCGAAGCCGGAGCCGATTTTGTTGCGCCAAGCGATATGATGGACGGTCGCGTGCTTGCCATTCGCAAAGCTTTGGAAGAAAATGGTCATCATAATGTGGGAATTATGAGTTACAGCGCCAAATATGCTTCGGCATTTTATGGCCCATTTCGCGATGCTTTAGACAGTGCTCCTGTCGATATGGAAAATGTTCCAAAAGACAAAAAAACCTACCAAATGGATTATGCCAATCGCATTGAAGCCATCCGCGAAACATTGGACGATGTTGCCGAAGGAGCTGATATTGTAATGGTAAAGCCAGGAATGGCATACCTTGACATCGTTCGCGAAGTAAAAAATGTTGTTCACGTTCCTGTAGCAGTGTACCAAGTTTCTGGCGAATATGCAATGGTGAAAGCTTCTGCCGAAAGAGGTTGGCTTGACCACGACCAAATTATGATCGAACAATTATATTGCATCAAACGAGCAGGCGCAAATATTATATCAACTTATTTTGCCAAAGAAGCGGCAAGACTTTTAAATAAATAATTCATGAAAAAATTAATATTACCAATGTTATTTGCAGGAATGTTAGTTACAGTTTCTTGTAAAAAAGACGGTTCAGAAGAATCCTTTGGCAAACCCGAAACAACAGAGGCAACAACCGAAGGTCAAAAACCTGAGGATTTGGGCAAAGAAATTTTTAACGGGAAAGGTGCTTGTATTGCTTGCCATAAACCCGATGTAAAACTCGTTGGGCCAAGTTTACAGGACATAGCCAAAATCTATAAAGAAAAAAATGGAAATATGGTAACTTTCCTTAAAGGCGAAGGAGAACCCATTGTTGACCCAACGCAATATGCGCTGATGAAACCTAATTTTGTCATAACAAAGACCTTTTCAGATGAAGAATTGAAAGCTTTGGAGGCTTATGTTTATTCCCATTTGAAATAATTTTATCTTATTTAGTTTTAGGAGCTATTTCCTGCTGTCCACTATATCTTTTGTGGCGAACACCGCCACAAAAGGATGCCGTTTCCATCAGGGCTAAAAAAACCATTTCAGTCGAGATGGTTTTGTTTTTTAACAAATCTTTCTTTGCGAACTTTGTGCCTTCTTTGTGAACTTTGTGGTTAATTTTTTTACTTTTATAATATGGAAACCACTTACATCAAAACGGCTTTAGGAATTGCCAAAATAATAGGCGATGAAGAAGGTATTTCAGTTATTTCAGTATCCGATGAAGGCGAAATTTCAGATTCTATTCCAAAAGTTTTGCAAGAAGCCGTTTCGCAACTCAACGACTATTTCGAGGGAAAAGGAACTGATTTCACTTTCAAATTAAATCCATCTGGAACCGAATTTCAACAAAAAGTTTGGAAAGGGTTACTAGAAATTCCTTTCGGAAAAACAATATCTTATATGGAACTATCCAAGAAATTGGGAGATGTCAAAGCCATTCGAGCCGTGGCTTCGGCCAATGGGAAAAATCCGCTTTGGATTGTAGTTCCTTGTCACAGAGTCATTGGAACCGATGGTTCCCTAACCGGTTATGCTGGCGGATTGTGGCGAAAAAAGTGGTTGCTTGAACACGAAAACCCTACAAATCAAGTTAGTTTATTTTAGGGAATGCAGAAATTGCACGAATTTTCATTGATTTAAATTTAATTGCAAACAAAATTTGACTAAATTTAGAACTTCAAAAGTTTTTGAAATTTGTATTTAAATAAATCTTTATGATAGAAAAAATCAACCTCAACAACATTCTGTTTCTTGACATCGAAACTGTTCCAGAAGTAGCTGATTTCAATTCTTTGGATGACGAAATGAAAGCACTTTGGGAACACAAAACCCAATACCAACGCAAAGACGAATACACCGCAGAGGATTTTTATGAACGAGCCGGAATTTGGGCAGAGTTCGGAAAAATTGTCTGCATTTCTGTGGGTTATTTTACTATCAAAGGGGATATTCGAAATTTTAGAGTGACATCCTTTTTTGGAGAAGAAAAGAAAATTCTTTACGATTTTATCAATCTTTTGAACAATCATTTCAATCAACCGCAACATGTTTTGTGTGGTCATAATGCCAAGGAATTCGACATTCCGTTTATTGCCCGCCGAATGATTATTAATAATATTGCCATTCCTAACAAGCTTAATTTATTTGGAAAAAAACCATGGGAAATTCCGCATCTCGACACTTTAGAATTGTGGAAGTTTGGTGATTATAAACATTTTACTTCCTTGAAATTAATGTGTAAAGTGCTCGGAATTCCTTCCCCAAAAGGCGATATCGACGGCAGTCAAGTAGGTCACGTTTTTTATGTGGACAAGGACATTGACAGAATTGTGACCTATTGTGAAAAAGACACTATCGCCGTGGCGCAGATTTTCTTGCGTTTGCGACGGGAAGATTTGTTGATTGAAGAGGAAATTATTCACGTTTAAAATTCTTTATTGACATCGGAATTGCTATTTGAGATTGCAATTGATTTATTACATTTACAAAAAAACAGATTATGGTATTGAGCAGATTTTGGTTGGTAATTTTTATTTCTTCAATTGTATTTGTGATTTTCAGCTTATTTTCTGGTAACAGTTATACAATTGACAATGTTTTAAACGGAAAAAAAGACGATCCTATTCTGATTTCTGAAAAATATATGGATCAGATTCCTGCTTTTATAAAAGATAGCATCAATAAATCCGAAGACAAAACCTTTATTATCAACAGAGATACACTAAATGCCGACACTAGTTATGTGTATAAAAACAAAGTAGTGAAAATTTTTAGCGGTGTTCAAAAATCGGATGGTTTATTGCCCACTTGCAAAAGCACATTACTTGATTTAATTCTGCCCCTTATGGCTTATTTGGCTTTTTTCTGTGGCTTGATGGAGCTTTTAATTATTTCTGGAGCCTCTGGAAAATTGGCTAAAGTATTGAGTCCCGTTTTTGTAAAAGTGTTTCCAAGTATTCCCAAAAATCATCCCTCAATTTCCTATATGACCTTAAACTTTTCTGCCAATTTCTTAGGATTGGATTCAGCTGCGACACCTTTTGGATTAAAAGCTATGGAAAGTTTGCAAGAACTAAATCCCGACAAAGATCGAGCAAGTGATGCTCAAATTATGTTTATGTGTTTGCACGCTTCGGGGCTAACTTTAATAGCAACTTCCATCATTGGCTATCGTGCTGCTGCTAATGCCAGCAATCCTGCCGATGTGATGTTACCTTGTATAATAACTTCTTTTATTGGTACAATTGCAGCTTTTCTGATTGTTGGAATTAAACAAAAAATTAATTTCAAAAGCGCTTCTTTAGTTATCGGATTAATGGTCTTAATTGCTGCTATTGTTGGTTTGTTGATGTATGTAAATCATCTGGATTTAATTGGCAAAAACTATTTTACCTCCAATCTTTCGGCCTTAATATTGGTGGGAATTATTGTTTTTACTTTGATCTTTTCGTTTATCAAAGAGAAAAAATTCACAGAAGCCAATACGACTGTTTATGAAACCTTTGTGACAGGCGCCAATAATGGAGTGAAAACCGGAGTGACCATTTTTCCTTATGTTTTGGGAATGTTGGTGGCCATTTCTTTATTCAGAAACAGTGGTTTGTTTGAAATTATTAGCAATTGGATTGCTTTTGCTTTTTCGAATATGGGAGTAAGCAAAGAAATCACGGATGCTTTACCAGTAGCCATGCTACGACCTTTCAGTTCTGCGGGATCAAGAGGATTTTTGATAGATTCAATGAATACTTTTGGCGCCGATTCCATGACAGGAAGGTTAAGCAGTATTTTTCAATGTAGCGCGGAAAGTACTTTTTATGTGATTGCGGTTTACTTTGGTTCTGTTAATATAAAAAACACCAGATATGCTTTGGGAACGATGCTTATAGTTGACTTGATTTGTGTGATCACAGCAATTTTTGTGGCGAGTTGGTTTTTTTAGAACTAAAAATTTATGAGTCGTTTATTCAGAAAGTTAATTTTTTTGTGGGTTGGTAACATTTCTATGTGGTTTTATTATGGAGGTAATAAGAAGATGGAAGATGTTGCCAAAGACGATAATGAGATTCTAGGAATAGTGGTAACATTAATTTTGGGGTTTCTAATTTATTTTTCTTTTAAATAATTTATAACAATTCTAAAACAGAAGGTGAGATAAATCAGGTTTTGTTCCTTCTACAATTCTTATATTTGAAGTTCTAAAAAAAACTCACTATGGACTTTATATACCAGGATCCTTATCCAATTTTAAAAGACGATACCCAATATCGTAAAATCACTTCCGATTTTGTAAAAACAGAAAAATTAGGCGATAGAGAAATCTTGACCGTAGACCCAAAAGGTTTGGAATTGTTGGCTCAAGAAGCCTTGAAAGACGTTTCTTTTATGTTGAGAACTGCTCATCTAGAAAAGCTAAGAGCCATTCTTGACGATCCCGAAGCGACAGACAACGACCGTTTTGTGGCTTACAATTTGTTGCAAAATGCAGTTGTGGCTATCGAAGGTGAATTGCCTTCTTGTCAAGACACCGGAACGGCGATTGTAATGGCCAAAAAAGGTGAAAATGTATATACGGGAGTCGATGATGCCGAATGGCTTTCAAAAGGTATTTTCAATACTTATCAAGAAAGAAATCTTCGGTATTCCCAAATTGTACCCATCAGTATGTTCGAAGAAAAAAACTCAGGTTCGAATCTTCCGGCGCAGATTGATATTTATGCCAAAAAAGGAGCTACTTATGAGTTCTTGTTTTTAGCAAAAGGCGGTGGCTCTGCCAATAAAACCTATTTGTACCAACAAACGAAATCGCTATTGAATGAAAAATCAATGGACGCTTTTATTCGTGCTAAAATTATGGACTTGGGAACTTCAGCTTGTCCACCGTATCACCTGGCTTTAGTGATTGGAGGAACTTCAGCGGAAGCTAATTTGGCTACGGTTAAAAAAGCATCAGCGGGATATTTCGACCATTTGCCAACATCAGGAAATATGGCTGGTCAGGCTTTCCGTGATTTAGAATGTGAGAAAAGAGTTCAGCTAATCTGTCAACAAAGTGCTATTGGAGCACAATTTGGCGGTAAATATTTTACCCACGATGTCCGTGTAATTCGTTTGCCACGTCACGCGGCTTCTTGTCCGGTTGGATTGGGAGTCTCCTGTTCGGCTGATAGAAATATAAAAGGAAAAATTACCAAAGACGGTATTTTTGTAGAGCAATTGGAAGTAAATCCAAAACGTTTGTTGCCAGAAACAGCACCACATTTGGAGCCTGCTGTCGAAATTGATTTGAACCAACCAATGGCTGAAATTCTTAAAAAATTGTCACAATACCCAATCAAAACGCGTTTGAAACTAAACGGAACTTTGATTGTAGCCCGAGATATTGCCCACGCTAAAATCAAGGAATTATTGGATGCCGGTAAACCAATGCCGGAATACTTCAAAAATCACCCAATCTATTATGCAGGACCTGCAAAAACACCGGAAGGAATGGCTTCGGGGAGTTTTGGACCGACAACGGCAGGTAGAATGGATGTTTACGTAGAGGAATTCCAAAAAAATGGCGGAAGTATGGTAATGCTTGCCAAAGGAAACAGAACCAAAGAAGTAAAAGACGCTTGTCAAAAATATGGTGGATTCTATTTGGGTTCCATTGGAGGGCCAGCAGCTATTTTGGCAAAAGAAAATATCCTTTCAGTCGAGATTGTTGATTTTGAAGAATTAGGAATGGAAGCTGTTCGTAAAATTACTATTAAAGATTTTCCGGCTTTTATTATCACGGATGATAAAGGAAATGATTTCTTTGAGAATTTGTAAAGTTTAACAGAAAAGAACGCATTGTCTTTTCGCAAAGTTCGCAAAGTTTTATAATAACTAAACCGCCTTAATTGGGCGGTTTTTGTTTTTTGAGATCTCTTTCAGAAAGCTTTATGGCAGTTTTTGAGTAGTTTTAGCCTTTCAAAGGCTTCAAGCTTTCGAGGTGATAATTCTAATTTTTCAAATCTTTAATTACTTTAAAAGCCACATCTACTTCATCTTCGCTAACCAAAATAGTAAATTCGTTTGAAGTTGAAATTACTTCGTTAATGATGATTCCTTCCCAAGCCAAACGCTGGAAAATGAAATAATAAATACCAGGAACCACTATGTTTTCTTTGGGTAATTTTACCGTAATCGAAGCCAGGTTTTCCAGTTTTTGAATTAATTTTTCGTTTACAAAATGCTTGTCAACAAGATGATTGACGCTATTGCTAACTACAATATTGGTTTCATTTACACCTCTTGATGATGTATAAAATATATCTGAAAAACTGTTGATGTCGGTAATTAAATCGGCCTGTTTGTTCAAGACAGTGTCCGAAGCTGCAAAAGTATAATCCGTCAATGAGGAGCGAACCGTGATTTCGCCAATGTTTTTTATAACCTTATTAATTTTGTGATTGAGCCTAAAATCCAATTCTTCGGTGAGTCTTTTCAGCGCCATTACAACTGCACCTTGTTTGACTTCTTTGCCAAATTCAGACTCCAATTCGACCATAATATTTCTGGACAATGAAGTCAAATTGATGATGCCTAGAGATAAAGCATTCAACAAAAATGGCTTTGTTTTGATGTAATTTTCTACAATAGAAGAAACAGTTTTCATTTTTTAGTTGTGTTAATTTTTAAGGAAATCACCGTTTTAATTAGGAAGATTTAAAATATTAAAGCTGTAATTCCTTAGATTGTTGTTTGTAAACCGTTTGCAAATATAAATAAAAAAACAATTTGTTACAAATCAAACAATAATAAATTTGGTTAAAAATGATAAAATGCATCAACTAGGTGTTCGATGACTAAAGATTTGCCTTCTTTGTGAACCGCAATAATATCAAAGCGCACCTCTATATCCAAATCATTTTTCACAACATACTCGTTTACGGCTTTAACCAAAAGCTGAATTTTCTTTGGTTTTACAAAGTCTTGAGGCAAACCAAAATCGAGTGAGGAGCGGGTTTTTACTTCAATAATGGCGAGAGTATTTTCTTTTTTGGCAATAATGTCGACTTCGGCTTTCTGGAAAGTCCAGTTCGTTTCCAGAATTTCATAACCGTTTTTCTGAAGGAATTCAACCGCCATTTCTTCTCCTAATTTTCCTAAATCGTTGTGTTCGGCCATTTTAAAGTTAGAAGTTTCAAGTTAGAAGCAGGAATCGTAAAGTTTGAAATTATTGGTTATTCAAATATTAGTTTTGAGGTTGTTGTGTTTAATTCCAATGAAACTTGTTTGCCAAAAATTAAGGCTCGGTTGTCTCGAAAATGACCTGCAGGAAAATTATAAAGCACAGGAAACGAATATTCTTCGGTCACATCTTCGATAATTTGGTTGGCATTTTTCCCCCAAGGAATGTCGTTGTCTTTCATTTTGCTCATAGTGCCAACGATTAAACCATTTAAATCCTCAAAGCAACCGCAACGTTTCAGGCTCATCATCATTCGGTCGATGTGGTACAAATATTCGTCTAAGTCTTCGATGAAAAGTATTTTTCCTTTGCAATCTATTTGTGCATTGGAACCCATAAGGCTGTATAAAATGGATAAATTCCCGCCCACAATTTCACCTTTGGCATTGCCAAGTCGGTTTGCAGCATCAAAGGGAATTTCATAATTCAGGCTTTCGCCAAAAAGGGATTGCCGCAAACTTTCTATCGATTCTGTGCTAGCTTTTCCAACTGTTATTGGCATTGCTCCGTGAATAGTGGCAATATTTAAGTTGTTTATATAACTGTGAATTACGGTCACGTCGCTGAAGCCAACAATCCATTTTGGACTTTTTTTGAATTTTGTAAAATCTAATAAATCAATCATTCGAACCGTGCCATAACCACCACGCACACACCAAATGGCTTTGATATTTGGATTGTCTAATTGTTGCTGAAAATCCGCCGCTCGCTCCGCATCAGTTCCTGCCAATTGATTGTTGTCTAATCCAATAGTTTTACCAATTAGAACTTCAAGTCCCCAACTGTGCAATAAATCTATAGCCGGTTTCAAGTTATCGTCGATGTTTTTGCGAGCTGTACATACAATCGCTATTGTGTCTCCTTTTTGTAAACTTGGTGGAATTTTCATTGGTATTTGGGCTTGAATGTTGGAAAATGAAAAAACAAAAATAAGTATAAGAAGTCTATAAAAAACAGCGTTACCATTTATAAACAAAAATTGAATAGTACGCATATTTATAAAATGTAAATTATTTTATTCTTTATTTTTCATGATGAATCTAATACAAATATATTTTTTTATTGTGAAGTAGCTTATTCTACCAAGATTTTTTTAACAATGAATTGTTCGCCCGAATTGATTTTGGCAAAATAGATTCCGGTAGGAAAATCAATGTTCAATTTGGTTTCGCCAATGAATTTTTGCTCCAATATTTTTGCTCCAATTGTATTGTATATTTCGATAGTTGCTTTCTCATTCAAACCAGAAATCGTAATTGATTTATGAGCAGGATTGGGATAAAGGTTTATTTTTAAATTGGCAAAATCATTGGTTGATAAATTGAAATGCCAGATTTGACCAGCTTTGGCACCCCAAATATAATTAGCCAAATCGGGATAATCAATAAATGGATTTCTGTTGACTTGCCAAGTGTAAATATAATTATTTCGATTCATTTCAAAATCATCTGATTGGTCTAAAGTGTTCCAAGTCAACAAAGAAGCCAAATCGCCTAATTGACCCACGGTAGTGTCAGCAATATCACCATCTACAACACTTAGCGCATTGTATCGAACTGCCATATAAAAAACGGAACGAGCTACGTCGCCTTTCCACGAACCCATAGTTCCGATAGGTCCGTTGTAGCCTGTTAATCCATAATCGTTATTACTTCGCAAACTGTTTTCGGCTCCGTCTTCGGCACGAAGGTGGTGCGCATCCGCGTGACCAGCAAGAATATCATCGGCATTGGTTGGCAACCAAACGTTTATTCCATCTGGAATACTTAGAGTTCCATCAGTATAGCCGCCACGTGATTGTGGATAAATGTGTTCGCGATTCCATTTTCCGGTATTGATTCCTGTATCCTGAAATTCTAGTTTGGAACGCGATTTTTCGACATACATCAGCCAAACTTCGTTGCTGTTCAAAGGGTTTTGATCTGCAGTTTTTAGAATGTCGATGATATCGCCATAATTGTGGGCATGAACTACGGCTGGATTGGCAATAATATCCTGAACGGCTTGTTTTAAGGCAGTTCCGGAAAGGCCTTCGAGAGTAGCATAATAGCCCGTAGGAGCGGTGCTGGAAACAATGCCGTAAGTTGGGTTTAAAGGAGTTCCAAAAGGAGCTACAGTAAAATCGTTGTCAATAATTCGTATTTCGATATTGTCATTAAGTCGCTTGTATTGAACTGGAATTGCGCCAATTTTTATTTTTAAAGTTTCATCTCCTTCATTCAAAACATCGTCCGTAAGAAAAATAGTTGTTGTAAAACTGTTGGAACCCGAAGGAATAAATACGGTGGTAATACCAGTAAAATCTGCAGTAGTAAACGAAGAATTATTTAAAGTGAAAGTGAAAGTCAAATCACTGCTTACATTAGTTTGCGTGGTGAATGTTAAAGGAAAACTATCTCCTTCATTTTTGTCGGCGGTGTTGGTTGTAATTGTAATTCCGTTAAAGATGATGCCACTTCCATCATTGTTGGCGCCAGGAGTTGGGTTTTTAGTTTCGTAAGTTCCGTCGTTTTTTCTCTGAACGGATTGTGTGGTTTGAAGATTGTTTTGCCCTTCGTCGTACTGCACAGTAACTCCCAATAAATTCATTAAAGCTGTAGCATCGGCATCTTTGGTGTCGTACATCAGTGCATTGATGAGATTCGTGGATGTTGCCAATGTGAATTCAGGGAAATCGGATGCGTTTCCTAAATAAATTGCAATGCCATCGGCACCATTTTGGATAATATTATCTGCTACTATTTTGTCAGGAGCTGGAGAAATTAGTGCATTTCCAATGAGAATTATTCCGTTGGCATCTGTTGTCAATCCGTCTAAATCTAAGGTGTAATAACTTTGATTTGCTGTTGTAGAGGTGGCATTTCCGTTGAATAAAACCAATACATAACCGTCCAAGGGAAAATATGGAACTGTCGATTTTAATTCGATAAATTCTCTATCGTCAGTACTTGGGGTATCGGAATCGATTTCGTTGATGACGATTTGAGCGGAGACAGTATAGCTAAAAATAAAAAGAAGTAGGACGAAGATATTTTTCATTGGAATAGTTTAGTTAAAGATTACAAATTTAGGGATTAAATGAGTTTGTTATTGTTATGCTTTCTTAATTTTTTAGGTTGTTTTTCCGTAAAGAAGTATAATAAAAAAGGCCTCCGTGAATGTGGAAGCCTTTTTGAATTATTCTTTTAAAAAATTAATTTACGATTATATTATCTAATTGTAAGGTTGTAGTAAGCGCTGGAAAAGCGTTTGCATTTCCGGCATATTCAAATACAAAATATCCATTTCCGGTTACAGTTGCTGGAATGGCATAATTGCCACTTGCTACAAAAGTAGTTCCATAGCCAGAAGTAGGCGTTGTAGGAATAGTGAAATTGGAAGTGATATTGGTCATTTTTGTAACATCTATTTTTCCACCTGCTGTATAATCAGCAGCGAGAACATAATATACTTTTAATACGGCTCCATTCCAGAATCCCATATTGGATCTAAATGAAAAAGCACTTGCAGTAGTCATATTTACAGGGACAAATAAATAAGTATTGTTTGCTCCGCCTGAACCAAATGAAGTCATTTGGATGTATTTGTTTGAGCTAAAAGTTTTTACTTCCCAATATCTTGAACCAATTGCCGCATCATTGATATAATTTGGAAAATTAGTTTGTGACGGTGAAGAAACATAACTTTCGAAAGTTTCGTTTACGGTTGCTGGGAAAACGGTAGAATTTGTACCAACAAGCGCAGGAGTATAATCTACCCTTGGATTTGGCATATCGACGTCGCGTTCGGTTCTCATTATAATTTGAAAAGTAGAATTATATTTAGTCAATACACCTCTAATTTTTCCTTTACCTGTAGGAACTTTTTGACCAGCAAAATTCGCAAATCGGCTAGTTCTAATGGTTAATGTTTTTGCTCCGTCTGTTATATAAATACTGGAGTCAAAATCATCTGTTCTGTTCGAATCAAAGGTTCCACCAGCAGCTTCATCGGTAAATTGAACATTGTCAATTTCGACTAAAGTATTCAAATAAGCATCAGCTACTTGAGCTAAAGTGATTTTGCGAACAATTGCATCTTCGCTTACTGCATCACATGAAGCAATGAGGTGTTTAGGATATTCTAGAGTAGGAAGTCTATCAACAGCATATTGTTCTGTTGGTGGAGCACCAAAAATTAATCCTACTCCAAAACTTGTTGGGTTTGCATAAGCTAAACCTTTCATTTTTAGAAACACTTTTTTTCCAGGCTGAAGGTTTTTGGCATAAAGATTTACTTCGTCGATCGAAAGATTAAATCCTTTTGAACCATCTACAGCTTGAAAATACATGCTTTTATAAAAATTCCCACCTTCGTCGCTAGAAACCACATAAGCTTCTATAATATCGTCGGTGGTATAAGTTGGTGTATTGGGAATTACGCTTGGTGGAGTTGCCACAGGATTTTTAGCGATTGTATAAATATCGGCAATTGTTTTGGTTTTGGTTAAACCCGGATTTACACAGTCGCCAAATTGTGGAGTATCGTAAGTATCATTTACGCAACCAGAAAACAATCCGATTGATAGTACAACGATGAAGCTATTTTTAAATATATTTTTCATAAGGCTAATTCTTAAAAGTTTAAATAAACATTTACCATAAATGTTCTTCCGTATCCATAGAAATATTTTGGACCAAAAGAGCGAGTTGGCCCTTGATGATCTTTATATAATTCGCTATACGAAGCGTTTCTTGCTTGCTCGAATCCGCCCGTTTTGTATTGAATGTCGAATACATTGTTGACATTGGCAAACAATCCTAAAGTTTTTTCTTTTATTCTCCAAGTTTTTCCTCCTACAAGATTAACAAGCGTGAAAGAATTGAATTTTTCTTGAGCCAAATAACTAGCTGCTGTTGCTGCATCATAAGGAAAATTGGCCTCATCAGAATTTGTAATGAATTGTGATGTTCTAATTAGCGGCGCAACATCTAAATAATTATTAGACAAATAATTTACGTTGGCACTAATCCACCAAAATTTTGGATCACGATATTCTAGTCCTGCAGAATAGGCTTGTTGCGGCATTCCAGCTTGTTTATACCCTTCCATAGTGGCCTCGCCATTAAAAACATCTCCTACAGCTCCATCCGCTTTTATTACTAAATTTGGATTGTTGGTATAAGTGTATTCACCAAAAGCTGCTACTGCGGTGGCTTTGATAGTAGAAGTTAATTGGTATTCTAAACCAGCTTCTAATCCTTTATTTCTTTTATTTTGACCAGAAACCACTTCCGAAACAAATTCGCCGTTTCCTACGCTAATATTATCGGCATAATAAAATGAAATGTCGGTAGTGTTTTCGGTTTCATTGAAGTAAGCTGTAAAACGAGCTTTAAAACTTGGCATTCTGATGATATAACTAGCATCAACACTTTTTATAGTTTCGTTTTTAATATCTTCAGTTGTAGCATTATTTAAACGAGCATTTGGAAAAACATCTTTGTGATTCGGGGCTTTTGTCATATATACTCCATTAAAATCTAGGAAATGTTGTCCTGTCAATTTATAAGTTGCTCCTCCTTTGAAACCAAAGTTGTCAAAGTTTAATTTTTCGCTTTTTCCAAATGAATTTTCTGGATAGTACCCGTTTTTGTATAAACCTTCTCTTTGATAGCTGCTTCTGGAAAAAGATTGTCCTAGATAAAAATCTACTTTATCATAAGTAAATTTAAACTGGGTGAAAGCATCAATTCTAGTGGCATTTACATCATAATTATATCCATATTTGTCTCCAACACTAACAATTCTGTCTTGATTATTCAAATCAGAATGTTCTTCTCCTGGCAAAGTGCCAAAAGTGTTGATGTCATTATAAAAAGTTCCTCCTAATAAATCAATCAAATTTTTGAAATTGGATGATTTTAATTTTGTAAAACTTCCTCCAGCATTCATCACGATATTATCGGCTAATTGAGAAGAAAGAATGGTATTGGCTACCATAGTTTTGTCATCGGTTCGGTCTTCGTATAAAACATAACGACTTCCGTTGGATAGGTTTTCATTGTTGATGCGATACATAGCTGTCCAATCCATTTGTGGATTAGCAAGAAAATTGGCTTTAACCTCTTCCGCAGCGGCAAAATCTGGAGTGTAAGTTGCTACATTGTTGCTGTACGAATACAGGGTAGTGTAATAACTTGGCAATTTTTTATAGTAATTTGGGTCAGGATTATCAGCTTTTTGAAAATCAACGCGGCTGTTTCCTATTTCTCCAAATTGGTATGAAAGATTGGTGTGAAGTTTAGTTTTAGAATTGAATTTCCAATAATGGCTTAATGTAAAGATAGGTTCTTCAACATCTTTTACTCTCGAATTTCTTTTCTCACCTTCTTGGTCACCCCAATACGAATTGTATTTAAAATCTTTTAAATCGGTAACCTCTTGTGTATTAGGAGAATTTTTACCTCTTCGATTTTGAGCATAAATGGAAGTAAAGTTAATGCTATGATGGTCGTTTATTTTCTTTTCAATACTGGCAAACAAAGAGTTGGCGGCATAATCAGTTCCGTCAAAATAACCTTCTTGAGCCCATCTTCTACCACCAGAAACCACATAAGCCCAGCCGTTTTTGTCCATACCCGAGGCATAAGTTGCCATAGCTCTGTAACTGTAATTGGTGTTGGTTCCCAAGAATGAAATTCGTGATCCAGGTCGGTAAATCGACGCTCTTGTCGAGATGTATTGGGTCCCTGCAACTCCCCCAAAAGTATAATCGGAAGGGGCAGAACCATTGGTAAATTCCTGATTTCGGGTGGCATCATTTAATCCTCCCCAGTTGCTGTATTGCGGTCTTCCGTCAGACAATCGGTTCATTGAAACACCATTGATAAGGATATTCGAATATTCATTGTCTATACCACGAACACTGAATCGGGCTTGTCCAAAATTGTAGGCTGCTGCCTGTAAAAAAATATCTTTCGAGGCTTGAAGTAATCCGGCAGTACTTTCGGAACCGCTATTGTCGTCGCTCAAATCATTATCGGTAATAGTTATCAAAGATAGCTGTTGCTCAGTTGTAATATCTTCTTCTAGAGTAACTGTGCCTAAATCTATTAATTGTCCTTCTGTAATTTCAGCTTGAAGCAATTGATCTTTGTATCCGATTGTTCGAATGCGTATTAATTGATTTCCAACTTCTACTTTGTCAAAAGCAAATTTTCCATTTGAATCTGTAAGTTGGGTTAAGTTTGTGTTTTGAACGGATACAATAACACTTTGCATTGGTTTTTGTGTTTTGGAATCGACGACTTTACCAGTAAACCCGGTATTTGTTTGTCCAAAAGCAACCATTATTTGCAAGACAAATAACGCACTAAAAATAAAGTTTTTCATAAAGGTGATAAATTAATTCATATTGATAAGAAATAATAATTCTTAACGGTACAAAGCTACATTTATAATTTTTATTATCTACTTTTGTTGCTAAGTTTTTGTTAAATTTCACATTAAAATAATATCCCGTTATGAGAATAAAAAAGGTAATTGCCATTTTGTTTGTTATATCTTCAATTTTTGGAGTCAATGCGCAACAAAAAAAATATGCTTTACGTACCGTTGCGTTTTATAATTTCGAAAATTTATTCGATACTATAAACAATCCAAATAATGATGAGGAATGGACACCAAAAGGACTTCAGCGTTGGACTTCATCAAAATACAAGCAAAAATTAGAAAACCTGTCGACAGTTTTAATGCAAATTGGCACGAATGACAAACAAAAAGAAGCACCAACTTTTATTGGAGCTTCTGAAATTGAAAACCGAAATGTTCTCGAGGATTTAGTCAAACAATCCAATATTATTAAATATGATTACGGAATCGTACATTTTGATTCACCTGATAAAAGAGGAATTGATGTAGCCCTGTTGTATCAAAAGAAATATTTCAAACCTACAAGTTTCATCAACATTCCTTTGATAATTTATAGAGGGAATAGTAACGAAAAAGAGAAAGAAACTGAAGAAGAAAAATTAGACAAAGACAAAATAGAAACTTCTTATGACAACAGAGTTTACACCAGAGATATTCTCTTAGTAACCGGTTTTCTTGACGGAGAGGAAATTAATATTATGGTCAATCATTGGCCCTCACGTTCAGGTGGTGAGAAAAAAAGCAGTCCATTTCGCGAAGCTGCAGGAAGATTGGCCAGAAAAACGATGGATTCTATTTATAAAGTAAATCCCAATGCCAAAATTATTTTGATGGGAGATTTGAATGATGGAACTTACAACAAAAGCGTGAAAGTTGGAGTTGGAGCTAAATTAAAAAAATCGGAAGTGCAACAATTTGGCGTTTACAATCCTTTCGAACAAATGTTTAAAGATGGAAATTCCACCTTGTTTTATAGAGATTCTGGAGATATTTTTGATCAAATCATGGTTTCAGAAACTTTGATAAAAGAGGATCGATCCACCTATCAATATTGGAAAGCAGGAATTTACAACAAGCCGTTTATGATCGAAAAATTTGGACGATATGCAGGCTATCCTTTACGACATTCGGAAAACGAAATAGGCTATAGCGACCACTTTCCGGTTTATATTTATTTGGTCAAAGAAGTTAAATAATTTAAAATTAATAAAATGAAAAATATTCTATTCGTTTTCCTTGTAACATTTTCAATACATTGTTTTGCACAAGATACTATTACAACCACTAAAGTCAATGATTATATGGACAAAGAAGTTTGTGTACTAGGTAAAGTAGTCTCGTTTAAACTTGCTAGCGAGGGAAAATTTACCAATTACATCAACATCGACAAACCCTATCCAGAAAGTGTTTTTACGGTGGTAATTACTAACAATTATCTCGAAAAACTAAACATCAAAATCGAAGATTTGAAAGACAAAACCATATATATAAAAGGTAAAATCACTACTTATAAAAACGACCCAAAACAAATTCCGCAAATTTTCAATCCGATAAGTATTGTGGTAAAAAAGGAGTGATTTTTTGTTTTCAAGTCACAAACATTTAAAATCACTAAGATAGTTGGATTAGTAAGGAATCTCCCTAAGCTTAATTTCCATCACTATTTTAATGGTTTTTAAAACCGAAGTTTTGTAGATTTCGAGTATACATTATTTTCAAAAACAATCAGGCATTTTAAATTAAGAAAGAATTAAGATTTTTATCTGTTTAAAACAATACTTTTGCCAAAAATTAAATTTTAGCATCCACAATGGACGATTATTATTCGAAGAGAACAAAATACAAACTGGAATAGTCGTTGCCTAATGTAAGCGATTTTCCTCAACACCTCGCATTGCATTATGATTACGTATTACAAAAACAACAAAGGTTTAATCCAAACCGAAAATCGTGAAGAAAACTCCTGGATTAATGTAGTTTGTCCAACAAAAGAAGAAACCAGATTCCTGCTTAAAGAACTCCAAATTCCCGAAGATTTTTATAGCGATATCGAAGATATTGACGAACGACCTCGTATCGAAATCGAAAACGGCTGGACGCTTATAATTCTACGAATTCCTTTCAAAAGCGAGGATCCAAAACTGCCGTTTAACACAGCACCACTAGGATTAATGTTTAAAAAAGATATTTTTATTTCGCTTTGTTTTCATCAAACCGACATCCTTTCTGATTTTGTTTTATATACCAAACGCAAGAAAATTTCAATCGAAAATGACTTCGATTTAGTATTAAAATTACTGCTTTCCTCAAGCATTTGGTTCTTGAAATACCTAAAACAAATCAACCAAAGAATCAAACTTGCCGAAGACAACCTCGAAGAATCCATCAAAAACGAAGAGCTTCAAGCCCTGTGGCAAATAGAAAAATGTTTAGTCTTTTTTGTAACTTCACTGAAAGGCAATGATGTTTTATTCCGAAGAATCAAAAATTTAAAAGCCCATCAAGACACTTACGACCCCGAATTGCTCGAAGATGTCGAAATCGAATTACGCCAAGCCGAGGAAACCACCAATATTTACAGCAACATCCTTACCGGGATGATGGATGCGTATGCCTCAGTAATTTCAAATAACTTAAACGTCATAATGAAAAGGCTCACATCCATATCGATTATTTTGATGATTCCCACCGTAATCGCCAGTTTATACGGAATGAATGTACCCAATAATTTTCAGGAAAACCCTTATGGATTTTGGTTGGTATTGTCCATTTCGCTTATAGTTTCGGTTTTCGGAGTGTTATTGTTCAAGAAAAAAAATATGTTTTAGATTTTTTCAGGAGCTAATCCCGCTTTCCGTTAAAATCTTGTTCCATAAAGGCTATTTTTCTAAGCCAAAAAAGGAGCTTCCGCTGGTCGCTCTTTTTAGGCAAGAAAAAATTAGCCTTTCTTGTAACAAGGATTTCCACTTCACTCGGGGCTAAAAAACCTGACTACATTCTAAACCTTTAGGAAACTTTAGGTTTTCTTTACAATATCAAAGGAATACAATATATTTGTAAATAAATATAACAATTCTAACTCATAAAGTTACAATGATAACAACAGCAGATCAATTCGGAATGAAGGAAGCCTTATCGCAATTAGGCATAAAAATCATAAACGAAGGAACTTCAACAGGAATTCAGCATTTTTCAAATGGAGAAATCCTAGATAGCCATTCGCCGGTTGACGGACAATTAATCGCTTCTGTAAAAACTACTTCCGCCACTGATTACGAAAAAGTAATGCAAACTGCCTCTGCAGCTTTCAAAACTTTTCGATTAATGCCGGCACCACAACGTGGCGAAATCGTGCGCCAGTTTGGAGATAAATTAAGAAAAAATAAGGAAGCATTAGGCAAATTGGTTTCCTACGAAATGGGAAAATCATTGCAGGAAGGCTATGGCGAAGTTCAGGAAATGATTGATATTTGTGATTTTGCCGTGGGACTTTCGCGTCAATTGCACGGACTCACAATGCATTCAGAACGTCCAGGACATAGGATGTACGAACAATATCATGCAATGGGAATCGTTGGAATCATTTCGGCATTTAATTTTCCGGTTGCGGTTTGGGCTTGGAACACCTCTTTGGCTTGGATTTGTGGCGATGTTTGCGTCTGGAAACCATCAGAGAAAACACCTCTTTGTGGCATTGCTTGTCAAAACATTATAGCCGAAGTAATTAAAGAAAATAATTTACCAGAAGGAATTTCTTGCCTCATAAATGGCGATTATAAAGTGGGACAATTAATGACAAATGATCAACGAGTTCCTTTAATTTCGGCTACAGGTTCTACCCGAATGGGGAAAATTGTGGCGCAATCAGTTGCCGCTAGATTAGGAAAATCATTGCTCGAACTAGGAGGCAACAATGCGATAATTGTAACTCCTGATGCCGATATCAAAATGACCGTAATCGGAGCTGTTTTCGGAGCTGTAGGAACTGCAGGACAACGTTGCACATCAACCCGTCGTTTAATAATTCATGAAAGTATTTATGATAAAGTAAAAGAAGCTATAGTTTCGGCTTACGGCCAATTAAAAATAGGAAATCCACTGGACGAAAACAATCATGTTGGACCACTTATTGACCTAAAAGCTGTAGAAATGTATACTAATGCTTTATCAAAAGTGGTTGCCGAAGGCGGAAAACTTATCGTTCAAGGCGGAGTACTTGCGGGCAAAGGATACGAAAGTGGTTGCTATGTAAAACCAGCCATTGCAGAAGGAAAGAATTCATACGAAATCGTGCAACACGAAACTTTTGCTCCTATATTGTATTTGTTGAAATATTCTGGTTCGATTGAAAATGCTATCGAAATTCAAAACGGAGTTGCTCAAGGATTATCTTCAGCCATTATGACCAATAATTTGCGTGAAGCCGAACTTTTCTTGTCGGTAACGGGATCCGATTGTGGTATTGCCAATGTCAATATTGGAACATCCGGGGCAGAAATAGGAGGTGCTTTTGGAGGAGAAAAAGAAACAGGTGGCGGACGCGAATCCGGTTCCGATGCTTGGAAAATCTATATGCGTCGTCAAACCAATACGATTAATTACACCACGAGTTTACCATTGGCACAAGGAATAAAATTTGATTTGTAAAGAAAAAATTCATAAAAAAAAGCGGCAAGATTTTCATCAAGCCGCTTTTTTGTTTGTTATAATCGTACTAATCTAAATTGAACGAAGCTCCGATATTAAACGATGAGCCGTTATTGTATTTTGAAATAGCTTCAGAATCATACTTTGCAAACGGAACTGAAAATTCAGTAAAAACTCCAAATCCTTCCGAGAAAAAATATCTTGCACCTAGATGTCCGCCAAAGTTTTTCAAACCTAAATTTAAACCAGGATACACATCAAATTTTGGAGAAACATTCATTACACTTCCTAAATTAGCATTAAATCTGGCCTTAGCATCAAAACGATATTCGGCATTTACGTCATTAATATTGCTTCCGCCCAATAAATAAGAGGAAAGAACACCAATCGAAAAGTTTTCGCCCAGTCCAAAATCAGCTATAGCTAAAATTCCAGAACCTCCATTTTGCAAGGTCATACCAATGTTTAGTTTTGTATCTCCTTTTCCTTTAAAAGCTTGCGCATTTGCCATACAGATTGCACCTAGCATTACGATTGTAAAAATTTTTTTCATAATTATATTTTTTTTGCAAAGATAAGTATTTTAATTCCTCCCTTTTTCACTTGGGTATAAATTGGGTAAAGGTTCGCTTTGCCAAAACTCTTTTGTGTCCACATCCAGTATTGTTAATGGTCCTTTAAAAGCCGCTCCTGTGTCAATATTCCAAACGTTGACCATTTTGACCGGAATGGTTTTGCCAATTCTGGAAACTGGCGTGTGACCAATGAAAACTTCTTCGTATAATGTGAATCGTTTTGGATACAACAAATCATTCTTTTTCATCTTTTTGTCCAATGCTAATGCGGTTTCCCAAAGCGTTCTGTCCCAATAAAATAGCTCCGGAAAAAATTCATAAGCGACACCATTCATATTGGTAAAACCGGCGTGAATAAACAAACGATTTTGTTCATCGAGATAATAATTCTCCAAAGATTTCAGGAAATTGATATGTTTTTGTTTGGTTTCGTTATTTATTTTAGTGTACGCCAAAACAGTTGATTCTCCGCCGTGTTTGTACCACATTGGGTTATCAATACTTTCGTCGAGCCATTTCAATAATAATTTGTCATGGTTGCCAAGGATGAAAATACAATTATGCGTCATTTTCAATTCTATCAAATAATCAATCACTTGGGGCGATTGACTCCAGCCATCCACATAATCGCCTAGAAAAATTAATGTATCTTTTGGGGTAACATTGGCTCTTTCCATAATTTGGTGCAAAGCACGCAAACCACCGTGAATGTCGCCGATAACTAGTGTTCTCATTTTGTTTTTTTTATTGCACATCATACTTCATTTTCCTCAAAATCCGCAAGGCTTCTTTAAAGGACAAATATACAGAAGTGAAAGGTTTCAAAAGCGTTTTGGCGTCAATCAATTTTTGCTTGGCATCTTCAAATCCGTTGAGGTAACAAATCATAAATGTCGAGGGCAAATTTTCTAAATCTTTCTGTTCCCGCTCGGTTAACGAAAGCCCTTTTTGGAGTTTGTTCAGCAAAGAAATATTAGAATTATAAATATGGAACAACATTTTTCGGTTGAATTCCGGCGGTTGAAAAAGAATTTCATGATCAATTTTATAATAGCCGTTATCGTGAAAATAAATGGTTTGTTTTTCTAAAGGATAAAAACTCGTTTTGTCATTCAAACCCAAAGGAACATATTCGATAATCGTAAAAGAATCTTCGTCAAAAGTTATCGTCACCACATCTTGAGCCGAATAAAAAAGCTTGATTTGCTCGTTAATCAGTTCAATATCAACCCTTGAAAGAAAGGTTGTGTCTCTTGATTTTTTAGGAACGCCAGCCCAACAAATAACAAATAATTCTTTGAAAACCTTGTATTTTGGCGCCATATCTTTGTGCCGAAAATTCATAAAATCAATCACGCCATCTAGAGTATAACCAATACTATTTCTGGAATTATTTTCAATACCAATGACGGTTTCCGTGTTTTGATAATTTTTCTCAATTTCCTCTTCAACTGGAACGGTGTTGCTTCCTCGACGAATAAAAACGCTATTGGCAGGAATCGTATGAATGCCTTTTTTGAAATGCGAAGTTTTGCTTTTTGCTTTTATGGTAACCAATCCCACCACTTTATCTTTAGGCAAATTGGGGAACGGCACATTCTCATATTGAATTTTCGGAGGATTTTCGAGATAGGCATTGACCAAATTCTGAATCCGACTGTCGTCAAAAAAATCGTCACCTACAATTTCGTTATCATGATCTTCGACACCCACAACAATATAGGAATTATTGGCAGGGTTCGAGTTGGATAAAGCACAAATGTGTTTCAAGAATTTCGCTTTTCCTTCACGCGAATGCAAGTTCAATTGGCGTTTCTTGTCATAAAAACTGCTCTCATCATTGTGAGCCAATAGGTTTTTGATAAGCAGCCGTTTGTTAATCACTTTGTTTTAGGAATTTTGATTTGGGATTTGAAACGTATACTACTTAAATATCTAAAGAGCGATTTACAATTGTTGCTGAGGCTTGAGCGGTTGGGAGAATAAGTAAGTCTGCAATATTTACATGATAAGGTCTTGAAATCACAAAATGAATTACATCGGCAATATCCTCTGGTGTCAAGGGTTTTAGGCCTTTATAAGTATTGTCAGCTTTGTCTTTGTCGCCTTTGAAACGCACTTCGCTAAACTCGGTTTCGACCATTCCCGGATGAATGGCTCCCACTCTAATTCCAAAGGGATTCAAGTCTATTCGCATACTTTTATTAAGGGCATCAACAGCAAATTTTGAAGCGCAATACACATTTCCGTTCGGATACACCTCTTTTCCGGCAATGGAGCCAATGTTGATAATATGACCTGATTTTTGTTCAATCATTTTTGGAATTACAGCTTTCGAAACATACAAAAGTCCTTTTACATTGATGTCGATCATAGCATCCCAATCGTCTAAATCGCCATCTTGTATTGGACTTAAACCGTGTGCATTTCCAGCATTATTTATCAAAACATCAATTTTAGAAAAGGCAGAAGGCAAAGAACTAATGCTTTCAAAAACTGCTTTTTTATCCCGAACATCAAAGCATAAAGTATGGATTTCAGTAAATTCAGAAAGTTCTTTTTTTAGCGCTATCAATCGTTCTTCTCTTCGGCCACAAAGGATAATTTTATAATTATTTTGGGCCAATATTCTTGCAGTTGCTCTTCCAATTCCGCTTGTTGCTCCTGTTACTAGGGCTATTTTACTCATAATTTATTTTTTTAAACAGTATTTGTTATTTTTTTTGGCTTTACAATTAATCGCCTTGGTTTTAATTTTAATAATTTAAACCATTTAGAAAATTAAGTGTCATTAAGGCTTAATTTACTTAATTTCTTATTGTTTTTAATTTAATGTTTTATTTTTTAAATAAATTTTATGGAACTGGATTTCCAACACTTTCTGTCCAAAATGCAAACCAATCTTCTAATTCCATTTCAACTGTTGTAGCTTTCATCAAATTAGAAATTCTGCTTTTATCGGCTGTGCCAAAAACAGGTAAAATTCCAGCCGGATGTTTTAAAATCCAAGCTAGAAGCAAAACATCAATTTCCACATTGTATTTTGTTGAAAGTGTTGTTGCTAATTTTTTAACTCGAATAGATTTTTCATCATTTTTTTTGAAGACACTACCCAGCGGTGACCAAGACATTGGTTGAATTTTGTTACGTTGCATATGGTCTAAACTTCCGTCGAGCATCGGTTCTAAATGGGTGACTGAAAACTCTATTTGGTTGAAATTAATTTTCGTTTTGGTCTGAATTAAATCCGTTTGGCTCGGAGTGAAATTCGAAACACCAAAATCCAGAATTTTTCCTTCGGATTTAAGTTTTTCAATCGCTTCGGCAATCTCGTCAACTTTCATAAGCGGACTTGGTCGATGCAACAAAAACAAATCCAGATACTCTGTTTTCAAATTTCTCAAAGAGTTTTCCGCTGACCAAATGATGTGTGATTTCGAATAGTCGTAGTGATGGATTTTAGTATTTCTGTTTGCGGTTGGTAATTGAATGCCACATTTTGAAATCAGTTGAATGTCTTCTCTTTTAATTTGGCTTTCGCCAAAAGCGTTCCCGAAATCGGCCTCGTTGGTGTACCCACCATAAATATCAGCATGATCAAAGGTGGTAATTCCGATTTCAAGACAGGAATTCATTAAATCAATCATCTGATTTTTGTCCAGATTCTTACCCCAAATTCCCCAAGTCATCGTGCCAGCTATAATTTTTGAAAAAGGTATTTTTGTCATTAGTTTTAATTGTATAAAATTAGTGGTGGATTCTTAATTTTGAAGTGTTTTTTTTTGAAAGTCTAAATTTATGAAAATAGTATCATAAAACATCCTTAAAATTCAGTGTTTGTGAGAAGTTTTAACCATTTTTTAACATCTTACTTCTAAAAAAAAATTCAATTTGCACCATCAAAATAAACGAACACAGTTTAAGGTAATTAAAATACTAAAATGGAAGAAAATACAAGTACTTTGGACATTAGAGCCATCAATGAAAAGATAGAAAGAGAAAGCGCTTTTATCGATTTGCTTACAATGGAAATGAATAAAGTAATCGTAGGTCAAAAACATATGATCGAGCGATTATTAATTGGACTTTTAGGGCAGGGACATATCTTACTTGAAGGGGTTCCCGGATTGGCAAAAACATTAGCGATAAACACTTTGGCGCAAGCCGTTCACGGTTCGTTTAGCAGAATCCAGTTTACACCAGATTTATTGCCAGCCGATGTTGTGGGAACCATGATTTACAACATTAAATCCAATGAATTTTCTATAAAAAAAGGACCCATTTTCGCCAATTTCGTTCTTGCTGATGAGATTAACCGTGCGCCTGCCAAAGTGCAATCCGCATTATTAGAAGCGATGCAGGAAAAACAAGTAACTATTGGAGACACTACTTTTAAATTAGACAAACCTTTTTTAGTTTTAGCAACTCAAAATCCAATCGAGCAAGAAGGAACTTATCCTTTACCAGAAGCGCAAGTCGATCGTTTTATGTTGAAAACCGTGATTGATTATCCAAAAATGGAGGACGAAAGAATGGTGGTTCGTCAAAACCTAAAAGGGAATTACGAAAAAGTAAATCCGGTAGTTTCTGTAGAACAGATTTTACGGGCACAAGAAGCGGTTCGTGAAGTTTATATGGACGAAAAAATCGAAAAATATATTCTTGATATCGTTTTTGCCACTCGTTATCCAGAGAAATATAAATTAGCTGATTTGAAACCGCTCATCAGTTTCGGAGCTTCACCACGTGGAAGTATCAACTTGGCCAATGCAGCAAAATGTTATGCTTTTATCAAACGTCGTGGGTATGTAATTCCAGAAGATGTTCGCGCAGTAGTTCATGATGTGTTGCGTCACAGAATTGGAATCACTTACGAAGCCGAAGCCGAAAATATCACCTCGGTTGATATCATCAACAAAATCGTAAACGAGATTGAAGTACCGTAAATCAGATTGCAGATTTCAGATGGCAGAAAATGCATCAATCTGAAATCTGCATTCTGCAATCTGCAACCTGCAATCTGAAGCAATGGAAACAAAAGACCTCTTAAAAAAAGTACGAAAAATAGAAATCAAAACCCGAAGATTGAGCGATCATATCTTTTCGGGTGAATACCACACTTCTTTCAAAGGTCGCGGAATGACTTTTAGCGAAGTGCGTCCGTATCAATATGGCGATGATATTCGTGCGATTGACTGGAACGTGACGGCTCGTTACAACGAAGCTCACGTCAAAGTTTTCGAGGAAGAACGCGAATTGACGATGATGTTAATGGTAGATATTTCGGGTTCAGAAAGTTTTGGTTCAAAAAACCAATTCAAAAAAGATATTGTTACCGAAATTGCTGCAACAATGGCGTTTTCGGCCACACAAAATAATGATAAAATCGGGTTGATTTTGTTTTCGGATCAAATCGAATTATACATTCCACCAAAAAAAGGGCGTTCTCACGTTTTGAGAATCATTCGGGAATTGATAGAATTTGAACCTAAAAGTCACAAAACGGATATTGCCCAAGCCTTAAAATTCTTGTCTAGCACGCAAAAAAAGAAAGCAATTGTATTTGTAATTTCTGATTTCATTTCTGAAGATTACGAGCATACATTGAAAATAGCTTCCAAAAAACATGATATTACAGGTATTCGAGTGTATGACATTCGTGAAGAAAAAATGCCAAATTTAGGAATGGTTTCTATGCTTGATGCCGAAACTGGCGAAACACAATTGATCAATACAGGTTCAAAATCAGTGCGAATCAATTACGAAAAATATTATCAAGAGAAGCTGAAATATTTCAAGGAAACGTTTAGTAAGTCTGGTGCAGGCGTTGTAAACACCAGAGTTGACGAAAGTTATGTAACAAAATTATTAGGCTATTTTAAATCGAGATAAGAATTTTAGATTGAATCAAAATCAAAAGTTCCCCAAACAAGAATGAAAAAAATACTATTATACTTTCTGTTTACCACCGCTGTTTTTGCACAACAAAAACAAGTGACAACCAGTATTGATACTACCAAAAATAAAATTGGAGCCGAGTTTAAACTTACATTGAAAACCAATGTCGATACGTTGTCGAAAGTGGTTTTTCCTAATGCAAAAAACTTTGGATCACTCGAAGTTATAATGTCCTATCCAATTGATACGATTCGGAAAAATGACCGTTATGAACTAATCAAAAAATACGGCTTGACCCAATTTGATTCCGGGAAATACACGATTCCGAGCATAAAAATTTTGATTAACACAAAAGCATTTTTATCCGATTCAATAAAAGTTGAAGTTGCCAATGTGCAAGTGGATACCTTGAAACAAAAAATGTACGACATCAAGGATATTGCTCCGGCAAATGGCGGCATTGGAGATTGGTGGAAATATCTATTGATTTTACTACTCGTTGCAGGTATTGGAGCCTTTATTTATTGGTACATTAAAAAGAGACAAAAGGAAAAAATAGAAGAAGAAATTTATAAAACTCCTATAGAAAAGGCGACAAGTTTACTAAACAATCTGGAGAAAAAGGAACTTTGGCAACAAGGCGAAGTTAAAGAATATTATAGCCAATTAACGGACATTGTTAGAAATTATATCGAAGAAGCGATAGAGATTCCAGCAATGGAAAGCACCACTTCGGAGCTGATAGAAGGGCTTAAAATCGCTTCTCAGAAAAAGAAAATGAAGCTTTCGCAAGAAACAATCGATAATTTATTTGTAGTTTTAAAACAAGCCGATTTAGTAAAATTTGCCAAGTCAAAACCACTAGATTTTGAAATCACTGAAGATCGAAAAAAGTTAGAAAGAGCCATCGTTACTTTAGACAAAGCCATTCCGGTTGTAGTTGAAAATGCAGATGAAATGTTGCTTAATGAAATGCAACGTCAGGAACAATTGAAACGAGAACTGCAAAAAAAGAAAAAAGCCCGCATTATGACTGTTGCCGGTGCTACTGTGGGACTTATTTTTGGAATATTTATTTTCTTGGTTATGACCAAAGGTTTTGATTATGTAAAAGACAACATCTTGGGCAGTCAAACAAAAGAATTGCTCGAAGGCGATTGGATAAAAAGTGAATACGGGAATCCAATAGTGAGAATTGAAACTCCAAAAGTCCTTAAAAGAATAGATTTGACAAAATCATTGCCTCAAAACGGAATGGCTTTGATTAAGGATATGCAGTCGTTCGCTTACGGAAGTTTTATAGACAATTTTTATATTATGGTTTCGACAATCAGTTTCAAACAAGAAACCCAAATGGATTTGTCAAAATCATTAGAAGGTTCTATAAAAATGATGGAATCGCAGGGAGGTCAAAATATGATTGTAAAACAGGAAGATTTTGAAACCAAAGAAGGCATTAAAGGCATCAAAGGATATGGTACTTTTTCTAAAATAAATGAGTTGACCAAATCGAGTACCAAAATATATTACGAAATTTTATTATTTAGCCAAAGCGGTGGTTTGCAACAAATCATCATTTTGCATGAAGAAGGCGATAAATATGCCAATGAAATTTCAGATCGAATTTTGACCTCAGTTGAACTTCAAAATACCGAACAATAATGGGAAAATTAACTTTTTTGAACCCAGAATTTTTTTGGCTTTTTCTTTTGATTCCAATTGCTGTAGCATGGATTTATTGGAAAAGAAAGGAACAATCGGCAACTTTGAAGATGAGTTCAACACAAGGATTCAAAGGATCAAGTTCTTTGGCAACAAGGTTAAAGCCACTTTTGAACGTCTTGCGAATATTGGCGTTAAGCTCTTTGATTATTGCAATGGCAAGACCAAGAACTGTTGATGTTAGCAATCAAACCAAAACTACAAGAGGAATTGATATAGTGATGGCAATGGACGTTTCTGGAAGTATGCTTGCCAAGGATTTAAGGCCAAACAGAATGGAAGCGCTTAAAGATGTCGCTGCTGATTTTGTCGAAGAACGACCAAATGACCGAATTGGACTGGTGGTTTATGCTTCTGAAGCGTATACAAAAACACCTGTAACAAGCGATAAAGCTGTTGTTTTAGAAGCCATAAAAAGCATAAAATACGACCAAGTTTTACAAGACGGAACAGGAATTGGAATGGGATTGGCTACAGCTGTAAATCGATTAAAGGATAGCAAAGCTAAAAGTAAAGTTATTATTTTGTTGACAGATGGTGTAAACAATGCTGGTTTTATTGAACCTGAAACGGCTGCTGATATTGCCAAACAATACGGAATAAAAGTATACACAATAGGAATTGGAACAAACGGAATGGCAGAATCTCCGTATGCACTTTCGCCAAACGGACAAATTTTATTCCAAATGATGAAGGTAGAAATTGATGAGCAATTGTTGAAAAATATTGCCAGAAAAACGGAAGGAAAGTATTTTAGGGCAACGAGCAATAGTAAACTAGCCGAAATTTATGCTTCGATTAATAAACTAGAAACTACTGAAATCAAAGAATTAAGATTTTATGATTTTGACGAAAAATACAGACCCTTTGTTTGGCTAGCAGGGTTTTTGCTTTTGTTGGAATTAGGATTACGAAACACGGTTTACAGGAGTTTTATTTAAACAAAAATGGAATTAGACGAATCAAAATATTTATACCTTCTTTTTATAGTACCCATTTTGGTGCTGCTTTTTCTATACAATCAATATTGGAAAAGAAAAAAACAGCGCGAATTTGGTGATTTAGATTTGGTTAAAAAACTAAGTCCGGAAAAATCAGTTTTTAAACCTATTTTAAAATTGGTTGTCATACTTCTGGCCTTGGTTGGATTGATTTTTGGATTGGTAAATCCAAAAATTGGCACCAAAATGGAAACCGTAAAACGAGAAGGAATCGACATCGTTTTTGCAATGGATGTTTCCAAAAGTATGCTTGCTGAAGATGTGGCACCAAGCCGATTGGAAAAAAGCAAACAAATCGTATCACAAATCATCAATCAATTGGGTAGCGACCGAATAGGAATTGTGGCTTACGCTGGAAGTGCCTTTCCTGTTTTACCAATAACCACAGATTATGGGGTGGCAAAAATGTTTCTTCAAAGTATGAATACTGACATTGTTTCTTCAAATGGAACTTCGCTGGACGAAGCCATAAAGATGTCGGCAACCTATTTCGACGAAAAAAGCAAAACCAGCAAATTATTGATTCTAATTTCTGACGGAGAAGATCATTCAGAAGGGGCAGAAGATGCCGCTGAAGAAGCAAATAAGTTGGGAATGAAAATCATCACTATTGGTATCGGAACTGAAAAAGGAAGTACAATTCCACTCAGAGTTAATGGAGTAGTCGAAAGTTTTAAAAGAGACAACAACAATGAAGTGGTAATAACAAAATTAAATAAGGAAGGTTTAACCATTATTGCAAAAGCCACAAAAGGAGGATATGTTGACGGAAATAATACAAAAGTAGTTTTGGATTATGTAAAAAATGCCCTCGACAATATTCAAAAAACGGAATTCGAATCAACCCAAATGGCTAATTTTCAATCTCAATTTCAATGGTTTTTGGGTTTTGCATTTGTGTTGTTGTTTCTGGACGTTTTCCTTTTGGAAAGAAAGACAAAATGGGTTCAAAAGTTGAATTTATTTAACGAAAAAGAATAATGAAAAATTATATTTTATATATTTTCCTAACACTTTCTTTTGCTGTTTCAGCTCAAGAGAAAGACAAAACTTTGCCAAAAGCGAACGACGAATATGCTCAAAAGAAATTTGTTGAAGCAGAAGCTAATTACAGGATTTCCCACTCAAAATTTCCTAAAAGAACCGTTGCTCCATATAATTTAGGAAATGCAATTTACAAACAAAATCAAACTGCAGAAGCCAAATTTGCTTATGCAACAGCATTGAAAAGTACAAAATCGCGAGTTCAAAAACATAAAGTTTATCACAACTTGGGAAATGTTTTTATGAAAGAAAAAAATTATTCAAATGCGGTCGAAGCATATAAAAATGCTTTACGAAACAAACCGTCGGATGAAGAAACACGGTATAATTATGCTTTGGCTAAGCAGAAACTAAAAGAAAATCCACCAAAAGACGATAAGAATAAAGACAAAAATAAAGACAAGGACAAAGACAAAAAAGACGATAAAAAAGACGGAGAAAAAGACAAGAAGGATCAAGATAAAAAAGACGATAAGAAAGACGGCGATAAAGACAAAAAGGACAATAAAGGAGATCAAGATAAAAAAGACGAAAAACCAAAAGATGAAGGAAAGCCAAAACCAATGCCTGGCGGGATTTCTAAACAAAGAACCGAAAATCTTTTGGATGCCGTTAATAACGAAGAAAAGAAGATTCAAGACAAGGTAAATGCCCAAAAAGTAAAAGGAAAACCAATTCAGACGGAGAAAGATTGGTAATTCAATTAGAATAAAACAAAATGAAAAAATTCATATTAGCGATAGTTTTAATAACGTGTAATTCACTTTTAGCTCAAGTACAATTTGAAGCAAAAGTGAGTAAAACCACACTTGGACTAAACGAAAGACTGCGCGTTGATTTTGTAATGAATATGGACGGCGACAACTTTAATCAACCTTCTTTTGAAGGATTTAGAGTTATCGCAGGACCAAGCCAGCAAGTAAGTCAGTCATGGGTAAATGGGAAAAGTTCTTTCGAAAAAATTTATTCCTATTATCTTTTGCCCAATCAAAAAGGGAATCTGATTATAAGGCAAGCATCCATTGAATATAATGGTCAAATTTATAAAACATCCCCAATTAAAATCACAGTCACTAATGCGGTGCAAGAGGCGAGAAACCCAGATGATGTACCTCAGGTTTCTGCTGATGATAATTTGTATTTAGTAGCCGATATTTCCAAAACAAACCCATATATCAACGAGCCCATTACGGTAGTTTACAAATTATATTTCAGTTACAATATTGGAATCACAAATTGGAGGGAGTTAGACAAGCCCAAATACAATGATTTTTGGAGTCAAAACATCGATATCAAACAACTCGTTGGCGAAGAAGGAATGTTTAAAGGCGAGAAATACCGTTTTGTAGTCCTTCGAAAAACAGTTTTGTATCCTCAAAAATCAGGTAAACTCGTGATTGAACCTTTGTCATTAGATATTGATGTGCAATTGCCCACCAATCGTAGAGATATGTTTGGACGTGTTGTGGTTGCTAATGACAACAAAAGAGTTTCAGCTGGAGCCAAAACAATTTTAGTTAAAGCACTTCCCGAGACTGGAAAACCAGCTGATTTTTCAGGAGCTGTGGGTAAATTCGATTTTAAAGTAACTCCTTCGAAAACAAATTTAAAAAACGGAGAAAGTCTTGATTTATTGGTTACTGTGACTGGCAGCGGAAATATGAAGTTGTTTAATTTGCCAAAACCTGTCGTTCCCAATTCACTCGAAATGTACGACCCTGTGCATACGGAAAAAGTAAATACCAACTTATCTGGAATGTCTGGGAAAATTGCGGATAGTTACACGATTATACCACAATTTAAAGGAAATTACCCAATAAAACCAATGCAGTTTTCATACTTTGATTTGGGTTCAGGGAAATACAAAACAATAACTTCACCAGAAATTATGGTCAACGTTTTGGATGGTCCTTCTGTTAATGATCAAGTAGCAACAACCCAATCAGGAACGTCTAAAAATGTAATTTCAGGCACAGAACAATTCAAATACATTAAGTTGAAAAGCAATCTTGTTTCAATGAAAGAAGACGATTTTTTTGGGTCAACAACTTTTTATAGTTTATTGTTTTTACCTTTTTTAATATTACCATTAATAGTGCTATTCAAAAAGAAAAAAGAAGCTATCAACAGTGATGTTTTCGGAAACCGAATCAAAATGAACAACCGTTTGGCTAAAAAATATTTATCAGAAGCCAAAAAACAAATCAACAACAAAGAGCCTTTTTATGTAGCTTTAGAAAAAGCGATGCACAATTTCTTGAAAGCCAAGTTGCACATCGAAACCACGGATATGAGTAAAAGCAACATTCAACAACTCTTAGCGTCAAGAAATGCAAATCCTCAAACCATAACTGATTTCATCACCCTGACTGAAAATTGCGAATTGGCTCGTTTTGCACAATCATCAGGCACAGCTATTCAACAGGATTTTGACAAAGCAGTGGAAATAATTTCGGATTTAGAAAAACAAATCTCTTAAACATAAAGGGAAAATATCATATAGTAAAACAAGCTTTGGACTATTGCGTCTTTGCTGTAAAAAAATAATAATGAAAAAGTTCCTTATATTATTCCTTCTAACAACTCAATTTTTCTACGCCCAAACTGGCTTTGAAAAAGGAAATGACTTGTACCAAAAAGGGAAATACGAACAAGCCATTTCGGAATACGAAAGCATTTTGGCGAGCAAAAAACATTCTCCGGAATTGTATTTCAATCTTGGAAATTGCTATTATAAATTGAATAAAGTAGCACCGGCTATTTACAATTATGAAAAAGCATTAGTACTTAATCCAGATGACGCTGAGATAACAAACAATCTTAAATTTGCTCAAAAAATGCAAATCGATGAGATTAAAGTCGTTCCGCAAGTTGGTTTTTCAAAAATGGTACACGACTTTACTTCGATTTTTCATTACAATACTTGGGCTTGGATTTCGGTTGGGTTTTCGATACTATTTTTATTCTGTTTCTCAGGCTATTATTTTTCTCGACTTACTTTCTCAAAAAGGATCTTTTTCATCGGAATGTTTGTCTTACTTTTTCTGCTTTTGATAAGTGTTTCTTCGGCAATTTCAGAGAAAGATCATTATGAAAGTGAAAAACCAGCTATCGTTTTTGCTGAAATGGTTTTGGTAAAAAGTGAGCCACAAAACGCTAGTAATACCGTCTTTACCCTTCACGAAGGAACCAAAGTTTTTGTTTTAGAAACACTGGAAAACTGGAAAAAAATTCAATTAACCGATGGAACTGAAGGTTGGATTGAGAAAACTGCGATTAAGGAAGTGAAATAGATTGCAGATTTCAGGTTGCAGATTTCAGACTATTGCAATCTGCAATCTGCCACCTGCTTACTTCTTCTTCAAATCTTCATACCATTTTTCAATCGAAGGATAAATGAATCCTGCCGTTTGTTGAATAGGCCGATAAAATATTGACTTGTCTAAAGTTTCTTTTTTGGCAATGATATTATTGAAATTTATTTTTTCGAAAAGGTTTAAAAAGACACTCAGAATTAATATTGTTTTTAATAGTCTAAAAAAGCCACCACCAAGCTTGTTTATTACTCCTAATTGGGCAAAATCAGCAATGCTGGTAAGGAATTTTGCCAAAAGCGAAATAGCGACAACCACGACTAGAAAAGTGATTATAAAGGCTGTAATTTGAATGGTTGTTGGATTCCAATGTACAAATCCTGACAACATTACTCTAGCTAAAAACGAAAATTTTATGGCAATATAAATTCCTAAAATCAAAGAAATTAGCGAAGCCAACTCTACAAAAAGTCCATTTTTTATGCCTTTAAACAAACCTATAACGAGTATAACACCCAAAATAATATCTAAAAAACTCATTTTATGATTTTTGAAGTTCGAAAGACAAATATAAAAGAATATTCCATTTTCAACTTCTTATATTTGCCAAAATAAATTTAGAGTTATGATTGTAGATTTTAGATTAAAAAAATTTGCAATCTAAAATTATAAATCAGTCTTAATACTTAATACTCAAATCTTAATACTATTTTAATGTCAAGAGATATACAACTGAAAGAACGCTGGGAACAGCTTGTTAACATACTTTCCAACCAATTTTCGCAAGGCGAAGACCTCGATTTGGACGCTATTATTTATTTAATAGGTGTGCAAGAACTCGGGAAAGTACATAAAACCTTCGAAAAAGACGAAAAACTCAACCTGATGCACATCGCCATTTGCCGATTATTAGAACCTTACGGGTTTTATGAATTCGAATTCTTCGACGAAGAAGGTTGGCCACATTACACTGTAAAAGAGGAGTTACCAGCTTTGAAAGCTGGCGAACAATCGGTTTTGATGAAAGAAGCCATTGTCAATTATTTTATAGAAAAAGAGCTTATTGATTGATGATTTCAGATTATCGAATACATATTTACGATTTTATGGCAGATGTTTAGAAAAACTTCTAACTTCTAACTTTTAACTTCCAACTTTTGCTTAAATTTGCACTCTCAATTATTGGATGAAAATGATAGACAAGATAAAAGAATATATTGGCGAAGCACAGGCTTTTTCAACACAAAACTCAGCAGAACTAGAAGCATTTAGAATCAAATTTCTGGGAAGTAAAGGACTTTTAAAAGATTTTTTCGCCGAATTCAAAAACGTGCCAAATGATCAAAAAAAGGAATTTGGGCAAGTAATCAATTTACTAAAATCCTCAGCCGAAGAAAAAGTAAAATCCATTCAGGAATCTTTAGAAAGTAAAGAAGAAAGCAAAGGATTTTATGGCGATTTGACTCGTTCTCCAGAACCGGTAATTATTGGTTCACGTCATCCGATATCATTGGTAAAAAACCAAATTATTGACATCTTTTCGAACGTTGGATTCAATGTTTCCGAAGGTCCGGAAATTGAGGATGATTGGCATAATTTTACTGCATTAAATTTGCCAGAATATCATCCGGCACGTGATATGCAGGACACATTTTTCATCCAAACCAATCCCGATATTTTGTTGCGCACGCACACTTCATCCGTGCAAGTGCGGTATATGGAAAATAACAAACCGCCGATTCGTACCATTTCTCCGGGAAGAGTTTTCCGTAATGAAGCCGTTTCGTCACGTTCGCACTGTATTTTCCACCAAGTCGAAGGATTGTACATTGACAAAAACGTTTCCTTTGCTGATTTGAAGCAAACCCTACTATATTTCACTAAAGAGATGTTCGGAAAATCAAAAATCCGTCTTCGTCCATCGTATTTTCCATTCACTGAACCAAGTGCCGAAATAGATATTTATTGGGGTTTAAAAACTGAAACTGATTACCGAATCACCAAAGGAACAGGTTGGTTAGAAATAGGTGGTTGCGGAATGGTCGATCCCAATGTTTTGAAAAATTGCAATATCAATCCAGAAGAATACACCGGTTTTGCCTTTGGAATGGGAATCGAAAGAATTGCGATGTTGTTATACCAAATTGGCGATATCCGAATGTTTTACGAAAATGACATTCGCTTCTTAGAACAATTCAAAGCGAGTATATAATTTTACCAAAATAACACAAACCTCAAAGTGTTTTAAACCTTTGAGGTTTTGCTTTAAATATGAAAAAAGACATAATCATCCCCGAAGTAGAAAATGTTTTCCTCGCCGCAGTCCAGGAATGGAGCGACGACTTTATGGAAAAAGTTTGGTACATCTACTTAGTAAACGATAGTGATTTCAAATTGGATAGCGTAATGGTTGTCTCCAAAGCTTTTGGAACTATTGACGGTGAAATGAAAAAAACATCACTTTTGCGTCACGCATTTATAGAAGTTCCAGCAGTTACTTTCGTGAAAGTCGAAATGTTGGAAAAAAGTGTTTTGCTACTCAACAACGAGTTTATGGTTACTTTCTTTATTGGTAACACATTATACGACAGAAAATACATTTTTAAAGCCAACTCTATCACTCCAGATTATGTAGAGGAAGTGCCACTTTTATTTATTGATGGAGTTATAGTGAGGTAAATCAAGATCACTTTCACTTTTAATTTTTTTCTTCCAACTAAAATAACCCACTATAAATATACCAGTTGTCACAAAAAAGAAAATTCTCAAGAAATTTTTTCTGGACAAAAAAGCATCTTCAAAAGACATTTCAATCGTGTCTAAAACAGCCATAAGAAGTGAAATCATAAATCCCCAAATCAACCCTTTTTTAAGTTGAAATTTCCATCTTTCGCTCATATCAATCCAATTTTTCTGTTAATTTTTTAAATACAGATTTTGCTGATTTCCCTTCATATAAAATGCTGTAAACCGCATCTATAATTGGAGTTTCTGCACCATAATCCAAGTTGAGGTTGTAGGCGCTTTTAGTAGCATAATAGCCTTCAGCAACCAAACTCATTTGATTTTTTAATTATGCTATTTATCCTTTTCAAATATTGTTTTCCAAGAATTATTTTTTTCATCTTGACCTTTCCACATAAAATATCCAATAACAAAAACTCCAACTAAAATATTTGTTAGTATTCTAATATAAAATTTTGTCGAGCTAAATTGATCTTCCAACGACTTCTCATCCATTAAAGACATCATAAATGTGAAAACAAGTCCAAATATTAATCCAGATCTAAGTTGAAATTTCCATCTTTCGCTCATATCAATCCAATTTTTCTGTTAATTTTTTAAACACAGATTTTGCTGATTTTCCTTCATATAGGATGCTATAAACCGCATCTATAATTGGGGTTTCAGCACCATAATCCAAGTTGAGGTTGTAGGCACTCTTAGTGGCATAATAGCCTTCGGCAACCATACTCATTTCCATCATTGCAGATTTTACAGTATAACCTTTTCCAATCATATTCCCGAACATTCTGTTTCTTGAAAAAATAGAATAACCCGTTACCAATAAATCGCCCAAATAAGCCGAATCATTAATGTTGCGTTTCATTTTATGGACTTTCTTAATGAATTTTTTCATCTCTCGAATACCATTACTCATCAAAACTGATTGAAAGTTATCACCATAACCCAATCCGTGAGCCATTCCTGCTGCAATAGCATAAATATTCTTGAGCATTGCTGCATATTCGGTTCCAATAATATCATCAGAGATTTTGGTTTTGATATAATTTCCAGATAAATTTTTGGCCACGATTTTAGCTTTTTTAGCATCGCCACAAGCAATGGTAAGATAGGACAAACGTTCCAAAGCTACTTCTTCGGCGTGACAAGGACCGGTAATTACACCAATATTTTCAAATGGAATATTGTAAGTTTTGTTGAAATGTTCGCCAACAATCAAGCTAGTTTCGGGAACGATTCCTTTGATGGCCGAGAAAATAACTTTGCCCTCCAAACTTGCGGTTAATTTTTCTAATTCGCCACTCAAAAAGGCTGAAGGAATTGCAAAAATGATATAATCAGCGTAAGTAACTGCTTCATTAATATCACTTGTAAGTTTTAATTTTTTTACGTCAAATTCTACAGAACTTAGGTAATTGGGATTGTGATGGTGTGTTTTGATATGTTCAATGGCATCTTCATTTCGCATGTACCAAGTAATTTCCTGAAGGTTTACGCATAACATTTTAGCAATTGCAGTTGCCCAACTTCCGCCACCAATTACGGAAAATTTTAAATTTTCGGCCATTTTTTTATTAGATTTAATCAAAAGTACTTAAAAATTCATCAATAAAGCAAAATCAAAGCATAGAAAATATCTTAAAAACAGTATTAATCAATTTTTTTTAATTTCACACAATATGTTTATTTTTTATACGTTATGTAATTTTAGAAATTGGTTATTTCTAAAATTATGAGGTTGAATTAGTTAGTTTTGTTTTAGTAATTTTGAAAAGAGGCGCGCTTAAAGGTAGTTTAAGAACGCCTTTTTTGTTTTCTAATAGCTCATTTCAACTATTGATCTAACTTTTTCTAAGGTAATATTTTGTTTTTCACCGAATACTTTCCAACCTCTTTCTTCAAAACGGTTTACAATAAAATCAGCGGTTTTTGCGTAATCTTTGGTGCAATCAGATAATTTGGTTTGCATTCCCATTGTATGAAAGAAGTTAACTGTTTTGTTGATGGCTTCATTGGCAATTTCGTCATCAGTTCCAGTTAAATTAAATATACGTTTTCCGTATTGTGCTAATTTTCCTTTTTTGGTTTCAAACATCACACGATATAAATTTGGTCCTATTATAGCCAAACTTCTGGCGTGATCAATTCCATACAAAGCAGTCAATTCGTGACCAATCTTGTGGGTTGTCCAATCAGAAGGAACTCCTTTTTGGATTAAACCATTTAAAGCCATCGTGCAACTCCACATAAAATTGGAAGCCAAAGCATAATCTGTTGGATTTTCAACCACTTCCGGACCAACTTGGATTAAGGTTTGTAAAATGCTTTCTGCAATTCGGTCTTGAAGATAGCCTTCGTGCGGATAAGTCAAATATTGTTCTAAAACATGTGTGTATGCATCAACAACACCATTTTGCAATTGTCTTTTTGGTAAAGAAGCAATTACGGTTGGATCACAAATAGAAAATTTTGGAAACAAAGCAGATCCGCCGAAATCTAATTTTTCCTGAGTAGCATCAATCGTAACCACTGAACCGGAATTCATCTCGCTTCCCGTTGCCGGCAAAGTCAAAACAGTACCGAATGGAACTACTTTAGAAACTTCTTTAAAAATAATTCTTTTTTGGAGAATATCTATCGGATTTCCTTCGAAAAGTGATGCTGCTGACATAAATTTTACACCGTCAATGACGCTTCCTCCACCAACGGCAAGAAGGAAATCGATTTTCCGTTCCCCAATAATTTCAACAGCTTTCATCAATGTTTCAAAACGCGGATTGGCTTCAATACCACCAAATTCGATTATTTCAAAACCCGATAATGCGGTAGTAACTTGTTCGTAAATTCCATTTTTGAAAATGCTTCCGCCACCGTAAGCGAGCAATATTTTGGAACCAAAAGGAACCAAAGTGGATAATTTTTCTATTTGTCCTTTTCCAAAAACCAATTGTGTGGGATTGTATAATTCGAAATTTAACATCGTTTATTTTTTAGCGTTTAATTGTTTTAATATTTTTTCGGCAACCAGTTTAGAAGAAGCAGGATTTTGTCCGGTAATTAGCAAACCATCTTCCACGGCATAAGGCTGCCAATCTCCAACTTTACTGTAAGAAGCTCCGTTTTGTTGTAAAACATCTTCCAGCAAAAATGGAACAATTTTGGTCAAACCAACCGCTTCTTCTTCAGTATTGGAAAAGCCAGTTACTTTTTTTCCTTTAACCAAATATTCACCATTAATTTTCACATTTTTAAGAGCTCCAGGTGCGTGACAAACAAAACCAACTGGTTTGTTGTTCGTATAAAACGCTGCAATCAAAGCTGCTGAATTTGTATCTTCGGCCAAATCCCAAAGTGGTCCGTGACCTCCGGGATAAAAAACGGCATCGTAATCTGCCTGATTCACGTCGGATAATTTTTTGGTGTTTTTTAGTTTTTCAAGAAGTACCGTGTCGTTGTCAAATCTTTTGGTATCTTCTGTCGCTGCCGATGGATCTTCACTTTTTGGATCAATTGGAGGCTGTCCACCAAGTGGAGTGACAATGTCGATTATAACTCCTTCATCTGCCAAAGCGTAATATGGCGCAGCCAATTCTTCTGTCCAAAATCCTGTTTTTTCTCCTGTGTTGCCCAATTTATCGTGACTAGTAACAACAAATAATACTTTTTTCATACTTTTTTTATTTTGTTTTTGCGCAGTTGCTGTTAGGCAATTCGCAGTTAATATAATAATTACAATCAATGCTATTTTCTTCATAACGAATATTGTTTATGCAAAATTAGGTTGAATATATTGGTATCGAAGGTTATTTACCACAAGTTTGTGATAAGTAATTTTTCAAAAGCAGTTTGGAGGTTACTTCTTGTATAAATTATTTTGGTCTACACATTCCCAAACTTTTGCAGGTAAAAAGGAACGAATATTTTTCAGGTGTCTTTTATTTTTTGACTGGATATCGATGAAAGTTCATCTAAAGGGCTAATATTTTAAGTAATTTAGACTATTTTGGTTATAGTGAAAATTTAAAACTGGCAACTGAAAATTTAAAATTTGTAAATTTCATTTGGATTCACGCAATAATCCAGTTTCACATCACTTTCAAAAACATCTTCGATTTTTTCTTCGGCTTCAAAAAAGGAAAGTCCAATTTTGATAGTTTCGGGTTTGCATTCCTTTAAGAATTTATCATAAAAACCTTTGCCATAACCTGCTCGATGACCTGTTTTGTCGAAGGCTAAAAGTGGCACAAAAACCACATCAATTTTAGTGCTTGGAACTTCTATTCCATCAATGGGTTCTGGAATATTGTATTGGTTTTTCTTGATTTTGGTATTGTCGGTCAAAAGAAAATGGGTCATTTCTCGGGTTTCGAAATCACTTTTTGAAATGATGATTTCTTTGTCTTTGCCAGAAAGCAAGTGCAAAATATATTCTGTGTTGACTTCCTTATGTTCTGTAATGGAAAAGAAAATATGAAAATAATTTTTGTCCCAAATTGGAAGGGTCAGCACTTTATTGGCAATAGCCAAACTCATTTCCTCCAAATCATTTTCGGAAAGTTCGTTCCGTAAGGCTTTGTATTTATGCCGTAACTCTTTTTTAAGCATTGATAGTGGCTTTCAAGTCATTGATAAACGATGTTAAATGTTGCACTTCTACGTGATCCATTAGTACAATTTTATACCATTTATTGCCTTGATGGTGTTGTTGAGGAATTAAATCAAATTTTTCAGCGATTTCCTCAGAAATATATTGCGAATGAATGGTTACAATATTCATAAAAGGCTCTCGGAAATAGGTGATGTTCAATTCGTCTAGTTCGTGACACAAAAACTGGGTTCGCATCTGCAAAATACTCACTTTTTCGAACCAACCAAATGGCCCATAAGTAAATAAAATCATCCAAACCGCTATAGCATTCGCACCGGAACGGCTTCCGCAAAGTGTTAAATCCATTCCTTCGACATATTCGGCTTCTTTAGTCAAAACGTTTTCAATGAGTCCTTTTCTACAAACAAAAACACCTGTTCCATAAGGCGATTGCAACATTTTATGGGCATCAATGGTGATGGAACTAATCTTTGGATTACTGAAATTAATAGTGGATTTCTGGTTGCTAAACGGATATACAAAACCGCCGTAAGCTCCGTCAATATGCAGTTTGTATTCGGCTTCATGTTTTTCTAAAATCGAAGTGTAATCATCAGGATTGTCAACAGAACCAAACATTGTTGTTCCCATATTGGCAACAGCGATAAAATATTTTTTTCCGTTTTCTTTGGCTTTAATAATTTCATTTTCTAAAGCCAGTTTGTCGATTTCTCTTTTTTCGAAAGAAACAGGAATTTTCAACCAATCTAACATTAAAACATTGGCACCTTTTGCTATAGAATAGTGTGTGTCTTCAGAAGCTAAGATGGCGATTTCGTCTAGTTTAGCTGCTTTTTTATGCATAAAAAAATTGCGGTACATCCACAAAGCTTGAATGTTTGCTTCAGTTCCTCCGGGAGAAATATAGCCGTCAATCGAATCCGGCTCTGCTTTAAAAATATCTATTGCAATTACATTTAACACTTCGCGCTCAATTTCCTGAGTTCCCTTAAAAGCTTTTTCAGAAGTGCCCAAGGTGTGGCAACCAATGTGATTTGGATTTGCTACATAAGTCTGCAATATTGGCGCATCTTTCAAAAATGGCGCATCGTCATAAAATACTTTCCCATCCAGTTTTGAAGCGGGATAACCTAAAGAAGCGTCCTTAGAAAAATTTACATTTTCATCTAGAGCGCTTTGAATTCTATTTTTTCGTTCTTCTTGCGAGAGTTTTTTCCAGTAAATCATTATTATACTTTTTTAGACAAATATAAATCTAATAATCTTTATGGATGTTATAATTTTCTGAATTTGGAACTTGATGTTTTTCAGGCTAACTTTGTTTTATGAACAACCCAACTCTAGAACTCCAAATTCAAACCTTGCCAGACGGTCCTGGAGTCTATCAATATTACGATAAAGAAGGGAAGATTTTGTATGTGGGCAAAGCCAAAAATCTTAAAAAAAGGGTTTCTTCCTATTTTAATAAAATTCATGATACGGCCAAAACGAATGTCTTGGTCAAGAAGATTGTAACCTTAAAACACATCGTTGTTCCCACCGAAACAGATGCGCTTTTATTGGAAAACAACCTCATAAAAACACTTATGCCACGGTACAATGTCTTGTTGCGTGACGACAAAAGTTATCCTTGGATTTGCATCAAAAAAGAACCTTTCTCTCGAATATTCTCTACCAGAAGATTAATCAAGGACGGCTCAGAATATTTTGGTCCTTATACGAGTTTCAAGACCGTGAGCACCATTCTGGAACTGATAAAAGAATTGTATCCGCTGAGAACTTGCAATTATGATTTGAGCAAATCGAATATTGAAAGCGGAAAATTCAAAGTGTGTCTGGAATATCATATCGGGAATTGCAAAGGGCCTTGCGAAGGTTTTGAATCTTTGGAAAATTATCAAAAACAAGTCGATGCTATTCGAGAAATTCTGAAAGGAAACTTCAAGGAATCGATGAAAGATTTTAGAAAAGTGATGACCGATTTGGCGAGTAAAATGCATTTTGAAGAAGCTCAAAAAATCAAGGAGAAAATCGAAGTTCTCGAAAATTACCAATCGCGTTCGACAATTGTAAATCCAAAAATAACGAATATCGACGTGTTTTCGATAGTTTCAGATGAAAGTGCTGCTTTTGTCAACTTTCTACAAATTTCGCACGGTTCGATTATTCGTTCGCACACTATGGAAATCAAAAAGAAACTCGACGAAACCGACGAAGAATTATTGGAATTGGCAATCATCGAACTTCGGGAACGTTTTCAATTATTGTCCAGAGAAATTATTGTTCCGTTTGAAGTGGAAGTCGGCGAAAACATTAAAGTTACCGTTCCACAATTAGGCGACAAAAAACATATTTTGGATTTATCCATTCGCAACGCCAAGTTTTATCGAATCGAACAATTAAAACAACTGCAAATCGTGGATCCAGATCGTCACGCCAACCGAATTATGGCACAAATGCAAAAAGATTTGCGATTGCCAGTTGAACCGCGACACATCGAATGTTTTGATAATTCGAATATTCAGGGAACTAATCCTGTGGCGGCTTGCGTAGTTTTTAAAGACGGAAAACCCAGCAAAAAAGACTATCGCCATTTCAATATAAAAACTGTCGAAGGTCCAGACGATTTTGCTTCGATGACCGAAGTGGTGTACAGAAGATACAAACGATTATTGGACGAAAACGAACCTTTGCCTCAGCTCATTATCATTGATGGAGGAAAAGGACAATTGTCATCTGCGTTGAAAAGTATTGATGAATTGGGTTTGCGTGGAAAAATCACGATAATTGGCATTGCCAAAAGATTGGAAGAATTATTTTATCCAGGCGATTCAATTCCGTTGTATCTGGACAAAAAATCCGAAACATTGAAAGTTATTCAGCAATTGCGAAACGAAGCGCACCGTTTTGGGATTACTCATCACCGGGATAAAAGGAGTAAAGCAGCATTGAATTCTTCGATAGAAAGTATTCCCGGAATTGGTGAAAAGACGATGCTTACGTTGATTCAACATTTTAAAAGTGTTAAAAGATTGAAATTAGCCACTGAAAAAGATATTTCTGAAGTTATAGGTATATCAAAAGCCAAAAAAATTACCGACTTTTACAAAACCAATTAGCAAATCAAAATGAGAAAGTTTGCCTTGTTTGTTTTTCTTTTAGTTACATCTCAGGCGTCTTTTTCACAAGACACCATAAAAAAACCGAAAATTGGATTGGTTTTGAGTGGTGGCGGGGCAAAAGGTTTTGCTCACGTTGGAGTGTTAAAAGTTTTAGAACAAGCAGGAATTAAAATAGATTACATTGGCGGAACCAGTATGGGTGCTGTTGTTGGGGGACTTTATGCCTCAGGTTATAATGCTGCACAACTCGATTCGATTGTAACGGTAACTAATTTTGATAATTTATTAATTGATTATGTTCCCCGTTCCTCTAAAAGCTTTTATGAAAAGAGGAATGATGAGCTGTATGCTTTGGTACTGCCTTTCAATAATTTCAAAATAGGAGTTCCGCAAAGCCTTTCTAAAGGAATGTTTAACTACAATTTTTTTAATCGACTTACTTTGCACGCAAGACATGTTCGGGATTTTAATCAATTTCCAATTCCCTTTTTGTGTATTGCGACCGACATTGAAATAGGAAAGCAAGTAGTATTAGATAAAGGTGTTTTAGCCCAAGCATTAATAGCAAGTTCGGCGTTGCCTTCTGTTTTTTCTCCAGTAATACTTGACGGAAAATTATTGGTTGATGGAGGTGTTAACAACAATTATCCCATCGAAGAAATTAGGAAATTGGGCGCCGACATCATCATTGGTGTTGATGTTCAAAGTGGATTGCGAGATAAAGACCAACTTCAAGACGCTACTAAAATTTTATTTCAAATCACCAATTTTCAGATGATTGAAAAAATGGATGCCAATGCTAAAAATACAGATATTTATATTAAACCGGATATCAAAAATATTGGGGCAGTATCTTTTGAAAAGGCTAAAGAAATTATTCTGAGAGGCGAAGAAGCTGCATTTACAGTTTATGAGCAGTTAAATAAGTTAGCCAATACATCAAATCCATATCAAAAACCAAAACTAAAAATAGAATCAGATAGTTTGCATATTAAGAACATTGAATGCAATAATTTAGACAATTATTCAAAGGCATATATTGAAGGAAAATTAAAGTTTAAATCGGGCTCAAAAATTAAGTACAAGGATTTAGAAACAGGGATTAATAATATTGATGGCACTCATAATTTTGGGACAGTAATTTATTCCTTAGAACCTAATGGAGAAGGAGACGATTTAATTTTGAACCTGATTGAAAATCCTGTAAAAACGTATTTAAAATTTGGATTGCATTATGATGGACTTTATAAAAGTGCGTTATTGGCCAATATTACCAATAAAAACACTCTTTTTAAGAACGATGTTGCTTCATTCGATTTGATTATTGGCGATAATGTGCGTTATAATTTAGATTATTATATTGATAATGGATACAATTTGAGTGTTGGATTTAAATCCCAATTGAATCAATTTAATAAAAATGTAACTAAAGAAATTAGTAGCCTGTCCATTGATCCATCGGTAAATTCTATAAGTATAAATTTTTTAGACCTTACAAATCAGTTGTATTTTCAATCCATATTTGCACAAAAATTTCTAATAGGATTAGGTTTGGAGTATAAATATTTAAATATAAGTTCCGAAACAATTGCTAATTCAAACCCGGTAATTGACCGAAGTAAATATGGAAGTGTTTTTGGATATATGAAATATGATTCTTTTGACAATCAATATTTTCCAACGAAAGGATGGTATTTCAACGGAGAAATCCATAATTATTTATTATCCACGAATTATACTGGAGAATTCAATCCTTTTTCGATAGCTAAAGCTGATGCAGGAATTGCCTTCAAAATTTTAAAAAAGGCAACTGTAAAAATTCAAACCGAAGCTGGTTTCTCCATTGGAGATGAAAGTGTGCCTTATTTTGATTTTGTTTTGGGAGGTTTCGGTTTTATTCCTGTTAATAATTTCAGACCTTTTTATGGATATGATTTTTTGAGTGTTGCTGGAGATAGTTATCTAAAATCTTCTCTTTCTATTGATTATGAAATTTTTAAGAAAAACCATTTGAACTTTTCGGCCAATTATGCCAATATTGAAAATAATCTTTTTGATTCATTGGATTGGATTTCACTACCAAAATATTCGGGATATGCACTAGGATATGGGTTAGAAACAATAATTGGTCCTGTTGAAGTAAAATATTCTTGGTCGCCCGAAACAAGCATTGGATATACTTGGTTTAGCATTGGATTTTGGTTTTAATCATTAAAGTTCAAGAAAAAAAATTGTGAAGAAAATAGAAAAAACAGAAATTTTTTATATTATATAAAAAAATAACCTAAAATTAGTTTATGTCTTTTCAATCAATATGTTAAACTTTATTTTTATTAAATTTTTATTAAAACCTATGATACCTTTGCAGCTGCAAAATTGGAAGGGGTGGTTCCCTTCTGCTTTTCATATAAATTTCATAGTTTATATTTTTTTTGGTTAGTTAATAGCATGAATTCTCAGTCATTAATTTGACTGAGTTTTTTTGTTTTAATATATTTGGAACAAAATTTGCATTTGCAGTAAATCAATAGTTAAATAAAAAAATGAAAAAATTAATTCTATTATTTATATTTACTGCGACAGTTGGTTTTACAACGCAAAGAGAATCCTCATACGATGTAGGCGAACGATTTATATTCAGGATAAATTACGGTTTTTTAAGTGCAGGTTATGCCACATTAGAAGTAAATGAAACCGAGCTTAATAAAAAAAACGTTTTTCACGTTGTAGGCAAAGGGTATACAACCGGAATGTCTCGCTTTTTTTTTAAAGTCGATGATACTTATGAAAGTTACATAGATAAGGAGACGGGAAACCCATATCAATACGTTAGAAAAATTGACGAAGGCGGTTATACCAAAAATCAGGAAGGATTTTTTAATCAAACAGAAAATAAAGTTTTAGTAAAGGATTACAAACACAATACCGAAAAGACGTTTGTTATTCCTAAAAACACTCAGGACATTTTGTCGTCTTTTTATTATTTGCGAAATTATCCCAATGTAGACAAACTGAAAGCAGGAGAGTCCGTGGCTATCGACATGTTTTTTGATGATAAAACTACCAAATTTAGGTTAAAGTTTATAGGTCGTGAAGATATTAGAACTAAATTTGGGATTATTTCGGCAATGATTTTTAGACCATTAGTTCAAACTGGACGTGTTTTTAAAGAAGAAGAAAGTTTAACCATTTGGATATCAGACGACGAAAACCGAGTTCCGGTTCGTGTAAAAGCAAGTTTATTGGTAGGTTCCATAAAAGCCGATTTAGACAGTTACAAAGGGTTAAAACATCCTTTTAAGGTTAAAAAAAATAAGCGCGATTAATGATAAATCCAAATTTCATTTGATTTTAAAACAGGGTTATATTCAGATTAAATCCCGAAAATGGTTTGAAATAAATAATGGAATAATATATTTAATTTGAAAAAAGTATTTTTATTTAGCATCCTTTTGTTATCAATATTTTCTTGTAAACAAACTGAGCCTCAGAGCATCACTACAGACCAAGTATCATCAAAAAAGATAGAACAATTTGGGTTTGATTTCAACGATTTTAATGTTTTTCGAGACACCATAAGAAGAGGAGACACTTTCGGGAGTATCATAGAAAATCAAAATCTGGGAGACAAACAAGTGTATGAAATCATATCAAAAATAAAGGATAGTTTTGATGTGAGGACCATTCGAATCGGAAAAACATATACTTTTCTGCGTTCAAAAGATCGGTACAAAAAACTACAATATGTAATTTATCAACCTGACAGAGCTAATTATTATATTATAGACTTTAAAGATTCGGTTACTGTGTCAAAAGTTAGAAGGCCCGTTCGCATTAAAAAGAGGACTATAGCCGGAGAATTAAAGGGTTCCTTTTCAGAAGAATTACAAAGGCAAAAAGTTGATCCGGCTTTAGCAAATAAATTAATCAAAGTTTATGCTTGGTCTATCGATTTTTTTAAGTTAAAAAAAGGCGATCAATTTGGTGTTATTTTTACCGAAAGATATGTTGATGATACCATTTATGATGGTGTGGACAGTTTGAGTGCCGCCTTTTTTGAATACAAAGGCAAAATGGTTTATGCTTTTCCTTTTGCTCAAAACGAAGGAGGAAAAATAGATTATTATGACGAAAATGGAAAAGCACTCAAGAATTTTTTCCTAAAATCACCTCTGAAATACGCCAATATTACATCACGTTTCTCCAGAAGTAGATTTCATCCTGTACAAATGATGTGGAAAGCACATAAAGGAACTGATTATGCTGCACCAACCGGAACGCCAATTATGACAACGGCATCAGGAATTGTCGAGCAAACCGGTTACACCGCCGGAAACGGGAATTTTGTAAAAGTAAAACACGACAGAACGTATTCTACACAGTATTTACATATGTCTAGAATTTTAGTTCGCCGAGGTCAACGAGTTACTCAAGGAAGTGTTATAGGCAGAGTTGGAAGCACAGGATTAGCCACAGGACCGCACGTTTGTTATCGATTTTGGAAAAACGGAGTACAAGTAGATGCTTTAAGATTAAAACTGCCCAACTCTCAACCTATGGAATCGAAAAATCTACCCAGATTTAAACAACAAATCGAACCTTTAAAATGGGAATTAGATAGCGTCGCAAATCTGTAAATAGGAATAATTACTTTTTCTTAATCTAAAGATGTGAAAAGCATGGTTTGTTTAAAAACAAAAAATGTAAATTTGCACTTTCTAAAATAAAAGCAATTATGGCATTACATAACACAAACCCAACGAATACATTAGCTTGGCAAAAACTTCAGAAACATTTTCAGGAAATGCATAATGTTTCTATGTCAACGCTATTTGATAAAGACCAAACCAGAACTTCGCAATTTCATATTCAATGGAATGATTTTTTGATTGATTATTCAAAAAACATCATCAATAAAGAAACACTAGATTTATTGCTGGAATTAGCAAATGAAACGCAATTGAAAGCCGCAATTTCTCAATATTTTGATGGCGATATCATAAATCAAACCGAAAATCGCGCTGTGTTACATACCGCTTTGCGTGCCAAAGAAACAGCAATCATAAAAGTAGACGGAGAAAATGTAATTCCTGAAGTTTTTGAAGTAAAAAGTAAAATCAAAAACTTTACCAATGAGGTGGTTAATGGCGACCGCAAAGGATTTACCGGAAAACCATTTACCGACATTGTAAATATTGGAATTGGTGGTTCAGACCTTGGCCCAGCAATGGTTGTCGAAGCGTTGCAATATTATAAAAATCATTTAAACGTTCATTTTGTATCGAATGTAGATGGCGATCACGTAAACGAAATCATAAAAAAATTAAACCCTGAAACGACACTTTTTGTCATTGTTTCTAAAACGTTTACCACTCAGGAAACATTGACCAATTCGGAAACCATCAGAGAATGGTTTTTGAAGTCGGCTTCGCAAGAAGACGTTGCCAAACATTTTGTAGCTGTTTCGACCAATATTCAGAGAGTAACCGAATTTGGAATAAATCCAGACAATGTTTTTCCAATGTGGGACTGGGTTGGAGGACGATTTTCGCTTTGGAGCGCCGTAGGACTTTCGATAAGTTTGGCTGTTGGTTATGATAATTATAATGAATTATTGAATGGAGCCAACGAAATGGATGAGCATTTCAAAACCGAAGATTTTGATAAAAACATTCCTATAGTTTTGGCTTTGCTTAGTATTTGGTATAACAACTTTTTTGGTTCAGAAAGCGAAGCCTTAATTCCTTACAGTCAATATTTGCAAAAATTAGCTCCTTACTTACAACAAGGGTTTATGGAAAGCAACGGAAAAAGTGTCGATCGTGACGGAAATCCTGTAGGTTATCAAACCGGAACAATTATTTGGGGAGAACCAGGAACCAATTCGCAACACGCCTTTTTTCAATTAATTCATCAAGGAACAAAACTGATTCCAACCGATTTTATTGGATTTGTAAAACCATTGTATGGTAATGAAGACCATCACGACAAATTGATGTCTAACTTTTTTGCACAAACTGAAGCTTTAATGCACGGAAAATCAGCAGCCAAAGTACAAGCCGAATTCATTAAGCAAGGACTTTCAGAAGAGAAAGCAAAATTTCTTTTACCTTTTAAAGTTTTTGCGGGCAACAAACCTACAAATACTATTTTAATTCAAAAATTGACGCCTAGAGCATTGGGATCTTTGGTAGCAATGTATGAACACAAGATTTTTGTACAAGGAATTATCTGGAACATTTTTAGTTATGACCAATGGGGCGTTGAACTTGGTAAACAATTGGCCAGTTCAATTCTTGAGGAAATAGACACGAAAAATGTTAATTCTCACGATAGTTCCACCGAGTTTTTATTAAATCATTTTTTGAAAAATAAATAATATTTTATTTTATTTTAAAGATTAACTACTACAAAGTGAACCTTGATTTTTTAAAAAGTCAAGGTTTTTTCAAAAACAGGATTCTTAGATTACTGTTTTTCACTACTTTATATGCTGTTTTAGCCACTTATTTATCAACAATTGTTATGAAATGGTTGTGGACTATTAGTCTATATATCAGTTTTTTAAGTTTTTTTTATCTAACATATTCTCAGCAAAAAGTGATATTTGTTAATAATCCAATATTGAAAAATATTTTATTAACATTACGTTAACATATAAATCGATAAAATGTTAGAATTTTGCCAAAAATTACTAAACTAAAACAAACATGAAAACAATTAAAAATTGGGTACTTTCTGGATTACTATTTATGGTAGTTTCGACGGTATTTTCGCAAGGAAAAATCACAGGAACAATCACTGATGGTCAAAATTCTTTGCCTGGAACAAATGTTGCTATAAAGGGTACGAAAACCGGAGCATCGACAGATTTTGATGGTAAATTTACAATTAATACAACTGCTAACTCAGGAGAATTAGTTATTTCTTTTATTGGTTATGATGCCAAAACTGTAAAATTTACTGTTGCTAACGGTGGAACGACAAATTTAGGAACAATCGTTTTGACTGCAACCTCTAATGAATTAAGCGAAGTTGTGGTAACATCTGGAGTTATAGATGTTGCAAAAGACAGAAAGACGCCTGTGGCAGTTTCTACTATTAAAGCATCAGAAATTCAGGAAAAATTAGGAACTCAGGAATTTCCTGAAATTTTAGCTAATACACCTTCTGTATATGTTACAAAAGCAGGTGGAGGTTTTGGAGATTCAAGAATTAACATTCGTGGTTTCGATCAAAGAAACGTGGCTGTTATGATTAACGGTGTTCCTGTAAATGATATGGAAAATTCAGCAGTTTATTGGAGCAACTGGGCAGGATTGTCTGATGTTACTTCTGCAATGCAGGTGCAAAGAGGATTAGGTTCTTCTAAACTAGCTATTTCTTCTGTAGGAGGAACAATTAATGTTATAACAAGAACATCCGATATGAAAGAGGGTGGAGCAGTTTCAACAGGTTTTGGTAATGCCAATTATTTGAAAGTGCAAGGATCTTACAATACAGGTCTTATGAAAAATGGTTTTTCAGCTTCTGTTTTGTTAAGTTCTACAACAGGTAATGGATATGCTGATGGAACTCAGTTTGAAGGAAAAAATTACTTTATTGCTTTCGGTTACAAACCAAATGCTAAGCACGATTTCCAATTTACTTTTACAGGTGCTCCTCAATGGCACAATCAAAGAAGTTTTGCAAATCCAATTTCAGATTATTTGAAATATGGTAGCAATGGCGAACCCAACATAAAATATAGTTCTGACTGGGGTTATTTGAAGGGAGAACAGTACGCTTGGACAAGAAATTTCTATCACAAGCCGGTAATGTCTTTCAACTGGGATTATAAAATTAGTGAAAAATCAAAATTATCATCTGTAGCGTATGCCTCTTGGGGTCGTGGTGGAGGAACAGGAAACATTGGAAAAAGCCCTTTCGCTTACAAAACAGCTAATGGATTAGTTCCTTTTGATGATTTTGTTGCATTCAACAGAGGAACCTATACTTTCGCTACAGGACAAAGTACAACAAACCTTGGAACTCCATTAAAACCAAGTACAGCAACTGGTCACGTAGGGGAATATGTAACCAATAGATCAACTGGGTTTACAAGAAGAGCTTCTATAAATTCTCACGACTGGTATGGAGCCGTAATTGATTTTAATACAAAATTGACTGAAAAATTAATTCTTGATTTTGGAATCGATGCTAGAACTTATGTCGGATACCACTTCAGAAATATTAATGATAGATTGGGTGCAGATGTTTATTATGATAATACAAATGAAAACTTCAAACCAGCAGGTCGTTATTTATATGAAACTTATTCAGCTTCTCCAAGCTTCAATCCTTGGACAGATGTTAAAAACCAAGAAAAAATTGAATACAACAATAATGGATATGTAAGATGGTATGGTGCTTTTACACAATTAGAATATTCTACTGAAAAACTTTCAGCCTTTTTCCAAGGTTCGGTATCACAGCAAGGATTTAAAAGAGAGGACACCTTTATTTATTTAACAACAAATCCTCTTTACAAAACTGGTTACGAGAACATTCTTGGTGGTAACCTAAAAGGTGGAGTAAACTATAATATCAACGAACAACAAAATGTGTTTATCAATTCAGGGTATTATTCAAAACAACCAAATTTCACCGCTGTTTATCCAAACAACAAATCTATTGTTGGTGAAAATTTAACAAACGAAAAAATATTTGGTTTAGAAGCAGGATATGGTTTCCGTTCAAGAATGTTTAATGCTAAATTAAATTTATACTACACTTCTTGGAAAGACAGATATCAAAGAGCTACTGATAGTGATATAACTAACGTTGGTGGTTATCTTGACTACACGGGTATTACAGAAATTCACTCTGGTGTTGAGTTAGAAATGAATGCAAGACCATTGCCTAAATTAAATATTAATGCTATGATTTCTGTGGGAGATTGGACTTATAAAGGAAACTCTAACAGTAACAGATATGATGCAAATAACGAGCCTTTAAGCGGAACTAAAACTTTATATTTAGATGGTTTAAAAGTAGGTGATGCTGCGCAAACAACAGCAAGTTTAGGAGCTTCTTATGAGGTTGTAACACGGGTATCTTTTGATGCAAATTACAGAGTAGCTCAGAAATTATATGCTTCAATCGATGCTGCTAAATTTACTACTGAAGTAAATGATGGTACATTAGAATTGCCTTCTTACGGCTTGATGGATGCAGGATTCTCATACAAAATGTTAGTTGGTAAAAATAAAAGTGATTCAGTTAATTTCAGAATAAATGTGAATAACGTTTTAGATGAAGTTTATATTTCTGAATCAAGAACTAATAATTTCACTACTCCAACAAGTAAAAATTATAATGGAGTTAATGTTACTAACCAAGTTTACTTCGGTTTTGGAAGAACTTGGAACTTTAGTTTACGTTACAATTTCTAAAAGAAATTTAATAAATTTTAAAAAACGGCATCGCTTCATTGCAGATGCCGTTTTTTTTTATCCTTTTTTTATTTATATTTGTTAAAACAAAAAATATTTTATGTACGAAATCATTCAAAAATTGCATTCTTGGTGGGCTTATTTAGCCTTTTTATTATTGGTAATTGCTGTTGTCAATTCCTTTATGGGCTTATTTTCTAAAAAAGAATTTACCTCAAAAGACAGGAAAATTGCACTGTTTGCCTTAGCAGCAATACACACCCAATTATTAATAGGTATAATTGTTTATTTCGTTTCTCCACTAGGATTTGCTTCATTAGGGCAAATGAAAGACGCAGCCTTGAGATTAACTTCTTTGGAACATCCATTGATGAACTTAATTGGGATTACCTTAATTACCATTGGCTGGATGAAACATAAAAAATTAACTACCAGCAAATCGAAGTTCAAGACTTTTTCTATCTATTACGGTTTGGGATTAGTTCTTATTTTGAGTAAAATCCCCTGGGGATCGTGGTTCAACTAATAATCAAAAGTCCTGAAAGGGACTTTTTTTACCTAGGCATGGTTTTTGCTAAATGGAGTTTAACTAAAAGTTTATTATGCAATCAAAGAGTCAAAAACACCAAAAAAGTAATTTTATAAACTGGAGTAAAAAAGTCTTAACACTTTTTATCTCCATTGCCTTTCTTGGAATAGTAATTGGGCAAACGGCAAATAAAGAAAAAAATAAGAACCTAAAATATAAGGATAGCCTAGCTAAAAGCAAATCTGCGATTGCAAAAACCGAAAAAATGTTGGCGATTGATACAGTCAAAAGAAACAAACCTTTATTCGATCAACAAGAAGTTATTATAGACAGTTTGTTTCTGGGCACAGGAACATTTAAATTTTATAAAAAAAATGCGCACGCCTCCTATTATGCCGATAAATTCCACAATCATAAAACAGCAAGTGGAAAAAAATACGATAAAAATAAATTTTCTGCAGCACATAAAAGATTACCCTTTGGAACTATTGTAAAAGTCACCAATGAAGCCAACGGAAAATCAGTAATGGTAGAAGTTAATGATAGAGGTCCATTCGTAAGATCTAGAGAAATTGATCTATCGAAACGGGCTTTTATGGAAATTACAGGTAATAAATCCTCAGGGAATATGAAAGTAACTCTGGAAATACTTCAAAAATAAGCATTACCATTTTTTGTAAGGATTCTTGCTTAAATAGGAATTATAATACCGAATGTCATTGGTCACTTCTTTTCCAAGCCAGTTTGGTTTTTCAAAAACTTCGGTTTCTGAATTCAATTCAATTTCGGCCATAATCAGGTCTTCATTTTCTCCATAAAATTCGTCAATTTCAAAAACATGATTCCCCATTTTTACCTCAAAACGGGTTTTATCGATTACGCCTTCCTCACATAATTGCAGTAATTCTGCAGCTTCATTTACAGGTATTTCTTTTTCCCATTCAAAACGCGACAACCCCGACTCATTTGAGGCTGCTTTTATGGTCAAGAATCCTTTATTTCCTTTTATGCGAACACGAACTGTCCTTCCGGGAGCGGAGCTCAAATAACCCTGTGAAATTCGATTTTGAGTAAATGCTTCAGTTTTGAAGGCATTAGAGGTGACGAGAAATTTTCTTTCTATTTCAATCATTTTGTCATTGCGAGGCAGGAAGCAATCTTTTGAAACTGCCACTGGTTTTTATTTATTTATATTTCCTTTTCAAATTTACAAAATCTTCGTGAATCTCTGTAGCCTCTTTGTGAATCTCTGTGTAATAAATTTATAAATTTGCTATATGCCAGAAACTATTCCAAATAGAAAAATCATACACATCGATATGGATGCTTTTTTTGCTTCGGTAGAGCAAATGGATAATCCTGCTTTGCGCGGAAAACCCATTGCGGTTGGTGGTGCCGAAAATCGAGGCGTCGTAGCTGCTGCTAGTTATGAAGCTAGAAAATTTGGAGTCCGAAGTGCTATTAGCGGGGTTTTGGCCAAAAGAAATTGTCCTGATTTAATCTTTGTCCGACCTCGATTTGAGCGCTACAAAGAAATATCGAATAAAATTCAGAAGATTTTTCATGAATATACCGATTTGGTCGAACCATTGTCTCTTGATGAAGCCTATCTTGATGTTACTACAAACAAAAAAGGAAATCCAAGTGCTACTCTATTGGCACAAGAAATCCGTTTGCGAATTCTGAACGAGGTTGGCTTGACAGCTTCGGCTGGGATTTCGGTTAATAAATTTGTAGCTAAAATGGCCAGTGATTTCAATAAACCCAACGGTCAAAAAACGGTTAATCCTGATGAGGTTCTTTCTTTTTTGGAGGTGTTACCCATTAGGAAATTTTATGGAGTTGGAAAAGTGACCACCGAAAAAATGTACCAATTAGGTATTTTCACAGGCTTGGAATTAAAAAGCAAATCGTTAGAATTCCTTGAGAAGCATTTTGGAAAATCAGGGAACTTCTATTATAATGTCGTGCGAGGGATTCACAATAGTGAAGTAAAATCAGATAGAATTACAAAATCAGTGGCCGCCGAACATACTTTTAATGTTAATTTATCTTCTGAAATTTTCATGATGGAACAATTAGAAAATATTGCAAATTCATTGGAAAAAAGATTAAAGAAACACCATATAGCAGGCAAAACGGTTACTTTAAAAATTAAATACAGCGATTTTACCCAACAAACTCGTAGCAAAACTTTACCTTATTTTATTTCTGACAAAGGATTGATTTTGGAAACAGTGAAAGAACTTTTATACCAAGAACGAATGAAAGATTCTGTAAGATTGCTTGGAATTTCACTAAGTAATTTGAATACTGAAGAAAAAAAGACGGTCGTTGTGCAGTTGAAATTTGCCTTTTAATAAAAAACCACGCCCGAAAGCGTGGTTATATCACTTGAAAAATTAATTTATTTTCGGTTGAGCTTAGATAGCAATCTTAAAAACTCAATGTACAACCATACTAAGGTGATTATTAATCCCATTGCGGCAAACCATTCCATAAATTTTGGCATCTTTTGTTCTACTCCTTTTTCCATTCGGTCAAAGTCCAAAAACAAATTTAATGCTGCAACAACAATTACAAAAACACTGATGCCAATACTCATCATAGAATTGCCATAATGAACGGGCATAAAGCTGGTAAACATAGACAACAACCAAGAAATTAAATAGTAAGTAGCAATAGCAAGGGTTGCTGCTACTACGACTGATTTAAATTGTTCGGTAACTTTTACAATTTTAAATTTATACAATCCCAAACAAACTGCAAAAGTAACGAATGTAGCTCCAACAGCCTGAATTACAATTCCAGGATATTTAGCTTCAAATATAGCGGAAACTCCACCAATAAACAATCCTTCGAATAAGGCGTATCCAGGAGCTAAAACTGGCGAATATTGAGGTTTGAATGCTGCAATTACAACCAATATTAATCCTACGATTGCGCCACCAATTGTTGGTAACATTGGATTCATCCCGTTAAAAGCCATCCACCAAACCACGATGGCTGATGCTGTAAGCATTAGAAATAAAATTAAAGTTTTATTGATTGTTCCTGCCAATGTCATGTCTTGGTTATAATCAATAAGCATTGCGTTATGCACTTTCCCATCAGCTGATGATGATGTTGCCGAAAATGATTTATTGTTTAAAAACGGATTTTTAGATTCGAATGCCATACTTTTTCAAATTTAGTTTTACCAAAGATAGTTTAAAATTTAAATTATGCACAAAAAAAATCCGCCAAGAATATTGCTAAAATGGCGGATTAATTAGGTTATTAATTGGTTGAATTATAAAATTTCAGAAACTCTTAAAGTATTAACCATTCCTTTATCTTTTAATGGCATTGCAGCCAAATTAATAAGATATTCTCCTTTAGTGACATACCCTTTTTCTCTTGCGATTTCATTTACATCCGCTATAGTATCATCGGTACTTTTCATTTTGTCATAAAAAAAAGATTTTACACCCCACAGCAAATTGAGTTGCGTAAGGATTCTTTTATTAGATGTAAAGACAAGAATATGAGCAGACGGTCTCCAAGCTGAAATTTGGAAAGCGGTATATCCACTATTTGTCAAAGTACAAATGGCTTTTGCTTCAATAATATTAGCTGTAAGCGCTGCGTGATGGCAAATCGTTTTGGTAATAAAACGGTTTGTTCTTACTTGTGGAGTATTTTGTGGTACTTTGATTAGCGGAGAATCCTCCACTGCTTCAATGATTTGAGTCATTTTTTCGATAACCTGAACAGGATAAAGACCCGCAGCCGTTTCACCTGAAAGCATAACAGCGTCAGCTCCATCCATTACGGAGTTCGCGACATCATTTACTTCAGCACGCGTTGGTGTCAGGCTAGTAATCATGGTTTCCATCATTTGGGTGGCCACAATTACTGGAATTCGAGCAGTTTTTGCTCTAAGAATCAATTGTTTTTGTACTAGAGGTACTTCATGTGCAGGAAGTTCAACACCTAAATCACCACGAGCCACCATTAAAGCATCACAATAAGCAACAATTTTATCAATATTTTTGAGCGCTTCCGGCATTTCTATTTTGGCAATAATAGGAATTTTTTCGTCTGAATACTTTGCAATCAATTCTTGTAAATCTTGTAAATCTCTAGGTGTTTTCACAAAAGAAAGGGCTATCCAATCCACTTTTTGCTCAATAGCAAAAATAGCGTCAGCAATATCTTTTTCGGTTAAAGCAGGAAGCGATATTTTTGTGTTAGGAAGATTGACTCCTTTTTTGGATTTCAATTCTCCACCCTGAATTACTTTAGCTAATACTTCCGATTTTTTGTCGGTTTCAATAATTTCAAATATAAGTTTACCATCATCAAGTAGAATGCGCTCTCCAGGATTCACATCGTTTGGAAAGTTTTGGTACTTCATGAAGACTTTTTTAGCAGTTCCAATAATGTCTTCGGCAGTTGTAAACGTAATTAAATCACCATCATTTACAACCACACCATCTTCCATAATTCCTACGCGAAGTTTTGGACCTTGTAAATCTCCCAAAATTGCTGTGGTGTAACCAAACTCTTCGTTAAGTTCTCTAATTAGTGCGATTCTTTCCTTTACATCATTATAATCAGCATGCGAAAAATTGATTCTAAACACGTTTACACCTGCGTCAATCATATCCTTTATGATTTCTCTTGTACTACATGCAGGCCCAAGAGTGGCTACAATTTTTGTTTTTTTGTTTGTTGACATTGATATTAAAAAATTAAATTATTTTTCGATTTTATTTTGTGTGTATCAACAGAATAGGCTGTCGATATGTTTTCAATTGTATTCAATAGAAGCTGAATTTCTTTGATGTCCATCACTTCTTCTGTGTTTTCTATTTTTAAAAAATAATCTACTTTTTTAAATTCAGGAAGTAAAAACACCTTAGTTGACACTTCCATATTTAGATTTGAAAATAGATTTTGATTGTTATCCCTTTTCTGTTGAATTACTTCATTTTTGTTTTGAATCAAATTCCAAGAAATTTCTTTTTCTTTATCATAATAATAAAATCTAGAGAATTTTGTCTCTCCTTCTTTTATATTTATATGAATTTCATTCTTATTACTACTTAAATTTATGGGCAGTTTTTGATTGATAAAATAGGCTAATCTATAATCTTCTAATGAAGTATGAATAGCCACTAGTTGATAATTAATTTCGTCAAAATCATCAAAATCTAATTTATGAACAGCCATTTTATTGAAAAAATAAGGTGTAAAGATACCATTTCTATTGTAGCATTGACTTCTAAAAAAGCATGTTTTTTCTAATTGAAAAACGAAAACGTTGTAAATTAAAGAAATTTCACCTATTTAGCATCGATTTTTTTTTGAAACGCAAAATAGGCTCTTTGCGAGGCTTTTTCTTCTGCTTTCTTTTTTGAAGTTGCTCGGGCTTTTGCAATAACTTTATCGTCAATGCTCAGTTTTACACCAAAGAAACGTTGTCCATCAATACCGTTATCTTCAAAAATATCATAATGAAATTGTTTTTTTTCTTTCTGACACCATTCAATCAACAAGCTTTTATAACTGATTACTTTTCCTTCCAATCGAGCAATATCTACATAAGGATTAACGACACTTTTTTGAATAAACTTTTCGCAATATTCATATCCTCGATCCAGATAAATGGCACCAACCAAAGATTCAAAAATATTGCCGTGAATATTTTCTCCAAAATGTTGTACAGGAACTTTGCTGTCTATGAAACGAACTAAATTTAAATCTTTCCCAAGTTCGTTTAAGTGTTCTCTACTTACGATTTTGGATCGCATTTTGGTTAAGTAACCTTCGTCGCCAGCAGGTACTTTATTGAATAAATGCGCTGCAATCACGGAACTTAACATGGCATCTCCAAGAAATTCTAATCGTTCGTAACTAAAAGCATTTCCTTTTTCGTCTTGTTTATTTGAAGAGCGATGTGTGAATGCTTTTTTAAAATACTCCAGATTAATGGGGACAAAACCTAGTATTTCGCTGATAGCATCAAAAAAAATCCCGTCTTCAAGAGAACGGGATTTTGAAAATATTTTTCTAATTAGTCTCATTCTAAGAATTAGATGTCTAATTTTTTTACTAAAACGCAAGCATTGTGACCTCCAAAACCAAAAGTATTGCTCATCAAAACTTTTACATCTCTTTTCTGAGCTACATTAAAAGTAAAGTTCAATTTAGAATCGATGCTTTCATCATCGGTAAAATGATTTATCGTTGGAGGAATAATTCCGTGTTTTATAGAGAGTATAGAAGATATGGTTTCTATTACACCAGCTGCTCCAAGTAAATGACCAGTCATTGATTTTGTGGAATTCAAATTCATGGTATAGGCATGTTCTCCAAAAACGTGCAAAATAGCTTTAGATTCGGCTATATCTCCAAGAGGCGTTGACGTTCCGTGCATATTTACACCATCAACATCTGTAGGACTCAGGCCAGCATCTCTGAGGCAATTGAGCATTACTGCTTTTGCTCCCAAACCTTCCGGATGAGGAGCTGTAATATGATAGGCATCGGCAGACATTCCGCCTCCTCCAATTTCGCAATATATTTTTGCGCCACGGGCTACTGCATGTTCGTACTCTTCAAGAATTAAAGTTCCGGCTCCTTCACCAAGCACAAAACCATCTCGGTCTTTATCCATAGGTCTGGAAGCTGTTGTTGGGTCATCATTTCTGGTTGACAATGCGTGCATTGCATTAAATCCACCCATTCCTGCAATTGTTACTGCGGCTTCTGAACCACCCGTTACCATTGCATCAGCCTGACCCAATCGAATGTAATTGAAGGCATCAATAATAGCATTTGTAGAGGAAGCACAAGCAGAAACAGTTGTGAAGTTTGGACCTCTGAATCCGTATTTGATTGAAATGTGACCACCAGCAATATCGGCAATCATTTTTGGTATAAAAAAAGGATTGAATCGAGGTGTTCCATCTCCTTTGGCAAAATCAAGCATTTCATTTTGAAAAGTTTCTAGTCCGCCAATTCCTGAACCCCAGATAACACCAATTCTGTCTTTGTCTAATTTTTCAAGATCAAAACCTGCGTCTTTTACAGCTTCTTCTGCGGTTACGATAGCATATTGTGCATATCGGTCCATTTTTCGGGCTTCTTTTCGGTCTATAAAATCTTCAACATTGAAGTTTTTTACTTCGCAAGCAAATTGGGTTTTGTGCTTTGAAGCATCATAATGAGTTATTGTTGCGGCACCACTAACACCGTTAATAAGGCCATTCCAGTACTCTTGTACATTATTTCCTATAGGAGTAAGCGCTCCTAAGCCAGTTACTACAACTCTCTTTAATACCATAACCTACGGTTTTTATCTATTTTCAACAAATAAAACCCACGCTTTCTTATCTGTAATAGTACTACAAAAGAGACATGGGTAATTTTATTTTAAATATTGTTTTGATTGAAATTCAATCGAACTTTAGTTTTAAAAATAATAACACCCAATATTTAATATATCCTAGTTTTCAAAAAGCAAATCCCAAAAGCTGGAATTTGGAATTTTAAAATTTGGAATTTTAAAATTGGGTGTTTTTTATTATTTCTTAGCTTCTTCGATATAAGAAATCGCCTGACCTACGGTAGCAATATTTTCAGCTTGGTCGTCTGGAATTTGAATATCAAATTCTTTTTCGAATTCCATGATAAGTTCTACTGTGTCTAATGAATCAGCTCCTAAATCATTAGTGAAGCTAGCTTCTGTTACAACTTCGTTTTCGTCAACGCCTAATTTGTCTACGATAATCGCTTTTACTCTTGATGCAATGTCTGACATAATCTTTAATTTTAAAATTTAATTTGTTGGCAAAAATAA
>CAMAQD010000006.1 GCA_945860385.1 Flavobacterium psychrophilum
TCGGTCATTGAAGAAAGTTGAACATCATTAGAGTCATAAAACATAATAAAATTGTTCAATCCTAAGTGTCCAGCAATACGACCAACTCCTTGAGAGATTTCTTCTTGAACACCGCCATCAGTGATGAAACCATATATTTTATGTTCAAAGAGACCTGTAAATCTAGCATCTAAAAACTTTGCAGCAATTGCAGCTCCAACTCCCATTGCGTGTCCTTGTCCAAGTGGTCCGGAAGTATTTTCGATTCCTCTGAGAACATCAACTTCAGGATGTCCTGGCGTAACTGAACCCCATTGTCTGAAACTCTGAAGGTCTTCTTTAGAATAATTTCCTAATAAATTATATTGAGCATACATTAACGCAGATAAATGTCCGGCATCCATAAAGAAACGATCTCTAAATGGCCAATTCATTTCTGTTGGATCAAAATTTAAATATTCAGAATATAAAATGTGTAAAAAATCAGCGCCTCCCATTGCTCCTCCGGGGTGACCCGAATTTGCTTTTTCTACCATTGATATAGCTAAAGCTCTAATGTTATCTGCAGCTAAATTGTCAATTTTTTTGTTCATGTTGTTTGTGTGGTTTATAGTTTTTAATCTCAATTTTGTATGTAAATAATTTAAAAAAACAGATGCATTTACTACCTTATTGTACAATTATTTCTTTGATTCATTCTTTGATTTTAAATTGTTCCAAAGAATTCGAAATAGTATAATAAACAAAAATCAATACTTTAGAAAGAGCTGCATCAAGTCTAATTTATTAAAATTCAAATCTTTCTGATATAAAAAATCCGTTTTTTAAACGGTGCAAAAATAAGCAAATTACCCATCATAAAAAGTATAAAACACATAAATAAATAACGAAAAACTTGCTTTTTATTAAAAAAATAAAAACAGCATATGTTAATAAAAAAGATGCCGAAAACATTTAATATATGATTAAATATTTTCGACATCCCTTTTATAATAAAAATACTAAATATATTGATTAATGATATTTTCAAATAATTCTTGCTTGCCGCTTTGTAGGGTTAGTTCACCATTTTCTTTGGCGATTTCGTACAAAGCTTTAAAATCTAATTTTCCTTCTTCAAATTCTTTTCCTTTACCGGAATCAAATGAGCTGTATCTTTCGGTTCTTAATTTGGTATAAGCTGATGAAGTGATGATTTTATCAGCAGTTAGCAAGGCTCTTGCAAATGTATCCGCTCCGCCAATATGTGCGTGGAAAACATCCTCCATATCCGTAGAATTTCTTCTGATTTTGGCATCAAAATTAACTCCACCGCCTTGTAGTCCACCTGATTTCAAGAATACCAACATCGCTTCGGTAGTTTCCTGAATGTTGTTTGGAAATTGATCGGTATCCCATCCGTTTTGATAATCGCCACGATTGGCATCTAAACTTCCTAACATTCCAGCTTTGGCAGCCACTTCAATTTCGTGTTGAAAAGTGTGTTGTGCCAATGTAGCGTGGTTTACTTCGATATTCATTTTGAAATCTTTCTCTAAACCGTATTGATGTAAAAATCCAATAGCTGTAGCGCAATCAAAATCATATTGATGTTTCATTGGTTCCATAGGTTTCGGTTCAATGAAAAAATTTCCTTTGAAACCTTGTGCTCTTGCATAATCTCTAGCTTTCGCCAAAAAAGTTCCCATATGATCTAATTCTCTTCCCATATCGGTATTCAACAAAGACATATAGCCTTCACGTCCTCCCCAGAAAACATAATTTTCACCATCTAATGCAATAGTTGCATCTAAAGCCAATTTTATTTGTCCTCCAGCTCTTGCCACAACATTAAAATCAGGATTGGTTGCAGCCCCGTTCATATAACGAGGATTCGAGAAACAGTTAGCCGTTCCCCAAAGTAATTTTACACCAGAAGCTGCTTGTTTTTCCTTTAAATACTCTGTAATAGTTAAGATTCTTTTTTCAGATTCTCCAAAAGTTGCGCCTTCTCTAATTAAATCGAAATCGTGGAAACAGTAGTAACCAAAACCCATTTTGGTAATGAATTCGAAAGCTGCGTCTGCTTTATCTTTGGCTGCCTGCACCGCATCTGATGATTGATCCCAAGCAAAGTTTTGTGTCCCAGGTCCAAATGGATCTGAACCTTGCCCACAGAAGGTATGCCAGTATGCGATAGCAAATTTAAAATGCTCCCGCATCGTTTTACCAGCCACAACTTGATCTGGATTGTAATATTTGAATGCTAATGGATTATCTGATTCCTTGCCTTCAAATTTAATTTCGCTAACACCTTTAAAGTATTCTTTATTGCCTAAAGTTGCCATTTTTATTTATTTATTGATTATTAATTCTAGTTCATTTTTCCAAAGTTGATACGCTTCTAAATACGGTTGTTTGTCTTTAAAAGGCATATAAGTCATTACCAGATCATTGTCGGTAATGTATTTTCCGAAGTTTTCGAAGTCACCTTCGTGAAGTCCTGATGCTCTTGCTGCGCCAATGGCTCCAGTGGTATTGTAGATTTCTATTTCGTGACCAATAAGTGTTGCCACGGTATTCGAAAATATCTCGGAACGAAATAAATTATCGTTTCCTGCACGCAGTACCTTCACTTCAATACCGTCGGATTTCATAATTTCCATTCCGTAGACGAATGAAAATGCTATTCCTTCTAAAGCAGCGCGACAAATATGAGCTTTACCGTGATTGTTAAGATTGACGTTGACCAATCGGGTTCCTATATCTTTATTATTTAGCATCCGCTCGGCTCCGTTTCCAAAAGGAATTATACAAACTCCATCCGAACCAACAGGAATATCCGAAGCTAGATTATTCATTTCTTCATAAGAGGCAACCGAAAGATTATTCAGCAACCAACGGTATTGAATTCCAGCGCCATTGATGCACAACAATTTTCCAATTCTTGGTTCATTGCCTTTTTTATAATTAACGTGAGCAAAATTATTCACTCTCGAACTTTCTTTTACCGACAAACTATTGGTCATTGCATAAATAACACCCGACGTTCCGCCTGTTGCAGCGACTTCGCCCGGATTGAAAACATTCAACGAAAGAGCATTATTGGGTTGATCACCAGCTCTATAAAATATTGGAGTACCTTCGGCAAGTCCGCTTTCTTCTGCTCCTTTTTTATCTACTTTAGATTGAACACAAAAAGTATCAACAATGTCTGGAATCAGTTCATTGGAAATACCATAATGTTCAAATAAGAAATTAGCAAACGTATCGTTTTTAAAATCCCACATAATTCCTTCAGACAATCCTGAAATGGTGGTATTGATAACATTGGATAACTTATAAGCAATGTAATCCCCTGGCAACATAAATTTATGAATCTGATTGTAAATTTCTGGCTCGTTTTCTTTGACCCATTTCAATTTTGAAGCGGTGAAATTTCCAGGAGAATTTAGCAAATGTCCGTTGCATTTTTTATCGCCTATAGCCGCAAAAGCCTCATTTCCTATAGTAACAGCTCTACTGTCGCACCAAATTATTGATTTTCTCAACAGTTGACCTGCTGCATCAACCAAAACTAATCCGTGCATTTGATACGAAATACCAATACCTTTTATTTGTGTTCTGGAAATATTATATTTCTTCTTCAATTTGGCCACTGCATTGCAAGAATGCAGCCACCAATCTTCTGGTTTTTGTTCTGCCCAACCGTTTTTTAGGGCAAGCATACTCATTTCGGTTTCTGGCTCTTGTGCTACGCCAATGCTTTTTCCGGTTGCCATTTCTACGATAGCCACTTTCACCGAAGAGCTTCCTATGTCAAATCCAATGTAATACATAATTTATAATGATTCTCTTAGTATTAATTTTGTTGATACATAATACTGCATCGGCTCGTCTTTTGTAATAAATTCGGCGCCTTTGGTTCCTAATTCTTTAAAATCAGTTGAAACCACTGAAATTCCTTTATAAATAAATTTTTTCATCGGCGTTTCGTTGTAGGATAAAAATCCAACATCTTTTCCGGGTTCCAAATTTTTTTCTTGACATTGTTCAAGAAATTGTCCTAAAATTCGATCACTAACACTAATGTAGGCTATGTTTTTTAAGACATTAAACTCTTTAGGATTGGTAATAATTTTATAATTGAAATTAAAATCATTACAATATTTTTCGAAAAATTCAACTGTTTCTATTGGATGATTGGTAAAACTTGGATAAACAAAATGAATTTCATCGTATTTCTTGAAAGGTTCAATAGCACCAAGCAACGAATTATAAAATGATTTACCAAAATCTTGAAAAACATAGTTATTTTCAGGAGTTATATTAATACCCCAATCTATCAGTAATAATTTGTCATTTGCAATTTTTGATGACAAAAAGGTCTTTTCTTTATGATTAAAATCCATCACAACATACTTGTAGTATTTTCCGATGCTATTATTAATTATGGTTTTGAAATTTTCCAGGTGATAATGATGGAATTGTATGTCAACAATAAAATTTTCAGGTAAATTATTGATAAAGGAATGATATAAAACTTCTTTATAAGCCTTGAATGTGTCTAATACCAAAAGCACTTTTCGAGTTTCACCAGCTACGTAATAGCCTTTATTTGGAACTGATTCAATAATTCTTTGGTCTTTTAAAATCGAATACGCTTTAAAAACGGTATCTCTAGATAGTTTATTTTCATTGCAAATACTATTCACTGAAGGCAGTAAATCTCCCCTATTAAGTAGCTTTTTGGCAATCGCATTATTGATAGCATTTATCAGCTGCTGAAACTTTGGGATATCACTTTCGTGATTAATATTAAAAGCAAAATTATTTTCATTCATAATTAGCGTACTGTTCTGTTCCGGTATGCTAAATTAGTGTTTTTATTATAAACGAAAAATTTATTAGAGAAAAATTTATTAGTCATTTTACAACCAACAGTAATTCTGTGAAGATTAAAAATTTGTTGAACCATCAACTAAGATTAGGTAGATTTGGTTAATCAACGTTTCAAGAATCAAAACGGATTTTTAAAAAGTAAAAAACAAATAGCTAAAAACAAAAAAACCTCTAAATTTCTTTAGAGGTTTATCTTTAGTAGCGGGAACAGGACTCGAACCTGTGACCTTCGGGTTATGAGCCCGACGAGCTGCCTACTGCTCTATCCCGCGTTGTTTCGGGTGCAAATATACAACGAATTTTAATAAATACAAGAGATTCCTGAAAAAAAATTACTATTTAGTATATCATACTGACTAGAATACATTTATGACTAAAAATTACTTGCTCTTTTTGCCAATTATATAATTACAGTCAAAAAATAGAAATAAAAAAAAACCGTAAAGTATGACTTTACGGTTTAAAAATATTAAAATTATCAAAAAACTATTCTTCAGAAACTATGGCAGTATTTTTATTTAAGGAAACTTTTAAGGCTTGAGCTACTCCTTTATCATTTATCATAGTCATATTTAAAACATCTAATTTCGCTAAGTCTTTTGATACAAATCCGCTAAACTGATTGTACGAAATATTCATTTCCTTTAAATTATTCAACTTTGCCATATCAAATGGAACCTGCCCGTTCATCCTATTATCAAACAAACTTAGTTGTTCAAGACTAGTCATATTTGAAATAGAAGAATTCAACGTACCTGAAAGTTTGTTACTGTTTAAATACAAAACTTTCAGATTTTTCAACTCATAAATTGAGGAAGGAATTTTACCTTCGATATCATTATTATATAAAGACAAAGTCTCTAAATTAGTTAATTTTCCAATTTCAGCAGGAAGTACTCCAGAAAGAGAATTCATAAACATTGACAAAGCCTTTAAAGAACTTAATTCTCCGATTGAAACTGGAATTGATCCTGATATTTTATTAAAAGATAAATTTAGAACTTCCAACGATCTCAAATCACCAATCGAAGAAGGAAGCGTTCCAACTAAATTATTATTTTGTAATTGAATAGAAACAACTTTATCAGCCTGAACTTTTACACCATACCAAGATGTTACAGGAGCTTTTAAATCCCATTTAGAAGTCCAATTCGCTCCATTTGTAGCATTATACAATTGAATAAGCGCGTTTTTTTCAACTTGTGAGACTTCTGCTTTCATTATGAACGAAAACATTAAAATTACTAATAAAGAGTATATATTTTTCATGATTTTTATTTGTTTCATTAATACACAAGCTAAAGTAGCATCTATATTGATAAAAAACAAAAATAAACGATGAACTACACAAAGAAAAATAATATTATAAATTTTTTCTGATAAAAAAAGTTATAATGGATGACTATTGCAGGAAAAAATATTTATCTACTTGTATAAAAATATATTATATTTGAAATTCTAACTTTAAATCTAACAGTATGGAATTTAACTTATTAGCAATTTTAGTTGCGGCATTATCGTCTTTTATAGTAGGTTTTGTATGGTACAATCCAAAGGTTTTTGGAACAATTTGGATGAAGGAAGCGGGTCTAACTCAAGAACAAATTGACAAGGGAAATTTGCTGAAAATTTTTGGACTGACATTTATTTATTCATTTATGTTGGCCTTTATTATGCCTAGTTTAGTGATTCATCAAATGGGACCCATAGGGATGATTGGCGGGCCAGATATGATAGCTGCTGCAAAACCTTCATACGCGGCTTTTATAGCAGATTATGGAGACGCTTTTCGAACATACAAACATGGAGCACTCCACGGTTTTATATCAGGAATTTTTATAGCCTTACCAATAGTTTCAATAAATGGTTTATTCGAACATAAAACATGGAAACACATGTCTATTCAAGCTGGATATTGGATAATAAATATGACTATTATGGGCTCCATAATTGGTGGTTGGAAATAATTTTAACATTTAATTACAATATAATCGCTCTACATTTGTGGGCGATTTTTTTTATTTGAAAACACCACTATCCATAGAAATTTATTCCTCGACCTCAGATCTTCCAAACAACTGGAATGATTTTGCTGTGAGAAACATTTTTCTTAGCAAGGAATATTTAGAGGTTTTAGAAAAATCAGCTCCTTCAAACATGTTTTGTCACTTTATCGGATTGTTTGACAAAGACGAATTGGTTGGGATTTCACTCTCACAATTTTTAGATTTAAACCAATTAGAATCTTTTGGAGACCGAGATAAATGCATAAAAACTACTCTTCGGAATGTTTTTTTTAAAAATCTTTGTTCCCACATCCTAATAATTGGGAATAACATGCTTACCGGTCAAAATACCTTTGCTTTTTCAGATAACATACAAGGAAGTCAAATAGTATTTGCCTTGAAAATGGCTGCCGAAAAATTAAAAATCATTTTCAAAAAAAAAGGATTAAAAGTTCACATAACCACGCTTAAAGACTTCCCAGAAGAAGTTTTAAAATCGTTTCAGACAGCCGAATTTAAAGATTATTTTAAATTTTCGGCACAACCCAATATGCTATTTGATATTCCTAACCATTGGAAAACACAACAAGATTATATCGATGCTTTGTCAAAAAAATACCGAGATCAATATAAACGTGCTCGAAAAAAAGCCGAAGGTATTGACAAAAGGAAGTTGGAACTTGAAGACATTATAAAACACGAAGAAACTATATATGAACTGTATCATCATGTTGCCAAAAACGCCCATTTTAATACCTTTTTCTTGGCAAAAAACCATTTCAGAACTTTTAAAGAAATACTTCAAGATAAATTTCTTTTTTACGGATACTTTTTGGACGATAAATTAATAGGTTTTAACACTATTATCAAAAATGGAGAAGTGATGGATACCTACTTTTTAGGTTATGACGATAGTATTCAACGCGAAAAAATGCTATATTTGAATATGCTTTATGATATGGTTGCTTACTCTATCAACAAAGGGTTTAAGGAAATAGTTTTTGCCAGAACAGCATTAGAAATCAAAAGTTCGATTGGTGCAAAGCCAAAGGAAATGTATGGTTTTGCACAACATAGTAATCCAATTGCAGATCTTGCTTTTGAAAAAGTGTATTGTTATTTGGAACCAAAAGTAGCGTGGAAAGAGCGAAATCCTTTTAAATAATTAAGGGGATAAATCAGGAACGGCAACTTTAATTTTATGGGGAGAAATACTAATTTTGAGTTCTGTCTCCTTTCCACAATATTCACCGTCAATCTGGAAACTTACCGGAACATTAGTTTTAATGGTGGCTTTGTTAACAGAAACGATTTCAATATCTTCTTTATTTAAAGGCATATTTCCCATAATAATTTCGGCAAAAATCATTAAATCCAGGTTTTTCAAAATCACTAATTCAAACTTTCCGTCGTACATTACCCCTTCCGGATTAATGACGATTCCTGTGCCATATTTCTGGGAATTGGCAATAACAATCATTCTTGCATCACATTCAATAATTTTATTATCCGTAGTTACCAAAGCCTTGAAAGGTTCGTCAGAATCAACTAAGGTATTCACAATTTGAAGAAAATAGCCCCATTTGCCTCTGGTGTTACTTTTTTCGTAATTCTTGACTAATTCTGCATTCAATCCCAAATCGCTCAAGTGAAGACATTTTTGGCCATTTATCATAATGGTGTCTAGCTCAATATAATTGTTGTGAAAAGCAATTTCCAGATTCTCATCAAGTGTTTTCATTAAATCTAAATCTACAGCCAAACCATTGGAAGAACCAGCTGGTAAAATTCCAAAAATAACATCGTAACTTTCTGTTGCCTCAGCAACCAGTTTTATCGTTCCATCGCCACCGGCAATAATAATACGTTCTGGTTTGTATTTTTCATAAAGTTCACTTATTTTTGAGATATCGTTTTGTCCAGTAGTTACGCATGTAATGAGATTGCAGTTTTCTTTAGCAGCAAAAAATGTCGTTGCATCAATAAGTTCCGATTTATCGACATCTCCAGAAATTGGGTTAACAACAAGTAATATATTCTTTTTCAAAGTTAAATTTCTTTTATTGATTAAATTTAGTTATTTTTAGTCAAACATCAAAATACCCGAATAATGAGGCCTATAATAAAATTGTACCGAGGCTATGCCAATGAGGAGGAATTAATCGTGATGGGCCACGTTTTTAAACCAACTTCGAGAAAAGATTATGACTTTCAGAAAAAGAAATTCAAAAATGCATCTTCAATTATCAGCCTCTTCAGGACAAAAACGCACGCAAATGCAGACGTTTACCTCAATCATAACAATACCACAATTCATACCAAAACACTGATTGACGGTTATTTTAAATTTTGCATTCCGGTAGATAAAAATATTGGCTACGGCTGGATTGATTATGAAGTCAGCATTATTTATGGTAACGAAACGATTGTGGCTAAAGAAAGTTTCATTCGTCCACAAAAAGAAAACTTGGGAATTATTTCGGATATCGATGATACTTTTTTGATTTCTTACACGGAAAATCCTTTGAGAAAAATATACAATTTGCTATTCCGAAACGTGAATTCGAGAAAAGTATTTAAAGATGTTGTTCCCCATTATCAAGCCTTAAGTAATGCGGGAAGATTAATAGACGGCGAGCAAAATGCCTTTTTTTACGTTTCCAGCAGCGAATGGAATCTCTATCGTTTTGTGATCAAATTGACCGAAATACATAAATTGCCAAAAGCCGTTTTGTTACTTAAAGACATTAAATCCAGTCTTGTTGATTTTTTTCGAACCGGAAGAGGCGGTCACAACCACAAATTTGAAAAAATAAAACACATTTTGGAATTTTATCCCAATCTAAAATACGTTTTGTTGGGTGATGATTCTCAACATGATCCATTTTTGTATGAAGCGATTTGCAAAATTTTCCCTGTCGCCGTAGTAGCGGTTTACATCAGAAAAACTGATTCACAAGAAAAAGAAAAAGTTTCAATTGTCTTAAATAACATTGAAAGTTTGGGTGTTTCTACCTGTTATTTCACACATAGTAGTGAAGCCATTACTCATTCTAAATCTATTGGACTTATTTTATAAACCAGCATTATCTATTTCTTCCTGAACGATTTCCCAATCTAAAAGCAGTTGATCTAAATCTCTTTTTTTCTTGTTGTAAGCCATAAAAAAAGCGGCATCTTCAATGTGTTTGTCGTAATTCGAAGCTAGCATTTTGTCGTCGTGCAAAAGGTCTTTTTCCAATTGTTTGATCTGACTTTCAATTTTACTCAAACGATTCTGAAGTGCTTTTCCCTTTTTTTGATCTTCGTAAGAAGCTTTGCTACTCGTTTTTTGGGCTTGAGATTGAGGAGATAATTTATCGGTATCTTTTTTCTCTACTTCCCGCATATTTTCGAGGTTACGCTGTTCTAAAAAGTAATTAATATCACCCAAATATTCTTTGATTTTCTGGTCTTTAAATTCATAAACTATATTCGACATTCCTTGCAGAAAATCCCTGTCGTGTGAAACCAAAAGTAGCGTTCCTTCATATTTTTGCAAAGCGGCTTTCAAAACATTTTTAGATTTAATATCCAAGTGATTCGTTGGCTCATCCATTACTAAAACATTTATGGGCTGCAAAAGCAATTTACAAAGCGCCAAACGGTTCCTTTCGCCTCCAGAAAGCACTTTTACTTTCTTTTCGACATCATCACCGCGAAACAAGAAAGAACCCAACATATCGCGTACTTTCGAACGATTAGTATCTGTTGCAGCATCTTCCATTGTTCTTAATAGAGTAATTTCTCCATCCAAATATTCTGCTTGATTTTGCGCAAAATAACCCAATTGTACATTATGCCCCAATTTGATATTTCCTTGAAATTCAAATTCGTTCACAATGGCTTTCATAAAAGTCGATTTTCCTTGACCATTTTGTCCGACAAATGCAATCTTACTTCCTCTTTCGACTAAAAGAGAAATGTCTTTCAAAATTACTTTTTCACCATATTTTTTGGTCACATCTTCTGCTTCAATAACTACTTTTCCTGGTTCTTTTGACAATGGAAATGAAATATTCATCACTGAGTTATCGTCTTCATCCACTTCGATGCGTTCGACTTTGTCTAATTTTTTGATAAGCGATTGCGCCATCGATGCTTTGGAAGCTTTAGCACGGAATTTTTCAATTAATTTTTCGGTTTCCTCAATTTTTTTTGCTTGATTTTTTTGAGTTGCCAATTGCTTTTCCCTGATTTCGCCTCTCAGTTCCAAATATTCTGAATACGGTTTGTTGAAATCATAGGCTTTTCCGAGAGAGATTTCGATGGTTCTATTAGTTACATTATCCAAAAACATTTTATCGTGCGAAACAATAACAACAACCCCGGGATAATTTCTCAAAAAACCTTCTAACCAAATGATACTTTCGATATCCAAGTGATTCGTTGGCTCATCCAGAAGCAAAACATCATTGGCTTGCAATAACAGTTTGGCCAATTCGATACGCATTCTCCAACCACCAGAAAAAGTATCAGTTTGATCGTTGAAAACTTCTCTTTTAAAACCCAAACCCAACAGAATTTTCTCAGTATCTCCAATATAATTATAACCACCTAGCAATTCGAAACGATGCGTATAATCAGACAAATCTTCAATGATTTGGCCGTATTCTTCACTCTCATAATCAGTTCGAGTAACCAATTGATGATTGATTTGTTCTAATTTTTTTTCAACAATTTTAATATCAGTAAATGCTTCGTAGGCTTCTTCAAGTACGGTTCTTCCTTGTTCAAAATCAATATCCTGACGCAAAAAACCCATTCGAACCTCTTTCTCTTGAGAAATTACTCCCGAATCAGGAGCAAAATCTTTGGCCAAGATTTTTAGCATTGTTGATTTTCCTGCACCGTTTTTGCCAACAAGACCTACTCGGTCTCCAGCACCCAATCGAAAGGTTACTTCTTCAAATAAATAAGTTCCTCCAAAAGAAACGGACAAATTGTGTATGTTAAGCATGTTTTGTTAGTAATGTTACATTAAGGGCGGTACAAAATCGTACCTTCGCTAAAAATTTTTGCAAATGTTAAAAAAAGGATCCAAACTAAATAGTATTTTAACAGGAAGTTGTCCAAGATGTCAGAATGAGAGTATGTATTTGGATAAAAATCCGCTACATTTTTCCAAAATACTCAAAATGAATGAAAAATGCAGCCATTGTGGACTTAAATATCAACTTGAGCCATCATTTTTTTATGGCGCAATGTATGTAAGTTATGGGTTGAATGTTGCACTTAGTATCGCAGTTTTTGTAATCTCGTTTCTATTTTTGAGCTTAAGTCTCAAGACTACTTTTATATCAATTTTAGTGGCGAATATAGCTTTATACCCATTTGTTTTGAGATGGTCAAGGAATATTTACATCAACTTTTTTGTGTCTTTTGATAAGAAATATAAAAAATAAATTATCTATTTTTCATCAAATCTTCGAATATCTATTGTTTTATCAAGCGGTTTTTGATATTCGATATTTTCGAATAATGTTTTTGCCATTGCTGGTCCCAGCATAACGCCGCGGGTTCCCAAACCATTGAGAATATGTATTGAATTATGGTGCGAATAAGTACCGACTAATGGTTTTCTATCCTTAACCGTTGGGCGAACGCCAGCAAAATGTTTCACAATTTCGAAATCACATTTGACAATTTCTTTTATTTTTTCGATTAGTTCAGATTTCCCTTCTTCAGTTGGTATATCCGTTTTGTCCGTCCAATTGTAAGTCGCTCCTACTTTGAATAAATCATTACCAAGTGGCAAAATAAAAACACTTGTATTTAGAATCACATCCAAATTTAATAATGGAGCTTTGATAATGAAAAGTTCGCCTTTTGTTCCGTCTAAAGGCAAATTTTTAAAATAAGGATTGGCGTGCATTCCAAAACCCTCCGCAAAAATGATATGCTTTGCTTGAATGTCTTTGTATCGAATACAGTCAATTTCCTCATGTAAAAGAGCATAATCGAAAGATTCTTCAATAAAAAAATTATTTTTAATTAAATACTCTTTGTACAATGTTAACATCAAGGCTGTATCTACGTATCCTGTTTGTAAAACTTCGCCGTATCCATAAGGAGATTCTATTGATGAATATTTTGTGGAAATTAAACGGGTTGACAAAAAAGAAGCTAAATTCACTTTATCGCAAGCCAAGAACCAATTATTTTGCTCTTCGATAGAAAAAAATTTTCTTAAAATGGGCAATTTAAAATCTACTTTACAATCGAGCTTTCTCTCTAAATTTGCTAAGAATTGGTTCATAATTAGCAAATGTTCTTTGGCGTGACCCACTTCGCTAAAACGTTTTAAAATTACAGGATTATACAAACCTCCTGCTATCTTCGATGAATTCTGAGAATTATTGTCAATTACCAAAATAGACTTATGGTTGTGCAATGCGATTTCGGAAAACGAAATACCTGCTAATCCTGAACCTATTATTAAATAATCAACCATTTACATTGGGTGTTAGAACTTGGGAGTTGAAAGACTATTAGATTAAACCAATATGTCTAAAAACAAAGAACTCTCGCAATTAGCAAGAGTCCTTTTTGAAATTTGAAATGAAATTTAATAATTCCACATATCTTCTTCGAAATCACGAATTTTTTCTTTCACTCGTTCCGCTTCAAGCAATTGATTTTGTGCATTATCTTTCATATAACTCACAATCGCTCTATCGCCGTAAACATTTTCTTCCTGATAAATTACAGCATTAAAACGCCTAGAATTTAATATCTGGTCGAAAGAAATTGGCATAGCAGAATTTTTATCATTAAATGCTTTTGCCTCATGTAAAACATCTCTTGATGCAGGGAAAAATACCCAGAACAATTCGATGTAATCTTTTTCTTCACTGTTCATTGTGTATACGTCAGGAGTTATTGGACAAATGCCCAATAATCTGTACTTCAATTCGCTTTGACGCTTATCGAAATACCAATATCCTTTAATTTTGTATTGCGTAACATCTTGAGCAGTTAGATCTTGCTTTACTATGTACTCTGGAGAAATTTTTTGACCAGCATTAATTTGTTCTCTACCAGCATCAGTCGTGTCAATTCGAGTTAATGAGGCTTTAATGTCTTTATATGATTTTTTGGTATTGAAATAACTGTCTGAATATACTTCGGTGATTTCTCCGTTCTTAATAGCTTTTGTCAAAACATCATATAATGGACGTCTATCTGAACCAATGTTTGCAGTATCTATTGGAAAATACAAAGGAAAATTAATTCTTTCGCTTAAATCAATAATTTCCCAAACCGTTTTACCCATCAAAACATCTCTGTCATCTACATAGCCATATTCTAAAGGTCTATCATTGTCTGAAATGAGCTGTGCATCAGATTTTAGTCCAATTTCTTCTGGTATTTTAGCATTCAACAAATTAGGTTGTGCATAAGATACCACACTCCCAAAAATGGAAATAATAACTATTAAAAAATTTCTCATATTCATCATAATATCATTGTAAACTTTTGAAGCAACTTTTAATAAAAACGCTTTATTATTGAATTTCGTATAAAACTGGCGAAGTTCTTGGCAACAAATAGCTACCTGCTCCCACTAATTTGGTTTTAATTTCTGAAATACTAACTTGATCTCCTCTTCCTACTTTAGAAAGTACCGATTTACATTGTGCATTCAATTTGTTCCCAACTACTACAACAGTAGGTTGACCTGATACTTTAAAATTGAATCCTACAACGTCTAAACCAACTTCAAAGTCAAAATCTACTAATTTTGCACCAATAGTTGATATTTCTAAACTTGATTTAGGTCCTTTTACGGTTCCCATTTCACCTCTAATCGTTCCTGTTGGTCCAGGAATTCCTTTAATTCTAAAAGTTCTTCTGTCTGAAACTATAGAATTATCTGGAAGTGTTCCTGTAACATTAATTACCACTTCAGTTCCTGCTCCCGGACGCATACTATAAGCTCCGGCTGTTCCTGAAGGTGCCAATCCTGGCGCAGAAGCTTTCACTTTATCAGGTGAAATTCCCGCAAATGAAATGGTCATTGGGTTTACAACCCCACGATACACCACATTCATTTTATCGGCAGATATGGTAGCGGATTTTGGTCTGGCTACAACTACATATTTATCTTTAATTGGCAAACTAACAACTTCGCCGTTTTCATCAAAATTAAAAGAACCAGTTATTGGGTGTTCTCCTATACTTCCTGAACCAAAAGAAAAATTAGCTTGACCAGCTAACGCCGGTACGCTACTTCCATTTACCACTACGGATTTAGCAACCAATTTTGGATCAAATTTTCCTAAGATAATTTTACCTTTTACTGCTTCTCCTTGAAAGAAAACTGATTTTTCTAGAACTACAATCGGCTGATAAGCTGTAAGCGAGGCTGCTGCAATCAAATCGGATTGAAACATTGACGCCATAACATCACTTTCGGTTGCTTTTACGTCGGCTTGCAATTGCGTTAGTTTAGTAACTGTTGCAATCAAAGGAAATCCTTTGTAATTGTAATCGATCCAAGGCAATGTTGCACCAGCTGATTTTGATTTAATGGGGTTAGTTGCAAATCTTTTTTCGATTTTCTGAACTTCAATTTCAGGAAGTTTACTTCCCGCGATTTCTTTAATCTGTGCTGGATAATTTTTAATTTTGGCTAAAAACTCTTGACCTTCTTTTGAAACTTTATCTCCTTTAAAAAACATTCTATCTACTAAATCACCTTTATCCATTTGCTCATACATAAAGTTACCTTCAGCATCTTTCTCGGTTTTTTTAGTGATTTCAGTTTTAATACCTTCCAAATAATCACAATATTCTTTAGATATTTTTCTGATTTTTTCGACTATAATTTTCTTTTCGCCATACTGCCCTGGTTGTTCAGTAGCTTTTTGAGATAATTGTCCAAATGAATTTTCATTTCTTTCGTCGGTGATTGAATTGGATTCAATAATTTTAGAATTTAAAATCCCAAACGCTGATAAAACTTCTTTGGACATATTTAATGCTAACATTGCGATAAAAACCAAGTACATTAGGTTTATCATCTTCTGCCTAGGGCTTAACTTTCCTGCTGCCATATTTTCTAATAATTAGTTATTGTTTTTAATATAAAGTGTGAACTAATTATCCTTTATTACTCATTGCAGAAAGCATTCCTCCATATACGTTGTTCAATGAAGACAAGTTAGAAGTTAACGATTGCATTTGTTCTTTCAATTTAATATTATTTTCTACAACTTCTTCATTGATTTGAGCATTTCTAGAAGAACTTTGTATTTGTATTTTATACAAACTATTCAAAGATTCCATTTGTGCTGCAGCCAAAGTTAATTCCTCGCTATATTTTTTAGTAGAAGCAATAGAATCCGCTGTAGGCATAATACTTTTAGCAGCACCTTCAAAGTTTTTAATGCTATTTCCTAAACTAACCATTAATTCTCCATCAATTTTTGCATCTTTAAGCATAGCGTCTAGTTTTTTAGACAATAGGCCTTGAGCATCTTCTGTAGCAGCTTCAACTTTGGCTACTTTTTTTCTAGCTTCACCGTTAGCCAATTCTGGATAAACCAATGTCCAATCTAAATCATCATCAACAGGTTCAAACGCAGAAAGAGCAAAAATTCCAGCCTCAACTACAAGACCAATGGTAAGCATTAAATTTCCGGTTATAAAACCCCATTCGATGTGGGTAATTTTGAATAAAGCTCCAATAATTACTACTGCCGCTCCCATTCCGTATGCAAAATTCATCTTTTGTTTACTAATTAATGCCATAATGTTATTTTTTTTAGGTTATTTTATTTAATGTAAGGGGTTACTTTTTTTTCTTAATTTTCTCTGTTGATTGAGTTCCCATGTAATCCTGAACTGTCCTAAAGCCAATGAAACTTCTTGCAGAATCAGCATATTCGAAAGTTCTGGTACTTACTTGAAGGAAATAAGCAACATCTTTCCAAGATCCTCCGCGAACAACTTTACGTTTGTTTGAAGTGTCAGTGTTATTTGGGTTCATTGACGATACGTACTCATAAGCATTTGGATCATACGCTGATTCCGTCCATTCTGCTGCGTTACCAGCCATATTATAAAGATTATAACCATTTGGCTCATAGGATTTAGCTTCTACTGTGTATAAAGCTTCATCTGCTGCATAATCTCCTCTCATTGGTTTGAAGTTAGCAAGAAAGCAACCTCTATCGTTTTTGGTATAAGGACCACCCCAAGGATAAGTAGCAGATTCTAATCCACCTCTAGCTGAATATTCCCATTCTGCTTCTGTAGGCAATCTAAAATTATTGGTCTGATCACGTCCTTTCTTTTTCGATTTAATATAGGTATTCTTGTTTAAAGTTCTCCAAGCACAAAATGCTTTGGCTTGATTCCAATTGACACCCACCACAGGATAATCCCCATAGGCTTTATGCCAAAAATAATCATTGTGCATTGGTTCGTTATAAGAATAAGAAAAATCCTTAATCCAAGTTGTAGTATCAGGATAAACTTTTATTTGCTCTGTTCTAATAAAATCTTTTCTTTTACCCACTTTAGCTTTAGCTGCAGCTTGAATATCCATCCAAGAATATCTAAATTTCAATTTATCTACATCAATAGTTCTTAAACCATTATACGAAGCTTCTAAAGGCAAATACATCGAATCCATAACTTCTGTGTAATATTCGTCTGGATATGATTTTGTATCTTTAATCAGTTTTACTTTGCGATTCAATTTTCTTCCTGCGTATGGATCATCATCTGTACCTATACTATAATAGTTGTCATACATATACTTGTCATAAGCGGTCATTTTTTCTGGATCTTGATCATTAAAAGCAAAATCACCAATACTTCCAGCATTTTTTCCTTTACCTTTTGCAGTTCCTGCACCTGGTTTTATACCCTGTTCATCGGCTAATATAGCTAAACGAACTCGCATAGTAGAGTCTTTTACCCATTCTACAAATTGACGGTATTCTCTATTTGTTATTTCCGTTTCATCCATATAAAAGGAACGAACGGTCACTGTTTTTGTAGTTGCATCACCTACATTGGCAACATCAGCATCGGATTTTCCCATAATGAAAGATCCACCAGGAACTAAAGTCATTCCATATGGTTTTTCAGGATGCCATTTCGCACCTTTAACACCAACTAGCTCTCCTTTATCGGATATTTTACCACATCCAATTAGTAATGTTAAAATTGCAGCAAAAGCAATAAACTTCTTCATATTAATAGGGTTAATTATTCATTATTATTCAGTTTGTAAACCTATTTATTATTCTTTAATAAAACAATTATTTAGAGTACTATTTATTTCTTAGTCCAAAATTAAAATTAAATAAGATAAGAAAAAAATATTTTATCGATAAAATGCAAAAAAATACGATAAAATACAAAAAATAGTATTTTTTATAATTTTTTACTTACCTAATAAATGTTTTATATTTAGTTTAATAAATTTATTTATGCGATATCCCCAAGAAACATACTATTTCTTAAAGTATATTTTTACGTTGTGCTTTCCACCATCTTTCAGGAATTTCCTGATTACAAGCTCCCAAATATTCTTCGTAAGAGCAAGGTAATAACGAGCTTTTCTTTAACTTAGTATTACCATTTGAAATAAAAGGTATTTCAATCCACCATCTATCGGTTTTATTGCTTTTGTAAAATATTAACTCTTCTTCAAGGGGAATAATGTATTTTATATAATTTTCTCTACTTCCAAAAGGATATTCATTGGAACGATAATGAAAACCTTCAATGAAATACCAAATAATTTGTGCAACAAGAACGGATTCTTGCGGAGAATTATTGTGGTTAAAAATACCAAAAAGAGAAACTTTATCACTAATTCCCGCATACCTTGATAAAGCACAAATTTCTTTTCCGCTAAATCCATTGGGTGAAAAAGAAGTAAAATTACCTGAAGCAGATGATTTAACCGATGTCAAGTCCAGACTCACAAGGTCAGCATCTCTAAAAACAGGCTCCGAAAGTGTAATCGTATTCGAAATTTCTCCCAATCTATAGGCTTCAAAAAATAATTTGTCAATAAGATCAATTTCTTCCTGAGAATTATTATAAGTTTGAAATCCTAGATTACAAAAATTAAAAAGATTGTTGGGTTCTTCAATAATTATTTTTGTCAAGTACGATGAAGTTGAAACAGCATCACTTTCTTTTCCAAAATCAAATTTACTGTCAATTGAAACCAAGTTTACCATTTGCTCCAATTCGTCATATGCTCTGTACAATGGATAAGTTAAATCCTGAGAACCGCCAATAACTATAGGAATAATTTTCTTTTTGATTAAGCTTGCAACAACTTTGCGCAAAGCAAAATGAGTATCGGAAACGTCGTTTCCTGCAAGTATATTTCCTAAATCGGCAATTGATGCATCCCAATTTCCAGGAAATAAGCAGTACAATTCCTTTCGAATGTGTGACAAATCTACTTCCTCTGTCTGAGTACTATCACCCCGATTATCTAAAACACCAATAATAGCAATTTTAATTTTATCTAAATCTGGAAAATCTTCAGCGGTGTGAAAAGCTACTTTGCTTCCCAATTGTTGAGATGAAAATCCTTTAATTAGTTGAAGGATTTCATTATCTAAAGGTTTTAGAAAATCAAATTCCATAAGTTATTTCTTTTTTGCTACTGGCTTTTTGGCAGCAGTTTTTTTAGCTGTTGTAGTTTTCTTTGCTGCTACTTTTTTAGCTGGCGTTTTTTTGGCAATCATTTCTTGAACTTCTTCTAATGTTAATTTTGAAGCGTCAATATCTTTACTAAGTTCAATTTTTAATTTTCCTTTCGTAATCACAGATCGTCCCCAACGGGCTTTTTCGACCAAAATTCCTTCGGCTGCCCAGTTGTGCAAAACCTTATCAATATTTTTCTGCAATTTATCCTCAATTAATTCAATAATATCTGATTGCGACAAATTATCAAAATTATATTTCTTGCTTACATTGATAAAAACCCCATCCCATTTGATGAAAGGTCCAAAACGCCCAGTTCCTTTTTGAACAGGTTCTCCCTTGTAGGTTGCAATTGGCGCATCCGCTTGAGCTTTTTCATCTATCAATTCTTTGGCTCTTTCGATAGAAACGTCTAACGGGTTTTCGCCTTTAGGTAAGGAAACAAAAGCACTTCCGTGACGAACGTACGGACCATAACGACCGTTACTTACCTCAACTTCTTCTCCTTTATATGTACCTAAATTCTTTGGTAATAAAAACAAATCCAAAACCTCTTCCAAAGTGATGTTTCCTATGTTTTGATCGTTCATCAAACTAGCAAATTTTTTCTCCTCATCATCAGCTTCCCCAATTTGCGCCATTGGACCAAATTTCCCTAAACGAACAGAAACCTGTTTCCCTGTTTTTGGATCAGTACCAAGGATTCTTTCACCACTTTCTCTGTCAGCATTAGCTTCTACATCTTTCACAGTTGGATGAAATTTATTGTAGAATTCCTGCATCATTTTTGTCCATTCGATGTTTCCTTCAGCGATTTCATCAAAATCTTCTTCCACTTTTGCAGTGAAATTATAATCCAATATGTTTCCAAAATTTTTAACCAAGAAATCCGTAACAATGGTTCCAATATCGGTCGGAACTAATTTTCCCTTATCAGAACCCGTATTTTCTTTGAGCAACTTCTCACCTACTTTACCAGATTGAAGCGTTAGTTGTGTATAATTACGTTCTTGACCATCTAGATTTCCTTTCTCAACATAATTCCTATTAATAATAGTAGAAATCGTTGGAGCATACGTAGATGGACGGCCAATTCCTAACTCTTCCAGTTTTTTCACTAATGAAGCTTCGGTGTATCTCGCTGCAGCTCTCGAATATCTTTCGGTAGCTGTGATGTAATTATTTTGCAATTTTTCGTTCACTTTCATTGCAGGCAACATTCCTTCTTGTTCATCCTCATCATCATCATTCCCCTCAAGATAAACTTTTAAAAACCCTTCGAAAAGTAAAACTTCTCCTGATGCAGTGAAAATTTCGCTGTGATTGTTAGCTGCAATTTTAACGTTGGTACGTTCCAATTCAGCATCACTCATTTGCGAAGCCAAAGTTCTTTTCCAAATCAAATCATACAAACGCGCTTGATCTCTATCAATATTTACGGTATGTCTAGACATATCGGTAGGACGAATTGCTTCGTGAGCCTCTTGTGCTCCTTTACTTTTATTGACAAAAGTTCGTGGTTTAGAGAACTCTTTTCCGTAAGATTTGATAATTTCAGCTTGAGCGGCATCCATCGCCTCTTTAGATAAATTCACGCTGTCCGTTCTCATATAAGTAATAAGTCCAGCTTCATACAAACGTTGAGCTAGTTGCATCGTGATTCCAACAGGCAAGTACAATTTTCTTGCGGCTTCTTGTTGCAAAGTCGAAGTGGTAAAAGGACCAGTTGGTGATTTTTTGGTAGGTTTTGTTTCTAAATCCGAAACTTTATAAGCAGAACCGATATTCTTTTTTAAGAAATCTTCGGCTTCCTTTTTGGTGTTAAAATTCTTTGGTAATTTGGCTTTAAATGTTTTTCCTGCTTCGTTTGTAAATTCGGCCACAATTGAATAGGAAGCTATTGGATTGAAATTCTGGATTTCTCTTTCTCGCTCCACAATCAAACGAACAGAAACTGATTGTACACGTCCCGCCGAAAGTCCTCCTTTGATTTTTCTCCAAAGAACTGGAGATAATTCATAACCAACCAGTCGGTCTAAAACTCTACGAGCTTGCTGCGCATTAACCAAATTATAATCTATTTCCCTCGGATTATCAATTGCTTTTAAAATAGCAGTTTTGGTAATTTCGTGAAAAACAATACGTTTGGTTTTGGCTTTTACTAAATTTAATTCTTCGGATAAGTGCCAAGAAATTGCTTCTCCTTCACGATCCTCATCACTTGCTAACCAAACCATATCGGCTTTTTTGGCAAGTCCTTTCAGTTTTGTGACCAATGCTTTTTTATCGGCAGAAACTTCATATTTTGGTTTGAAACCATTTTCTACATCAACACCAATTTCTTTGGAAGGCAAGTCAGCAATATGCCCATAACTCGACTCAACTTGATAATCGCTTCCTAGAAATTTTTCGATTGTTTTTGCCTTTGCTGGTGACTCTACAATAACTAAATTCTTTGCCATAGTTCTATTTTTCTGGGACAAAAGTAGAAGATTTTTTTAAATATTGAGATTTTGAACTCATTTTTAAAACTACTTTGTGAAGAATTACACAGAAATGAACAGGTTTGGAGCTGTTTTTTGACTCGAATACTGCGAAATGATTTTATGTTTATATTTGAATAATTTGATTAAGTACTATTTTAATTTTAGCCAAGTAGATTTAACTTGTAACGAAAATCGTAAGTTTGCTTCTTGTTATAAATCGCCTTAAAATACTGTTAATTCTTCGTCTGACATCTTGTCAGATTCATTCAAATAATTGTACCTTTGTATCCTTAATAAAATTACACTTTTGAAAGTGACTATGGAAAAGAGTATCGAAGAAAGCAAGCAAGGCGAAAGCCTCATTTTAGAAAACAAACCAGAGAATACCAAGAAACTCTTTATAGAAAGTTACGGCTGTGCGATGAATTTTTCGGACAGCGAAATCGTAGCTTCCATCCTATCGTCAAACGGCTACAACACTACACAAATTCTTGAAGAAGCCGATTTGGTTTTGGTAAACACCTGTTCGATTCGTGACAAAGCGGAACAAACTATTCGAAAACGTTTAGAAAAATACAATGCTGTGAAACGCATTAATCCAAAAATGAAAGTTGGGGTTTTGGGCTGTATGGCAGAACGTTTGAAAAGCCAATTTCTTGAAGAAGAAAAAATTGTTGACCTCGTTGTTGGCCCAGATGCTTATAAAGATTTACCTAATTTATTGGCCGAAGTCGAAGAAGGTCGCGATGCCATAAACGTAATTTTATCGAAAGATGAAACTTATGGCGACATTTCTCCCGTTCGATTGAATTCGAATGGCGTTTCGGCATTTGTTTCCATCACTCGTGGTTGTGATAATATGTGTACTTTTTGTGTAGTCCCTTTCACCCGAGGTCGCGAACGTAGCCGTGAGCCACAAAGCATTATGAAGGAAATTCAGGATTTGTGGGACAAAGGTTTTAAAGAAATTACACTTCTAGGTCAAAATGTGGACAGCTATCTTTGGTATGGTGGTGGATTGAAAAAAGATTTTACCAACGCTTCCGAAATGCAAAAAGCTACTTCAGTAGATTTTGATCAATTACTCGAAATGGTCGCTGTTGGTTTTCCAAAAATGCGCATCAGGTTTTCAACTTCCAATCCGCAAGATATGCACGAAAGTGTGCTGCACGTGATTGCCAAACATTCAAATATTTGCAAACACATTCATTTGCCAGTTCAATCCGGCAGCGACAGAATTCTAAAGGAAATGAATCGTTTGCACACTCGCGAAGAATACATGACTTTGATTGATAAAATCCGAGCAATTATTCCAGGTTGTTCCGTTACCCAAGACTTAATTTCAGGTTTTCCAACTGAAACCGAAGAGGATCATCAAGATACTCTGAGTTTAATGGAACACGTAAAATACAGTTTTGGTTATATGTATGCCTACTCTGAACGCCCGGGAACATTAGCCGAACGCAAAATGGAAGATGATGTTCCAGAACTAACAAAATTGAGAAGACTGCAAGAAATTGTCGATTTACAAAGAAGTCACAGCGCCTTGAGAACTCAGGAATTCGTGGGACAAACTGTAGAAGTTTTGGTAGAAAAAGCATCGAAAAAATCTGAAAAAGATTGGTCTGGAAGAAATTCTCAAAGTATAGTTGTCGTTTTTCCAAAAGAAGATTATAAAATTGGAGACTTTGTAAATGTAAAAATTACAAGTTGCACCAGCGGAACTTTGATTGGGGAAGCAGTTGGTTTGAGTGAGATGAATTAAAAAGAGCTCAAGTTTTATTTAAAATTATAATTTTTAAAAAATATTATTACATTATGAAGAAAGTCATTTTATTTATCACATTTATGTTAATTGTTTTTTCTTGCTCTCCCGAAAAGGCGACTTCGGATACGCAAAATCAATCAAATGATATACTGGTAAGTTATTATGCTGATAATGGCACTCGACAAAATGAACATTTTTTTGAAGATAATGGTAGTCGATATCAAAAAATAGTAAGCCCTAATGGTGAATTATTCACAAGCTATATATACGACTCAAAAAACAAAATGACTTCTATTTTATTCGTTCCAGGATATTCCAATCAAAGTACATATACTTTTTCATATAACGACAAAGGTCAAGTTATCAGAATAAAAAAGGAATATTTTAAAAACAATATTGCAACCTATAGTGAATGGGATATTACTTATGAAAATAACATTATAAAAAAAGTTCTAAAGGATTTAACAACGAGTAACAAAAGGGTAACTAAATACACTTTGAATAATCAAGGACTTGTTTCAATTATACATAATTATTTAGAAAACACTACAACTTCTACTATTGCTAAAACATTCGACTATAGCACTTTAGAATATGATAGTAATAAAAATATCATTTCAAATAAATATACTTTTAATGAAACTCACGATTTACCTGATAGTCCAGATCCTAAGAATTTAGAATCTGGAATTGTCAAATTTGAATATGACACCAACCTCAATCCTATTTTTCCTATATTCATGAATCATTACTTAAATTATATTTTAATCAACGAATATCCGTTTTACTTAGGTGGAAATGATCAAGATCGTTTACTAGGGATAGGTTATAACAACTTGAAAAAGACTTTAGGATACGGCTTAGGTATTCATAGTGGTGCATCTTCTATAGACAATGACTATAGTAATATTTACGAATATGATTCAAACAAAAAACCTATAAGAATGGGAAGAGTATCCTTAGTTGATAACAAAGAGTATTCTTATATAAAATATACTTACAGAACTAAATAAAACTGCAATAAACTATTTGCCTGAATGATGTGTGTAAAAACTTAAAAATCTTTTAATATTTAGCAAAAGGATGACCAAAAAAAATATAATTATTGCCATACTTACTTTCATTATTGGATTTGGTTCCACTTTTTATATTATTAGAACCTATTTTCCAAAACATAAAGTTGAAAAAACAGCACCAGCAAAAGATACGTTGACAAATATCAACAAGTAGAATTCTGAGAAAAAACATTATGGAAACAGTTCAATCAATAAAACAACGATTCGAGATTATCGGGAATGACCCAAAACTCAATCGCGCGATAGAAAAAGCCATTCAGGTAGCGCCAACGGATATTTCGGTATTGGTTGTCGGCGAAAGTGGCGTTGGAAAAGAAAGTATTCCGAAAATTATTCATTCACTTTCGCACAGAAAACACGGAAAATATATTGCCGTAAACTGCGGTGCTATTCCAGAAGGAACAATTGATAGTGAGCTTTTTGGTCACGAAAAAGGCTCTTTTACAGGAGCAACTTCTACTCGTGAAGGCTATTTTGAAGTAGCCAGCGGAGGAACTATTTTCTTGGACGAAGTGGGTGAATTGCCGTTGACAACTCAAGTTCGTTTGCTTAGAATTCTAGAAAATGGAGAGTTTCTGAAAGTGGGTTCCTCACAAGTTCAAAAAACTGATGTTCGAATTGTAGCTGCCACCAATGTCAACTTATTTGATGCTATCGAAAAAGGGAAATTCCGAGAAGATTTGTACTATAGATTGAGTACGGTGGATATTACTTTACCTCCTTTGCGCGACCGAAAAGACGATATTCATTTATTGTTCCGAAAATTCGCGGCCGATTTTGCCCACAAATATAAAATGCCTCCCATAAAATTAGACGATAACGCGGTGCAATTATTACAAAAATTTCGCTGGAGCGGAAACATTAGACAATTGCGAAATGTAGCCGAACAGATTTCGGTTTTAGAGACCAATCGCGATATTTCGGCAACTACATTGCAGTCTTATTTGCCTTCAGAAGCGAGTAATTTGCCATCGGTAATTAAGGATAAAAAAGCCGAAAATGATTTTTCGACCGAAAGAGATATTCTCTATAAAGTGCTTTTTGATATGAAAGGCGATTTGCACGATTTGAAAAAATTGACTTTGGAATTAATGAAAAACGGTTCTGCAAAAGTGCAAGATATCAACACTAGTTTGATTCAAAAAATATACGGCTCAAAAGAATCAGAAAGCGAAATTTCGTTTGAAGAAGAACCAAATAATGCTGTTTTTTCACCTGAATTTTCGAATCAAAATGAAAATATAAATTTCGTAGAAAACGAAGATGATTTTCAATTCGCCGAAACCGTAGAGGAAGAAGAAATTCTAAAATTAGAACAACGAGAAATCGAAATGATTAAAAAATCATTAGAAAAAAACAAAGGAAAACGAAAAGCAGCAGCCGATGAATTGGGGATTTCCGAAAGAACTTTGTATCGAAAAATAAAACAGTTCGATCTTTAAAAATTGAATATCTTTGACCCGAGCGCTAGCGAACTGGCGTAGCACACTTTTAAATATAAAATGAAGCACCTAAAATATCTCATAGCACTTTCGATACTTTTTACCTTCAGTGGCTGTAACGTCTATAACTTCACTGGAACGGGCAAAATCGACGCTAAAACATTTCAAGTAAATTTTTTTCCAAATAATGCCGAGTTAGTGCAACCCGGAATCGACCGAACTTTTACTTTGAATTTGCAGGATCTTATACAAAATCAAACCAATTTAAACTTGGTGAAAAATGGCGCAGATTTAACTTACGAAGGAGAAATAACAGATTATAGAATCACACCGATGATGGCTACAGCTGATATTCAGGCAGCGCAAAATAGATTGACCATTAGAGTAAAAGTACAATTTACCAATAAAAATAAAGAAGCCGATGATTTTGATAAAACATTCGAATTCTTTTACGACTATCCAGCCAAAGACCAATTGAGTGGCTCCTCTTTAGACAATGCTATAAAAATAATTTTCGAAAGAATCACACAAGATATATTCAACGAGTCTTTGGCAAAATGGTAAAAATAAAGTTTAACTGTTTAATCGATTAAACAGTTAAGCAAATAACCGATTAATCTTTTATGAACGTAACCGATTATACTTATTTAATAAACAAACCCGATGCTATCAACGAGAAGCAAACGGATGCATTGGGAAGAGTTCTTGATGAATTTCCGTATTTTCAAAGTGCAAGAGCACTGCGGTTGAAAGGTCTTTTTAATGAAAATAGTTTCAGGTATAATTACGCCCTGAAAGTTACCGCTTCTCACACCACTGACAGAACCGTTTTGTTTGATTTTATTACATCCGATACTTTTGTTGCCATTCAAAAAGGCTTGTACGATAAAAAAATACTCGAACTTCTTGATATCAGTGTAACCGGTTATGAAGTAATTAAGTCTGAAATTCGACTTGAACCCAAAATAAACACTTTAGAACAATCCATACTTACTACTATAAAAGGTGCTTCATCGATTGAAGAAGAACCTACCACAAAATTAGCGGAAGAAAATCTGGAATTAGGTAAGCCTTTAGGGTTTTCTAAAGACGAAAAACATTCCTTCCAAGAATGGCTTCAGCTCTCCAGAACACAACCTATCGTTAGGGAAAAAGAAACTGTAGCACAATTTGAAACGGTTCCGTTAGAAGATGACAAAAAGAAAAAAGCTGAGTTGATTGATAAATTTATTGAAGCTAGTCCAAAGATATCCCCAATAAAACAAAACTCGGAATCTGCTATTCATATTGACCTGAATAAATCAGACAATTCCTATTTAATGACCGAGACATTAGCAAGAGTCTATTTGGAGCAAAAAAAATATCAACGTGCTATTCAAGCTTATGAGATATTAATTTTGAAATATCCAGAAAAAAGTAGTTTCTTTGCAGACCGAATCGCGGATATTAAGATTTTACAACAAAATAATAATTAAACAATGAGCACATTTTCAATTTTTTTAGTATTAATAACAATAGTTTGCTTCCTACTTGTAGTAGTAATAATGGTTCAAAACCCTAAAGGTGGCGGACTTTCTTCCTCATTAGGTGGATCAACACAAATAGGTGGTGTACAAAAAACTACTGACTTTTTAGACAAAAGTACTTGGACTTTAGGTGGGATATTAATTTTATTAATATTACTTTCTAGCCTAAGTTTTGACGGTTCTTTAGGAACTCCCGACTCAAAAATCATTGACAAAACAGAAGAAGTAGCGCCAAAAGCGGCAACTCCTGCACCAATGACTCCTGCGACTCCTGCGACTGAGCCAGCAAAATAATAAGTAGTACATACAAAATATACTAAATGCCAGCCTGTCAAAGCTGGCATTTTTTTTAAGAAAAAATGTCAGTTTTTAACCCTTGGCATAATTTCTGAAATCGCAATATCATCAAATTATTAATAACATATATTTTATCATTATGGCTTTAAATATCAAACCGCTTTCAGACCGCGTTCTTATTGAACCTGTAGCTGCTGAAACCAAAACTGCCTCAGGAATTTTTATTCCAGACACTGCAAAAGAAAAACCACAAAAAGGAACTGTTGTTGCTGTGGGTAAAGGTACAAAAGAACACGAAATGACCGTAAAAGTTGGCGACTCTGTTCTTTACGGAAAATATGCTGGTACCGAATTGAAATTAGAAGGAAAAGATTATTTGATAATGCGTGAGGATGACATTCTTGCGATTGTATAATTAAGTATTAAGACAATTAAAAGTTAAAAACAAAATGGCAAAAGATATAAAATTTGATATTGAAGCACGTGACGGATTGAAACGTGGAGTCGATGCATTGGCAAACGCAGTAAAAGTAACTCTTGGACCAAAAGGTCGTAATGTAATTATTGGAAAATCTTTTGGTGGACCAACCGTTACCAAAGATGGTGTTACTGTTGCAAAAGAAATAGAATTGAAAGACCCATTAGAAAATATGGGTGCTCAAATGGTAAAAGAAGTGGCTTCTAAAACCAACGATTTAGCGGGTGACGGAACTACAACTGCAACCGTTTTGGCACAAGCTATCGTAAAAGAAGGTTTGAAAAACGTAGCGGCAGGTGCGAACCCAATGGATTTAAAAAGAGGGATTGACAAAGCCGTTGAAGCTATTGTTGCCGACCTAACCAAGCAAGCAAAAGTAGTAGGAAGCGATTCTGAAAAAATCAAACAAATTGCCTCTATTTCTGCAAACAATGACGAAGTAATTGGCGAATTGATTGCTAACGCTTTCGCGAAAGTAGGAAAAGAAGGGGTTATCACTGTTGAAGAAGCCAAAGGAACTGACACATATGTAGATGTTGTAGAAGGTATGCAATTTGACAGAGGCTATCTTTCTCCTTATTTTGTGACTAACGCTGAAAAAATGGAAGCTGAATTAGAAAGTCCTTACATCCTTTTGTACGACAAAAAAGTTTCGTCTTTAAAAGAATTATTACCAGTCTTAGAACCAGTAGCTCAATCAGGTAAACCATTATTGATTATTGCAGAAGACGTTGATGGAGAAGCTTTATCAACATTGGTAGTAAACAAATTGCGTGGTGCCTTGAAAATTGCTGCTGTAAAAGCACCTGGTTTTGGAGACAGAAGAAAAGCAATGTTAGAAGACATCGCTATTTTGACTGGTGGAACTGTAATCTCTGAAGAAAGAGGTTATACTTTAGAAAACACAACCATCGAAATGTTAGGAACTGCTAAGAGAGTAACTATAGACAAAGACAATACTACAATTGTAAGTGGAGCTGGTGAAGCCGAAATGATCAAAAATCGTGTGAACCAAATCAAAGGTCAAATGGAAGCAACGACTTCTGATTATGACAGAGAAAAATTGCAAGAACGTTTGGCTAAACTAGCTGGTGGAGTTGCCGTTTTGTACGTTGGCGCAGCTTCTGAAGTAGAAATGAAAGAGAAAAAAGATAGAGTTGACGATGCTCTTCACGCTACTCGTGCCGCTGTCGAAGAAGGAATTGTTGCTGGTGGAGGTGTTGCCTTGTTGAGAGCTAAAAATGCTCTTGCTACCTTAAAAGCAGACAATGCTGATGAAGCAACCGGAATCCAAATTATTTCTCGCGCTGTTGAATCTCCATTGAGAACGATTGTAGAAAACGCTGGCCTTGAGGGCTCTGTAGTTGTTGCAAAAGTTGCCGAAGGTTCTGGCGATTTTGGTTACAATGCCAAAACAGACGAATATGTTGATATGCTAAAAGCAGGTATAATTGATCCTAAGAAAGTAACTCGTGTGGCTTTAGAAAACGCTGCCTCTGTTGCAGGAATGATCTTGACAACTGAGTGTGCTTTGGTTGATATAAAAGAAGAAAACGCTGGTGGAGGACACGGAATGGGTGGCGGTATGCCGGGAATGATGTAATATCCTGAATTCCAAATAAAAATAAGTATAGCCCCGTTTACTAGATAAACGGGGCTTTTTTCATAAATATTTAAAACTTACAAGTCTCAAAATTTCTACTTAAGTTTAAATTTAGTAGATTAGCTATGCTTTTTTAAAAATCATAAAATGAGATTATCTACGCTTTGCTTTTTTTTACTTTGTTTAACTTCCTTTTCTCAAGCACCTAACAATCAAGAAAAAATTAAAACCCTCCTTGAAACCTATTTTCAACAAGACAGAGAAATCATTCACGTTCAATTTAATAAAACTACTTATTTAAATAATGAGGACCTTGCTTTCAAAGGTTATGTCTTCAGCAAAAACAATAACTTACCCAATATCAACACCTCCAACATACAATTAGTAATATACGACGAACAGGATCAAATTGTACAAAAACAATTGCTATATGCTTCTAACGGAACCTTTTCAGGAGGAATCCATTTGAATAAAAAGTTCAAAACAGGAAAATATCTTTTCCATTTTTATACCAATTGGATGAATAATTTTAAAGAAGATGATTCGTTCAGCCAATCAATTGAAATTTATAACATAGATGAACCATTCAATTTTAAGTCAAAAGAGCCCAATTGGAAAACGGTTAAAATAGACTTTTTTCCAGAAGGTGGAAATATCATCGATAGAATTAACAACACCATCGGTGTAAAGATTACCGACTGCAATAATAAAGGAATCGAACTCAATAATATTATTATTCTAGATTCAAAATCTAATGAAATTTCCAGTTTTAACACAAATAAAATGGGCTATGGTGCTTTTTATTTAATTGCAGATGCAAATGAAAAATACACATTAAAAATACATTCTGAAAAACTCACTATTGCCCAAGAATTACCAAGGGTGAAACAGACCGGAATTAGCATTTCATACAACAACAATTTACCCAGAAACATATTAGCAGTTGCAGTAAAAACGAATGAAAAAGGAATTGAATTATATCAAAATAAAAAATTCAATCTACTCATTCAACAAAATGGTTCCTCAATTCTAAAAGAAATCAACTTCGAAAACAAAGAAAAAGAACAAATAATTCTTCTAGAAAAAAAATATTTTCCTAATGGTGTCAATTGCATCCGACTTATTGACGAAGAACTAAACGAGATTACGGAACGTTTAATTTATAATTACGCAACCACTGAACCTGAAACAAAAGTAAAGGCAAATGGCATCGCAAATGATAGCGTAATGCTAGCAGGAAGTACAAATTTAGCTCAAGCAAACATTAGTGCCAGTATTCTTCCCGAAAATAATATATGTATAGACTCTAAGAGATCTATTCTCGGAACATTCTATTTGAATGCTTATTTAGAAACACCAGAAACTAATAATTACATCTATTTTGATCCTGAAAATAAGGATAAAAAAAGAGATATGGATTTGTTAATGCTAAACCAGTATAGAAGTAAATTCCTCTGGGAAAACATAAAATCTAATCCTCCAAAAATAAATTACAAATTCAATAAAGGTGTTACCATAAGTGGCAATATAAATCGTTCTGTTAATCCAAATTCAACAAATAAACTATTACTAATTTCATTAAAAGATAATCTTTTCGAAAAAACAATTGTGGAAAAAGATAATTCATTTAAGTTCGATAATTTTTATGTACAAGACTCAACAGTTTATATTTTACAATTAGAAAATGAAAAAAAATCTTCTATCTATACAAAGATGGTAGCAAAAGTATTTAACCATGAAACTAAGTTTAACTTGCCTATAAAAATCAATAAATCAAATTGTCCGATAGAAAGAATGGTAGGTGATAGTATTATTTTTTCAGCTTCTAAACTTTCAAAAAGCGCTATAAATTTAAAGGAAATAACCATAATCAATAAATTTAAAAAAGAAGTATTAACACATAAAAATGACGTGAGTATAAACGCAAAAGCTTTTAAAATAGAAGATAACGAATTTGGAAATGTACTAGATTTTATAGGACGAAATGGATATCGAACAGGAATTGACCCAGAAGAAAATACTGTATATATTAGAAGCACTAGAGGCTCGTTTGCCCAAGGCTCTCCTGCTGTATATATTGATGATTTTTTAGCGTTTGACTATAATTTATTATACAGTCTTAACTTGAATAATGTGGATGAAATTTATATAGATCAAACTGGTTTTTCAGACACAACACCAGGTTATTCTGGAACAATTAAAATATACCTAAAGAAAGGGTATGACGACAAATACTTCAGAACCAAATTCACAACATTAATCGCAACTGATGGTTATAGCAAAAACATAGAATATAATTCTACACCGTTTGATACCCAAAAAGAGTTTTATTCATTTGGCACATTAAATTGGTCTCCAAATACTATAGTAAAAGAAAATCAAAGCTTTGAATATAAGTTCCCTAAAGGCAATCAAAAAGTAATTCAGGTTTTTATAGAAGGATTCTCAACCGATGGTCAATTGATTTCTGAAATGCATAATATACCTATTGAATAAATAAAAACTCCGTTTAGAAATAGAATCTGAACGGAGTTTTTTTTGTGAAAAGATATTGTTAAATATGAACTCTTTTTTTCAATAGCTTCCATAAAACTGGAAGTGTGGTTACGAGAACAATTCCTATAACTATAAATTCAATATGCTTTTTCAAATCAATACCGAATTTATCCAAAAACAAAGCGGACAAATAATGCCCTGCAAAAATCATACTAAAAGACCAAAGAACAGAACCCAAAATATTATTGAACATAAACTTCTTTTTGTCCATTGATGCAATTCCTGCCACTATTGGCGCGAAGGTTCTAAAAATAGGCAAAAAACGAGCAAAAATTATTGCTTTCCCACCATATTTATCGAAAAAATCTCTAGCCTGCAAAAGGTATTTTTCCTTAAACCAAAAAGTATCTTCCTTATTATAAAGGTATGTTCCTCCTTTTACTCCAAACCAATAACCTACCATATTACCGAAAATTCCTGCTACTGAAACTAAAGAAGACAGCAACACTACATTTGCAAAATCATTGCCAACTGATATTTGGCGAGTCAATAATTCGCTGTAAATCCCTGCCAAGAATAACAAACTGTCGCCTGGAAGAAAAAAACCTGCAAACAATCCTGTTTCAGCGAAAATTATGAACAGGATTACTATCAAACCCATTTTCACACCGCCAAGCTCCATTAAAATGTAAAACTCAGGATTTATCAGTTGTGTCCAATCAAAATTATTCATAAAAATGTTTTAAAATTCTCGGTCGTGAAAGTAATTATAATTTAGCAAAACAGCACTATCTAGACAATGGATTTGCGTTTTTTTAATAAATATTTAATAAAAACTCCCATAATTTGAGTACTTCTAAAAACATTTCAAAAAAGGGATTTTGGATTGCTGGAGAATTCTATTTCTTTGCTTCTTCCCTTTCGTATTTGCAACACGAATGAAGATTGTCGTAATCTTCTTTAGTAGCTTTTACATTTTCAGTATCGTGGCCTACTTTTGCAATAGCTTTTTTAACAGCATCAATTGATGTTTTCTCTTCATTTATTGTCAAGTCTAATTTATGAGTTTCAATACTCCAGACTGCTGTTTTAACTCCAGGTACAGAAAAAGCCGCTTTTTGAATTCGCTTTTGACATTGTTCACAATTACCATTTACATCAATGGTATATTTTGCGTTTTTATTCGTTTGTGCTTGTGTAGAAAGTGTTACTATTAGTAACATTATTCCTAAAAATAGATTTTTCATTTTTTAATTTATTAATTGTTATTGAAATTGATTTTTGCAATTGATATTGCATTTGTTTTTATTTAATTTTAAATCGAAGTCCTGCATAATACATTTGCCCGAAAACTGGCGCATATGCTATAGAAGCATCAAATGTGGGGCCAAAAGGATTTTCTGAACCCAAAATTGCTTTTTCTTGTTTGTAATTTCCAATGTTTTCTCCACCAGCATACAGTTCAAAAGTAGAAGAAATAATTCGGGTAATTTGAGAATTCATTAAAGAAAACGAAGGCGAATACACTGGAAGCTTGTCTTCAACTGGATTTGAAGCCGTTTCGGGCAATTTTTGTTGCCCCATCCAATTGTAAGTGAAATCAAATTTCCATTGTTTTCCTTTATCGGCAATATGTGTTTCATATCCTAAATTTGCAAAAAACCGATGCTTTGCTTGCAAAGGCCTTTCACTTCTTCCGCTAAGGTAATCCGTTTGGATGTCATAATATTTATAAGCAGTTCGCAAATCAAAATGCTTTGCCAATTCTACATTGAAGTCCACTTGCAAACTATTAGCATAAGATTTTCCGTTTAAATTATAAAACAAAACCTGATGCGTTCCCGGAATTGATGGTGCAGTATATAAATCGACTACTACTTGTTTAGTGAAATCGGTTTTGTAAAAATCAAAACCTGCATCGGCATTTTTTCCAAAAAATTTAAATTTTTGATTAAAACTCAGTCCATAATTCCAAGCGATTTCTGGATCTAAACCATAAATTTTTCCGCTTGTATCCAAAATACTAAAACTTCTAGAACTCGCAAAAAGGGGCTGGTTTTCGGCAAAAATATTAGCACTTCGTTTCCCTCTTCCTGCCGAAACACGCAAAACTGCTTTTTCCCAAGGATTATAGCGAATGTGCACTCGAGGTGTAATAAACGTTCCCAAACGATTGTGATTGTCCACTCTTCCGCCTGCTATAAAACTAAAATTATCATCATTATCATAAGTGTATTCAAAAAAAGCACCCACCGAATTATCAATTCTACTATAATCATTCACATTGACAAATTCTTGGTATTTGTCGTAAGAAAAATTCAAACCAGTGGCAAATTTGTGCATCGTATTACTGATAATCGAATTGAAAATCAAGTTCGAATAAAAACTACTTTGCTTGATATTGTATTGGTTTAAACCAAAATAGGATTCCTGATTGTGAGTGTTAAACGCATTTTGAAAACCAATACTTTGATACGGCATATCTTTGAAAACATAGCCTACTTTCGACGAAACATCAAAGCGTTCGGTATTGATTTCAGAACCCCAAAAGTTAGTTGTTCCCTTGTCTTTATTAGGATCAAAATCGGTTTCTCCAGTTTGTTTTTTGTCACTCATATACCTAAAATTGATAAAACTCACCAAACCTTTTTCGGCGTTATAATATTGATACCGATTCAAAATATTGATTTGTTTTGCCAATGGATTGTCGAGAAATCCATCATCATTCATATCGTTTTTGCCTGTTCTTGTATTTCCGTGAACAAACAAAGCACTCGTCCATTTGTCCGAAATTTTAGCGTTGAAGTGCGTGTTTAATTCAAATCTAGAATAGGTAGAACCATAGGCATTCAAGAAAAAAGGAATGTTGTTTATGGGTTTGATTAATTCAGTATTGATTTGTCCTGAAATACTTTCGTAGCCATTGACAACGCTGCCCGCTCCTTTTGTAATCTGGATGCTTTCAATCCAAGTTCCCGGCGTAAATGACAAACCATAAGCTTGCGATGCGCCTCGAACAGACGGAATATTTTCTTCGGCAATCATCAAATACGGACTGGTCAAACCCAGCATTTTGATTTGTTTGGTTCCCGTAAGTGCATCCGAAAAATTGACGTCGATAGAGGGATTTGTCTCGAAACTTTCGGCTAGATTACAACAAGCTGCTTTGAGTAATTCCTTGCTGGTTACCAATGTAGTATTGGCAGTAATCCTGGAGGATTTTTGCAAGCCTTTGTTTTTAGAAATCACTTTTACAGTCTGTAATGTGTCCTGAGAATAGGAACTAAACGCACACAACAAGACCAATAAAAGTATTGAAATTTGTTTTTTCATAAATTGATTTTTAATGTTTTTTAATAGAAATTTCTACCCCATAAAATGGATAGATTTTATAAAAACATTAAAAAATCAGGCGTAAAAAACGTATTGATGGTATAATTTGAAAAGAGGCGGTGCGTTGGCATCGCAATAATAAGAAATAATGCGACTGTCTTCAGAATTTGAGAATTTAGTAAAAACAATTGGATTCCATTCTTCGAATAGAAAAACAAAATCAGGTTGAAAAGAGATTGAATTTAAGGTTACTTTTCCTGATTTTTTCTGAAAATGAATCACTTTATTCTTGCAACAGCTATCTTTTTTATTAGTGATAGTGGAAACTTTAGGAGGACAACATCCTTTTTCTTCTTTATTCAGGGTTTCAGAAGTTTTCCAAAAAATAGGTTTTACAGAAGCAACATTTCCTCCACAATAATGCACACCAAGCGCAAATCCCGTATTGGAAACCAATAGGAAAATAGCGAGTAAAAAACTGATGTGCTTTTTAAAATTCATTGTGCAAATTTAAGCATTAATACTACTCATTGAATAAAATTTTTGTTAAAAGACCAACCAGACAAACAACTATAATTCAAACTCTTGATTCATTTGAGGAATTACACAATCAAAATCATACTTTTCTTTAATTTTTGTGCCAAGTTCCTCAAAAGCTTCATTTTCTCCGTGAACTAGAAATACTTTTTTCGGTGTATTTTTTAACTCGGAAAGCCAATTAAGCAAATCTTTTTGGTCGCCGTGAGCAGATAAACTTTCAATTTCGAGGATATTGGCCTTTACTTGGTATATTTTTCCGTAAATTTTAATTTCTTTGTCGCCTTCCAATAACTTTCTCCCTCGAGTTCCTTCGGCTTGATAGCCAATGATGATTACGGTGGTTTCTGGCAATCCAACGTATCGCTCTAAATAGCTCAAAACTCTTCCGCCGGTAATCATTCCGCTGGCAGCAATTATAACCTTAGACTCTTTGTTGTAAATCGTTTCGATAGTTTCCTGATAATCGGAATTCATAGTAAACATTTGGCACATTGCTACATAATCTTCTGGGGGTAATTTGTGCCATTTTCTATTATTTTCAAAAATATCCAGCACTTTAATTCCCATTGGCGTATCGATCACATAAGGAATATTGGGAATTTTACCTTCTGTTTTGAGCTGCCACAACAAATACATTACGGTTTGGGCTCGCTCTACCGCAAAACTTGGTATAATAATAGTTCCGCCTTTTTGAACTGTATTGTTAATGTACATTTCTAGTTCTGCTTTCGCGTCAGTTTCTGGATGAAGGCGATTTCCGTAGGTACTTTCCAAGAAAATATAATCGGCTTTTTGGGGTTTGGTTGGAGGAAACATCAATAAATCATTGTCACGACCAATATCTCCCGAGAAAACTAAGGTTTTATTTTCTAAAATCAATTCGATACTACAAGCGCCAATAATATGTCCGGCATTAGTAAAAACAGCGGAAATTTCAGCATCTAAAGCAATGGTTTCATTAGGTTTTACAACTCTGAAAAGTGGAAAAACGGCTTCGGCTTGTTTTACATTATATAGTGGTTCAGCAATTTCGTGCTTAGAATAATGTTCTCTGTTCGCTTTACTTGCTTCTTCTTCCTGAATTTTTGCACTATCCAAAAGAATCAATTTGGTAATGTCTTTGGTTGGACTCGTACAATAAATTTTGCCTTTAAATCCTTGATCTACCAATCTTGGCAACCAACCACAATGATCTAAATGACCGTGGGTAAGCAAAACAAAATCTATAGTTGAAGGCAAAATAGACAAAGGTTGCCAGTTGAATTCTCTCAGAGGTTTTAAGCCTTGAAATTGCCCACAATCTAGTAAAATTCTAATTCCTTTGCTTTCAATAAAAGTCTTCGAACCCGTTACAGTTCCTGCTCCGCCAATGAATTTTATTTTCATTATTTCTCAATATTTTTAATTAAAAAAAATGTAATTCAAATATATCTGCACAATTCTGATGCTTCCTTCAAGACGTTTTTTATTCGATTGGCACTCAAGCCGATTCTTTCCAAACAGTAAGAATTATTAATTATTTCTTTTACCAGAATCACGTCCAAAATTAGTAATTTCTCTTTTTCAGCTAAAGACAAAGTAGTCAAACAAGTTACCGGATAAAGAAGATTATCGTCGTTTTTTGTTTTTAAATTATTGTTTTCAGGATAATTCCAACTTAACAAACTCAATCCAGAACATTTTGCAAAGGCAATTGCATCCAATGTAAAACGACTATTTGTAGCAATCCAACACTTTGATACAAAATCTTTTTCAGTAAAAATAGCGTGCCGCCTATCTTTTAAATCATTAAATCGTGACAAAATATACATTGGCACTTTAACATCTGAATTAGCATCTTTTCCAAGATGAAATTTGCACTCTATCATCGAAATGACTTGGTCTTTTTTAATCAACACATCAATTTCGTGTGATACGCATTTGCCCTCTAAAACCAAATTCGTTTGAGTTATATAATGCTCTGCAGCAAAAAGGCGAGCAATATATTTTTCGAAAAAAAATCCGGCAGGTCCCAATAATCGAATAGCTTCTTTTAAATTATATCTGGCGGCATGAGAATGAGATGCTTTTTTCAATAGGCTGAAAGCCATTTTGTAGATTTTTTTGGTCGAAATCCCTTCATAGATTTCCTTTTTAATGGTTTGTAAAACAGTTTCAACAACTAACTGGCTTGCTCCTGATTTCAAGAGGGATTGTTTGAGTTTTTCGGGGTTAAAATCAACAATATCGCCAGAGTGTTTTACAATTTTCATCGATTAAAAATTAAAAATTACACTATAAATAACCATTCTAAAAGTACGAAAAAAAAGGGTAACATTTTAGTTTTTAAAGAAAATCGCTCCTGTGCGTAATTTCTGTTAAATATTTTATAAAAAAAGATTGTTATGCAGTTTTATAAGTAGATTTAGCAAAAATTTAAACCAAAAATTATGAAACAACTTTTTAAATTCACTTGTGGGTTACTCCTATTTTCAGCAACAATTTTTGCTCAGGAAATTGATTTTTCAAAAGATATTCCTTTTGATTCGAGTGTAAAGACAGGAAAACTCGAAAATGGCTTAACCTATTATATTAAAAAGAATGCAAAACCAGAAAAAAAGGTCGATCTTCGATTGGTTGTGAACGTTGGTTCTATTCTGGAAGATGATGACCAACAAGGATTGGCCCACTTTATGGAGCATATGTGTTTTAATGGAACCAAACGATTTCCTAAAAATCAACTGGTAGATTACCTACAAAGTATTGGGGTTAAATTTGGCCAACATTTAAATGCTTACACTAGCTTTGATGAAACGGTTTATTTTCTTCCTATTCCATCAGATGATTCAGAAAAATTAGAAAAAGGATTTCAAATTCTAGAGGACTGGGCATTCAATACCGTTCTGACTCCAGAAGAAATCGACAAAGAAAGAGGTGTAGTTTTAGAAGAATACCGATTGGGGCTAGGTGCTCAAAAAAGAATGATGGGACGCTATATTTCTAAAATGATGTACAATTCTAAATACGCCACTCGTTTGCCAATTGGCCAAAAAGAAATCTTAGAAAAATTCAAACACGAATCTCTAGTACGTTTTTATAAAGATTGGTACCGACCTGACTTAATGAGCATTATTGTGGTAGGAGATATCGATGTTGCCGAAATGGAAAAGAAAATTAAAGATCATTTTTCTAATTATAAAAATCCAGCCAACGAAAAAGCGAGAACCTTTTTTGATGTGCCCAATCATAAAGAAACTTTTGTAGCAATAGAAAGCGATAAAGAAGCATCGAACACACAAGTACAGTTGGTCTACAAAGACTATGATGCTCCAAAGAAAATCGTAACAATTGGAGATTTCAGAAATAATCTTGTTGAAGGGTTATTCTCTTCACTTTTAAACAATCGTTTGACAGAATTGACAAACTCAGCTTCACCACCATTTACTTACGGATATTCGTATTATGGCGGTACTTGGGCAAGAAATAAAAAAGCATATCAATCTATTGCTATGATGGCCGAAGAGAAGCAATTAAGCGCGTTGAAAGTTTTGGTTACAGAGAACGAAAGAGCCAAAAAATTCGGATTTACAGCGGGAGAATTGGATCGATCCAAAGCCAGTTTCTTAGCCAGTATCGAAAAAGCCTACAATGACAGAGCCAAAACCAATTCGGAGAATTTTGTCGGAGAATTACAATCTAATTTCCTCGAAAAAGAACCTGTACCGGGTATAGAATGGACATTTGAAACTATGAAAAAAATGTTACCAACCATCACTGTGGCAGATGTAAATGATTTGATTAAAAATTACATCAAAGAAGACAATCGAGTAGTGATTTTTACGGGACCTCAAAAAGACAATTTGAAAAAAGTTACCGAGGCAGAAGTTTTAGAAGCTTTGAAAGTAAATGAAGCTGATATAAAACCATATGAAGACAAGGCTGTAGCAACCAGTTTAATCAGAAAAGAACTAAAACCAGGAACTATTGTAAAAAGAGAAACAAACGCTACTTTAGGAACAAAAACATTGATATTGTCTAATGGTGCCAAAGTGGTTTATAAAACTACCGATTTCAAAAACGATGAAGTACTTTTTGAAGCGGTAAGTTTAGGCGGAAGCAATTTGTATTCGAATGAAGAAATGAAGAAAGTACAATTTGCCAATGGGGCTTTGTCAGAAGCTGGATTTTCAGGATTAAAATTGAATGATATCAACAAATTTATGACCGGAAAAATAGCAAGAGTAACTCCGTATATCGGTGGCGCAACAGAAGGATTGAGAGGCAATACAACACCGAAAGATTTGGAATATTTATTCCAAATGGTGCAGGCTTATTTTACAGATTTGAATTATGACCCGGAAGCTTATGAAGGTTTCAAACAAAAACAATCCAGTTTCTTTAAAAATATGGCTTCACAACCGGCGAGTTTTTTCCAGCAAGAGTTTTATACGTATTTGAACAAAGAAAATCCAAGATTTAACGGAGTGATGCCAACGGATAAATCGTGGGCTGAAACTGATTATAAGTTAGCTTATGACAAGTATAAAGAGCGTTTTGCTAATGCTGCCGATTTCGAATTTTTCTTCGTTGGAAATGTTGATGATAAAACCATCGAAGCTTTAGCAGCAAAATATATTGCTTCATTGCCTGCAACAACTGCTAAAGAAAAAGCAGTTGACCTTGGTTACCGAATGTTAAAAGGAGATTTGAAAAAAGTGGTAAATAAAGGAACCGACCCTAAAAGTAATGTGACGATTATGTTCTATGGTGATGCCAAATATTCGCCAAAAGAAGCGTTACATATGGAAGCATTAGGAGAAGTGTTGACCATCAAATTAATTGAGCAACTGCGCGAGTCAGAAAGTGGAGTATATGGAGTTTCGGCTCGTGGTAGTATGAATAAAGTGCCTTATGGTTCGTATAGTTTCAATATTGGTTTCCCTTGTGGTCCTGATAATGCCGAGAAGCTGACTGCATCTGCTTTGAATGAATTGCAAAAAATCATTGCAAATGGTCCAGAGGAAAAAGATTTAGCCAAGTACAAAGAAGGAGAATTGGCCGATTATAGAAAATACAGTAAAGAAAACCGCTTTTGGTTGTCTAATTTTACCAAATCATTCCTTAACGGAAGCAATCCAGAAAATGTGCTAAAATACGAAGTTGAAGTAAATGCCGTAACCGCAAAAGACCTTCAGGAAGTGGCTAAAAAGTATTTAACCAAGGACAAAGTAATTGGGATGTTGATGCCAGAAAGCAAATCATAAATCCAAAAAGTTATAAAATCCAAAAACCTGCTATTTCAGTGAAGTAGCAGGTTTTTTTATGTTTTATTATTTAAAGCAAACTGGGATAATTTCGCCTTTGGCCAAACAGTATTTTTCTACCAATTCAGAAGCGATTTTACGAGTGTAATCTTCTTCGACAACAGTAAAACCAATACTTCTCAATTTATCAAAATAATCGCGACCATAAATACGAACGTGATCGTATTGCCCGAATATTTTGGCACGTTCTTTTTGGTCGGTGATCGAATCATCGGCAAAAGTGAAATCTCTTTTTAAATCTTGCGGAATTTGAAGAATCGCCATTCCACCGGGTTTTAAAATGCGATACAATTCTTGCATTGCCTTTGTATCATCTGGAATGTGTTCCAAAACGTGATTGCAAAGAATAACATCGTATTGATTGTCTTCAAAAGGCAAATTACAAATATCTGCTTTTACATCAGCGAGAGGCGAAAACAAATCGGTAGTAGTGTAATCCAGGTTTTTTTGGTTGCGAAACAATTTATAAAAAGCTTGTTCGGGAGCAAAATGGAGGACTTTTTTAGGAGCTGTGAAAAAATCGGTTTGTTCCTTTAAATACAACCAAAGCAAACGGTGTCTTTCGAGAGAAAGTGTACTTGGCGAAAGCACATTATTTCTCTGTTTTTCATAACCATACGGCAACATTGATTTGAAACTTTTTCCGTCGATTGGATCGGTGAATTTGTCCCCTTTTAATGAAAAAGCGATTATTGGACGTGCCACGTAACTCAATCGAATTAATAATGGACGAGGAATGGTATTGAGTATAGTTTTGAAAAGTCTTTTCATTATTAATTACACTAAGATTCGCAAAGCAGACACGAAGATTCACAAAGATTTTTATGAATTTGGAGCTGTGTTGATAAATCGTTTTATATTATTTTTTAAAATTTTACTGTTATAATTTATTAACAAACCTAAGGGATAATTCCCAAGTTTTAAGTAGGTCAGTATTTGTGCAAAGTGTACAGAAGTATAATTTTCAACTGTTTTTAATTCAACCACTAATTTATCTTCAACTAATAAATCTATTCTGTATCCTTGATCAAGTCTGATTTCTTTGTAGATTATGGGAAGCGTTATTTCTTTTTCAACTTTTAAGCCCGCTTTTTTAATTTCATAAAACAAGCATTCTTGATAGGCCGATTCTAAAAGTCCCGGTCCAAGTTGACGATGAACTTCAATAGCGAGACCAATGACGGTGTACGATATAGACTGTAATTCTTCGGAAATTCCCGTTAATTCTTCGTTTATCATTTGTAAATAAGTTAGAACTTAAATCTTTGTGAATCTTAGCGTGGTCTTTGTGAATCTTCGTGTAACAATTTACAAAACAAAAGGCCCTTTTCTAAACTCATCTTCCTCGTTACTCACGATTCCCAAAGCTTGATAAACATAAGCAAAAGTCGAAAGCAATTCCGGTTTTCCGTCAATTATAGCCACATCGTGTTCAAAATGTGCTGAAGGTTTTCCGTCGGCAGTAGTTATTGTCCAACCGTCTTTGTGCTGCTTGATGTTTTTGGTTCCCATATTAATCATTGGTTCAATGGCAACTACCATTCCTTCGATTAAAAGTTTGCCACGACCGCGTTTTCCGTAATTGGGCATTTCTGGATCTTCGTGCATTTTTTGTCCTACACCGTGACCAACTAATTCCCGAACAACACCGTATCCGTAACTTTCGGTATATTTTTGAATGGCATTTCCAACATCTTCCACACGGTTTCCGGCTCTTAATTCTCGGATTCCTACGTATAATGATTCTTTGGTAACCTGCAATAATTTTTTGACTTCTGGAGCAACCTCACCAATTTCGAAAGAATAAGCGTGGTCTCCGTGATATCCATTTTTGAAAGCACCGCAATCTACTGAGATTACATCGCCACTTTTTAATGGTACATTATTTGGAATTCCGTGAACGACTTGAGCGTTTGGACTCATACAAAGTGAATTCGGAAAACCATATAATCCGAGGAAACTTGGAACCGCTCCGTGATCGCGAATGAATTCTTCGGCTTTTTTATCTAAATATAATGTGGTAACTCCTTCTTTGATTTCGGAAGCTATCATTCCTAATGTTTTCGAAACGATTAAAGCACTTTCGCGCATTAATTCTATTTCCTCTCGAGTTTTTTGGATAATCATAATTCTATTTTCAGACCGCAAAAATACACATTAAAAATTATTTAATTTGGATTCGCCATAATTTTATAAAGTTCCGAATTTGAAGTGTAAAAACGGTTTTCTAAAGCAATTTGTGAAAGTTGGGAACTGACCAAATTATTTTCTCTTGTATTGATGAGGAATAACGAACTCTCGCCTAAGGTAAACAAACGTTCCTCAGATTTTAGCATTTTATCGTAATCATCGACCAAATTGTTAATTAATTTTTGTTGTTTGGTCAAGGACTGAATTTCCGTTTTTTGAGCGCTGATTTTGTTAGTCAATTGTAATTTTTCTAAATCACGCGTAAATTCGGATTCCTGAATTTTGTATTTTGCTATTTTCAAACTGCCTCTTTCTTTTCTTAGAAATAATGGAAAATAAAAATCAACACCTACTTTGTAATTGTCAGAATTGTTGGGAATAGTTGGGTTTGACTGAGCCAAATAGGAATAACCTACATCAATTTTCGGCAAAAGCATATTGGCTTTCATTCGTTTTTCGACGTTTAACAAATCGATTTTACTTTGTAAAGCTTCAATTTTTGGGTGCTTAATTATTGAAAAATCCTGATTGACTAAATCACTAATATTTAATGTTTCTTGAATAGTATTTCCTAATTTTTTCTCGGGAATAATAGCTTCTGCAAGTTCCAACGGGACGTTGTTTTCCAACCAGAGAAAATTGGACAACTCTAATTTAGCTTTTGTTAATTTTAATTTTGAATCTTCAAGCGCCAATAATCTGTTTTTGACAACAATTCCTGCTTCAACGCTGTCAATTGCCGGTTTGTCTCCTTGTTTGATTAAAGATTCAATTCCAATGTATCTTTTTTGCGCATTTATGCTATACGCTTCATATAACAAAAATTCATCATAGTTTTTTTTCCAATTAAAATACGCTAGCGAAGCATCATACAAAACGGCAATTGCCATTAGTTTTTGCTCTGCTTCGCTTAATTTCACTTGGATTTTTGCCTTTTGCAAATCGGCCATTCGTTGATTGATGAGCAACCCTTGACCAAGAGGAACACTAATTCCCAGAGATGTCAAACCATTGCTGGGTGTCTTGTTTTGTGGATTCAGGTAATAACCATCGTCTTCTTCAAAACCCGCTTTGATGTCGATTCCATACCAAGTTGGGATTTTGAAACTGCTGTTCATGATCGAATAATACTCTGTTCCCTGAAACTGTTTTTTGTTATAATCCAATTCTAGTTTTGGATCAAATCCGCCACGCGCCATCATCAGATTTGCTTGTGCCTTACTGATTTCTAAATTAGCGTTTTTTACTAAGGGATGATATTTTTTTACAAAACCCAGATATTCGTTGTAGCTCATCTCTTTGAGATTGGAAGGCAAAGAAGATTCGGCATTAGTCTGACCGTAAACTGTCGTTCCAAATACGATTAGTAATAAAAAAAACTTTTTCATCATTTCTTTTCTTTTGCAGGTTTTTCTTTTCCTTGATAATAATTAGGCGGAAAACCATTAAGCGTTCTCCATACTTCAAACCAAACCGGAACTGTATTCAGTAAAGCTATGGTTTGTGCGCCAGAACCTATACTTAATTGTTTAGGCCAAGCTGCTTCACTTTTATCTGGTGCAATAAGGATTCTGAATTTTCCATTATCACTAATGAAATTTTCAATTGCCACCACTTCGCCGCCAAAAGTGCCATATGACATATCTGGCCATCCTGAGAAAACGATTGTTGGCCAACCATCAAACCAAACTCTTACTTTTTCACCTCTTTTGATTAAAGGCAAATCTATTGGATCTACAAAAGATTCCACTGCAATATCATATTTCGAAGGCATAATCGTTGCAATAGGAGTTCCCTCTTTGACAGTTTCTCCGATACCCGATTGTAAGGTTCTGTTAATGTAACCACTTTGAGGCGCTTTGATATAATACATCCCATTTCGGATGCTATAATTGGCATACTGATTTTCGAGTTTACTTACCTGAGCTTCGGTGTCAAATTGATTACTCAAAGCGGTATATTGATCACTTTGTGCTTTAGACATCTTCTCGGAATATTCGGCAGTAATTCTATTTATTTCTACTTCGGCATTAATAAATTCATTTTTACTAGTGTAAAATTTATTCTCTTGTGTGATTATTTTTGCTTCAACTTCTTGCAATTTTAAACGTTTTTCCTCGACATCAGACAAAGCTTTTAGTCCTTCTTTGTTTAATTGCAAAGAACGATTGAATTGGGTGTTGGCAATTTTCAATTGTGTTTTTACGGCTACCAAATCCATGCTGTCGCTTTGTATTTTCAAACTTGCCTGTTTGATTTTATTTTGTGCTTGTTTGAGTTTCAATCCTTTTTCCCTTTCTATTGCTTTCATTTGCATTGAAAGAGTGGCAACTTTGGAACCATAAGATTCCAAAGATTGTTTTTTGGCGTCCACTTGATTTTTGGTGTTTTTGACCAAATTTGGATCCATATAATCTTCTTTTATTTCAGAAATAAAAAGAATTGTATCGCCTTTATTTACAAAATTACCTTCTTGCACATACCATTTTTCTATTCGGCCCGAGATCACGGATTGAATGGACTGTGGTCTTTGATTGGGTTTCAATGTTGTAACCGCTCCTGAGCCAGAGATATTCTGTGTCCAAGGCAAGAAAAGGGCAATAATTACCAATATTGAAACTGCCAGAATTATTTGATTTAAAATTTTATAATGTGGTCGGTTGCCCAAATTCTTTACAGTAGAATATTTTTCAAGAGACTCATTATTAATTGAATTTTTGTCGGATATATTTAACATATTTTATTTTTTAGTATCAGATAATATGGACCCTTTTTGCATTGTAATTTCTCGTTTACATTTTGTGAGCCAATGCGGATTTTGAGAGGATACTATTACGGTCCATTTATTTTTTTCGGAAGTGATAAAATCAATGATTTCATTGGCCACTTTTACATCCATTTTATCAGTTGGCTCTTCATAAAATAAAACAAGAGGTTTGTGAATGATACTTCTCGCCAGCAGGATTTTCTGTGCATTTGAAGACGATAATTCTTTTCCTTCAGGAAAAATTTTAGTATCCAATCCTTTGGGTAATGTTTTTATAAAACCCGTCAACTGAACTGCATCCAAAGCCCACTTCAAATCTTCCGTGGTAATGCTTTTATCATTGAAAGTAATGTTTTCGAGAATGGTTCCTTCAAACGGGGTTTCACCTTGAATAATGCTTCCAATTCTAGAGCGATAGTGTTTGATGTCTATTTTCCTGAACGTGTCATCATTAATATAAAAATTACCTGAAGTTGGATGCAACAAACCTGAAAGCACTCGAATTAAAGTGGTTTTTCCGGAACCATTTTCGCCATCGATTATAATTTTCTCTCCTGAATCTATTTTTAAATTGATATTGTTTAAAATTCCGAAATTTGTTCCTGGAAATTGAAACTCCATATTATCCGTTTCGAGACTGATGTTGGAGTAACAAATTTTGTTGACGACAGTATGTTCTTCTTCCAATTCCATATCAGTTACTTGCCCAATTTTCTCCACTGCTGTCAACACGTCATAGAAAGTCTCTAGGCCAAGAATAATTTTTTCTACAGAGTTAATTACCAACAAAATGATTATTTCTGCGGCTACAAATTGTCCAATATTCATTTGCTGGTTCAAAACTAAGTAACCACCAATGATTAATAAACTTGCCGTAATAATGATTTTAAAAATTATGAGTTGACTAAACTGTCTTTTGATGACATTAAAATGATTTTCACGATTATATAAGTAATCTTTTATAATGGCATTGTTTTTTTCTAATGCAAAATCATAGTTGAGTTCGTTTCTAAAACTGAAATTATTACGTCCAATTTCTTGCAACCAACCCGCAGTTTTGTATTTATTTTTGGATTCTTTTAAGCTGGTTTGAATTCCTTTACTATAGGAAAATTTAAAAATGATATACAAAAGAATCAACAATAAAAAACCGAAAACAATAAAGAAAGGATGATAAAGAGATAATAAAACAACTCCAAAAACAATTTGTAAAATAGCTGCTGAAAAATCCACTAGCAATTTTGAAGTGCCTTTTTGAATAGTTAATGTATCGAAAAAACGATTGGCCAATTCTGGCGGATATTGGCCATACATTTCTTTAAACTTAATTTTAGGCAAACGAGTAGCAAATTCGAATGAGGAACGTACAAACATTTTTTGCTGCAAATTTTCAGTAATTCGCAATTGCATTAAAGATAAAATACCTACCAATGTCACCCCACAGACAACAAGAATCACCAATACAATCCAAGAGGCACTTACACGTCCTGATTGAATAAAATTCACAATAGCTTGGATTCCTAAAGGCAAAGACAAACTTACAATTCCAGCAAAAATGGCATAGAAAAAGATTTGAGAAACATCTTTTTTGTCTAATTCTAAAAGCTTTAATAGTCGTTTAAATGAAGTCATTTTTTATTTTTTAAGAATTTTTTCTATTAAGTCGAAGTAAAAATCGGTTGGACTTGTCGTTTCATTACAGTCTGTAATAGCCTCCATATGATCTTTTAGAAAATGTTGATGCATTGCCCCTTCAACGATACTAGACGCTAAACTTTTTGGATACAAATACTCTGGATTTACCTCGGTAATTATGGTTGTCAATCTATTAATTACTCTTATGTAAATATAATAAAAACCTTCCTTATTTTCGTGCTCCACCTCTTTTGTATGAAAGGTTTTCGTAAACTCAGCTATTATTATATTATTTAATATCGATTCATTGATGTGAAGGGTTTTTTGATCGTCTTCTACTTTTTCAGTAACAATTGAAATCGCTTTCTTTAATTTTTCTAAAGGATTCGCAAAATTTGAAGTAGCAAATACCAATCGATATTCCATCCAACTCCAATACCAAGAAGATAAATACACTAATAATTTATGCTTATTTTCGAAATAACGGTAAACAGAACTCTCATTGGAACCCAATTTTTCTCCTAATTTTTTAAAAGTAAAATAATCAAAGCCAATTTCATCAATTAAAATAATACTTTCTTGAATGATTTTTTTGCCTAAAGCCGAAGTTTCTGGGTCTTTGACAAAGAGTTTTTCGTTAACTTGAATTTTGATGTTTGATAAAAGTTGCTCCATTGATTAGTATAAATCTATTAATTGTTAATTTTTTATGCTTTAATAATTATAAACCAATTTTGAAACTAAAATTAATGTTTTCAGGGGTTTGTATTATAGGAGCTATTTTATTGTTTTTTAAATCTAAATATTGCAAATGATCCAACCCTTTAATCTCTTTTGGAATTTCCTTAAAACTATTTTGATTCAGGTACAAAAATTCTAGATTTTGAAGATTTTTAATTTCTATAGGGAGTGAATTCAAATTGTCATTTTCAAGATGCAATGATTTTAAATTGGGAAGTTTTCCCAACAGTCTCAGCGTTACTGGCAGATTAATGTTTTTCTCTTCATTTAAATACAATTCTTCCAGATTTGTAAGTTTGTAAAAATCATCTGAAAGTACTATAAAGTCATTTCCACTCAAATCAAGTACTTTTAACTTAGCGAGCTGGGAAATCGATTTGGGTATTGACTTTAAATGATCATTCTTTAAATTTAAATATTCTAAATTTTTGAAAACTTCAAAATTTTGCCTCTCTATATCAATATTTTGACCACTCAAATTCAATCGAACCACCAATTCGGGCTCTGATAATGCTTTTTTTAAGTCTGTGTATTCCTTGTTTTTTTCTTTACTTTCTATTTGGGCCAAACCGATTTGAGAAAATAGCAGCCCCAGCACAATTAATGAATATCTATTTTTCATAATTCTAAAATTAAATTATCAATATTATTTATTGCAAATATAATAGTATTACTATTAGTAATGAAATTTTAACTTTTATTTATGTTTTTAGAATATGAGTTTTATCATATTCTATTTTTCAATATTGCTATACATTTGTTGTAAATACTTATAGTTATGGAAAAATATATTTCCGCCCAAGAAGCAGTAAAAATTGTAAAATCTGGAGACAGAATCTACCTTCACGCAGCAGCGGCGGCTCCGACAATTCTGGCAAATGCACTAACTGAAAGAGCCTCAGAATTAAAAAATGTTGAAATTTGTCATTTACACATCGAAGGAGAAGCCCGATATGCCGATCCAAAATTTTCTGATAGTTTTCACGTCAATTCATTTTTTATAGGTTCTAATGTAAGACATACATTAGCAGCAGGAAACGGTTCTTACACTCCAGTTTTTTTGAGTGAATTGCCTAACTTATTTAGAAAAAAAGTATTGCCTCTAGACGTGGTATTTATTCACGTTTCTCCACCTGATAGTCACGGATATTGCTCTTTGGGAGTTTCGGTAGAAGCCACTTTAGCCGCAATTGAAAGCGCAAAAACAGTGATCGCGCAGGTCAATCCGCACATGCCTCGAACTTTTGGAGACGGAATTCTTCACATTTCCGAAATAGATTATATGGTCGAGGTTAATACACCTATATATACCCACGAAATGGGAAATTCTTCACCCTTAGAAGATAAAATAGGAAATTATATTGCTTCTTTAATCGAAGATGAAAGTACGTTACAAATGGGAATTGGTTCCATCCCAAATGCAGCTTTATCCAAATTAACCAATCATAAAAATCTAGGACTGCATACCGAAATGTTTTCGGACGGCGTGATTGATCTAATCGAAAGTAATGTCATCAACGGCAATTATAAAGGCGTTTCAAGAGGACGAGCTTTAGCCACTTTTGTAATTGGTTCTCAACGATTGTATGATTTTGTAAACGACAATCCATTTGTCGAAATGAAAGAATCATCGTATGTAAATGATACAGCTAGAATTCGAAAAAACCCTAAAATGGTAGCCATCAATTCTGCTATTGAAGTGGATTTAACAGGTCAGGTTTGCGCTGATTCTATTGGTGCAAGAATGTATTCTGGAGTTGGAGGTCAAATGGATTTTATTCGGGGTGCATCATTAAGTGAAGGTGGAAAAGCTATTATTGCACTGCCTTCAATAACAAAAAATGGCGATAGTAGAATTGTTCCTTGCTTAAAACAAGGAGCTGGAGTGGTTACAACCCGTTCTCACATTCAATATATAATTACCGAAAATGGTATTGCTGATTTATACGGAAAAACGCTGCGACAAAGGGCAGCCGAAATGGTAAAAATTGCCCATCCCAACCATCAGGAATGGATTGACAGAGAATATTACAATTTGACCAATTGCAAATAAAAAAAAGTCCCGCAAATTGCGGGACTTGATATATAAACTCACTTTTAAGTATTACAAAAGCGAATGTCTAGTCATCACTGCAGGTTTTTCAATTTCCATCAATTCTAAAATGGTTGGAGCTAAATCTCCTAAAACACCATCTTTTATAGATTTTAATTCCTTGTCCACTAAAATAATTGGAACTGGATTTGTTGTATGTGCTGTGTTTGGACTTCCATCAGGATTAATCATCGTTTCGCAGTTTCCGTGATCGGCAATTATTAATGTGGTGTAATCATTGGCCAAAGCCGCAGTAATCACTTTTTCTACACATTTATCAACCGCTTCACACGCTTGAATCGCAGCACTCATAACGCCTGTATGCCCTACCATATCGCCATTGGCAAAGTTCAGACAAACAAAATCCACCTCGCCTTTATTCAATTCTGGGACCAAAGCATCTGCTAATTCGAAAGCACTCATTTCAGGTTGCAAATCGTAAGTAGCCACTTTTGGAGAGTTTTTCAAGATTCGGGTTTCGCCTTCAAAAGGTGTTTCTCTACCACCAGAAAAGAAGAAAGTCACGTGAGGATATTTCTCAGTTTCGGCGATTCGTATTTGTTTTTTGTTTGCTTTTTCTAAAACTTCACCTAAAGTTTCTGTAACGTTGTCTTTGTTGTAAACTACTTTTACGTTCTCATAGGTTTCATCATAATTGGTCAACGTAACATAATACAAATTTAGTTTGTGCATGTTTTGTTCGTGGAAATCTTTTTGAGAAAGCGTTTCGGTCAATTCACGACCTCTATCAGTTCTGAAATTAAAGAAAACAACAACATCACCTTCTTTGATTGTAGCCAACGGTTGGTCGTTTTCGTCAACTGCGATAATTGGATTGATAAATTCATCGGTTACGTTATTTTCATAACTTTCTTCAATGCTTTTTACAACATCTTTTGAAGGAGTTCCTGTTCCGTTTACTAATAAATCGTAGGCGATTTTTACTCTTTCCCATCGTTTATCACGATCCATTGCATAATATCTTCCCACTACCGAAGCAATTTTCGCTGAAGTATTGGCAATATAATTTTCTAAATTTTGAATGTAAGTTGCGCCCGATTTTGGATCCACATCACGACCGTCAGTAAAAGCATGAACGAAGACTTTTTGCAAACCGAAAGCTTGGGTTGCATCAATCAAACCACGTAAATGCGAAGTGTGTGAATGCACTCCACCATCAGAAACCAGTCCAAGAAGGTGAAGATTTACGTTTTTGTCTTTAGCATATTGAAATGCATCAACAAGCACTTGTTCTTGTGCCATAGAATTATTGGCAACAGCCAAATTAATTTTGGCTAAATCTTGATACACAATTCTACCAGCTCCAAGGTTCATATGTCCTACTTCAGAATTACCCATTTGACCTTCTGGCAAACCTACGTTTAAACCATCGGTACGAAGCTGTGCAACAGGATATTTTGTATATAAACTTTTAATGAAAGGAATGTTTGCATTATCTATTGCGGATACTTTTGGGTCAGGAGAATTTCCCCAACCATCCAGAATCATAAGGATTACTTTTTTGCTCATTTTGATAAATTTTTATGCAAAGATAACCCTTTCCAAAAAAATATAAGTACATCAAAACTACTATTATATATAAAAAAAAGAAGTGCAACAAATACTTAAAAATCTGCTGCAAAATCTCCTATTTTATGCAATAAATGCAATAAAAAAATTCCGAAAACCATGTAGAAAAAACACGCTTTTCAAAAGATTTTTGTAAAATATAAAGGATTTAAAAGACTAGAAGCTTATTTTAGGTTTTCTTCAATTTTAGAAAATATTTTTCACTTGATTGTAGTCGATAAAATATTTTACACTTACAGAAATTACGTGACTTAAATCTTCATTATTAAGCAAACTAGTATAATTATTTCCAAAATTTTTATTGATTAAATTGTCATATTTTGCAGCATTGCTTCTATACAAAAGCGTTAATTGACTCCCTGGAGCAAACCACCAATTGTACGAAACATCCAAATTCCAGGTAATCAGATTTTGATTTTTGTTTTTAGTATAATTTTCAAAAGGGGAAAGACTTCCGTTTTCTTCTAATTGGAGAAAATTTTTATTTTCAGTGTATGACCAATAATATCGAGCCGAAATGTCAAAATTCATTTTACTGCTCAAAGAATATTTTCCGTTTAAGGTATTTGTGTAATAAACTACATCTCTGTTAGCATAAATAATTGTATTCGGGGTGAATGGATTGTTGTCTTCATCTAAACTATCTGCATAGCCCTTATTATTGCTATTTTTTAAAAAATCAAAATTATAAATTAATGCAAAACGATCGCTAAAACGATAGCGAGGGCTCAAACTAATTCCAAAAGATTTTCTTCCAGGTTCGTTTACAAAAGCAATTGAAGGATTAATATCGAAAGCAAATTTGTTATTATAATTAGTTGAAATTACTATCCAACTCTCCATACGAGTTGGAATTATACTATAGCGTCCCGATGTGCGGGGTTCATAAAAATCAAAAGAATCAAATGGACTGTATTGCATTCCAAAACCTATATAATGGTTCTTTTTTGTAGTTGAATTTACTTGCAAATTAATCTGATTTCCTTGAGTTTTTCCTGTTTCCTTTTGAAATTGAGAATACGAATTAATATTGGCATTGAAAGAATTAAAGATTTTCGTTGGATTCAGAATACGATAACTTGCATTTCCATAAAAATTATAATAATTGGTTTCGAAATTAATTCCTAAGTCATTATTGTCAAAATCTTTCGTCACCAAATTAGTACCAAAGCTATATCGGTATTTGCCGCTTGTTTCCGAAAAGTTTAGAGAAGTATTGATTCCGTTTTTTTCATACTGAATATCATTTACATAACTGTATTCAAAGTTTCCTGAGAGATTGTAAGTGTTTTTTGAAGTGTTTAAATCCCAAACCAATGCAGATACATTTCCATCTCTAAAAGAACCATTTCGAGTAACATTAGTATTAATAAATGAAACCGACGAATTTTTGCGAAATCTCTGGTCAAAAACTATAATATTATAGTTGGTAAGTGGCTCGACAACTACTTGCCTCGTTTCCTGAGTGTCTGAATTTTTAATCGTAGCAAATGTTTTTTTGGTTACAGCATTAAGAAACCCAATTCCTAATCCTCCTTTTGTTCTGCCTGATATTTTGGTGGCGTTGTATAATTCAACACTGTTAGGGTTTTCGATTACTTCCTCATTTGGTTCAGTCTTTGGAGAATTAATAGGTGGCCCTCCAATTCTTCGAGAATAAAAAAGATTTCCTTTGCTAAACAAGTCGGTTCCTTCCGTAAAAAAGGCTCTGTTTTCGTTAAATTGTTGTTCGAAAGGAGTTAAATTCAAAATCCGATCATCGTATTTGGTTTGACCAAAATCAGGAATTAGCATTGCATCCAATGTAAAAGCATCGTTTATTCCGTATTTTATATCTAAACCACCTTTTATTTCGCCATAGGTTTTTTGATTTCCATTGGCATAGGTATAAAAGGAAGAATACGGCAAAAAGAAAAGTCTAGTTGGTGTTTTAATGTTTTCAATACCTTCTAAAATTCCGTTTTGTTGGGTAAAGGTTCCTATTTTAGAATCAATATAATTCCAAGAATATTTCTCTCTGTCTCTTCGTATTTCCCTAAAAAAGTTGATTCCCCAGATTTGTTTTTTTTCACTCGAAAAGCGCAAAGCGGCATACGGGATGCGCATCTCGAGAGCCCAACCGAAATCAGTAATAATGGCTTTACTTTCCCACACTGCATCCCAAGAATAATCTTCACCATTGCTATCCGTGGCTAAACAATCAGCTTGACCATCCGCGGCATTTACAAAAAACTGGAAATTTTGTTGTCCGTCATTAAAGCCATTAATAAAAACACCAAAAAAATCGTCAGTGCCAAAATCATCTCTTTTGGTGATTTCTTTTAAAATTTTATTGGGTTCATTGTCATAGAGTAATGCGCCAATATAAATTGCTTCATTATCATACAAAACACGCACTTCGGTTTTTTTGTTTTCGGCAACTTTTTTTCCATTGTCTGGTTGAAACATTACGAAATCTGTTGCTACAGGAACAGATTGCCAAATAGACTCTTCTAATTTGCCGTCTAATGTGATTTTTTCTGAAGTAATACTAGTTTGCAAAGATTTCTTTTGACTGTATCCAATTGCAAAAAAGAAAAGAAAAAAATATAAAAAATACTTTTTGACAACAACACTCAATGCTATATTCATTGCTTAAAAAATATTTTCTTGATTAAATAAAGAATTCAATATAGTAGTATATTGAATTGGTTTAAAGTTACAATTAAATGTAAATTTATCGCTTCCTTTTCAAAGAATTATAATCAATATAGTAGCGAAGACTGACCGATAATATAGAAGTCAGATTAGTATCAAACACATTGTTTAAGTTTGTTTGCATATTTTTTTGCACAATATTAGTACTTTCTAAAGCATAATTTCGATACAAAACTGATATTTCACTTCCTGGAGCAAACCACCAAGAATAGGAAAAATCAAAATTCCAAGAGTTGAAATTTCTATTTTTATTTTGAGAATAAGTTGAATTAGATATCAATTTACCGTTGTCCTGAAGTGTTAAAAATTCGTGATTGTCGGCATAAGACCAATAATATCTGGCTATAAGATTGAAAGACATTTTATTGGTTATAGAATATTTTCCGGTAAAATAATGATCTACTATTTCACGATTGCGTTCTGCAAAAATGATGTCGTCATTTTCAAAACCGACCCAGCCTCTATCATTAACTTTATGTGTATATTGAAAGTTATAAGATAGGGAAAATTTATCGCTAAACCTATATTTGACACCGCCGAACAATAAATATGTGTTTCTGTTATCTTCGTCGAATTTTTCTATCGCAGTCTCAATTTCGTAGTGAAAAGGCCTATTGTCATTAGAATAAAATTGGGCATAACCTACTATACTTTTTGGAATATAAACGTATCTACCATAAACTCGAGGGTCATAAAAATCGTAACGATCTAATGGATTTATTCGAAATGAAGCTTCAATATAATGATTTTTTAAAGTTGTTGCAGTCAATACCGTCTTATACCAAGCCTCTTGAAATTTTCCCGTGGTATTTTGAACGTCTAAATTTATATTTTGATTAAATTTAAGTGAATTAAAAGTCTTGGTCGGATTAATAATTCTATAAGTCATTTCTCCATAACCAGAGTGGTAATTAGTAACAAAAATGATTCCTAAATCATTTATGTCATAAAACTCGGATAAGTATTTTCCAGAAAACATATACCGGTATTTTCCGCTTGTTTTGGCAAAACTCAACTGCGTTTTGAAACCATCATAATTTTCTAAACCGAAGTTAGAACCATAATTGATATCACTATCTTTTACAGCGCTGTATTTAAAATCCCCTGATAATTTATAAGTGTTTGCTTTTGTGTTTAAATCAAACAATAATGCGGACACATTGGCATCTCGAAAATCTCCGTTTCGAACAGTATTTGTATTTACAAATGTTACCGATGAGTTTTGATTAAAACGTTGATCCAAAACTAAAACATTATAATTAGTCAATGGTTGTGTGACTTCTTTTTGAGTGGAATTTGTTACTGCAGGTGTCTGAATATTTGTTATTGGGTCTGTAACTAATTCTGTACTTGTTTTTATAATTGTGGCTTCCGTTTTTTCAGTGACGGCATTCAAAAAGCCTATTCCAAGTCCTTTTTCTGTTCGACCAGAAATTTTTACAGCATTTATTAAATCGACTGTGCTAGGGAAATTTGTAATTTCCTCATTGGATTGTAATTGATCCTGAAGTGCATATATGTCTTTTATGGGACTTCCACCTATTCTTCTCGAATAAAACAGGTTTCCTTTAGAAAACAAATCAGCTGCTTCAGTAAAAAAAGCTCTGTTTTCATCAAATTGTTGTTCGAAGGGTTCAAGGTTGAGAATCGCATTATCAAATTTTGTTTGGCCGAAATCAGGAACCAATATTGCATCTAGAGTAAACGCATCATTTATTCCATATTTTATGTCCATTCCAACCTTTAAAGTCTTATCTGAAGTGTAATCATCTTGCTGATAATAAGCTGAAGTGTATGGAATAAAGAAAAGACGAGTAGGTGTTTTAATATTTTCTATTCCTTCCAGAATTCCTTCCTGCGTGATTACGGGACCAATTTTAGTATCGACAAAATTCCAAGTGTAACTTTGGTCTTGGGCATCCCGTTTTATGTCTCGTTTAAAGTTTAAACCCCAAGTTTGTTTGGTTGCTTTCGAAAATCGTAGTGCTGCATAAGGAATCTTCATTTCTACTACCCAACCAAAATCGGTTATTTTTACTTCGCTATCCCAAATAGCATCCCAATTAAAATCTTCATTACCTTCGGTAGCCAAACAATCCATTTGAACACCAGCTGCACTCACAAAAAATCTAAAATCTTGTTGCCCGTCATTGTTCCCGTTGATAGAAACAGAAAAAATATCAGAAACTCCAAAACTATCTCTGTTGGTTAATTCTCGTGAAATTTTATTGGGTTCATCATCGTGTAAAACGGCTAAAACATAAACAGCATTATTGTCATATAAAACTTTGACTTCTGATTTTTTACTTTCGCTGATTGGCTTCCCGTTATCGGGTTCATACATTACAAAATCAGTAGCAATTGGAGCCAATTTCCAAATCTCTTCATTTATTTTGCCGTCAATAGTAATGTTTTCTACAGTAAATTTAGCACGAAGTGTCTTTTTTTGGCCATAACAACAAAAACTTGCAAAAGTGAAAAAAAGTAGAAAATAAAAATAATACTTCGGCATAAATTAGGATAATAGTTAAGCAAAAATAGTAAAATTAACACAAAAAGCAAGCAAAATGTTTATTTTAACATCTGAAATAAGCCCTTAAAATACATTTAAATCATATTTTTTTCTTAAAATGAAATAAAAAATTCAATTCTATTGTATATTTGCAATCCCAAATAACTTGTTTAACCTATACATTATCAATGATTTATAAGATATTTCCTGCCGGATTGTTTTTGCTGTTTTCGATATATACCAGTAAAACATTTTTTATTGAACCTGTAAAATCTCACTCTACCGAAGTCGCAAGCGTTACAATCTCAAGTTTAGATTCTAAAGTCGAAACTATTTATAACAACTTGAACTCCAATCAATTTGACCTTCCCAATCTTGAAAGTTTCAAAGAAGCTTTGAAAGGATATTATTCATTGAAAGAGAGAGGATTAATCCAAAAAGATATTTTGACCTTGGTAGATTTTAGCTTATCTTCAAATGTCAAAAGATTGTGGGTTATCGATTTAAGCACCAATACCATATTATACAATTCTTTAGTGGCTCACGGAAGAAATACTGGCGAAGAATATGCCAATAGTTTTTCAAATGCAAATAGCTCATACAAAAGCAGTTTAGGATTTTATTCAACCGGCGAAGTTTATAACGGAAAACACGGAATGTCTCTTAAATTAGACGGCTTAGAAAAAGGCGTTAATGACAATGCAAGAGAAAGAGGTGTAGTCATGCATTCTGCAAATTATGTTTCAAATTCTTTTATAAAATGCAACAAAAGATTAGGCAGAAGTCAAGGATGTCCTGCCATTCCAGTAGAATTACTCAAAGGAATTGTAAATACCATAAAAAACAAATCTTGTCTTTTTATTTACCATCCTTCCAGAAGTTTTGAGAAAATTTCTGTTTTAATTTCTTAATTTTTGAGACAAATCAGCATCAAAATATTTTTTTTGAACAATAAAACAATACTCAATTCTTGCCACATAAAAGGTTTGCTTTCATCATAAACGAGATATGTAGCTAAAAAAGTTTTTGAAATTGATGTTCATTTATGAATACCCTATGAAAACAAAAAATAATGAATTTATAATGATTTAGTTTTAAAACCTTTATAAAAAAATATTGCCATTTAATAAGAATTTCAAAAAAAAACTTGCAAAAGAGCCAACTTATTAATTATATTTGCACCGTTGTAATGCGAAAGTAGCTCAGTTGGTAGAGCTCCAGCCTTCCAAGCTGGTTGTCGCGAGTTCGAGCCTCGTCTTTCGCTCTAAAAACCTCAAACGTAAGTTTGGGGTTTTTTATTTTAACCAACTAAGATTCGCCCCAATGTTAATTTCCTCTGGAATTTGGTTTTGTCGAAAAAGCCGAGCAGTGAAATTTCCTTTCAAAATTATTTTGTCTCCTTTTACATCCAGCCAGCTTCCTTCTCTTAATCCTAAAACAGGAATAGTATTAAACGAATGAAACTCTTTTATTCTGGTTTCACGCGTTTCTCCCATATGTTTAGATTGCAAATCAGCATCCAGATAATGCGGATTTAAATTGAAAGGAATCAACCCTAATGTTTTAAAACTTGGCGGATAAACAATGGGCATGTCATTAGTTGTTTGCATAGTTAAGCCGCAAATATTGCTACCTGCACTGGTTCCTAAGTAAGGTATTCCGTTTTTGAGAACTTCCATGAGACCACCCATACAATCATTTTTATATAATTGAGCGACCAATAAAAAAGTATTTCCACCGCCGGTAAATATTCCTTCAGCTTTTTTTATTGCAATCGAATAATCTTCAAATTCGTGAATCCCTCTAATCTTCTTTCCGATTTTGGCGAAAGCCGCTGAAACTTTTTCTGTATATTCTTCGTGAGAAATACCATTAGGTCTTGCATAAGGAATGAACAAAATCGTTTTGCAATTATCGAAATGGGCTTCTAATTCTGGCAACAGATAATCTAAAAAATCGCCTCCGTGAAGCGAAGATGTGCTGGCAATAATCATATTTTTTGGCATAGTCTGAACAAAATAAGTTTGGGTTAAAGATATGAAATCGCACATTTAAAGTGGCTTTTCAAAAGTTTTAATTAACATTTTCTTACCAAGTCCTTAATATTTAATTTGGAAGACAATAGGATACTTTTACAATGCCAAAAAACATAACGTTGTTACTACGAAAGTTTGAATCCCTTTTACTAATACTTTGTCAAATAGCTTTTGGCCAAACTGCAAGCGAAAAAATACTTCACGGAAAAATAATAGTAGAATCAGGAAATCCAGCGGGAGTGACCATAATTAATTTAGTTAACGAAAAGAGCACCGTAAGTGATAACAATGGCGGCTTTTTTATTTTGACTAAGGCCGAAGATTTACTGATTTTTTCGTCTGTAAATTTAGAATATCACCGACGTATTATTGATGAAGATGATTTGAAAAATGATTTAGTAATTATAAAAATGACAGCCAAAGTTACAGAGCTCGAAGAGGTAATCGTTAACAGACGCCCCGAAATAAATGCAGTTTCGTTGGGGATTTCGCCCAGAGGAATAAAAAAATATACGCCTGCTGAAAGGAGATTAAAAACTGCTGGCGATTTCAAACCCATTCATTTATTACAGATTTTAGGTGGTTCAATGCCAGTCGATCCACTTATAAATGCCATAAGCGGAAGAACAGCAATGCTAAAAAGAGAACTTGAAGTAGAAAAAAAAGAGCGTTTACTAATACTCTTTAATTCACTTTTTGCCGAAACTTATTTCTCAAATACATTGAAAATCCCTTCTGATTACATTAAAGGATTTCAGTATTATTGCATAGAAGACGGAAAATTTTCAGAAGCTTTAAAGTCCAAAAACAAAACCAAAATAGAATTCTTGATAGTTCCTTTGGCAACAAAATATAAAAAAATTATTGCTAATGAGAATGAATAAGATACTGATGCTTTTTTTGCTTTTACTTTGCCGAATTACTTTGGCTCAAACTGCTGGCGAAAAAATATTGCACGGAAAAATAATAGTAGAATCAGGAAATCCAGTTGGAGTTACTATTATCAATTTAGTTAATGAAAAAAGCACCGTAAGTGATAACGATGGTAACTTTTATATATCGGCAAAAGCCGATGACTTATTGGTTTTTACTTCGATAAATTTAGAATACCACCGAAGAATTATTGAAGAAGATGATTTGAAACAAGACGTTATAATCATAAAAATGACTGCTAAAGTTACCGAACTCGAAGAAGTAATCGTCAACAAATATCCTCAAATAAATGCAGTTTCGATGGGTATTTCTGCTAAAGGAATAAAAAAATATACGCCGGCTGAAAGGAGATTACATACTGCACTTTCAACTCCTGGAGATGCCCTTTTAAATTTGATGTCCGGCCGAACAGCAATGCTGAAAAAAGAAATTGAAGTTGAAAAGAAAGAGCGATTATTAATGCTTTTTAGCTCACTTTTTGAGGATGCTTTTTTTACACAAACGCTGAAAATTCCAGCTGATTACGTAAAAGGATTTCAGTATTACTGCGTAGAAGACGGAAGAATTTCAGAAGTTTTAAAGTCTAAAAACAAAACCAAAATAGAGTTTTTTATAATTCCTTTGGCAATAAAATACAACGAAATTATTTTTGCGGAAAAATAAAATCCCAAAATGCACTATTTTTTTATTCAAAAAAAGAAAAATTGATAAGTTTTATTACTTTTGGAAAATGAAAAAACAAATTATATCTATTTTATTACCAATACTTTTATTTACAATATCTGCTTCAACTGTTCATAAATTTCACATGGCTTTATACCAAATAAATTATGCTTCGGAGAAGAAAATGCTTCAAATTACTTCTCGAATACACATCGACGATTTAAACAAAGCGCTTGAAAAAAAATATAAAAAGAAAATTGCTGTCGAAAATGAAAATAATAGTTCTGAAGAATTATTGTTAAAAGAATATTTATCTAATAGATTTTCGATCAAAGTAAATGGTCAAGTCAAACCTTTGAATTTTTTGAGTAAAGAAATAGAGGGCGACGAACTTGTTTGCTATTGGAATATTAAAGGCTTATCTAAAATAAACACACTCGAAGTAAACAACACCGTTTTAACTGAATGTTTTTCGGATCAACAAAACATGATTAATGTTACTGTTTTGGGTGGGAAACAGAGTTTTCTTTTAACCAATTCCTTAACTTCCAAATCATTAAAATATTAATTTCCAAACCATAATTATGAACCAAAATACAATGAACTTTCTTTCAAAAAAAAACGTCTTTATACTATTATTTATTTTTCCATTACTTGTTGTTGCGCAAACTAAATCTACAGAAGAATCAATAAAAAAATCGGGAAGTTATGACACCAATAAATTCAGTCAAATGTATGATTTATTGGCAACTCCAAATATGTTTCGCACAGCTTCAGGCGCTCCGGGACCAGCCTATTATCAGCAACAGGCCGATTATAAAATTGACATTGAATTGGATGATAAAAATTCGAAATTAAGTGGCTCTGAAACTATCACCTATTACAACAATTCCCCCGACACTTTAGAGTATTTATGGGTACAACTTGACCAAAATCAAGCTGCCAAAAATTCACAATCTCCGTTAGCAGAAAATCAGAAAACCGAAGAGGTATTTACTCCAAATAAATTTGCCAATAAATTTTTGAAACAAGGATTAGAACGCGGTTTTAACATTGAATACCTTAAAGATTCCAAAGGAAATGCTCTGCCTTACACTATAAATCAAACGATGATGCGCATCGATTTGCCCACGCCTATGAAGTCTGGAGAAAAATTATCTTTCTCAATCAAATGGTGGTACAACATCAACAATTATCGTCAAGACGGAGGCAGATCTGGTTATGAATTATTCGAAAAAGATGGAAATAAATTATATATAATTGCTCAATTCTACCCAAGAATGGCGGTGTATAACGATGTTGAGGGTTGGCAAAATATGCAGTTTTGGGGAAGTGGAGAATTTACACTACCCTTTGGAAATTTTGATGTGAATATCACAGTTCCTGCAGACCATGTTTTGAACGCAACTGGAGAATTGATGAATAGAAACGAAGTTTTCACTGCCGCTCAAGTAAAACGATATGAAATAGCTCAAAAAACATTTGACAAACCAGTAGTTATTGTTACTCAAGCAGAAGCAGAAATTACTGAAAAAGGATTTTCAGACAAGAAAAAAACCTGGAAATTTAGCGCCAAGAACGTTAGAGATTTTGGAATTGCAACTTCCAGAAAGTTTATCTACGATGCGATGGCGGTGCAATTAAATGGAAAAATAGTAATGGCAGAATCGGTTTATCCAAAAGAGGCCAATCCGCTTTGGGGAGAAACTTCTACTTTAACCGTAGCACATACTTTAAAAAGTTATTCAGCTCATACTTTTGACTATCCTTATCCAAAAGCCGTTTCGGTTTCGGCCGAAGACCAAGGTATGGAATACCCTATGATTTGTTGGAATTTTGGCCGACCTGACGAAAATGGTGTGACAAGTACACAAATCAAAAACGGAATGATTGGAGTAATTATACACGAAGTTGGACATAATTTTTTTCCAATGATTGTCAATTCAGATGAGCGCCAATGGACGTGGATGGACGAAGGTCTCAATACTTTTATGCAATATATGGCTCAACAAGAGTTAGGAACTAACTTCCCTTCAAGACGTGGGTCTCCAAAAGGCATTGTTCCTTATATGAGTGGCGATCAAAAATTCTTAGAACCAATTATGTCTAATTCTGAAAGTCTTATCGATTTTGGAAATAATGCTTATGCAAAACCAGCAACGGGTTTAAACATCTTGAGAGAAACCATAATGGGTAGAGAATTATTTGATTATGCTTTCAAAGTATATGCCAATCGCTGGAAATTCAAACATCCAACTCCCGAAGATTTTTTTAGAACTATGGAAGATGCTTCTGCCGTAGATCTGGATTGGTTTTTTAGAGGTTGGTTTTACTCAACAGATTATGTTGACATTGGTATTAAAGAGGTGAAACAATATTACGTTACAGAAACTCCAACTGCAGCATTGAAAGATGTAACCATTAATAAAAGACGCTTTGGAACAGAAAACGGACCTTATATTTACCTAATTTCTAATGACAATTCAGCCTTGGGTTCAAATAAAACGAAGCCTTTTACTACCGATTCTGTTAAATTACTTTCGGATTACGTGGCTCAAAATTTCTCGGCAGAAGAAAAAGCAAACATTAAAAATCCTAAATACTTTTATGAAGTAGAGTTTAACAAACCCGGAGGAATGCTAATGCCAATCGTTGTAGAGATAACTTATGATGACAATACAAAAGAAAATTTTAAATTTCCAGCACAAATTTGGAGGAAAAATAACGAAACCGCTAAAAGAGTTTTTGCAACTGAAAAAGAGATTAAAACCATTCAGATTGATCCAAAACAAGAAACTGCTGATATTGACCTTGCCAATAATACTTGGCCAAAGGCAGAAGTAAAATCGAAATTCGATTAATGTTAATTAATTTAAAATTACATTATTTTGTAACTGTACATCTTTGTAACTTTGCAACTTAAAAAATAGATTATGTTTGGAATTGGTGGAGGCGAATTGATTTTTATAATGTTTGTTGTTCTAATGCTTTTCGGATCGGATAAAGTTCCGGAAATGGCGCGAACAATGGGTAAAGCGATGGCGCAATTAAAAAACGCTACAAACGACATCAAAAACGAAATTCAAAAAGGAGCTGAAGCCAATGGTTTCGACCAAAATATGTTAAGCGATTTGACTAAGAGTATCACATCTGAAATCAATAGTGCCAAAACAAATTTGCTTGGAGATTCCAATCCTTTGAGAGGAATTTCGGATAATTTTTCGTCAGAAATTGACAAAGTCAAAAGTAGTATTGTTGCCGAAAATCCAATGGCTGTAAAAGAAAATTTACCTCCATCTTCAATTGAAATCGACAAAGCCAAAGCAGATATAGCAGCAGACGAATCCCACAAGGAAGAGGAAATTGATGACGCAATCGGGCCAATAAAACGCAAAAAATAATGTTGGAAAAAATCCTATCGATTGATACCGAATTATTTGTTTTCTTAAACGGTTTAGGTTCGGAAAAATATGATGGATTTTGGTTGATGATTACCAAACAAACTTCTTGGATTCCGCTTTTCTTATTCTTGCTTTATCTTATTTTCAATAAATTAGGGACGAAACAAACCCTGTATTTAATGCTATTCGTGGCTGTTTTATTAGTTTTTACAGATCAAACGGCCAACTTATTCAAAAACGGATTTCAACGATTGCGACCCTGCAACAATCCCGAAATAAATTCATTTATACGAATAGTACAATCTAGAACTTCATTTAGTTTTTTCTCAGGCCACGCCTCAAGTTCAATGGGAGTTGCTACATTTTTATACCTTATTTTCAAAAAGGATTTCAACTACTTTTGGTTGTTAATTTTATGGCCGTTAATTTTCGCCTATAGCCGAATTTACTTGGGATTGCACTACCCGATTGATATTATTTGCGGCTATTTGTGTGGTGCCATATTAGGTTTCTTAATGTACAAATTATATCAACAAGTACAAATGAGAAATTTTCCGATTTAAAATCATTGCGAGGAACGAAGGAATATTAGGAGCTATTTCCTGCTGTACGCTATATCTTTTGCTGGCTGGCCCAGCCAGAAAAAGGATGCCGCTTCCATCAGGGCTAGGGCCTTCGCTTTCAAAAATAATTGCTGAATTTACAAAACTCGACTAACCGTCAAACCATCGCGAATAGGCAATAAAACGGTTTCAACTCTAGAGTCGTTTTTCAACAAGAGGTTGTAGTCTAATAATATTTTTGTGCTAATATCTTTTGGATTCAATGGTTCCAGAACTTTTCCGCTCCACAACACATTGTCTGAAAGAATAATTCCGCCTTTGTTCATTTTTGGAACAATCATTTCAAAATAATTGATGTAATTTTCCTTATCAGCATCAATAAAAACCAAGTCGAATTTCAAATCCAAAGTTGGAATAATATCCAAAGCTTCACCAAGATGTTGTACGATTTGGTTTCCCCAAGGCGATTTGTCAAAATGTTTGCGCTGAAAATCGACTAATTCTTCTTTAATGTCAATCGTGTGAAGTTTGCCTTTTTCCTGCATTCCTTCACATAAACATAAAGCGGAATAGCCAGTATAAGTACCTATTTCGAGAATATTTACGGGACATATCAATTTGGACAACATACTTAAAACACGACCTTGAAAATGGCCGCTAAGCATTCGTGGCAACAAAACTTTTTGATAGGTTTCTTTGTTTAAAGCCGCCAACAATTCAGGTTCTTTTTCGGAATGTTGCTCGATATAATTTTCTAGTTCTTGGGAAATAAAGTGCATTTTATTAATTTTTGTCAAAGTTATCAAATTATCAAATGTACAAATCAACAAATAGTCATTAACTTTGCACGATGATGGAGAAAAAAGACATTCGAGCCCTATCCAAAGAACAATTACGTGATTTTTTTGTTACCAACGGAGATAAAGCTTTTCGAGGAAACCAAGTCTACGAATGGCTTTGGAGCAAAGGCGCGCACAGTTTTGATGACATGACCAATGTGGCAAAAGCTACTAGAACGATGCTAGAAAACAATTTTGTTATCAATCACATTAAGGTTGATACGATGCAACGAAGTGAAGACGGAACGGTTAAAAATGCGGTTCGTTTGCACGATGGTTTAGTCGTAGAAAGTGTTTTGATTCCAACCAATACTCGAACAACGGCTTGCGTTTCGAGTCAAGTGGGTTGCAGTTTGGATTGTAATTTCTGCGCCACTGCCCGACTGAAAAGAATGAGAAATCTGGAACCCGCCGAAATTTACGATCAAGTAATTGCCATCGACAAAGAAAGTCGTTTGTATTACAATCATCCTTTATCGAATATTGTTTTTATGGGAATGGGCGAACCTCTGATGAATTACAATAACGTGATGAAAGCCATCGAAATGATCACTTCCAACGAAGGTTTGGGAATGTCGCCAAAACGCATTACGGTTTCAACTTCCGGTATTCCGAAAATGATTAAAAAAATGGCCGATGATGAAGTGAAATTCAATTTAGCTGTTTCCCTACATTCCGCAATAGATGAAATTCGTTCTAAGATTATGCCTTTCAGCGCTAATTTTCCTTTAGCTGATTTAAGAGAATCATTGGAATATTGGTATCGAAAAACCAAAAGTAAAATTTCCTTCGAATATGTAGTTTGGAAAGGAATCAACGATAACAAAGAATCCGTTGATGCCTTGGTCAAATTCTGTAAATATGTCCCTTGCAAAGTTAATCTTATCGAATATAATCCTATTGATGACGGTGAGTTTCAACAAGCTTCCGAAGAATCCATTAATGCTTATATTAAAGCGCTTGAAGCTTCAGGAATTGTGGTAAAAGTGCGAAGAAGTCGCGGCAAGGATATTGATGCTGCCTGCGGTCAATTGGCCAATAAAGAAGCATAAAAAAGGAGTTCATTGCAATGAACTCCTTTTTTATTGAATATAATTTTTTTTCCTTTCTAAACTCCCTTTCCTCAGGGGAATGATAGTATAAGGATTCTATTTTCTCAGAACAATTTCTTTTGAAACACCATTTATAGTCATGGTAGCAAGTTTATCACAATCGCCATTTCCATAATCTAAAGTAGCTGTAGCATCATTTTTTAAAATTTCAACAATGCCTGAAACAGGGAAAGGCATTTTACAACTCATCTTAATTAAAAGAGCCTGAGCTTTTTGTGTAGTGCAAGAATATTTTGACCCATTAGGAAAAGTGGTAATATGGTATCCCCAAACTTTGAAAACATTGTCTTCCCAGTTGGTAATCGTTGCAAATCCCTCTACCATTTCTCGAACTCTTGTTCCAATTCTTGTATAAATTTTACCGTCAGGGTAAGTAATTTTCATGTCAATTGAATGAGTAATTACCGGATGTATTGCGGCTAATAAATCCGAAGTTTTTAGTTCGTGCGTAATCGTTTTACTTCCTTCAATTAATTTATCATTGTGATAAAAACCTTCCAAAGTATAAGAAATGGTTCGTACTGGAGTAGCGAAATTTTTAGAAAAACTAATGATTATTTTTCCTTTTAGAATATTTCCGTTTGGCAATGCGCATCCTTGAGAGCCAAAATCAATAGTTCGTGTCCAGGTTTCACCGGTCAAAACTGAAGTAACAGTTGCACAAGGAGGTAACATACTTTTAATAGGAGCACTTGTTTTGGCTGCCACACTTTTTTGTACGTCAAACTGGTCTTCAGCAATGAAAGAAACATCATCAACTGTTGCATCGATTTCTGTGTTTAAAACAGCTTCATCTACAGAAATTGCGTTTAAAGGAGCAGCTTCATTAACAGGTTCATTGTTACAACCAATAAACAAAGTAATGGATAACAATGTAGCGAATAATAAAATTTTGTTTTTCATAATTAATAAAAATTAAATTGTTTATTTCTTTGATACAGAAATTTATAAAAGGTTTAATTTGGGATAATAAATTTATGTAAATAAATTAAGCTTAAAGATAAAACTAGCTTCTAATCGACAAAAAACACAAAAAAAAGAAATAGCACTACCCTTGTAATCAATTACATAAGATTAATATTCTTAAAAATTTAAACTATTTTTAAAATAAACATTTTCATTTACATTGATATAGATACCGTTGTTTTAACCGAAAATGGTATATTTGGATTCTAAATGAATATTACTTCTCAAATAAAGCAGCCTATATTAAACGAGATGGAACTTTTTGAAAAAAAGTTCCACGAATCGATGATTTCAAAAGTGGCTTTGCTCAACAGAATTACCTATTATATCGTCAATCGAAAAGGAAAACAAATGCGTCCAATGTTTGTTTTCTTGACAGCTAAAATGGTTTCAGATGGAATTGTAAACGAAAGAACTTATCGTGGCGCATCGGTAATTGAACTAATTCATACTGCGACTTTAGTTCATGATGATGTGGTGGATGACAGCAATCGACGAAGAGGATTTTTCTCCATTAATGCTCTTTGGAAAAATAAAATTGCAGTACTTGTCGGCGATTATTTGCTTTCAAAAGGATTGCTATTATCAATAGACAACGGTGATTTTGATTTACTGAGAATTATTTCAGTTGCAGTTCGAGAAATGAGCGAAGGCGAATTATTGCAAATAGAGAAAGCCAGACGACTTGATATAACAGAGAATATTTACTATGAAATTATCCGAAAAAAGACAGCAACTTTAATTGCTGCGTGTTGCGCTTTGGGTGCAAAATCAGTGATTGAAGATGAAATCCAGGTCGAGAATATGAGGAAATTTGGAGAACTCATCGGGATGGCTTTTCAAATCAAAGACGATTTATTCGATTATACTGAAGACGCTATTGGTAAACCTACAGGAATTGATATTAAGGAACAAAAAATGACTTTACCGTTGATTCATGTTTTGAATAATTGTACTTCAAAAGAAAAATCGTGGCTCATCAACTCGATCAAAAACCACAACAAAGACAAAAAACGGGTAAAAGAAGTTATTTTGTTTGTGAAAGACCACAACGGATTACTTTATGCCGAACAAAAAATGGCCGAATTTCAGCAAGAAGCATTGTTGCTTTTAAACAATTATCCTCAATCTGAGTTCAAAGACGCGCTGATTTTGATGGTGAATTATGTGATTGAAAGAAAAAAATAATTTTTTTTTTAAATAAATTACATCTTCTGAAGCCTTGATTTTATTAGGATTTTTATTTTTTATCTTAAATTTTTCATGCCAGATGCAACCTTTTTGTATCAGGATTCGTCTTACTTATAGAAACACTTTATAAAACAAAATTGAAAGTAATTCACTTTAACCAAGAAGAAAATGAAATCATTCGTTTGGCAATCGAGAACAATCGATCTGCTCAACAAAAGATCTACGTCAAATTTTCTTCGAAAATGTTAAGTGTTTGCCGACAATATGTAAGGGACATTCATCAAGCTGAAGACATTATGATTACCGCTTTTATGAAAGTATTTACCAATTTGAAAAATTTTGAAAAAAAAGGAAGTTTTGAAGGTTGGATTAGACGAATTATGGTCAACGAATGTATTTCGCATATCAGGGTTCAAAAAAAAGTGAGTTTTCTAGAAGAGGAACATTACTTTGAGGACAGTTTTAACAATATTGAAAGTCAATTTTCTGTCGAAGACATTCAGTTTTTGATTGACAGTTTACCTGATGGATACAAAATAATTTTTAATTTGTATGCAATAGAAGGTTACAAGCACAAGGAAATTTCAAATATGTTGGGCATTAACGAAGGAACATCCAAATCGCAATTATCACACGCCAGAAAAATTTTGAAAGAGCAAATACTGACGCTAAAAAATTATAGCAATGGAACAGAATAATTTAGAAAAACAATTCAAGGAAAAATTGAATTCTCGTGAAATCAAACCCACAGAAATGGCTTGGGATCGATTGAATGCGATGTTATCTGTTGCCGAACCGAGCGGTACTAAACAGATAAATCAGAAACCAAAACAAAAGTTAACCTGGCTTTATATTGCGGCTAGTTTTGTTGGGTTATTATTAATATCGACTGTTTTATTTAATCAGAAAGAAAATACAATTGACGTCAAAAAAAACACAGTAGTAATTGAAAATCCAATTCAAAAAGAAAATTCAAAAACCGAAATTAAGTCAATAAAACCTGAGCCTAATTTTTCTATAACCACTTTAAAACAAAAAACAAAACCTTTGGTACAAACTCAAAAAAACACTAAAACCAAAGGAGAAAATCCAACACTTAAAACTCAGGAAAATGTTGTTGCTGAAGGCCAATTCACTTCTCGAAACGAGTCAATTGCAGAACATAAAAATATAAGTCCAGAAAATATTGACAGCTTATTGGCTTCGGCAGAAAACAATCTAAAATCAGGTGTTAAAAATCCATCCGTCAAAATAAATTCAAAAGATTTATTAAATCAAGTTGACGGAGAATTACAAATTTCATTTAGAGAAAAAGCCTTAAACACAATAACCCAAAAATACAAAGAAGCCAAAGAAGCTTTGGCAAACAGAAATAATCAATAATCATCATCAATCAAAAACCGAACACTTAAATCTTAACATTATGACAAAAATTATCTTTTATCTAACAGTATTTATTTTGCTTTTTATTAGTAAAATGCACGCGCAAGACACGAGCAATAAAGGCGAAAAGGCGAAGAAAACCTTTGAATCTCAGGTAAAATCAATCTCATCTGAAATAGAAAACATTACAAAAGAAGAAAAGTCAGCACTCAAAATTGAAGTCGAAGCCGTAAATGTAGAATTAGAAAACGGCATTATAACCAAAGAAGATGCTGAAGCCAAAAAACAAAAATTAGCCGAAACCAGAGCTAAAAACATTGAAAATAGAGTGGCTATCGAACAACAAAAACTAGAAGATCTTGTTCAACAAAAAGTGGATGGAAAAATAAAAGTAACTGATTCAACTCACACTTCGTATTCTTTCTACTTTCCAGCAATGAAAATAAAAAACAAAAATGATAAAATTGAAAAAAGAACCACTTCGCAGTTTGTTCTTGCGTTCGGAGCCAATAATCTTGTAACAAATAAAGCCGTTGCCAACTCCGATTTCTATTATTGGCAATCTCATTTCTTCGAATGGGGATTTACCGAGAATACAAGAATTTTCAAAAACCATAATTTATTGCATTTGAAATATGGGTTTTCAGTGATGTATAACAACATTTGTCCTACCGATAATCGCTATTTTGTTCCGGCATCTAATAGCGAAACTAATCTTGAAGTTTTTCCATATGAATTAGAAAATTCACGTTTCAAAAATGTTTATCTTGTAGCGCCTTTGCATTTAGAATTTGATTTTTCAGACAATAAATCGAATCATGGGAATGGAAGTTTTTCTTCTCACAAAGGCGTTCGTTTCGGAATTGGAGGTTATGGAGGTTTCCGAATAAAATCAAAACAAAAATTGTATTATAACATCGACGATGATAAAATTAGGATAAAAACCAAAGGCGATTTTAATGCCAATGATTTTATTTATGGCGTGAGTACTTACCTAGGTTACAAGGAAACGAGCTTGTATTTGAAATACGATTTAAATCCATTATTCGAAAATAATGTAGTAGATCAAAACAACATTTCGCTTGGTGTTCGATTCGATTTTAATTAGAACATAAGTGATTGGCATTTCTTAAAATGAGGCTATAATAGTAACGTTATAGCCTCATTTTCAATAATTAATTAATTGTTAGCGCCATCAAAAATTTGCTTATCAAAAATGTATTGGCAGGTAAATTGTTATGGTCGTACCGATATCTTTTTGCGAAACAATACTAAAAACGCCTTTGATTTTCTTTATCAAAGTTTTACTGATAAAAAGCCCTAAACCAAGGCCTTGCTGTTCTTTTTTGTCACGATTGAATTGTTGATTTACGTTAATTTCTTTAAGTTCTTTAGCAGTAAATCCTATTCCGTAATCTTGTATTGTTAATTGGTAGTATTCTGAATTGTATTTTTTGCCAGAAATAATAATCTTTTTATTAATTTCTGAAAATTTCAATGCGTTATCCAATAATTCAAATAGAATGAAATGTAAATATTCTACCTTTATTTTAACATTTGATTCATAAACATTGAAAACAATTCTTTTCGCTTGTTTTTCATCTATATTGGCAATTTTATCCTTAACCGATGAAAATTCTTTTGATATTTCGGAAGAGTAATCCTCTAAGAAATCTAAATCGTTGTTTTTAAGATCGCGATAAAGGATAGAATTTTTTAATGTTCTGTTTAGTCGTTCTCCAGATATTTTGATGGAGTTGTAAAACATTTCAATTTCATTTTCTCCAAAACGTTCTCTGTTTTTAATTAAAAGATTAATTGAACCTAAAATTCCGTGAAGCGGAGTATTTATTTCGTGAATAAAATAGCTGTTATTACTTGCATTAATAGTATTGTAAGCATTTTTTATTTTTTCGAATCTATCGATTTTGCTATTAATAATTTTTAGTAAATTTTCAATTTTAAAAGGTTTGGCTACAAAGTGATCGACCCCATTTAGGATACATTTTTCCTTTTCCTCTTCATCATTCATTGCCGTCAAAAAAATAAAGGGTATTTGGTTAATTGTATTGGTATCTTTAACTATGTCATAAAATAAATTCCCATCCATAATGGGCATCATTATGTCGCTAATAATTAAGTCTGGAGTCCAAAAGTCTAAAATTTTGAGAGCCTCGTGCCCGTTTTGAGCGGTCATAACGCTATAATTGCTATGAATTAGCAATTCAGAAATTGTCTCTCTTAATTCTGCTTCGTCATCGACTAAAAGTATTTTTTTATTATACATAAGGAAAATAAAGTGTTAATGTGGTTCCACAATCTTTTTTGCTTATAATTGATATTTCTCCGTTAAGAAGGTTGGTAAATTGTTTTACTATAGTTAATCCTAATCCAGAACCTACAATTGTACTTGTATTTGTAGCTCTGAAAAATGAAGTAAATAAATGTTGAATTTCTCTTCTTGGAATTCCAATTCCATAATCTATTACCTCGATTTTAATTTTAGCCTCCAAATAAGTAATAACTAGTTTCGGATTGGGTTTATTTACCGAATATTTAAAGGCATTATTGATGATATTTGTTAGAATATGAATCAATAAGGTTTCGTCTGTAATAATTGCTTGTTGCCTTCCCTTTATTTCAATTTTAATTGTTCGTCCATCACTTTCATTGCTAAAATAGGTTTCGATGATTTTATTTATAAAGCTATCAAAATTTAGTTTTTTTACATCTTTTTTGGTTTCTTCCAAATCATATTTTCCAAATACCAGAATATTATTCATTAATTCAGTAAGTCTGTCAACTTCATTTTTAATTCTTTTAGTATTTTGTTCAAAGTAATTCCTGTTCTCTCCTCTATTTATTTCACTTTTAAAATCTATCAGTTCAGCATTAGAATATATAATTGTCAATGGGGTTCTAAATTGGTGTGATGCCATAGAAACAAATTTTGATTTTAATTCGTTGAGTTCCTTTTCTTTTAAAAGAGCTAATCTCATTTCTTCCGCAGATTTTATTCTTTCACTGATATCTCTGCTGGAAGATTGCATTCCGATAATCTCTTGTTTACTATTAAGGATGACTTTTGAAGTGCTTTCCAACCAAATAAATGTGTTGTCTTTTTTCTTAAATCTATAAGTTAAAGGTTTGTATTGTAATTTATTGGTGATTTCTTGGTGCGTAAAATGCATCAGATTCAAATCATCAGGGTGAATGAAATCATACGGACTTTTAGTAATCAATTCCTCAGAATTATATCCAATAATATCTTTAGAGGAGTTTGAAACATAAGAAAAAGTTCCGTCAATATTATGTTGGGTAATTAAATCAGTTGTGTTTTCAGCAATAAATCTAAATTTTTCCTCCGATAACTCCAGTTGGCGCTCTTTTTCTTTAATCTCACTAATATCTATATGTGTTCCAATAACTTTAATAGGGGTTCCAAAGGCATTTCTTGTCAATAAACCTGAATATTTAATCCAAACATAATGACCTTTTTTATGTTTCATTCTTTGTATCCCACCGAAACTGACTGTTTTACCACATACATAATCTCTCAGGTCAATTTCTATTTGGTCAATTTCCTCCGGATGAACATTTTTTTTCCAAAATTCAAAAGTTTGGTCTATTTCGTCTAAATTGTATCCTAACATTCCGGCCCAATTGTAAGAAAAAATGGCTTTGTTTGTTATAATATCCCATTCCCACATACCTTGATTTGAGCCTTTTAAATAAAAATCAAATTGCTTTAGATGTGCTTCTAATTTCGCATTGGTTTTGTCTTGATTTAATCGAATGCCAATATTTTTTGCTACGGTATGCAATACATAAACTTCTTCATCAATCCATTTTCTCTCTGTTTTGCAATCGTCATAACCTATCCAACCCCAAAATTTATTTTCAGAGAATATGGGAGTAAAAAGGTAGGATTTGATTCCTTGCATCTCCATTGTGTCAACAAATAACTTATTGTCACTTTCTTTTACTAGTCCATGTAGTGGTTCATCTTTACTCAAAGTATTGTAAAGTCCAGGGAATTCATCATAAGAAATCCCATTCAAGTCCGGGTTCCCTAAATAAGAATCAATACCTTCGTTGCACCATTCGTAAACGTAATATAACTTAAGTCCTTCGTTTGTAGTATCATTTTTAAAAATGTAACATCTATCAATATTCTGGCTTTTACCAATTGCAGTAATACACAAATTAAGAGCACTATCAATTGAAATTTCTTTTAAAAGATGATTGTTAGCATTTGAAATTCCGAATAAAAGATTCTTCATAATAATTTCGTAACTTTATAAAACAAATTCATTGATACAAATGTATTTTTATAAGAATAGGTGAAACGATTTAGTATCTATAATTTAAAAAATAAAAGTTATAATTTAAAATATGGATGCATATATTAGTCTTATGAGAGTAAAGAAAAGTGAAATACTGCTAATTGAAGATGATATTGCTTTAGGTGCCTCTATTGTAGAGGTATTGCAACTAAATGATTTCAATGTGCAATGGCTTGAAGATGGGTTAAAAGCTCTAGAGTACTTGCAAAAGAATATGCCCGATATTATAATCAGTGACTTAATGATGCCTGCAATGAATGGCGAACAATTGTTTATAAATATTAGAAAAAACAAAAAATTTAATACAATCCCGTTCATAATAATTACTGCAAATATGGACGACGGAGTCAGGTATAGACAACTCGAAAATGGAGTTAATGATTATATCTTGAAACCCTTCAAGTCTAAAGAATTAATTTTAAAAATCAAGAATTTATTAGTTCTTAGAAACAACATAGAAAAAAAATATAAACCTGACCCGTTCTCTAAAGTTACTATAAAACTATCCGAAAAAGATTTTTTGTCATCTGTGAATGATTATATTGTTAGGAATTTAAAATCAAAAATCAGTGTTGATGAATTATCAACTCATCTTTTTGTCAGTAGATCAACATTAGATAAACGCATCAGAAAATTGACCAATAAAAACGTTTCACAATATGTGAGAGAGTTTAAATTAGAATACGCCATCAAACTTATTGATTTGGGGGAAAGGAATATTCAGTTTTTAGTAGATGAAACAGGTTTTAATTCGTTTTCTTATTTTTCAACAAGTTTCAAATCTTATGTAGGCCTTACCACAAGAGATTATTTCAAATCTTTATAAGTCCACTATTTGTGTAATTTATTTGATTTATAAACGTTGGATTTTTTCAAGTGTTTTAAAAACGGTTATTTAACTTGAGTTTTTAGCTAAAAATTAACTTATGAGTACTATTTTTTAAGACATTAATTACAATCAAAATGTATTGAAGAAGAGAATTTATATTTGCACTTAGATGTAAAGTATCTTGCCATAATAAAACAGCCTAATATAAATGGTTTTTAGGGTAAAAATAGTTTAGAGAATAATAAGGCTGTTTTAGGCAAGAACATAGATGTTTACATCTTTTCAACATTAACAATCAACATTAGTATGCATGCAGTTTTTGTAAACCGCGTCAAATCAGTCGATAATTTACCGGAAAATCCATATTTTAAACTGTGTGATTCACATTTGGAAATTAGGCTCAAAGGCGAAAATGTAATTTTTAGAGTTGAATCGGTTTCAAATGTGAGATGTCTTAAAAAAAGAAATTTTACAATTAATTTCCTTCTATTATTTAGTACTTTATTGGCTTATAGCTTACTAGCAGATTATTTAGACAAAAGTATTTACAACATTTTTTTTATGTTTGTAATTTTCACAATACTAAGTGTAATTTCTCTTTCAATAAAAAATTATACTAAAGTATTAGTGATTGATATGGGTGCTTTTCACTCTAGGGAATTTAAAATGTCAAAAAAACAAAGTGCACACGCTAAAAAATTTGTTTCGACTTTTAAAAGTAAGTATCACAATAATAAATATCAAAATGATTTAGATTTGTTAAATGTAAATCATTCTTCCTAACGAAAACAAATTTAAGTTATTATTGGTTTTTTTCAGATATCAGTTATTTCTTTAGGAGAATTATTTATCAAGCAAATGTTTTTCTATGACTAAATTGAGTTCTTGAAAAGAAAAGGGTTTCAAAATATAAGCTTTTGCACCTAAATCAATTCCTCTTTGCTGATCAGTTAATTCTGTTTTTGCAGTAAGAAAAAGTACGGGTATATTATGGTGGTCCGACTGTTTTAGCTGTTTCATAAAACCATAACCGTCTAATATTGGCATCATTATATCACATATAATCAGGTCCGGATTTGTTTGTGTTACTTTTTCCAAACCCTCCAATCCATTTTTAGCTGCTACCACGTCATAATTGCCTAGTGACAATAATTCGCTGAGAGTTTCCAATAATTTTATTTCATCTTCAATAATAAGGATCTTAGTCATGACTTAAAGTGTTTTGTAAAGCAAATTGCAAAGTTACTTTTGTCCCTACTCCTAAATGGCTTTCTAAGTGAATTTTTCCAGCATTTTTTTCAGTAAAGGTTTTGACAATATAAAGACCTAATCCTGTTCCTTGAATTCCGTTTGTATTACTTGCCCTAAAAAAAGTATTAAATAATTTCTGTTGATCCTCTTCAGGAATACCAATCCCCTGATCTATAATTTGTAAATTTACATTTGTTGACGATGCGGAAAGTTGGAGTACAACATTACCAGAACCTTTAGAGTATTTGAAAGCATTATTTAATAAATTAAAAATAGAGTATTCCATTAAATTTTTATCCGCAAACACAAGAAAATTATCACCCTCAAAATATGTTTGTACGCTACTTCCATCCTTTTGATTGTCAAAACTAGTTTCAATTACATCAAGACATAGTTGTTTTAAATCGAATATAATGGGGTGAAAATTAGTTTTTCCTGCATCGTTTTTTGAAATAGTTAATACAGAATTCATGAGTTCTACTATTCTATCTATTTCTCCGGTTATAGTGTTTAATTGTTTTTCTACACGTGGTGCTTTTTCAAAATTTTGTCCCTCAATATACATTGCTATTAACTCTGCGCTTGTTCGGATTGTAGTCATAGGAGTTCTGAATTCATGCGAAATAGTTGAAACTAAATTGGTACGTAACTCATTTAATTCTCGTTCTTTCGTTAATGCTTTTTCAGTGGCTTCTTCCTCTTCTTTTCTTGTTGTAATATCACGGCTGCTAGATTGGAACCCACTTTTAATTCCTTTTTTTTCAACCATATTTGCTCTTGTTTCGAGCCAAATATATTTTCCATCTTTAGTCCTAAATCTTGCTGTAGTATTGTCGATGTTTTTTTCTGCAATAAAATCTTCAAATCTACTTAGAAGATATTTTACATCATCTGGATGAGCATAATCTAAAGGAGATTTCCCTACCATTTCTTCTGGCTGATAACCCAAAACATTTATTATCGAAGGGGAAATGTATTGAAACTTTGTATTTAAATCGTGTAAACATACTAAATCAACGGTATTTTCTGCAAGAAAACGATACATGTTTTTAGCTTCGTTAAGCAGAATGGCTTTGTTTTTATTATTTTCTTCGATTAATAATTTGTTTTGAAGTTCAATTTTTTTTCTTTCAGTAATGTCAATCATTTGAACGATGTAGTACGTTTCATTTTTGCTATTTTTTACCAGCGAAACAGAAATATGTGTCCATACAATAAATTTATTTTTTTGAATAAACCTTTTTTCTGAACTGAAATTAGATATTTCTCCTAAATCTAAACTTTTTTTATACTCTAAATCTATCATTAAATCTTCATAATAAGTAATTTCTTGAAATGTTAAGGTTTTTATTTCTTGGTTCGAATAGCCAAGAATTTCACAAAGCTTTTCGTTAACTTCAATATAACTACCTAGAATATCTACTAGAGCCATTCCTACCGGCGAATGCTCAAAAGCTTCTTTAAAATGCTCTTCACTTTCTCGTAATTCATCTTCCAGTTTTTTCTTATTAGTGATATCTTGCATTGCTCCAATCATTCGAATTGCTTTGCCGTTATAATCTCTGATTATTATGGCTTTGTCATTCACATAAGCATAACTACCATCTGATTTCAAATACCGGTATTCATCAGACCATTTGTTGGTAGTGGCACTCTCTATTGCAGCATCCAATTTTTTACAATAGACTTCTCTGTCTTCTGGATGAACAAAAATTTCACATTCTTGAGACTTAATGATATTGTTCGTAAAGTGGTGCCCAAATAGATTAGAATAACTGGCTCCAACGAAAATGTCATCATTTATAATATTCCAATCCCAAATAGCATCGGAGGTAGCTTGACTTGAGTATGAAAAACGCTCATTACTAATTTTTAACTCGTCTTCAATATTTTTGAGTTCTGTAATATCGTTGAAAGAACACACAACATATAACAATGTTCCTAAATCATCAAATACGGGAATGGCGTCAACTAAAAGCCAGACCATATCCATAGAAATGGGGCGATATACTCCCATTATAACATTTTTCACCGGTTTCAATAATTTTATTGCCATCGGTACTGGATGTTCTTCAGGACTAAAAATGGTTCCATTAAGATGAATCACTTTCCAAAGTTTATCATACGATGTTTTGCCAATTAATTGATCCTTTGTAAGACCTAACATTTCACAAGCAGCTCTGTTGTTCTCTAAAATTTCCGATTGAGGTCCTTGTACCAATATTCCGACTGCAATATTTTCAAGAATACTGCTGAGCAGCTGCTTGCTTTTGAGAATTTCTTCTTGAGTATTTTTACTTTCAGTAATATCAACCCCAAATCCAATCATCATATCAAAAGTGCCGTTTTTATTAAAAACAGGATTTAATTTTCGATTATGATAAGTAGTTAATCCTGTAAATGGGCTAGTGATGTTGTCTTCCCATTGAATCAAATTTTTAGATTCCATAGCCTGCAAGAACTTTTCACGTCTTTTTTTTGCTGAGGAATCATCCCTTCCAGTGTGTTTAGCATATTCAAAATCATCTTTACCCTTAATGAATTTTCGAAGTTCATCATTTTTAATAGCTGCCTGATTCAAATATAGATATCTATGATCTTGGTCAAACACCGCTACATCTGTCGGGATTTGATCTAGTATTTTTTCATAAAACTCTTTATCCTGTATGTTTATCTTCTCAGTAATAATTTGATCCGCAACATCTCTATAATTTCCACTATATATAAACTTACCTTTTTTATCTACTCTTTTAAAACTTGAAGTATGCCATTGAAAGTAGCCTTTCTTGTGTAAAACTCTATAAGTGATTTCAATATCTTTTTGACCTTCATTTAAAAAAGCAGTAACCATTTCTATATCTTCCGGATGCAAAAACAAACTGTTGCTTTCGCCTACAACTTCATCAGCTTCATAACCTAGATACGTTGCCCAATTTTTAGACACATAGGTTATTATTCCATTTGAATCAAATTCGTAATAAATTTCTTTTGAATTATCAATAAACGATTGCGATTGCGTCTCCTTCTCGGTTATTTTGTTGAATAAAATACCATTTTGTTGCAACAGGTTTAATTTGGAAGTAATTTGTTTGGCGGCATACTCTATAATTTTCAACTGCACATTTGAAAGTATTTTAGACTTAAAATCTAAAATGCAAATTGAACCAACTACACAGTTTTCGTCATTTACTAAGGGAAATCCAGCAAAAAAAATGAATTCTAATTCCAAAGAAGAAGATTTTTTAGATAGCTGTTTTGCATCTTTTTTTATGTCTGCAATCGTAATCACTTCTTTTTGTGCGATGACATTCTGATTGTATAACAAAATCTCTTTCGGAATTGTTAAAAAATCAAATCCTATTGCTGTTAGCGTCTGATTACCTTTTAAGTCAAAATATGTTAAAAATGCATAGGATACTTCGCAAATGTCAGACACAAACGAAAGTGCCTCTTTGAATTCGAATTCAAAATCTAAAGATTCAAATGATTTATACTTCTCTATAATCATATTTATTATAGTACAGATTTATTGATAAAAATATCAAAATTCTAGTTATTTAAGAATGTAAAAATAAGATTTTTTTTTAGGATGTTGTGAGGCTTTTAATCAATTAAAAAAGTTACAATATTTAACCACTTCATAAAATATAATTTTAACAGTTATTCATTTTTCAAAAAATTTATAAAATAACATAAATTTATGTTGATATTTAATTTAAATATTAATTGTTCCCAAAATTAATAAGTCAAATTTAACTTTGTAACTTTGGATTTCAAAATTTAATGTATTGATTTCAAAAACCACCATAGATACCGTTTTCGAAACTGCTCGAGTAGAGGAAGTTATTGGCGATTTTGTACAATTGAAACGTGCTGGAAGCAACTTCAAAGGACTGAGTCCGTTCTCGGATGAGCGTTCACCCTCATTTATGGTTTCCCCAGCCAAAGGAATTTGGAAAGACTTTAGCTCAGGAAAAGGCGGAAATGCGGTTGCTTTCTTAATGGAACACTCACATTTTACATATCCTGAAGCTATTCGATATTTGGCCAAAAAATACAATATCGAAATCGAAGAAACCGAACTAACCGATGAAGAAAAAGCCAATACCGATGTTCGTGAAAGCATGTATTTGGTTTCTGAATTTGCCAAAGATTATTTCCATAACACAATGTTACATACTGAAGAAGGCAAAGCCATTGGCCTTTCCTATTTCAAAGAAAGAGGTTTTACGGGCGAAACTATAAAGAAATTTGCGCTTGGATATTCGCTTGAAGCTTGGGACGCTTTTACAAAAGAAGCCATAGGAAAAGGCTATAAATTAGAATTTCTCGAAAGTACCGGATTAACAATTGCAAGGGAAGACAGACCATTCGACCGATTTAAAGGAAGAGTAATGTTTCCTATTCAAAGTATGTCGGGAAGGATTTTGGGTTTTGGAGGCAGAATTTTGGCCAATGACAAAAAAGCGGCAAAATACCTCAATTCACCCGAAAGTGAAATCTACCATAAAAGCAAAGTCTTGTATGGGATTTTCCAAGCCAAACAAGCCATTGCCAAAGAAAATAATTGTTATTTAGTCGAAGGTTACACGGATGTAATTCAGTTCTATCAGGTTGGAATAGAAAATGTAGTCGCTTCGTCTGGAACGGCTTTGACTCCAGACCAAATCCGATTAGTCAATAGATTGACAAAAAATATTACCGTTCTTTTTGATGGTGACGCGGCGGGATTACGGGCTTCTGTTCGTGGAATCGACTTGATTCTTGAGGAAGGAATGAACGTAAAAGTTTGTGCTTTCCCCGACGGAGAAGATCCTGATAGTTTTGCCAAAAAAATGCCTTACGAAGAATTAATCAAATATTTAGAGGAAAATTCTAAAGATTTTATACAATTCAAAGCCTCTTTGTTAATGAATGAGGCGAAAAACGATCCGATAAAAAAAGCCGATTTGATTCGGGATATGGTGGTAAGTATTTCTAAAATTCCAGACAGAATTCAGCGCGAAATCTATATTCAGGAATGTTCTCGAATTATGGATATTTCGGAACAAGTTTTGGTTAGTACATTAGCTCAATTGGTTCAAAAAGACATTTCTGAACTTGGAAAAAAACAAAAACAAGAGCAAAAAGCTTTCGAGGTAGTAAAAAACGAAATGCCAATTCAGGTTCAAAAAATCGATATCCTTTATGGTTTAGAAAGAAAGATTATCGAAATACTTTTGTTGTACGGAAATAAAACAGAGGAATTTGAAGATGTCCTTCTAAAAACAAATGAAGCCGGGGAAATAGAAGATGCAATTGAAAAAAAAGAGTACAAAGTTTTTCAAAGAATTTATCTGAGCTTACAGGAAGACGAGGTCGAACTCGCAAATCCTTTATTCAGAGAGATTTACAATAACTTGATAACCTATTTTCATCAAAACGAAAACTTTAGCATCGAACAGTATCTAATGCATTTGCACCCTGACTTTGCTCAAGAAGTAACCGATATTTTGATGGCTGACGAAAAAGTAGCTTTGCATAATTGGGAAGGACAAAACATTTTTCCAAAAACAAAAGACAAAACCATAAGTCAATATGTTTCTGAAACTATTCTTACTTTGAGATGGTATCTGGTCGATCGAATTATTGAAGAAATAAAAAGCTCAATATCTACAGAACCCGATTCTGACAACATTGAGCCTTTATCTATGGCGATGGATTACTCTAAGTTAATCAATTCTTTTTCGAAAAAATTAGGAAGAGTAATGTCGCGATACAGCAACTAAACTATTTCTAGAGTTTTGGCTTTATTTACCAAATCTACTAAGTTAGTAACGTTTAATTTTTGCAATAATCTTAATTTATAGGTACTTATTGTTTTTTCGTTGAGACCCAAAATTTTAGAAATTTCGTTGTTTTTCTTACCGTCACTCAAATACCGTAAAACTTCGACTTCACGATTAGAAAGTTTGCGGTACAAACGCTCACTTTTGTTTTGTTTGGCAATTAGCGCAAGATTCTTCTTAACGGTTTCGTCAATAATAATTTTACCTTGATTTACTTTTATAATTGCCTGACCTAAAGTTTCTAATTTTTCTTTTTGAGAAACGAATCCCGAAACACCAGCTTTTATTGCGTTTGGTGCATAAATTTGTTCTGAAAGGTCACTAAATATGATGATTTTTGTTTTTGGAAAATTTTTCAAAATATTTTTAACTTCAAAAATACTAGAAAGACCTTCTAATTCAAGATCCAAGATTAAGACATCAATCTCCTTAGTAAGGAGGATATCTCTTACCATTAAAAAATTCCCTACATTGGCAACTATCGAAATACTATCGTGATCTTTGAAATACGATTTTACCCCGAAATGCACTACTGGATGGTTATTTGCTAAACAAACTTTGATCATAATTTTAATTTTTTAGTGTTGTTTGTGTTTACGATTACGTAAAGTTAATCAAAAAACTTTAAACTTCATAAAAAATATTAGGAAAATACTACTTAATATAGTTTGAAATGACACAAACTGGAATTTCTTTCATTTTATGCTGATTTATGGTGTTCAATTTTTTATAAATATTGAAGATTATTTTTTCTCTTCCTGAAAAATTTTCGCTAATTTTTCCTTTCTCATCTTCTAGCATTGCCCATTCCAATTCATCATAGCTAGCCCCAAGTTGATCTTCATCAGTTCTATCATCGCCAAATAATCCATCAGTTGGAGAAGCTTCTAAAATTGAATTTGGAATTTGCAAATACTTGCCCAAAGCATAAACATCCGATTTCATTAAGTCAGCAATTGGACTCAAATCTACTCCTCCATCTCCGTATTTGGTGTAAAAGCCAACTCCAAAATCTTCAACTTTATTTCCTGTACCTGCCACCAAAAGGCCATGAATTCCAGCAAAATAATACAAAGTGGTCATTCTCAATCGGGCTCGAGTATTGGCTAACGACAAATTTACTTTATCCAAATCGGAAACAATTGGAACAATGGTTTTAAAATTTTCAAAAACCGTTGTCAAATCTGCTTCAACATTAGTAGCATTTGGAAATCTTTTTTTCAACTGCTCAATATGCTCTCGACCTCTGCTTACGTGACTTGGAGCCTGATGAATAGGCATTTCGACGCATAAAACGGTCATGCCAGTTTGTGCACAAAGGGTTGAAGTAACAGCCGAATCGACTCCTCCAGAAATCCCCACAACAAAACCATTCACTTTTGCGTTTTCAGCATAGGTTTTTAACCAATCGACGATATGCGCACTTACTTTTTCGACCTGAATAGTACTTATTTTAGTCATAATACTTTGGGTTTTTAAAATCTAGGTAATGTATATTTGCAAAAATAATAATTTTCAGGTGCTATTTCCTATATCAGTTTTAATCTTTTCTTTTTTGTGAAAAGTAGAGCATTTACATCGTTATAGTTAACAATAAATATAAAAATGAAAAGAATAATTTTAGTATTTGCCCTAATATTTGCTTTCGTTTCTTGCGACAAAAAATCGAAAGTAGAAAAAGCAGTTGAAGAAATTCCGTTAGAAATTAAAGTCGAACGCTTCGACAAATTGTTTTTTGAAACAAAACCAAAAAATTTAGAACAATTAAAAAACCAATTTCCATTCTTTTTCCCGAAAGGAACTCCAGATAGCGTTTGGTTAGAAAAAATGCAAAACCCGCAATGGCGAGAATTATATACCGAAGTACAAAATAAATATTCCAATTTCGAACCGGTCAAAAAAGAATTGAACACGCTGCTTAAACACATAAAATTTTATTTTCCAGAAAATAAAACTCCAAAAGTAGTCACAGTGATTTCGGAAATGGATTACAACAACAAGGTGATTTATACAGACAGTTTATTAATTATTTCCCTAGAATTGTATTTGGGAAAAGACCACAAATTTTATCAATTTCCCAATTATTTGAAACAAAATTTCGTGCAAAAACAAATCCTACCCGATGTTGTTTCGAGTTTTTCTATTCAAAAAATAGCTCCAATCACGGACCAATCACTATTAAGTCAAATGGTATATTTTGGAAAACAATTGTATCTAAAAGATTTGCTTTTGCCAGATTATACTGATGCTGACAAAATAGGATATACACCAGACCAAAACAAATGGTGCGAAGAAAACGAAGGCTATATGTGGCGGTATTTTCTAGAGAATGAAATGCTATATAGCGACGATCCTAAACTGGGCAATCGCTTTATAAATCCTGCTCCATTTTCGAAATTTTATCTCGAAATCGACAATGAATCTCCTGGAAGAGTTGGCACTTGGATAGGTTGGCAAATGGTGCGATCTTACATGAATAACAATGATGTACCCTTAGAAAAAATGCTAAAAATGAATGCAAAAGAATTATTTGAAAAATCTAAATACAAACCTAAAAAAAATGGCGAATAACAACACTTCAGAAATTAAAATAAATGTACAACTAGACGAAAACCGAATTCCTGAAAAATTATCTTGGGCTGCGGTTGAAGGCGGAGTAGAACTTGAAGAAGCCAAAGCCTTTATGCTCTCGGTTTGGAACAGTGACGAAAAATCTACAAAATGTATCGAATTGTGGACGAAAGATATGTCAATGGATGAAATGAAAATCTTTTTTCATCAAACTTTGTTATCTATGACCGAAACTTTTCAAAGAGCTACAGGCGACGAAAAAATGGTAGCGACAATGCAAGATTTTTGTGATTATTTTGCTGAGAAATTGGAGTTAAAAAAATAATTGAAAAATCCCAAATCCCAATTTTAATGATTGGAATTTGGGATTGACTATTTTTGAAATTTGTTTTTTAAAACTCACTGTTGTTTTTAAAAACCTCTTGATTTACTTCGTCAATATAATTTAAAACCTCTTCTTTTCCAGTAGATTCTGTTGCAGAAGTAACAAAATACTGAGGCATTTCGGCCCAATTATTAGCAAACATTTTCTTTTTGTAAGCAGCTATATGAGAATCGATTTTTACTTTACTGATTTTGTCGGCTTTGGTAAAAATGATGCAAAACGGAATTTCACTTTCACCCATATACGCCATAAATTCGATATCGATATTTTGTGATTCGTGACGAATGTCAATCAGGACAAAAGCGCAAACGAGTTGTTCTCTTGTCTCAAAATAATCGGTGATAAATTGTTGAAAAACGGACTTAGTTTTCTTGGAAACTTTGGCATAACCATAACCCGGCAAATCGACAAGAAACCAATTGTTGTTGATTTTGAAATGGTTTATCAACTGTGTTTTTCCAGGTCTTCCAGAAGTTTTTGCTAAATTTTTATGATTGGTAAGCATATTAATCAAGGATGATTTCCCAACATTGGATCGGCCTATAAAAGCATATTCTGGCAAAAAGTCTTTTGGACATTTATCCACTTCAGAGTTGCTTACAATAAATTCGGCTGTGTTAATTTTCATAAGTAAAGGACTTAGTGCGCTTTTAAATGTGTATGTGATAGCCAATCTTCAAGCAAACTATTGAACTCGTCAGGACGTTCCATCATTGCTGCGTGACCGCATTTTTCTATCCAATATAATGTAACATTGGGTAATAATTCATTAAACTCTTCGGCAACAGAAGGTGGTGTTACAAGATCATTTCTTCCCCAAATTAAGCACGTTTGAACATGCATTTTTGGTAAATCTTTCGCCATATTATGTCGTATGGCACTTTTAGCAATTGTCAACGTTTTTATTAGTTTTATTCTATCATTTACAGATGCATATACCTCATCTACAAGTTCCTTGGTAGCCATTTTTGGGTCATAAAAAACATCTTGTGCTTTCTTTTTTATGTATTCATAATCACCTCTTTTAGGATAACTATCACCCATAGCACTTTCATAAAGCCCTGAACTTCCAGTTAGTACAAGACCAGCCACTTTTTCGGGATACATTTTTGTATGATATAATGCGATATGTCCTCCTAGTGAATTTCCCAACAAAATCACTCTGTCAAATCCTTTATAAGTGATAAAATCCTTCACATATCTTGCAAAAGCTTTTACGTTCGTTTTCAAAATACTTTGAGTATAAATCGGCAAATCGGGTATTACAATTTTATATCCTTTTTCAGAAAAATAACTGGCTACAGCATCAAAATTGCTCAGACCTCCCATTAAACCGTGCAGTACAACAATCGGAGTTCCTTCACCAGCTTCATAATAGCTGTATTTACCTTCTTTTTTATAGTATTTTTCCATTCGATTTATCGCAATTTTTCAATTTCAACAAATATAGGATTTAAAAAAGAAAAAAGAATTTTTGGAATCAAATTTTATGCATTTTAATCCTTTTGTTTAAAAAGCTGTTTAAAACTTTACCGATTTCGGCCCTACAATTTCCCGTTTTTAATTCTTTTCAATTACTGTTTAAAAAATGATGCTTTTTGCACTTTTACTATACTATTGTTTCTAAAATTCAGTAGGTCTTAACACAGTCTTAAAAAACTGCTAATGCCCTGATTCAGTAAAAACTAGTCGATTTTGTTTTGAAGTGGTAAAACTTATTAACAAAGTGGGTTATTGTGGTAAATTGTGGTAATAATTTTTATATTTTTGCTCTACATCATTTAAAAAATTCATCTTGAATACAATTGTCGGAACATATGAATGTAAAGTCGATGCTAAAGGAAGGCTGCTTCTGCCTGCGCCTTTAAAAAAGCAATTGGCTTCATCACTTCAAAACGGCTTTGTTTTGAAGCGTTCCGTATTTCAACCTTGCTTAGAATTGTATCCAATGGAAGAATGGGATTTGATGATGCAAAAAATCAACAAGCTCAACCGATTCGTTAAGAAAAACAACGACTTCATTCGCCGATTTACAGCGGGTGTAAAAGTAGTTGAAATCGATGCGTTGGGAAGATTATTGGTTCCAAAAGACTTAGTGGTTTTTGCAAGCATTTCTAAAGACGTTGTGTTTTCGTCTGCTGTTAATATTGTGGAGATTTGGGATAAAGATTTATATGAAAAATCGATTAACGGTGAAGATGTAGATTTTGCAGATTTAGCCGAAGAAGTAATGGGAAATACAAATGACGACAATGGAATATCATAATCCAGTTTTGCTTCAAGCATCGGTTGATGGGTTGAACATAAAACCCGACGGAATCTACGTTGACGTCACTTTTGGCGGTGGTGGACATTCAAAAGAAATTTTGAAAAGACTAGGCCCAACCGGGAAATTGTTTGCTTTTGATCAAGATGAAGATGCTTTAGCCAATGCTTTGAAAGACGAAAGATTTACACTAATCAATGAAAATTTCAGATTTATAAAAAGGTTTTTGCGTTTTTATGGCGTGAAAAGTGTCGATGGAGTTTTGGCTGATTTAGGCGTTTCATCACATCAATTCGATGTTCCTGAAAGAGGTTTTTCGACTCGTTTTGATGCTGAATTAGATATGAGAATGAGCAAAAAAAATGATTTGAATGCTTATCGAGTAGTCAATGAATATGATGATGCCAATCTGAAAAGAGTGTTTTTGGATTATGGAGAATTGAAAAATGCACCTGCGCTAGCAAGGACCATTATCGAGGCCAGAGAATATCAACCCATAAATACAACAGATGAATTGAAAGAGGTTTTGGCAAAATATTTACCTGAAAAAGTTCGAAATAAAGTGTTGGCTCAAATTTATCAAGCCATTCGAATTGAAGTCAATCAGGAAATGGATGTTTTGAAAGAATTTCTAGAGCAATCACTAGAAATATTAAATCCAGGCGGAAGATTAAGCGTCATTTCCTACCATTCATTAGAAGACAGATTGGTAAAAAGATATATTAAAAACGGAATGTTTGAAGGCGAACCAGAGCGCGATTTTTTTGGCAACTTTACAGTACCATTCAAAACTATCGGGAAATTAATTGTTCCAGATAACGCCGAAATCAAAATCAATAATAGGGCTAGAAGTGCCAAATTAAGAATAGCCGAGAAAAAATGAAAACTGGAGTTTACGACATATTAAAAGCGCGGTTTCTTATTGAAGATGATGCCATAAAAAGCTGGCGGTTCATCGTTTTTTCGATTGTTCTTGCAATAATAATGATTGCAAACACGCAGCGTTTTGAACAAAAAGTATTTGAAGAAGCTGAACTAACAAACGAAGTAAAAGAACTTCGTTCGGAATTTGTAGACCGGCGTTCGGAATTAATGAAACTAAAAATGGAATCGACAGTTTCTGAAAAAATGGCTGAAAAACAAATTTTTCCATCGACAGTTCCTCCAACAAAAATAAAAGTCAAAAAAACAGTAGAAAAGAAAAATTTCTTTCAAAAATTATGGTAGTAGAAGATAAAAATATTTCTTATAGAATTTATCTAGTAGCGTTCGTCATCTTTATGATGGCGCTTGCTATTGCTATTAAATTGACCAATATTCAATGGGTCGAAGGAGATTATTATAGAAAATTAGCCAAAGACAGAACGGTGAAGAATTTTGTTATTCCTGCCAATAAAGGGAATATTTATTCTGCTGATGGAAGTCTTTTAGCAACATCGATTCCAAATTACGAAATACGATTTGACGCTATTGCACCAAAATCGGAAGCTTTCGAAAAAAACGTAAAACCATTGGCCGATTCTTTATCGCTTCTTTTGAATAAACCAAGTGGTTTCTATTTAAACGAATTACGAAAAGCGAGAGCGAACAAAAACAGATATTATTTAGTAGCTCGCAATTTGAGTTACACCGAATTTGTAAAAATAAAAGGTTTCCCATTATTCAAATTAGGCCCTTACAAAGGCGGAATTATTATAGAACAGGAAACGGTAAGAGAACATCCTATTGGCGAAATTGCCGAGAGAACCATTGGATATGAAAGAAAAAATCCTGATGGAACAGCTAGCGGAAAAGGAATTGAATGGGCTTACAGAAAATATCTTGACGGCAAAGACGGCAAAATTTTAAAACAAAAAATTGCAAAAGGACAATGGAAACCTATCAGCGATGCAAACGAAGTAGATCCGCAAGATGGCTATGATGTACTCTCTACAATTGATGTTTACATTCAGGATATTGCGCATCACGCCTTGCTAAAACAATTAGAATTATATCAAGCGGATCACGGATGCGTTGTAGTTATGGAAACAAAAACCGGAAATATAAAAGCGATTTCCAACTTAGGAAGACATAATGATGGCACCTATTTTGAAACTACAAATTATGCTTACACAGAGTCTCATGAGCCAGGTTCCACATTTAAACTTGTGGATTTAATGATTCTTTTAGAAGATAAAAAAATTGATACCAGCGCCGTTTTCAATACATATGGCGGAGTTGTTAAATATTCCGGAAAATCAGTAAGAGATTCACACGAAGGTGGTTATGGGAAAATTTCATTGGCACGAGGATTCGAAGTTTCATCTAATACAGTACTGGTTCAAGCGGTGTATAATAATTACAAACATAATCCAAGTCAATTTGTAAATCACATTAACGCTATAGGTTTAAACAAAAAATTAGGCTTAGAGTTCAAAGGCGAAGGCGCACCATTTATACCTCAGCCTAGCGACAAAAACTGGTCAAATATTTCTCTTCCTTGGATGGCTTTTGGATATGGAGTTTCTGTAACCCCGTTGCAAACGCTCACTTTTTATAATGCTGTTGCCAATGAGGGAAAAATGGTCAAACCACAAATTGTTTCCGAAATAAAACAATGGGATAAATCCATCAAAAAATACAATACAGTGGTACTGAATCCTAAAGTTTGCTCTAAGGAAACCATCTTAAAACTGAAAGCGGTTTTAGCAAACGTGGTAAAAAAAGGAACCGGAAAGGGGCTTTATTCTAAAGATTTTTCAATGGCAGGCAAGACAGGAACAGCAGCAGTAAATTACGCAAAAAATGGAGGTTCTGAAAAATATTATGCCTCTTCATTTGTAGGGTATTTTCCAGCAGATCAACCTAAATACTCTTGCATTGTGGTAGTTCATAAACCAAGTACCGTAAACAATAATTATTATGGAGCCGATGTTGCCGGTCCCGTTTTTAAACGAATTGCTCAAAAGATTTTTACAGATGCTCCTTCAACCAATGAAATAAAAAACATCAACAGAAAAATATTAAAACAAGAAAAAGACTATGACTCATATTATGCTAAAACACAAAAAGAGCAAAAGTCAATAATTCCAAATGTAAAAGGAATGGCAGGAATGGATGCCGTGGCCTTATTTGGTAATCTTGGACTAAAAGTAAAAATTATTGGCGTTGGAAAAGTCAAAAAACAATCGATTCAAGCTGGTGAACCATTAGATAAAAACTCAACTATAATATTAGAATTATCGTGATTATTTTAAAAGAAATAATATACAAAGTCGCTATCGAAGCCGTAAAAGGTTCGACAGATATTGCAATCGATAAAATAGAATTTGATTCTAGAAAAATCGGAGCCAATGATGCTTTTATAGCTATCCGAGGAACGATTTCCAACGGTCACGATTATATTGAAACGGCCATTTGGAATGGTGCTATTGCCATTGTTTGCGATACTTTGCCAGAAATCCTAACTCCGGGAATTACTTATATTCAGGTAAAAGACACCAATAAAGCATTAGCTTTTATGGCTGCCAATTACTTTGGTAATCCCTCTCAAGATTTAAAATTAGTTGGTATAACCGGAACAAATGGTAAAACAACAATTGCTTCTTTGTTGTTCCAATTATTTAAAAAAGCAGGTTTCAAAGTTGGGTTATTGTCCACGGTAAAAATTTTAGTTGATGAAGTAGAATATAAAGCGACACACACCACACCAGATTCGTTGACGATAAATCATTATTTAAGAGAAATGGTTGAGGCTGGTGTTGAATACTGTTTTATGGAAGTAAGTTCACACGGAATTCATCAAAAACGCACCGAAGCCTTGCATTTTGTAGGTGGAATTTTTACTAATTTATCGCATGATCATTTAGATTATCATCCCACTTTTGCCGAATATCGAGATGTAAAAAAATCATTTTTCGACAATTTGCCAAAAACTGCTTTTGCGTTGTCCAATATCGATGATAAAAATGGTCAAGTTATGTTGCAAAACACATTGGCCAAAAAATTGACCTATGCTTTAAAATCTTATGCAGATTATAAGGCACAAATCCTCGAAAACCAATTATCAGGCTTATTGTTAAAAATTAACGGCAATGAAGTTTGGGTAAAACTTATCGGAACTTTCAACGCTTATAATTTATTGGCTATTTACGGAACAGCAATCGAATTAGGACTTGAAAGTCTAGAAGTACTTCGATTGCTATCTGATTTAGAAAGTGTTTCAGGTCGTTTTCAATTTATAGTATCTAATTCAAATATAACTGCGATAGTAGATTACGCGCACACTCCAGACGCATTGGAAAATGTGCTGAAAACTATTAATGACATTCGAACCAAAAACGAACAATTGATTACTGTTATGGGTTGTGGCGGCAACAGAGACAAAGCCAAACGACCAATTATGGCAGCGATTGCGACTGAATTAAGCGACAAAACCATCCTAACATCTGACAATCCTCGAAATGAAGATCCAGAAGTTATTATCAACGAAATGGAACTAGGTGTTGAACCTCAAAATTTCAAAAAATCACTTTCGATAACCGATAGAAAGCAAGCTATTAAAACAGCGTGCCAACTCGCTCAGCCCAACGATATTATTCTAATTGCAGGAAAAGGACACGAAACTTATCAAGAAATAAAAGGCGTTCGTCACGATTTTGATGATATGAAAACAGTAACTGATGTACTAAACCAACTCAACAAATAGAAATATGCTATACTATTTATTTGAATATTTAAACAAAACAATGGACATTCCTGGTACAGGAGTTTTTCAATATATCACTTTTAGATCAGCACTAGCTTTTATACTTTCTTTGCTTTTATCAACCATTTATGGAAAAAGAGTGATTGGTTTTTTGCGAAAACTACAAATAGGAGAATCCGTTCGAGAACTAGGTTTAGAAGGTCAAAAAGAAAAAGCAGGAACCCCAACAATGGGTGGTTTGATTATCATTTTTGCCACTTTAATTCCCGTATTCCTTTTCGCAAAGCTTCAGAATATCTATATAGTATTGCTTATTGTGACTACTTTGTGGATGGGAATCATTGGTTTTATTGATGACTATATCAAAATTTTCAAGAAAGATAAAGAAGGTCTAAAAGGAATATTCAAGGTTTTTGGCCAAGTAGGATTGGGTTTAATTGTGGGTTCCGTCTTATATTTTAACCCAGATGTAACCATAAGAACTAAAACAGCTACGAGTAATGTACTAAAAGAAATATCCGTAAACGAAATTAAACCAGCACCCGTTTATGAAAAATCGACAGCAACTACGATTCCCTTTGTGAAAAATAATCAATTTGATTATGCCGAAGCATTATCCTGGATGGGGGAAGGCTATGAAAAATGGGCTTGGTTAATTTTTATCCCAATGGTAATATTCATTATCACTGCAGTTTCAAATGGTGCAAATTTAACTGACGGAATCGATGGTTTGGCTGCTGGAACATCAGCTGTTTCGGTTTTGGCGCTGGGAATATTCACATTCGTTTCAGGGAATATTATATTCTCTAATTATTTGAACATTATGTACATCCCCTATTCGGGTGAAATGACGGTATTCATTTCGGCATTTGTAGGATCGTTAATCGGATTTCTATGGTACAACTCCTATCCGGCATCTGTATTTATGGGCGATACGGGAAGTTTAACTATTGGCGGTGTAATTGCTGTATTGGCAATCGCCGTTAGAAAAGAATTGCTAATTCCTTTATTATGTGGAATATTCTTAGCTGAAAATTTCTCGGTGGTTTTACAAGTGTTCTATTTCAAATACACAAAAAAACGTTTTGGCGAAGGCCGAAGAATTTTTCTGATGGCGCCTTTGCATCATCATTATCAAAAGAAAGGCTATCACGAAAGTAAAATTGTAACCCGATTTTGGATTGTCGCCATAATGCTTGCCATAGTATCAATAGTCACATTAAAATTAAGATAATGAGATTAGTAATTCTTGGTGGCGGAGAAAGCGGCGTTGGAACTGCAATTCTGGGAAAGAAAAAAGGATATGATGTTTTTGTATCCGATTATGGAAAAATAAAAAAAAATTATAAAGAAGTTCTTATCAATAATGGCATTGCTTGGGAAGAAGAAAAGCACTCAGAAGAACTGATCTTGAATGCCGATGTGGTGATGAAAAGCCCTGGGATTCCAGAAAAAAAATCAGCTATAGTAAAAAAATTGGTTGAGAAAGGAATTCCTGTAATTTCAGAAATTGAGTTTGCTGCACCTTTCACAAAAGCAATAACAATTGGAATCACCGGAAGCAACGGCAAGACAACAACAACGATGTTGACTTATCATTTACTGAAATCAGCAGGATTAAATGTGGCTGTAGGAGGCAACATCGGAAAGAGTTTTGCCTGGCAAGTTGCCGAAGATAAATACGAAAGTTATGTGTTGGAAATCAGCAGTTTTCAGTTGGATGGAATAATAGATTACAGGCCACATATCGCGATAATCACTAATATCAGTCCGGATCATTTAGACCGATATGATTATAAATATGAAAATTACATTGCATCAAAATTCAGAATAACAATGAACCAAACTGAGGAAGATTTCCTCATTTATGATGACGATGACGAGGCAATCGCAGAATGGTTAAAAAACAATAAAACAAAAGCTCAATTAATTCCTTTTTCGCTAACAAAAACATTCGAAATGGGAGCCTTTATAAAAGAAAAAACAATGGAAGTAAACATCATCAACGAGGAAGAATTCACAATGGAAACCGAAACTATGGCACTTGAAGGAAAGCATAATATGAAAAATGCAATGGCAGCAACTTCTGTAGCAAAATTGATGAAAATTAGAAATGCGACCATTAGAGAAAGTTTATCCAATTTTCAAGGAGTAGAACACCGTTTGGAAAAAGTTTTGAAAATTCAAAATGTGCAATACATCAACGATTCGAAAGCTACAAATGTAAACGCCACTTTCTTTGCATTAGACAGTATGAATACGCCAACAGTTTGGATTGTAGGAGGTGTAGACAAAGGAAATGATTACAACGAATTGATGTCTTTGGTTCGTGAAAAAGTAAAAGCCATAATTTGTTTGGGAATTGACAACAAAAAAATCATTGATGTTTTTGGCAACGTGGTTGATATAATGATTGAAGTCAATACAATGGAAGATGCTGTAACAATGGCTCAAAGATTATCAGAAAAAGGAGATACAGTTTTGCTGTCTCCCGCCTGTGCGAGTTTCGATTTATTCGAAAATTATGAAGATAGAGGCAATCAATTTAAGCAAGCTGTAAAGCATTTATAGAAAAAGTTTAAGGTTTAGAGTTTAAAGTTGTTTGACAACCTTAAACTTTAAACAAGAAAACTTTAAACAAATTCAAAAATGAAAGAACTAGTAAACAATCTAAAGGGGGACAGAGTAATATGGACATTCGTGGCCTTATTAGCTTTGTTTTCGTTTATGCCTGTTTTTAGTGCCAGTAGTAATTTGGCCTATATTGGTCAAGGAACAGGAAACACCATTAGTTATTTATTGAAACATTTAGCTCATATTTTTATTGGGCTTATCATCATTTATTGGGTTCATAAAGTACCATTCCATTATTACAGAGGACTTTCTAAAATTGCTTTACCCATAGTTTGGGGATTGCTGGGTTATACTTTAATCAAAGGAACTGTAATTGCGGGTGCGAACGCAAGCCGATGGATACAGCTACCATTTATTGGAATATCGTTTCAAACATCTACTTTGGCAGCTCTAGTACTATTTGTATTTGTTGCAAGGTATTTATCGAAAAAAAATGCCGAACCTCTAACTTTCCAAACCTCTTTTATTGAACTTTGGATTCCTGTGTTCATCACTTTAGGATTTATTTTACCAGCTAATTTCTCCACCACAGCATTAATTTTTTCTATGGTAGTGATGTTGACATTTGTTGGGAAATATCCCATGAAATATTTAGGCATTATCATTGGAACAGGAATTGCAGCTTTACTCCTTTTTTATGGCATGTCGAAAGTATTTCCTGATTCCAGTTTGTTTAGTAGAGTCAATACTTGGGAGAGTAGAATTGAAAATTTCACCACTGACAAACCGGGTGAAGATGATTACCAAATAGAAAAAGCTAAAATTGCGATAGCTTCGGGTGGAATTTATGGACTTGGACCAGGGAAAAGCGTGCAAAAACACTTTTTACCACAATCCTCTTCCGATTTTATTTATGCCATTATTGTCGAAGAATGGGGCTTAATCGGTGGTTTGGGAATATTACTTTTGTATTTATTATTGTTTTTTAGATTCGTCATCGCAGCCCACAAAGCCAACTCACTATTTGGAAAACTTTTAGTCGTTGGATTAGGTTTTCCAATGATTTTTCAAGCCATGATTAATATGGCAGTTGCGGTAGAATTATTGCCAGTAACAGGACAAACTTTACCTCTAATAAGCAGTGGAGGAAGCTCTATCTGGATGTCTTGTATCGCTTTAGGAATAATAATCAATGTCACGAAAAAAGAAGAAGAAATTGCCCAAGAATTAAGCGATAAAGCAAAACGTGAAGCTGCTCTACAAAAACTAATAGACAAGCAATTAAAAGAAGAAGAAGAAAATGAACTGGATATGAATATCGATGAAAACTTTTCTATCGAAGATAACACCAATAATCCAATGAATGCAGTTCTTAATAAATAAGAACTTGTTTAGGTAAAATAAATTTTTAGGAAAAATGGAAAAATTAAAATTCATATTAAGTGGTGGCGGAACTGGAGGACATATATACCCTGCCGTTGCGATTGCCAATGAACTAAAATCTCGTTTCCCTAATGCCGAATTCCTTTTTGTAGGTGCCAAAGATAAAATGGAAATGCAAAAAATTCCTCAATCAGGATACAAAATCGAAGGCCTTTGGATTGCTGGTTTACAACGAAAACTGACGCTTCAAAACGCAATGTTTCCATTCAAATTAATCGATAGTTTATGGAAATCCAGAAAAATAATTAAAGAATTTAAACCTAATGTGGTCATTGGAACTGGCGGTTTTGCTTCAGGTCCGTTACTGCAAATGGCGAATATGTTAAATATTCCAACTGTGATTCAAGAGCAAAATTCATATCCAGGAATTACCAATAAAATATTAAGTAAAAAAGCCAATAAGATTTGTGTGGCCTACGAAAATTTAGAGCGTTTTTTTCCAAAAGAGAAAATGATTTTGACCGGAAATCCCGTTCGTCAGGATTTAATTGACATAGAAAACAAGAAAGCTGAAGCAATTCATTATTTCAATTTAGATGCCAATAAAAAAACATTATTAGTTCTCGGCGGAAGTCTTGGGGCAAGAAGAGTAAACCAACTAATTGAAAAAGAGCTAGGTAATTTGAATGCGCTAAATGTTCAGGTAATATGGCAATGTGGGAAATTATATTTTGAAGATTATAAAAAATATAATTCGAATAATGTCCAGGTTTTAGCGTTCATTGATAGAATGGATTTGGTTTATGCCGCTGCCGATATAGTGATTTCTAGAGCTGGTGCATCATCAGTTTCAGAGTTGTGTATTGTGGGAAAACCGGTGATTTTTATTCCATCACCAAACGTAGCCGAAGATCATCAAAGCAAAAACGCAAAATCGATTGTCGATAAAAAAGGAGCTCTGATGCTAAAAGAATCAGAGTTGGATACACAATTTAGCATTGTTTTTGAAGCCTTACTGAAAGATAGTGGAAAACAAGACCAATTGAGCAAAAATATTAAATTACTGGCTTTGCCAAACGCAACAAAACAAATTGTTGATGAAATTATAAAACTAATAAAATAACAATATCAATTGCAAGAATAAATTTGCATATCGAGAAAGTTGAATATTGAAATGGTTATTGAAAAGGAAATTAAAATGAATCTAAATCAAATACAAAACGTCTATTTTATAGGAATCGGAGGAATCGGAATGAGTGCTTTGGCGCGTTATTTCAAAGCCATTGGTAAAAATGTATCGGGTTATGATAAAACCGAAACCGAACTTACAATAGATTTACAAAAACTTGGAATTGATATTCATTTTGAGGATAAAATCGATTTAATTCCTGATGATTATTATGTAGAAAATACCCTTGTAATAATCACTCCAGCTGTTCCAAAAACACATTCGGAATGGAATTATTTTGTGGAAAGAAATTATGAATTAAAGAAAAGAGCCGAAGTTCTGGGAATTATAACCAAAGATACTTTTTGTTTTGCCGTAGCTGGAACTCACGGAAAAACAACGACTTCAAGTATTTTAGGACACATTTTATTCGAAAGTGGCGCAGATGTTACGGCCTTTGTTGGTGGAATTGTAGAAAATTACAACTCGAATTTAATTGGAAACGGAAAAACTATTACAGTTGTAGAAGCAGATGAATTTGACCGCTCTTTTTTACATTTGCATCCCGATATTGCTTGTGTAACCTCTATGGATGCAGATCATTTGGATATTTATGGAGACAAAGAATCAATTGAAGAATCATTTAGGGAATTTGCTGATAAAATTGAAGACAAAACCAAACTTTTTATAACAAATGAACTAGATCTAAAAGGAATTACTTGTGCAGTCAATGAAAATGCCAATTTTAAGGCTTTTAATATTAGAATAATTAACAGTCAATATGTTTTTGATGTAAAAACACCATCAGAAACCTTGGAAAACATAGAATTTGGCTTACCTGGAAAACATAATTTAATGAATGCGCTAATGGCATTAGCAATGGCAAAAACTTTCGGCATCCCAACTGAAGACATTGCTAGTGCTTTGCGCTCATTTAAAGGAATCAAGCGCCGATTTTCGTATCAAATCAAAAGCGAAAAATTAGTTTATATTGATGATTATGCACACCATCCAACCGAAATAAATGCAGTTCATCAAGCAGTAAGAGAATTATATCCAAACCAAAAAGTTTTGGCTATTTTTCAACCCCATTTGTTTAGCAGAACTAAAGATTTTGCCGATGATTTTGCCAAAAGTTTGGCCGCTTTTGATGAAGTAATTTTATTAGATATTTATCCAGCAAGAGAATTGCCAATGGATGGAATCACTTCGAGTTGGTTATTGGATAAAATAAAAAATTCCAGTAAGAAATTAGTTTCAAAACAGAAGTTAATTCCAGCAATTTCAGAAAGTAGCGCAACCGTTATTGTTACAATTGGTGCAGGAGATATTGGCGAAATGGTATCAACAATTAAAAAAGCATTAAATGAAACTCTTTAATTGGACAAATATTCGATTAATACTAATGTTTTCGTTGGTAATTTTTTTGTATTCATTTACTTCGGATCGAAATAATAACAGAAAATTGTCGAAATCTGTTGTAGTTTTTGTAGGAGAAGATGCCTTGTTTATCAATCAAGAAACGGTTAATAAATTGTTAATAGAAAATAATACAGACGTTAAAAGTATAGGCAAAGATAAATTAGATTTGAATAGATTGGAAAAAAGGCTGAACTCACACGAAATGATAGAAAAATCTGATGTGTTTGTGAGCATTGATGGGGTTATGAAAGCAGTAGTGAAACAAAAAACTCCGGTAGGTAGAGTTTTTGACGGAGACAATTCTTTCTACATTGATTATAAAGGAAATAGGATGCCCTTGTCGGCAAATTATACAGCTAGAGTTCCACTTATTTCGGGGGTAATAAATAAAAAAAACAGCGAAAAATTAGCCGAATTATTTCGTATAATATACGACGATGAGTTTTTGAAAAAAAACATCATTGGTGTACAGATTATGCCAAACGGAAGCTTAAAATTGTTGAACAGAAATTATAACTATCAAATAGATTTTGGTGGAACATTAAGAATGAACGCTAAATTCAATAATTATAAAGTTTTTTTTCAAAAAGCGGTTTTAGATAGTTCGTTACACAAATACAAAACAATCGACCTGAGATTTGCACAGCAAGTGGTATGTACTAAAAAATAGAAAATGGAAAAAGAGAATATTGCAGTAGGTCTAGATATTGGCACAACAAAAATAGTTGCCATGATTGGCAAAAAAAATGAGTACGGAAAACTAGAAATTTTGGGTGTTGGAAAATCAAAAAGTCTAGGTGTAGCCAGAGGTGTTGTAAATAATATCACACAAACCATTCAATCCATTCAGCAAGCAGTGCTTGAAGCAGAAAATAAATCAGGGTACAAGATAAATAATGTGGTTGTAGGCATTGCAGGTCAACATATCCGCAGTATTCAACACAGCGATTATATCATCAGAAAAAATGCTGAAGAAGTAATTAGCGAATACGATATTCAACTTTTGATCGACCAAGTAAATAAATTGGCTATGTTGCCTGGGGAAGAAATCATTCATGTTTTACCACAAGAATACAAAATTGACGGGCAATCAGACATCAAAGAACCAATAGGAATGTATGGCGGTAGATTAGAATCAAGTTTTCACGTCGTGGTTGGACAAGCTTCATCCATCCGAAATGTTGCGAGATGCATTCAAAGTGCCGATATTGAATTGTCTGGTCTAACCTTAGAACCTTTAGCTTCGGCAAATGCGGTTTTAAGCCAAGAAGAAAAAGAAGCAGGTGTAGCATTAATAGATATTGGAGGCGGAACAACAGATTTGGCCATTTTTAAGGACGGAATTATTCGCCACACAGCAGTAATCCCTTTTGGTGGAAATGTAATTACAGATGACATTAAAGAAGGCTGTTCAATTATCGAAAAGCAAGCTGAATTATTGAAAGTTAAATTTGGATCAGCTTGGCCAGGTGAAAATAAAGACAATGAAATCGTTTCAATTCCAGGTTTGAGAGGAAGAGAACCAAAAGAAATATCATTAAAGAATTTGTCTAAAATAATTCACGCTCGCGTAGTAGAAATTATCGAACAGGTTTTTACAGAAATAAAAGAGTATGGTCACGATGATCCACGTAAAAAACTAATAGCAGGAATTGTTTTAACTGGTGGAGGTGCTCAACTAAAACACATCAAACAGTTAGTAGAGTACATAACCGGAATGGATACAAGAATTGGTTATCCAAACGAACATTTAGCAGGAAATTCAGATGAAGAAATTTCTTGTCCGTTGTACGCTACAGTTGTAGGTTTAGTGATGAATAGTATTGAAAATAAAACCCAAAGTGCAACTAGAATAGACAAAAACTCTGGCACAAAAACAGTAAGACAGTCAATAGTACAAGTCGAAGAAGAAGAAATAATAAAAGAAGATCTCAAGGAATTACAAATTCCAACAATTGATAAAAAAGCAACCGAAGTGACTTCAAGCAAAAAGAACTTTTTTGACTTAAGTGGTTACTTAGGAAGAATCAAAGAGTTCTTAGATAATGCAGAATAAGGAATAAAATAATTTAGTAAAAATATTAAAAACCATAAGATGATGAGCAACTCAGAATTTGGCAGCATTTCGTTTGATTTACCAAAAAACCAATCAAATGTAATAAAAGTTATAGGTGTTGGCGGAGGCGGAAGCAATGCTATAAACCACATGTTTAAACAAGGTATAAAAGGCGTAGACTTTATCGTTTGCAATACCGATTCTCAGGCTTTGGACAATAGTTCTGTGCCAAACAAAATTCAGTTAGGAGTAAACCTAACCGAAGGACTTGGAGCCGGAGCAAATCCAGATGTTGGACAACAATCGGCAATAGAAAGCATTGCTGAAATCGAAAAAATGCTTGACAGTAACACCAAAATGGTTTTCATCACCGCAGGTATGGGTGGAGGAACTGGTACAGGTGCAGCGCCAGTAATTGCTCAATTGGCTAAAGAAAGAGATATTTTAACAGTTGGAATCGTGACCTTACCGTTCTCATTTGAAGGAAAAGTTCGCCTTGAACAAGCGCAAATCGGTATCAATAAATTGCGTAAACAAGTTGATTCTTTAATTGTGATCAACAATAACAAATTAAGAGAAGTATATGGAAATCTAGGTTTTAAAGCTGGATTTTCTAAAGCTGATGAAGTTTTGGCAACAGCATCAAGAGGTATCGCCGAAGTAATTACGCATCATTATACTCAAAATATCGATTTAAAAGACGCCAAAACTGTTTTAGCAAATAGTGGAACTGCAATAATGGGATCGTCTGTTTCTAGTGGCGAAAACAGAGCGAAGGAAGGAATTATTTCGGCCTTAGATTCTCCTCTATTAAACGATAACAAAATCACTGGTGCCAAAAACGTATTGTTGCTCATCGTTTCTGGTTCTAATGAAATCACTATTGATGAAATAGGTGAAATCAACGATTACATTCAAGTTGAAGCAGGACACAATGCCAATATTATTATGGGTGTTGGTGAAGATGAATCTCTTGGCGAATCAATTTCTGTGACCATTATTGCTACTGGATTTGACATCGAACAACAACGTGAAATCGTAAATATTGAGCCAGCCAAAATAATACACGTACTTGGTGACGAACAAAAAAGTGTGCACGATTTTACCAATAAAACGGTAACAGCTTTTAACAGTAATATTGAAACTCCATTAGCAAAAACTGAGGATAGAATTATTTTTGAATTATTGGAAGAAGAACAAGAAGTTGTTGAAGAGCCTGCAAAAGTTGTACTCAAAAGTGAAGAACTTATGGGTATGAATGAGTTTATTAGAAATTTAGACGTTACTTTCGAAATTGTTTCCCCTATCAAAGACTTAGATTTTGTTGTGTCATCAGTAGAAGTTAAACAAATAGAAGTCGTTGAACCTAAAATATATTTTAAAGAAGAACAAGCTACATTATCATTCGACTTGCCACTTTTTAAGTCTGAACCAGTAAAAAAAGAAGAAACCAAAATACTTTTTGAGCTAAGCAATGAGACGAGAGATATTAAAGTAAATGAACCTGTTCAATTTGTTCCTGTAACGGAATTGACAGATAACGGAATCATCAGATATTCTCTTGAAGAATATACCGAAGTTGAAAATGCATTATTGGATTCAAAAGCTAGTGCAGTAACAGTTGAAGAAGTAATTCCAGAGGAGTTGAACATCACAATGAAAAAAGTTGATGAAATTGAAAACACATCTGTTACTTTCGAAAACATTTCTCCAATGGATATGACAATTCAGGAATCAATGAAATTAAGAACCGAAGAAAGAAGAAAAAAATTAAAGGATTTTAATTATAAATTTCACAATAACATTTCAAAAGTTGACGAATTAGAAAGAGTACCTGCTTATAAAAGACAAAACATAGAACTTTCAAAAGGACAAACGACTGGAACTAATTCTAGAATATCAGTTGGAATAGATAGTAATGACGACCTACAATTGAGATCGAACAATTCTTTCTTACACGATAATGTTGACTAACTAATTTATACCAAAGTTGATTAACCCGAAAATTCAAATAATTTTCGGGTTATTTTTTGCTTAATATCATGATGGATGAACCAATCAGTTGTTAATTCAATTATATTTCTTTAAATTTGTCTTCCCGACTGCAATCGAGCAAATTTAACTTTTAAATGTTCTCAAATCTGCAATCTAAAATCTAAAATCTAAAATCATAATTTTATATGAGCTTATCAACACAAATCATGGAGGAAATTAAAACCGCCATGAGAGCCAAAGATACTATAGCGTTAGAAGCCTTAAGAGCAATTAAATCTGAAATTCTTTTAGCTCAAACCGCAACTGGATCCAAAGACGAAATCTCTGAAGCAGACGAAATTAAATTACTTCAAAAACTGGTAAAAACCCGTAAGGACAGTGCCAAAATTTACACCGAGCAAAACCGTATGGATCTTGCCGAACCTGAATTAGCTCAAATCGCAGTTATCGAAAAATTCCTTCCAGCGCAACTAAGCGAAGCCGAAGTAGAAGCTATAATCACAAAAATTATTGCAGAAACAGGTGCAACAGGCATTGCTTCAATGGGAAAAGTAATGGGAATCGCCTCAGCACAACTAGGCGGAACAGCCGAAGGAAAAACCATCTCGGCTATCGTCAAAAAACTCTTGACTTAGATTTACTATTTAGAAATTGGCATTTACAATCGTAAATCTAATATCTGAAATCGTATATAAATAATGGCTTCGTAGTTCAACTGGATAGAATTTCAGATTTCGGCTCTGAAGGTTGCAGGTTCGAACCCTGCCGAGGTCACAAAAAAATCCGAAGTTTAAAGCTTCGGATTTTTTGTATAAAAGGGTTTTTAATTTAGAAACATGTCAATTTCTTCAAATCGGCTATGGTTTGAGTAGGATTTTCAGCTCCAAAAACATAACTTCCAGCAACCAAAACATCAGCACCGGCATTTACTAATTGAACTGCGTTTTTATTAGTTACTCCGCCGTCAATTTCTATAATTGTATTAGCGCCTTTTCGAGAAATCAATGCTTTTAATTTTTCAACTTTAGAAAAGGTGTTTTCGATGAAAGATTGCCCTCCAAAACCAGGATTCACACTCATTATCAAAACCATATCAATATCGTTGATGACATCTTCTAATAAATCTACATTGGTGTGTGGATTCAAGGCTACTCCAGCTTGCATTCCTTCGGCTTTGATGGCTTGTAAAGTTCTGTGAAGATGCGGACAGGCTTCAAAATGAACACATAATACATTAGCTCCCAAATTAGCAAAAGTCTTAATATATCGATCTGGATCTACAATCATCAAGTGAACATCGATTGTTTTCTTGGCGTGTTTAGCAATGGCAGCTAAAACTGGCATTCCGAAAGAAATATTTGGAACAAAAACACCGTCCATAATATCAATATGAAACCAATCGGCATCACTGTTGTTAACCATTTCGATGTCACGCTGTAAATTGGCAAAATCAGCAGCAAGAACTGATGGTGCGATAAGTGTATTCTTCATTATGTAGTTAAATTGTTTTGGCAAAGGTAATATAAAAAATAAAACTCCGGTAATCAGCCGGAGTTTCAATCATCAATCAAAAAACGAACAGTTAATCAGACCGTCGTTACTCATCTATTAACCTAAATAGGTTTTTAATATTTTACTTCTTGAAGTATGTTTCAATCTTCGAATAGCTTTTTCTTTAATCTGACGCACACGTTCACGAGTCAGGTCGAAAGTCTCCCCTATTTCTTCTAATGTCATCGGATGTTGATCACCAAGACCAAAATACAAACGAACCACATCAGCTTCTCTTGGAGTCAATGTTTCTAATGAACGCTCGATTTCAGTACGCAATGATTCCTGAATTAAATTTCTATCTGGATTTGGTGATTCACCAGAACGCAATACATCGTAAAGGTTTGAATCTTCTCCTTCAACAAGTGGCGCATCCATAGAAAGGTGACGACCCGAGTTTTTCATAGATTCTCTTACGTCGTTTACGGTCATGTCCAATTCTTTGGCAATTTCCTCAGCTGTTGGTGGTCTTTCGTTAGATTGCTCTAACAAGGCATACATTTTATTGATTTTATTAATAGAACCAATTTTGTTTAAAGGCAAACGAACGATACGAGATTGTTCGGCCAAAGCTTGCAAAATCGATTGGCGAATCCACCAAACGGCATACGAGATGAATTTGAAACCACGTGTTTCATCAAAACGTTGTGCTGCTTTTATCAAACCTAAGTTTCCTTCATTTATCAAATCGGGAAGTGTTAATCCTTGATTTTGATATTGTTTTGCCACCGAAACCACGAAACGCAAATTGGCTTTGGTCAATTTCTCTAAAGCTTTTTGATCTCCAGCTTTGATCTTTTGTGCCAATTCTACTTCTTCATCGGCAGTGATAAGATCCACTTTTCCAATTTCCTGTAAGTACTTGTCTAATGATGCAGTTTCACGATTGGTTACCTGCTTGGTGATTTTAAGTTGTCTCATGTTTTTGTCTCTTTCATTTAAAGTGTACAAATACTTATACGTTTGAAGTTTGAGAAAAGTTACAAAAGGATTGAAAATATTTTTTATTTAACAAAAAACCCGTTTCAAATGAATGAAACGGGTTTCCCTATAAATGAACCTTTAGTAAACTAAGATTTGATTACTCCTATTTATGACTCACGTGGAGGTCTTGGCAAAAGTGCTTTTCTTGACACTTTTTCTTTTCTGGTTTTTGGATCAAGTCCTAAGTATTTCACTTGGAAAACATCACCCATTTTTACTACATCCGAAACGTTTTCTGTACGTTCCCAAGCTAGTTCTGATACGTGAAGTAATACCTCGTTTCCTGGCGCTGCCAAATATTCGACAACGGCACCAAAATCAAGCATTTTGATTACTTTCACATCATAAGCTTCGCCCATTTGTGGTTTGAAAGTGATGGATTGAATTTTAGCCAATACTGCTTCAATTCCAGCAGGATCTGTTCCAAGAATTTCAATAACTCCTTGCTCATCTACTTCATTGATAACGATAGTTGTACCGGTTGCTTTTTGTAATTCTTGAATTACTTTTCCACCAGGTCCAATTAAAGCGCCAATGAATTGACCAGGGATAGTCCTAGTGATGATTTTTGGAGCATACGCTTTAACATCAGCTTTTGGTGCTGCTAAAGTATCGGTTAGAATTCCAAGAATATGCAAACGACCGTCTCTGGCTTGAGCCAAAGCAGCTTCCATAATTTCGTATTTCAATCCGTCAATTTTGATGTCCATTTGACAAGCTGTAATTCCTTCAGAAGTTCCGGTTACTTTAAAGTCCATATCTCCCAAGTGATCTTCATCACCTAAAATATCGGATAAAACTGCGAAACGATCACCGTCAGTAATCAATCCCATTGCAATTCCAGAAACTGGACGTATCATTTGAATTCCGGCATCCATCAAAGATAATGTTCCAGCACAAACTGTAGCCATAGAAGACGAACCGTTAGATTCTAAAACTTCAGAAACTACACGTATTGTATAAGGACAATCAGCAGGAATCATATTTTTCAAAGCTCTTTGAGCCAAGTTTCCGTGACCTACTTCTCTTCTTGAAGTTCCTCTCAAAGGACGAGCTTCACCAGTTGAGAACGGTGGGAAGTTATAATGCAAGTAGAATCTTTCTTCGCCTTGTTCAGACGGAGAGTCGATTTGGTTTGCTTCTCTGGAAGTTCCTAAAGTGGCTGTTGCCAATGCTTGAGTTTCTCCACGAGTAAACAAGGCAGAACCGTGAACAGATGGTAAGTAATCTACTTCACACCAGATTGGTCTGATTTCAGTAGTTTTTCTTCCGTCAAGACGAGTTCCTAAATCTAAGGTTACATTTCGAACCGCTTCTTTGTTTGTTTTGTAAAAGTATTTATCTACTAAATCGCCATCAGCGGCTAATTCTTCAGCTGTAAATAATGCTTTTACTTCTTCTTTTACTTCTGCAAATGAAGCAGTACGTTCTTGTTTTGAAGAACCTTTGCTTGCAATTGCATAAATTTTATCGTAAGCTGCAGCTTTTACTTTAGCGTAGATAGCCTCATCTGTTTTTTCAGTTTCGTAAGTACGAACTTCTTTTTTTCCAAATGCTGCTGCCAATCTTTCTTGTGCTGCAATTTGATTTTTAATATGTTCGTGAGCAAATTTTATTGCTTCCAACATTTCTGCTTCTGAGATTTCTTTCATTTCTCCTTCTACCATAGCGATAGAATCAGTTGAAGCTCCAATCATCATATCAATATCTGATAATGCTAATTGTGCACGACTTGGATTTATGATGAATTTCCCGTCGATTCTTCCCACTCTTGCTTCTGAGATTAAAGTTTCGAAAGGAATGTCAGATAATGCCAAAGCTGCTGAAGCTGCCAAACCTGCTAATGCATCTGGCATTACATCTTCGTCATAAGACATTAATTGAATCATTACCTGAACTTCTGCATGGTAATCATCTGGGAAAAGCGGACGTAATACACGGTCTACTAAACGCATTGTTAACACTTCGTTATCACTTGGACGCGCTTCTCTTTTGAAGAAACCACCAGGAAAACGACCTGCGGCAGCAAATTTTTCGCGATAATCTACCGTAAGAGGTAAAAAATCAATCCCTGGACTTGCTTTTCTTGAGGATACTACTGTTCCTAAAATAACAGTTTTTCCAATTCTTACTACTACAGCACCATCAGCTTGTTTAGCTAATCGTCCTGTCTCGATTGTGATGCTTCTCCCATCACCTAAATCGATACTTTCTACAAATAATTGTGGAATCATAATTTTTCCTTTTTTAATTTTACATTGGTTTTCCTGCCTGTAAGCAGAATAGTTGTGTTGTTGTAGTTGTTGTGTTCCAATGAAAAACCAAACTTTTTATTTTTAATCTGAATTCTAAAAACAAAAAGAGGCACTTGCGCACCTCTTTATATATTGATTATTTTCTAATACCCAATACTTTGATAATCTCACGATACCTGTTGATTTCTTTCTTTTTCAAGTAGTCTAGCAACGATCTTCTTTTACCTACTAGTAGTACCAATGAACGCTCTGTGTTATAATCGTGACGATTTTTTTTCAAGTGCTCAGTAAGGTGCGTAATTCTGTGTGTGAAAAGTGCGATTTGTCCTTCTGCAGATCCTGTGTTTTCTGCTTTTCCTCCGTGTTTAGCGAAGATTTCTTCTTTAACATCTTTTGTTAAATACATTCCAATATTATTTAAATGATTATTATGTATGAATCAAGATTTTCTTAATTCGTGCGCAAAGGTAGTTTTTATTTTTTGATTTACAATGAGTCAGAAAAATTAATTTGGAACGGAATAGCTTTTATCGCTTTGATTTTACATTAATTGGCAATGAATAGTGACAGCGAACTTTTCTTCCTCTTTGTTCTCCTGGAATCCAGCCTTTATAATTCTTTACAGCTCTAATAGCTTCCTCACCAGTACCAAAACCGATATCCCGTAAGATTTTAAAATCTGTAAGTGTCCCATCAACATCAACCACAAAAGTTATATAAACTTTACCTTCCAGACCTTCTACTTTTGGAGTATTAAAATTTCTTGCGATATGTTCGTAAAAGTCTTGCATCCCCTTTTTAGGTATTGGGCGAATTTCACTTAAAGTGTATTTGTATTCGACTTTATTAGAATCAATACTAACACCTGAAATTAATTTTCCTTTATTATAGTTTTCACTATAGCTGATTTTGGTTTTTTTGTTGTATCCAGTCCAAATACTATCTTTTAAATTATTGACGATTTTTCCTGAACCAAAACCATTTACATTATTCCGATATGGCAAACTCCCCTTAAAGTAAATTTCCTCAAAAAATCCTGTTCCTTCATTTATGGTTTGAATACCATTTTCATTCCAACAATTTTTTATTTTTATATTTGGAATGACATTTTCTTTACTGTCAGACCAAACTCCTTCTAATTTTTTTTCACCATTTTCATGAAATTCAAAATAAGCTCCAACAGGCTTATCTTTCTCATAATTTAAAATAGATTTTCTTTTACCATTTTCATAAAAATACAAAAATGTTCCAGTTTTGGTGATTCCAATTCTAGTGGATGTAATACCTTTCATCTGAACCTTGCCAGATTTATAATAAACACCTATTTGATACTCTTCTTTGTTTGGAATTTTATAATCTTTAATAATTCGGATGTATCTGTAATTTTCTGCCGATCCCATATTAAATAAAGAATCTAAATAAACAGCTTCATCATTGGCCGAAAGTTGAGAAATACAAAGCTTTGGAATTAAAAGAAATAAAAAGGCAAATAAAATAGTTTTCATAAAGCAATTATCAGACAACGAATGTACTAATTTTAGTACTGCAATTAAAGTTTAGAACGAGTTAATTTTGGTCAACCAATGATTTCTAAACGCTTTATTCTTATCATAATCATTGGCTTGCTTTTCTATATTAAAATAGCGGTGTCCCCGAGGATCGTTGCCCACGCCAGCTAGATAAGCCCAATTGCCCCAATTGCTACAGACATCATAATCTATTAATTGTTCTTCAAAATAGGCGGCGCCCAATCTCCAATCCATATTCAATTCATTGCAAAAATAACTGGCTACATTTTGCCTGCCTCGATTACTCATAAAACCAGTTTGTTTCAATTCGAGCATATTGGCATTAATAAAATCAGACTTGGTTGCTCCATTTATCCATTGTGATAATAATTTTTCGTTTAAAGATTTTGAGTTGATTTTCTCTGTTTTAATACCCGAATACAAGAAAAATTTGGTTTGGTATTTTTTGAACATAAATCGGAAAAAATCTCTCCAAAGCAATTCGAAAACTAACCAATAGGTGGAATCATTTGCGCCAAATTGCTTTTCATATTTTTTAACTTCATCATAAATAAATCGTGGCGAAATACAACCCATAGCTAACCAAGCCGAAAATTTCGAAGAATAATCTATTCCAATCATTCCGTTTCTGGTTTCTTTGTAAATGGACAAACATTTTGTTTCATAAAAATAATGCTTCAAGCGATTGATAGCTTCGGTTTCGCCGCCCTTGAATTGAATAGCGGCACGAGAATCGATTGGCGAGAAATCCAAACCCAAATCTTCTAAAGTTGGGAATTTAATTTTTGGGATTTCCGGCGAATTGATTTCTGTTGGCTTTTCGAATGGCTTTCTAATTACTGAATCTTTTTCTGTTTTCTTTCTAAAATTCGTGAACACATCTGGAATATCTTTTATCGAAAAAGGCAAATCTTCTGCGTGGTACAATGTGCTTGTGCTGAACGTTTCTAATTCGCAACGCAATTTAAATAATTCGTCTTGCACCAATTTTTCGGTTTGTTTTTCCTCGAAAGCCACTTCCCTCTTGGCAAAAACTTTTTGTGCATTATATTCTTGTACAATTTTCGGAATTTCAATTTCTGGTTTTCCTTTGATAATTAACAATCCCGAACCTAATTTTCGTAAATTTATATCTAAATCAATTAAGGATTCCAATAGAAACTGCGCTCTGAAACTTCCCGTCTTTTTAAATCCGTAAGCTGTAGTTTCAAAATACGCATCGTCAAAACAATACACAGGAATTATTTGCTCACTTTGCGAAATAGCTTTGATAAGTGTTTCATTATCTTCCACTCTTAAATCAGTTTTAAACCAAACTAATGCGGTCTTTATCATAAATCATTTATGTTTTTTAAATAATAATCGGCTTGTTGCAAGAAGGCAACTTTGGCATCAGGCTGCATTTTTCGCCAAACGTTGTACATCATACCAATTCGTGGATTCTTACCTAATTTATCTTCGTTTTTGTCGTAAAAATTCCAATACAAACTATTGAAAGGACAGGCTTTATCGCCTGTTTTTACTGCTTTTTTATAGAAACAACTTCCGCAATAATGGCTCATTTTGTCAATATACGAAGCCGAACTTACATACGGTTTTGTGCCCACAATTCCGCCATCGGCAAACTGACTCATTCCGCGAGTGTTGGTTATTTCGACCCATTCGATGGCATCAATATATATACCTAAATACCAATCATCGACTTCGTCAGGATGAACGCCAGCCAAAAGCGCGAAATTCCCAGTAATCATCAATCGTTGAATGTGATGTGCATACCCAAAATTCAAAGATTGATTGATGGCATCTTTCAGGCAATTCATTTTTGTTTTTCCTGTCCAAAACCAATCGGGTAATTTATTTTCGTGGTTGAAATAATTCATTGTAGCATAATCGGGCATTTTGTTCCAATAAATACCTCGCATATATTCTCTCCAGCCAATTATTTGTCTGACAAAACCTTCGAGCTGATTGTATTCGATTTCGTCAGGGCGATTTTCCCATTCTTGAATGGCTCTATTAATAACTTCCAAAGGAGAAGTTAATTTACAATTCATCGAAAAGGAAATGCGAGCGTGATACAAAGACCATTCGTTTGGCGTCATAGCATCTTGATAACTCCCGAAAAGTGCTAAACATTCAGTGGCGAAAAAATCTAATAATTCCAGTGATTGCTTTCTGTTCACGGGCCAAACAAAATTTTTGGCATCAATGTTTCCGATGGTTTTGATATTGGTTTTTTGGATTTCTGCGAGAATTTCGGAAACATCATTATTGAAAACCAAGGGCGGAGTTGGTTTATGATCTTTGGGTAATTTTTTACGATTTTCGCCGTCATAATTCCATTTTCCTGTCAAAGGTTTGTCGCCTTCCATCAACACATTGTGCTTTTTTCGCATCATATGATAGAAGCTTTCCATCAAAAATGTTTTTTTGCCTTCAAAAAAATCGCCCAATTCACTTCTGGAACTCATAAAATGTTCTGAATCGACAACTGATGTTGAAATAGCTAGTGTTTTGCAAAAATTCTTCAACAATTCATCTAATCGATATTCGTCTGGAAATTGGTATTCGAAATGTGTAAACGCTTCTTTTTCGATTAAATGCTGAATGTTTTTATCAAAGGCTTGTAAATTATTGTCATCATTCAAATGAAAATAAATAACGTTATGACCTTCTGCTTTTAGTTCATTGGCAAGATTTTGCATAGCCGAAAAGAAACCCACAATTTTTTGGATATGATGTGTGGCATAATCAGTTTCGGTACGAATTTCCATCAAAACATAAGTAACAGAATCATTGATGGTTTGAAACCACGAATGATTGTTGTTTAATTGATCGCCGAGAATTAATCGTAAAGTTTTTGACATTTTTTAAGTTTTTGAACCATTAAGATAGTAAGGTTCATTAAGAATTTATTATTTCCTTAATGGTCAGAATATTTTATTTATTGCTTCTGCATTTATCACTGCAATATTTCACCTCGTCCCAAACTTTTTCCCATTTTTTGCGCCAAGCGAAAGGCTTTTGGCAAACCACACAAATTTTGGAAGGTAAATTTTGTTTTTTAACACCTTTCATTTTCTAAATTTATTTTTGTTCTTTTCCATTCAATTCCTACCGCGGAACCGTCGGCAATGAATACAGCTTCGGGCTTTGTTTTGTTCAAAACCGAAAATGATTTCCCATACATCGCTTCAAAATCACAGTCAATTTGATAATCCAAAACTTCACTTATTTTCCAACTTGGATGTTGTAATTTATATTCTTCCGTTTTATCATCGGCAGTTATGGTATAACCAAAATAATGCTCGTAAATAAAACTTTCTAAAGAATGTCGCTTCATCTTTTCAGATGTGGTCGATGTTGTAACTGCAATGGAATTCCATTTTTGGTTTAGTAACCATTCGAATTTTACTTTTCTCGAAGATTTCTCAGTAATAATCTCGTGTTTTGTTGGTACGACTGTATAATGCTCGTTGTATAATTTATTGGCAACCCAAGCAACAATTGGATACGGAATAGTTTCGTTTATAAAAATGACACCACGTTTAGTGATGCTGTTTTCTTCGGTTCTTTTGACATAAAACCGTAAATTAATTTCTTCAAAATTTCCAAAAAATGGAATTGGAATGTTGAATAATTTGGTGTTTTTGAACATAAACCCAACCAAACTGATGTAACATTTTCCGTTAAATAAATCCAATTCTACTCCTTTTGGTAAAAAAGGGATTAGAATTTCGGGATCAATTTCATAATTGGCCATTATGATATTGTCCCAATTTGCTTTTAAAAATAGCGCCATTTTTTTATGTTTTTTTTGCAGATTTAGTTCTCCTGATTTTTGAATTGGGGTTACTAACGTGTTTTTGTAAAATTCGTTTTCCTTCTTCTTTTACTTCGTCTTTTTTGCGGAAACTCCACACAATATCGCTGGCAAATTTTCTGGTTTCTTCAATATTTACAATTGGCGCAGGATAATCTACTCCAATTTTGCAGTTGTAAAACTGCTGTTCCATTTCGTTCATTTTCCAAGGCTCGTGCAGCAATGAAATCGGAACTTCTTCCAATTCTGGAATCCATTGTTTGATGAAAACCCCTTCGGAATCGTGTTCTTCGGAATTTTTAATTGGATTATAAATCCGAATGGTGTTGATACCCGTCGTACCCGATTGCATTTGAATTTGCGGATAATGGATTCCTGGTTCGTAATCTAAAAATTGTCTTGCCAAGAAATGTAATTCCCGCCAATCTTGCCATAAATTAAAAGTAAAAAACGAAACCACCATCGCTCGCATTCTGAAATTGATATAACCAGTTGCAGCCAAACATCGCATACACGCATCAACAATGGGAACGCCAGTTTTGCCTTCTTGCCAAGCTTTTATGTAGGTTTCATTTTTTGGTTTAACCAATGAATCGTATGCCCGATTTACATTTTCAAATTCCATCCGACATTCGTCTTCAAATTTTTGTATAAAGTGACAATGCCAATGCAAACGCGACACAAAATTGAGAATCGCGCGTTTGTTTTTTGAAGTTTCATAAAACTGATTGGTATATTGATACACCATTCGCATACTGATATTTCCGTAAGCTAAATAAGGCGATAATCGGCTGCAACCTTTTCGACTCAAAGCAGGTTTTGAAATGTGTTTGCTATAATTGACATAGCGTTCTTTGACAAAACTGTCTAAATACCGCCAAGCCAAATTTTCTCCTCCTTGTTGGAAATTTTTGTTGGATGTCGTGATTTCATTTGGTAAAGATTCGCCTTTGAGAGAGTTATAAAAATCATTGTCTAAAGAAATCAAATTCAAATCCGATTCTTTAATGACTTTTGGAGTATCACGCATGACAGCTTCCCAACGTTTATCCCAATCTTGTCTGGATTTTAATTTCCGGATAACACCGTGCATTTGAAATTCTTTCCAAGCAATATTATTTTTTTGAAAAAAATCCTGCATCACTACATCCCTGTCAAAGGTTATTTTGTTGCCAATTTCTTGGTGTGAAAAAACGGTTTGAACATCGAAATGTTCCACCAATTCTGAAAAAACGGCTGCTACATCGTTACGAAAAAAATAAATTTTGGTATTTGAAACATTTAGTTTTCTTTGCAAATCCTGAATCGATTCGTAAATAAATCTCCAATGTCTATCGTCTGAATCATCATAATTCATAACTGATGGCTCGAAAAAATATACCAGCAATAAAGGCAATCCGGATTGATGAGCGTGAAACAGGGCTTCATTGTCCGTGAAACGCAGGTCACGTTTGAACCAAACAATATTGATGGGTTTTTTATTCAAAGTTTACGCTTTCGGCTAAATCATCTAATTTATTAAAATCCACTTTTTATCGCTGTTCAATTTGAATGTGGCAATATGTTCTTTGTTCCATTCGGTTGGACCAATCAAGGATAAAAAATGACTGGCATCGTTGCTGTTGTACAAATGATAGATTTCGCCAATGACGGGTTCAAATGAAAATTTAGCATTGTAAACCAAATCGTTCCATTCGTACTCCTCCATCAATTTTTGGTACTGTTGCTTCAGTTCGGCGAACTTATTTTCGAACTCTTTGTTCACTTGATGAATGCCCCTGGTTTTCCAAGCAACTAAATCTTCGGTTATAATTACAGGTGCACCAACATTTGTTCCGTATGGCAATAGACTTGCATTGTAGCCTTTTTCAGCTGAGTACACGATGTTGTCAGGTTTCTTATTTTCCATTTTTATGAAAATTGCATTTTTTTAAAAACTAGATTATTTTAGATAGAATTTAAGACAAACTTGTTTAGTCTAAAATTCTATTTGTAAATAAGTTCTGTTAATTGGCAAATTATTTATTACTTCGAACTAAATTTATCTTGTTTAACTAAATTTAATAAATATTAAACAAAGGTATAAAACATAAACTGGAATATGGACTTTAATCAAAAAAAATACTGAAAAATAATATTTATGCCTATGAGTAAAACTTTATAAAAAGAGAAAACCTCATCCATTTTAAAAACAGAAGAGGTTTACATTCAAGTCCCTTTAACCCTAAACTAGGATTTCTAAGAAAACATAATAGAACTTTTAGTTAAAAAATATGTCATAATAATTACTCTACCTCTAATACATTTTCGAAATCTCTGAGCAAACAAATTCTAAAAACCGTTCATCAGCTTCGGTAAACGGATTCAAAACATGACTATCAATATCTATTTGACCAATGTTTTCTCCATTTACAAAAAGAGGAACTACAATTTCTGACTTTACAGTGAAACTGCATGCGATGTAATTGTCCTGAGCTGCCACATCGGGGACCACAAAATTAGCATTGGAAACCGCTACTTGTCCGCAAATTCCTTTCCCAAAAGGAATTACAGTATGGTCGGTTTCGGCTCCAACATAGGGTCCAAGATGCAGGGTTTTGGTCTGGTGATTGGCGAAATAAAAACCAACCCAATTGTAGTATTCAACAGAGTTGCTGAGAAGTTCACATATTTTCAAAAGTTTTTCTTCTTTAGATATATTGGAATTTGAAGTAATTTCGGTTACTTTTGGTTTTAATTCTTCGAAAGTCATAATCATTTATTTTTTGTAAAAGTATTTAAATGGGACCGTTTAATTTTATATAAATTTGTTAAAAAGTTGATTTTGAAAAAATATTTTATTCTTTACAAACCGTTTTTACTGTTTTTAGGCAAATTTTTGCTGACTTACTTGCTCTTGACTTTTGTTTATCAAACCTATCTTGGACAATTTGATGTAAAAAAAAATGAAACGGATAGTTTTACAAAATTAGTGGCACAACAAACAAAAGAGGTGATGCTTTTTTTTAATGCTGATGTTAAAACTGTTCCAAATTCAAAAGAACCCGCAGTAAATATTTACTACAATCAAAAATCAATGGCCCGAATTATAGAAGGCTGTAATGCATTGAGTGTTATCATTTTGTTTATTTCGTTCATAGTTGCCTTTTCGGGAAAGATAAAAGCCACCGTTTTGTATATCATTGGCGGAAGCATTCTCATTCATATTCTGAATGTATCTAGAATTGCACTTTTGTGCGTTTTGATGTATTATTATCCAGAACAGCAACATTTTTTACACGGCGTTTTGTTTCCTTTGTTTATTTACGGAGTAGTTTTTGTGTTATGGATTATTTGGGTTAATAAATTTTCAAAATATGCTAAAAAAACTATTCAATCATAAGATACGAGTCGCTCTGGCACTTTTATTTGTAGTGGCTCTGGTTTTAATTCGAGCCTATGAGGACAGTTTGTTTTATGATCCTTTTTTGGATTATTTTAAGTCAGATTATTATAATTTACCAATTCCAGAAATCAATAATCTTCAATTAATTTTTGGTTTGTTTTTCAGGTATTTTCTAAATACTGCATTGTCATTAGCAATAATTTACGTTTTGTTCAAAGACTTAGACGCAGTAAAATTTGCTTCGGTTTTGTATTTTATTTTTTTCGTAATTCTTTTGGTGGCTTTCTTGTTTATTTTTTTAAATAATGAAGAAACTAACAAAATGGGCTTGTTTTATGTGAGACGATTTCTGATTCAACCTATATTTTTACTGTTATTTCTTCCTGCATTTTATTATCAAAAGCAAAAGCAGTAAGTATTAAGTTTCTCTAAAGCGCTCCAATATTATTAACCTATAATTCGTTATATTCACAATCAACCAATTACAAGACACTATGTTTAAAGATATTTTTATAAGAATAGTATTGATTTTTATTGTCACATCGGCAGTTGCACAGACACAAACCGAGGTTCTTCCGCCTTATAATATCAAAACTGTTTCTTTTGTACAAAGCAACGAAAATGTAGTTCCAATATTCAAATTAGGCGATGGTTTCCAATTTCAATTTGATGATTTATTTGGAAATGAGGCCAATTATTATTTTGAAATTATACATTGTGACTATAATTGGAATCCAACAGATATCCCAAAAACCGAGTATATGAAAGGGTTTGACGGGCAAAGAATTATACAATACGAGAACTCCATCAATACCTTGCAAATTTATTCGCATTATATTTTACCTGTTCCCAATCAGTATATGCAATTGCGCATCAGCGGCAATTACATTCTGAAAATTTTAGACGAAAGTCGAGAGGTTATTTTGTCTAGAAAATTTATCGTTTACGAAGATCTCGTTACTATTCCTATGAAAATTAGGCGAGCCAGAACCGCAAATTATTTAGAGTACAAACACAATATCGAATTTTCGATACAGTCGCTTGTTATCAATTTTCAAACTCCTTTGAAGAATATAAAAATAGCTTTGTTTCAAAACGGACAATTGAATAATGCTATCAAAAACATCGTTCCGCAATATACCATTGGCAATGAATTAATATACAAATACGATACTGAAACTCAATTTTGGGCAGGAAATGAATTTTTATATTTTGACAATAGCAATATAAGATCAGCGGGAAATACTATCTCCCGAATTGATTCTAGCAACGGAATATACAATTCTAATTTATATACCAATAATGCCAGAGGAAATTACCCGTATTCCGTAACACCAGACATCAATGGGAATTTTGTAGTTCGCAACATTGGAGGAGTAAAAAACGAAATTGAAGCCGATTATGCTTGGGTTTATTTTAGTCTTTCGGCACCCACTTTTATGAAAAATAAAGGCATTTATATTACAGGCATGTTCAATAATTACAGCTTATCACCCGAATATAAAATGGATTTTAACGCAGAAAAAAACCTTTACGAAAAAGCCATTCTCATAAAACAAGGATTTACCAATTTTCAATACCAAATCGCTGACGACAAAGGAAATATCGATGGAGAAAATGCCATAGACGGGAATTTTTGGCAAACTGAAAACGATTACACCATTTTAGTGTATTACCGCGAAAACAATGACCGCTACCAAAAAGTAATAGGAAAAGCAACGGCAAATTCAAATGTAGTCACCAACTAAAAAACATTTCTCAAAAAAGCACAGCTAACTCTTTTTTTTGTAAATTTGCCATTATTAAACTCATTCGTAATACTTTACTATGGTTTCTCAAATCACAAGAGGCATAAAAATATCGGTTTTAACTAGTTTTGAAGGCACTTACTTCAAAAACTACAAGATCCATTTTGCTTTTAGTTATGAAATTACCATCGAAAACCACAGCAAGGATTCGGTACAATTAATATCGCGTCACTGGGAAATTTTCGACTCTCTCAACAGCAACGAAGTAGTTGACGGCGAAGGTGTTATTGGTAAAAAACCCGTGTTAAAACCCGGTGAATTGCACACTTACAATTCTGGTTGTCTACTAGCTTCCCCTTATGGAGCGATGAAAGGCTACTTTAATATGATTAACTTCACCTCTACAAAAAATTTCAAAGTTATCGTGCCAACCTTCAAATTATGTGCGCCGTTTGCAATGAATTAATAATAAGTTCAAGAAACAAGCAATCTCAATATTTTTTTTAGAAGCTAATTCCAACTCTCCATTGCAACTCCTCCTTCAAAAAACTTTTTTTCTAATGCAATTGTAGGAGCTTCCGTTGGTCGCTCGACAATTACAAGAAAAAATAGCTTTTCTCACTGCGGGGTTTTCATTTCGATCTGGGCTAAATCCAAAATAGAATCATCAGATTTAAACCAGTAATTGCGAATTTTTAAAACAAACCTTTGTACTTTTGTGAAAATATTTCAAAAACTCAAATACAAATTATATGCTTAAAGGATTTTTTAATGCACCAAAAGCCGTAAACGAACCTGTAAAATCGTACGCACCCAATTCTCCCGAAAAGGCTTCTGTTCTTGCCGCATACAAACTAATGTGGAATTCAACAATCGACGTTCCGCTATATATAGGAAGTGAAGAAATCAGAACCGGAAACACCCGAAATATGACAGCTCCACACGACCATAAACATGTTGTGGGAACCTATCATCTTGCCGAAAAATCGCATATTGAAAAAGCCATTGCAAATTGTCTTGAGGCCAGAACCAAATGGGCAAATATGGCTTGGGAACAACGCGCTGCTATTTTTCTTAAAGCCGCCGAATTGATTGCCGGACCTTATAGAGCAAAAATAAATGCCGCAACAATGATTGCGCAATCCAAAAATATTTTTCAGGCCGAAATTGATGCTTCTTGCGAATTGATTGACTTTTTGCGTTACAATGTGGAATTTATGACCCAAATTTACAGCGACCAACCCAAATCAACTTCCGATGTATGGAACCGATTGGAATACCGTCCGCTCGAAGGATTTGTTTATGCTATTACGCCTTTCAATTTCACAGCCATTGCAGCCAATCTTCCTGCAAGTGCAGCAATGATGGGCAATGTCGTGGTTTGGAAACCTAGCGACAGCCAAGTTTTTTCAGCAAAAATCATCATCGATGTTTTCAAAGAAGCCGGCGTTCCTGATGGGGTTATCAACGTAGTTTTCGGAGATCCTGTAATGATTACGGATACCGTTTTGGCAAGTCCTGATTTTGCCGGAATCCATTACACTGGTTCCACATTCGTTTTCAAAGAAATTTGGTCAAAAATTGGAACCAACATTCATAATTATAAAACCTATCCAAGAATCGTTGGTGAAACGGGTGGAAAAGATTTTGTTGTAGCGCATCCAAGTGCCAATGTAAAACAAGTTGCCACCGGAATTGTTCGTGGTGCTTTCGAATTTCAAGGACAAAAATGTTCAGCAGCTTCAAGAGGGTATGTCCCTCAAAGTATGTGGCCAGAACTTAAAAAACAATTAATTTCCGACGTGAAATCAATGAAAATGGGCTCTCCAGAAGATTTTGGTAATTTCATCACAGCTGTAATTCACGAAGGTTCTTTCGATAAATTGGCAAGTTATATTGATCAAGCCAAAAAAGATGCAGATGCTGAAATTATCGTTGGAGGTAATTACGATAAATCAGTGGGTTATTTTATTGAGCCAACCATAATCGTAACCACAAATCCACATTACACCACAATGGAAACCGAATTATTTGGTCCAGTAATGACAATTTTTGTTTACGAAGATGCGAAATGGGAAGAAACATTAACTTTAGTTGACGCAACTTCGCCTTATGCATTGACTGGTGCGATTTTCAGCCAAGATCGTTACGCAATCGAGCAAGCAACAGTAGCTTTGCAAAACGCAGCCGGAAATTTCTACATCAACGACAAACCAACTGGAGCCGTTGTGGGAATGCAGCCTTTTGGTGGAGCAAGAGCTTCTGGAACCAATGATAAAGCGGGTTCAGCATTGAACTTGTTACGTTGGGCTTCGCCAAGGACTATCAAAGAAACTTTTGTAACGCCTGAAGATTATAGATATCCGTTTTTGGGAGAATAGTTTTCGAGGTACGAGGTTAGACATACGAAGTACGAAATTTAAAAACCCACAAAAATCAAGTTAATTTGAGTTCTTGTGGGTTTTGTTTTAAACTATTGAGACTTTTTTTCCTGTCCTTGCTGCCTCATAAATAGCTTGCAATACTTTAACATCTTTAAGTCCTTCTTCTCCAGTAATATGGCTTGGCAATTTTTTGTTGTCTAAAATCACTTTTCCTATTTCATCAAGTTGCGTTTGCTGTTGATTAATTTCAGGAAAATTTAAATCACCATTGCTTGTTCTACCTTTAAATGGGCCATAACTTATAGCTGGACTTAGCTCAAAAAAACCTTCTTCAGCTGAAGCAAATAATCTATCGACCCCACAATTGTATGAACTTGCAGAATTACAAACTGCTCCGCTAGGAAAATTTAATTGCCAAGTAATCGATTCTTCTACTTCTGCAAATTTTATTTTATTGGTAACTGGTCCAAATTGTGCTGTTACAGAAATTGGCTCTTCACCCAAAATATATCGACTGGCCTGTATACAATAAATCCCAAGATTGATAAGCGGTCCTCCGCCTGATAATGCTTTCTTCGAGTGCCAATCAATGGTATCGCCTGTATTGTACCCTAAAGAAGTCTCAATCAAACGAACCTGACCAAATACTTTTTCTTGCCCCAATCGTTTCATTTCTAAATTATAGGGTTCATAATGCAAACGATAACCAACCGCTAATTGTACTCCAGCTTTTTCGCAAGCATCCATCATTTCTTGACAATCACTTGCCGTAATTGCCATTGGTTTTTCGACAATAACGTGTTTTCCTGCCTTTGATGCTCTAATTACAAACTCTTTATGCATTGCATTTGGCAAAACAATATAGACTAAATCAATGTCTTTATTGTGTATGATTTCATCGAAATTCTGGTAGTTATAAATATTTTTCTCAGGAATACTATATTTTTTTCCCCAATTTAAAGCTTTTGAAGGCGTTCCTGTTACAATGCCTGCCAAACGACAATATTTTGATATTTCTAAACCTTCAGCTAAGTAGCCCGCATAACGTCCTAAACCACAAAGCGCAATATTTAGCTTTTTTCCCTCATACGGTTTACTGCTATTCTCAGGCAAAGTTATAAATGAAGGAAGCGATGTAATTATTGCAGTAGCTCCAACTCCAACACTAAAATTATGTACAAATGCACGTCTAGAAATTTTTTTCATTTTTTTCATTTTTACATTAACAACCTAATAGTAAGTCCAAATGATTAAACGAATGTTACAAAAAACATTTAAAAAATTAAAACCCACAAGAGTCAAGGTAATTGAGTTCTTGTGGGTTTTGATTTTTTTGTCATTACTAGGAACGAATGGACTTTACACCACAAACTTCAATGGCAAATGCACGACTTTCTTAGTCTCAAAAAACTCGTCCTCAAAAAAATCTGCTAAATTATATTCTGTCGCTTTCGGAAAATCCTTTAATTCTTCGGTTAAATCGCCACCTTTTAGGTAGAGAATTCCGTTCCTGAGTTCGTGTTTGCTTTTCTTTTTTATTTTGTCCTTTATCCAAGATACAAAATCAGGCATATTGGTCACGGCGCGACTGACAATAAAATCGAAATCGCCTTTGACTAGTTCGGCGCGCATTTGTTCGGCTTTCACGTTTTTGAGTTCCAATGCTTCGGCGACAGCCTGAACCACTTTTATTTTTTTGGCAATGACATCAATCAAATAAAAACGAGTTTCCGGGAAAAGAATCGCCAACGGAATTCCGGGAAATCCTCCGCCAGTCCCCACATCCAAGACAAAAGTTCCGGGTTCGAATTTGATCACTTTGGCTATTCCCAAAGAATGCAAAATGTGCTTGGTATATAATTCGTCAATGTCTTTTCGGGAAATGACGTTGATTTTTGCGTTCCAATCGTGGTATAAAAAATCCAGTTTTGCGAATTGTTCTTTCTGAAGTTCAGTTAAATAAGGGAAATATTTTAGAATCTCTTCCATCTTTTAAAATTTTAACAAAAGTACAGTTTTTAGTTTTGAATATTTAACGCAATTTTATGGAATGAAAATTTTTAATAATTATCTTTGTCACTTATTTAAAATTAAAGATGAATAACATCGCTCCAACATTCGCAAAACAAGACAATTTAAAATTCTTTAGAACGCTTAACTCTCGGGTGAACAGCTATTTCAAAGAAAACAACATCCCGAAAACAGGCAACTGGAAAATCCATTTGAAAACGGTAATTCTTTTTACTGTTTTTCTTGTGCCTTATTTTTTGATACTTACTTTGCCAATGCCTTTTTGGGTTCATTTACTGTTGACCATTGTTATGGGAATCGGAATGGCGGGAATCGGAATGAATGTTATGCATGACGCCAATCACGGTTCGTATTCTACCAAAAGTTGGGTCAATAATTTTATGGGAGGAACGATTTACGTTTTGGCTGGAAATGTTCACAATTGGCAAGTACAACACAACGTTTTGCATCATACTTATACAAACATCATCGGTCACGACGAAGATTTAGAAGCTGGAAGAATTATGCGTTTTTCCAAAGAAGCCCAATGGCAAAAATTTCATAAATTCCAACAATACTATGCTGTGTTTTTATATGGCTTGTTGACTTTTAATTGGGCGATTACAACCGATTTCAAACAAATGAGAAGTTACCTGAAAAGAAAACTATCCTATGGCGAACCTAAAAGTCCTAAAATTCTTTGGACCACTTTAATCATTACCAAAGTTATTTACATAGCGATTTGGATTGTTTTGCCAATACTAATTGGAATCACTTGGTGGAAAGTATTGGTTGGCTTTTTCGTGATGCATTACACTGCCGGATTAATCTTGAGCATTGTATTCCAATTGGCTCACGTTGTAGATGAGGCAACCAATCCACAACCGAATGAAAATGGAGAAATGGAGAACACTTGGGCAATTCATCAATTGTTTACCACCGTTAATTTTGCTCCCAAAAACAAAATTGTGAACTGGTACACCGGAGGTTTAAATCACCAAATCGAACACCATATTTTTCCGCACATTAGCCACGTACATTACAATAACATTTCCAAAATTGTAAAAGAAACAGCCAAAGAATGTCAATTGCCATATCACGAATACAAAACTTTTCGAAGTGCCGTAATTGCCCATTTCAAACATTTGAAAGAACTGGGAATGAAACCCGCTCTACAGTAAAATAGACAAAAAACAACCAACTTTATAAACCAAAAATTACAATTAATGAACAATTTGCTTTCAGACAGAATCAACAATTTAGCCACTTCACAAACATTGGCAATGGCAGCATTGGCCAGAGAATTAAAAGCACAAGGAAAAGATATTATCAGTTTAAGTTTGGGTGAACCCGATTTTAATACTCCAGACTTTATCAAAGAAGCCGCTAAAAAAGCCATAGATGAAAACTACAGCACTTATTCTCCAGTAGAAGGTTATGCAGATTTAAAAGAAGCCATTTGCAGAAAATTCAAAAGAGACAACGGATTGGATTACAAACCATCACAAATCGTAGTTTCGACAGGAGCAAAACAATCTTTATACAACATTGCACAAGTAATGTTAAACGACGGTGACGAAGTGATTTTGCCAGCACCTTACTGGGTTTCTTATTTCGAAATCGTAAAATTATCAGGTGGAGTTCCTGTAGAAGTTCCTACTTCTGTAGAAACAGATTTCAAAATCACGCCAGAACAATTAGAAGCTGCTATCACGCCAAAAACAAAAATGATGTGGTTCTCTTCTCCTTGTAATCCATCTGGATCGGTTTATAATAGAGAAGAATTAACTGCTTTAGCCAAAGTTTTAGAAAAATATCCAAATATTATTGTAGTTGCTGACGAAATCTACGAGCATATCAATTTCTCCGGAACTTTTTGCAGCATTGGATCTATTCCGGGAATGTTAGAAAAAACAGTAACTGTTAACGGACTTGCCAAAGCTTTTGCAATGACAGGGTACAGAATTGGTTACATCGGAGGACCAGAATTTATTGCAAAAGCATGTACTAAAATTCAAGGTCAAGTAACTTCAGGAGCTAATTCTGTGGCACAACGTGCTGCAATTACCGCTGTTGATGCTGATCCAAGTGTATTGAATCATATGGTTCAAGCCTTCCACAGCCGTAGAGATTTAGTGGTTGGATTGTTGAAAGAAATCCCAGGAATCAAAATCAATGTTCCAGAAGGAGCTTTTTATGTTTTTCCAGACGTTTCTTCTTTCTTCGGAAAAACATTGAAAGGAACTGAAATCAAAGATGCCAATGACGTTTCAATGTATCTTTTGGCCGAAGCTTGTGTAGCAACGGTAACTGGTGATGCCTTTGGTAATCCAAATTGTATTCGTTTTTCTTATGCAACCAGCGAAGAATTATTGAAAGAAGCATTAAAAAGAATCAAAGACGCTTTGGCTGGATAGTCAAAAGCAATTTTTATAATTAGCCTCAAGGAAACTTGGGGCTTTTTTTTGGCGTGACCACAAGGGTCGGGCTATTTGTTACAATCTTTTTCTTTTTAAAGAAAAAAGAAAAAGGATTTCCACTGCTATCCCTCACGCAAAACCCAACAAAACTTCCTTTTTATAAAAGAAAAACTATATATTTGGAAAACTAAAAAACAAAATATGTCTGTGTGATATCATCTTATAATACGTTAGTAATAACATATTAATAACACCTTTTTTAAAAAATAAAAAACATGCAAAATAAAGTAAAAATCTTAGCTTTCTATCAAATTTTAACTGGGATTTTGGGAGTATTATTTTTATTGCTTATGAATCTAAAAAGTTCTTCAACAATATTTGTTATAATCATTGGACTATATTCATTTTCAATATATTCTGGTTATTTATTATTGACAAAAAACATTGAAAAAGGATTGGATTTATCAATCTATAATCAACTCATTCAAGTTGCAGGTTTTGGAATATCTGGTTTTACTTTTGAATATTTTTCCGGGATTTTCTTAACCTTAGGTGTAAATATCACCAATGACACAATAATTAATTATAATGCAGGTTTTAATACATGGATGTTGAATTTAGGCTCGAATTCTACTTTGTTTATTAATATAAATCTTGTAGCATTAGGTTTAATTGTTTTCATATTTAAATTAAAAAACAATCCCAAAGTTATTTAAAATCGTTTTTTCACTTCTCTCAATTATTTTCAAAAAATTCATTCCCGAATTAGAAAACCCGAATTTTTTATGAGAACTTTGCAGACTTTTAGACCGAAGCCTAAAAGTCTAATAATCCATCAATTATAAAATTATCATCCCATAGATGAAAAAGAAAATAGAAATTCTTGCTCCTGCCAAAGATTTAATTCACGGTATGGCCGCCATTAATAGTGGTGCCGATGCCGTTTATATTGGAGCACCACAATTTGGAGCCCGTTCCAATGCCACCAACTCAATTGAAGATGTAGCGGAATTGGTAAAATATGCCCATTTATTTAACGCCCAGGTTTTTGTGGTAGTCAACACCATTTTGTACGACAACGAACTCGAAACTTGTCGCCAAATGATTTGGAAATTATACGACATTGGAGTCGATGCCCTGATTGTTCAGGATATGTCGATTATGGAAATGGACATTCCTCCGATAATTATACACGCCAGCACACAAGCTAATAACCGTGACCCTAATAAAATTAAATTCCTGAAAGATGCCGGAATGAAACGAGTGGTTTTAGCCCGCGAATTAAACTTACACCAAATCAAGGAAATCAGCGATGCCAGCGATGTGGAACTGGAATTCTTCGTGACGGGAGCGCTCTGCGTTTCTTTCAGCGGAAACTGCTATATGAGTGTTGCCAATGGCGAACGCTCTGCCAATCGTGGTTCTTGTGCGCAAAACTGCCGTTTGCCGTACAACCTAATCGACGGTCACGGCGAAACCTTAATCAAAAACAGTCACTTGCTTTCCATCAAAGATTTTGATGTTTCGGATCAAATTCCAAATCTGATTGAAGCTGGAATTTGCTCTTTCAAAATCGAAGGTCGCTTGAAAGATATTGTTTATGTAAAAAACAATGTTTCTTATTTACGTCAAAAATTAGACGCTTTCTTAGAAAATGACAGCAGCGGAAAATATACCAAAGCTTCTTCTGGAAAATGTACTTATACTTTTGATTCTTCGCTAGATAGAAGTTTCAACCGTGGATATACCGATTATTTTGTCAACGAAAGACACCAAGCTATTGGTTCTTGGGAAAGTCCAAAATCGAAAGGACAATACATTGGTAAACTCATTAAAACCACTGGAAATGCCTACGAAATCGAAAACCGAGAATTCCTAAACAATGGCGACGGATTGTGTTTCATCAACGAAAACAACGAAGCCGACGGAATTTATGTCAACAAAGTTGAAAATGGTTTGGCTTATCCCAATGTATTGAAAGAAATCAAACCCGGAACTTTCATTTACCGCAACAACGACGCTGCTTTCATCAAAATTGTGGAAAGAGAAGACAGTGCCGTTCGAAAAATCAGCACGACTTTATTGTTGTCCGAAAACGAAAATGGTTTTGAATTGACAGCCACCGACGAAGACGAAAATGTAAGCAGCGTGAATTTAGTTCATCCAAAAGAAAGAACCAAAAACAACGAATCTATCGAGGAAAATTTCAAAATCAATTTGGCTAAAACAGGTTTCACGCCTTATAAAGTTGATGAAATAACCATTGAATTTATTGAAAATTGGTTCCTTCCTATTTCGAAAATTAATGAAATGAGAAGAACGGTTTTCGAACAATTATCTGAAATTCGTTTGGCCAATTACAAGCGCCACGAACACCAAATGGTCAAAACATCGCATCCTTATCCGGAAACCAAACTGGATTTTATGTACAACGTTTCGAATAAATTGGCCCGCAAATTCTACGAGCGTCACGGCGTTACCGAAATAGAAAAAGCATTCGAACTGCAATGGGATCCTGGAAAATCTCGTGTAATGACCACCAAATACTGCATCAAGTACGAATTGGAAAAATGCCCAAAATACCATCCCGATATGGATGGCAGACTCAAAGAACCTTTGGTTTTGAAACAAGGTGAATTAGAATACAAACTCAAATTCAATTGCAAACCTTGTGAAATGGAAATCTGGGAAAAAGATGCCGAATTTGAAATCGAGGAAGACCATTTTCATTAAAAACATTTAACCGCAAAGAACACAAAGGCTACGCAAGGTTCGCAAAGATTTTAAAATAAATCTTTGCGAACTTTGCGGTTAAATAACTATTTTTGAATCGTATTCTAAACTATCCATTATACTTTGCCTCCAAATGAAAAAAATCATCACCCTTTTTATTATATTACTTAGTTTTTCTGTTTTCGCTCAAGAAACAAAAGAACAACAAAAACAAATTGTGGAAGCCTCCTGCGGACAATGCCAATTTGGTATGAAAGGAAAAGCTTGTGATTTGGCCGTTCGTATAGATGGAAAACCCTATTTTGTAGATGGAACTAATATAGATCATCATGGTGATGCTCACGCTGCAGATGGATTTTGTGCTAAAGTCAGAAAAGCAGAAGTGGTGGGCGAAATAGTAGATAATCGCTTTAAAGCAACTTATTTCAAATTGTTGCCCGACACAAAATAAATGGAGATAATCCTTCAAAATATAGCCAAAATCGTTGCGTTAACTCCTGAAGAAGAGTTTTTATTTTTATCTAAAACAACTACTCATAAATACAAAGCCAAAACCATTTTGCTAAATGCTGGCGAAGTGGCAAATTATACTTATTTTGTCAATTCTGGTGTTTTGCGAAGTTTCAACATCAACGACAATATAGTAGAACATGTGATGAGTTTTGCCTGCAGTGGTTGGTGGATTAGCGATATGTATAGTTTACTTTCGCAAAAACCGGGAAACCTTTTCATCCAGGTTCTGGAAGATGCCGAAGTGGTTTTATTGTCTAAAGAAAATCAGGAAGCACTCTATAAAGAAATCCCTAAACTCGAACGGTTCTTTAGAATTCTAACCGAAAATTCGTTAGTAGCCCATCAGGAACGATTGATGGATAATTTAAGCTTAACCGCTGAGGAGCGTTTCGAAAAATTCTGCAACAAATACCGCGACTTAATCCAGAAAGTCCCCCAAAAACAAATTGCCGCCTATCTGGGCGTCACTCCCGAATTTTTCAGCAAAATGAAAAGCAAAATGTTGCGAAAGTAGTTTCTTAATCTACATTAAGAGCCTTTTACTAACATCGGACGTAAATTTGTATAATTAAAAATAATAAATTTATTCATTATGAAAACTACCGTTTTACACAAAGCAGATACAAGAGGACACGCCGATCACGGATGGCTTAACGCTTATCATAGTTTTAGCTTCGCAAGTTGGTACAATCCAGATAGAATTCAATTCGGAATGTTACGTGTTTTAAACGATGATACCGTGGCTGCCGGAATGGGTTTTGGCACACATCCACACGACAATATGGAAATTATTACCATTCCACTGGAAGGTGATTTGGCTCACAAAGACAGTATGGGAAATGAATCCATCATAAAAACAGGCGATGTGCAGGTAATGAGTGCAGGAACTGGTATTCGACATAGTGAATTCAATCCCAATGCAAGCGAGCGAACCAAACTTTTCCAAATTTGGGTATTCCCAAAAATCAGAAACGTGGAACCTCGTTACCAACAAATCACATTAGATACAACAAAGCAAAAAAATAATTTTGCCCAAATTCTTTCGCCAAATCCAAATGATGATGGAGTATGGATTCATCAGGATGCTTGGTTTCATTTGGCCAATTTTGATGCAGGATTCAGCAAAACATACCAATTGAAAAAAGAAGGTAACGGACTGTATGTTTTTGTAATTTCAGGAACAATTACCGTTGATGCTCAAGAATTGGAAACTCGTGATGGTTTAGGAATCACCGATTTCAGAACATTAGATTTTAAAGCGACGACCGATGCGAAATTTTTGTTAATGGAGATTCCAATGGAACAATAATTAATTTTCAGCGCTCAATAATCAGTGATTCGTTAAAAAATAAATTTTCAATTTTAACCTGTAAATTTTAAATAAAGAAAGGGAAGTTCTACTATTGAACTCCCCTTTTTTATTTTAGAAAAACATCTTCGAACTATTTTAAAAACAAGATGGGCATTACTTTTTCATACTGATATTCTCAAAGGTAGAAACATCAACAATTTCTTCACTATCTAAATCGAAGGAAATTTTGACCATATCCCCAACTTCGGTAATGGGCAATTGATTGGAAATTTGCGACGAACCTACAAAAATATTAGGATAATCCTTTACCGTAAAATAATAAAAACTATTCCCGTTTTTGACATCATTCTGAATTCGAACCACCACCGATTCGACTACTTTTCGTGCGGATTTTTCACTTGAATTGATTTTATTTCCTGAAGAGTTAAACGCTGTTTTATAAGCCGTTAAAGCCTCGCGCATGGTGTTTCCTGTGCCAACAATAGTGTAATCTGAAATTGAAACCATAGCGTACATTTTTACCAATCCACCATTGTCTTTTAAAGTCATTACGTAGGTTGGGATATTATTAATGTTATACGGAATAGGCAACGAAGCTACAAAACCTTTTTCTTGCACTTTACCTTGTGCCGAGCTTTGCGCAGCAAATTCTGTGGCACCACTTTGCTTGTAAAAAGTAGTTTCTTTAGTCCGTGTATCTACTAAAACAAATCCTACTGCAGATTCATCTTTTCCTACCGAAGTAATTCCTGTGTACCAATAGGATTTATTGTCTTTTCCGTAAACTAAGGTTAAATCTTCCGTAATTTGAAGTTTGTTTTCGTTAGAAAAATTCCAATACCCTTTTACATATTCTCCCCAATCATTCAACTGATCTTTAATAAATGAAATCGGCTGTATTCTATCTACCCATAGTGGTGTATTCTTAATATTATATTCTTTTATAGCTCCATTTTGCGCATTTACAACCACAACACCAGTGGCATCGTTTCCAGAAAAGCCAACTTTTTTAGCATATTTTGTAACCACCCAGTAAGGCACTCCATCATCGTCAATTTCAAAACTAAAATCCGTTAAACCAACTGTGTTATAACCATTAAGATATAGATATCTGTGCAAATTACTGCCAAAATAGGCTTCTCTCTGGTATTTTAAAAATAGTGGTTTTCCGTTTACTTCTTGTACTAATTTTACATCACGTTCATTTGTTGCCGACACCATCACATAACCAGTTGTGCCTTGCTTGTTGTTTAACCATTTAAAAAAACCCGAATGTTCTAAAGGTGAAATCCAATATAATTTGCCATTCACTTTCTGAATAAAAAATTCTTGTAATTGTGCCTGACTACCCAACGCAGGTTGCGAACCTAGTATTTTTTCGCCCAATAAATGTGCTAAACTTTCATCTACAACTCTAATTTCGTTCATAGATATAGGAGCAATATGATTGGTCAATTTTTCGCCGTTTGCCACATTCCCAATTAAATTTCTAAAGTCTTGATTTCTAAAAACAGGGTGCGATGTAAAAAAAGGAAGTACAAATGAATATACAATAGAAAAACCTACTAATAAAGCTGGAATTTTCCAGAATACTGTTATTGGTTTGTAACTTTTCCCGTCAGAACTAATAGTAAATTTGGAAAAAGAGAAAAACAATATTGCAGCAATAATTAAAAGTAAGGCAGTAACTCCTACAAAACCATAATTTAATACCGGAAGGGTTAAATAAAAGTAAAATACCGTGATTATTAGGATAATTGCGATGGGGAAAATTTTTCTCATTTTAATTTCAGTTTAGTTTTATACATATTAGACATTTGTTTTTTTAGTTTGTTACAAAGTAAGTATTTTTGTTTTTTAGAATTAAATCACATTGACGAAAATTTTCTAAAATAAATTAGTTTTCTTCCATTTAAGTACAAAATCTAATCGATTTGTTTTATAATTGGATAAAAAACTTTTACTAATCATCAGTACACAATGATACTGCAATAAATTAAGCATAATTATGAAAGCATACGTATTTCCTGGTCAAGGAGCACAATTTGTCGGAATGGGCAAAGACTTATATGAAAACTCCGAATTAGCCAAATCACTTTTCGAAAAAGCCAACGAAATATTAGGTTTCCGCATTACGGACATTATGTTTGAAGGTACAGCAGAAGAATTAAAAGAAACCAAAGTAACGCAGCCTGCAATTTTCTTGCATTCGGTAATATTAGCCAAAACCTTGGAAGATTTCAAACCAGAAATGGTAGCAGGACATTCTTTAGGCGAATTTTCAGCCTTGGTTGCGAATGGTGTTTTATCTTTTGAAGACGGATTAAAATTAGTATCGCAACGCGCTTTGGCAATGCAAAAAGCTTGCGAAATCAAACCTTCAACAATGGCGGCAGTTCTTGCATTAGCTGATACTATTGTGGAAGAAGTTTGCGCGTCGATTGACGGAATCGTGGTAGCCGCAAATTACAACTGTCCAGGACAACTAGTAATTTCAGGAGAAACCTCAGCCGTTGAAAAAGCTTGTGAAGCAATGAAAGCTGCTGGAGCAAAAAGAGCGTTAATTTTGCCTGTTGGCGGAGGTTTTCATTCTCCAATGATGGAACCTGCGAGAGAGGAATTGGCCGCAGCCATTGAAGCAACAACCTTTTCTACTCCTATTTGCCCAGTGTATCAAAACGTGACAGCAACTGCCGTTTCTGATGCTAATGAAATCAAGAAAAACTTAATTATCCAACTGACAGCTCCAGTAAAATGGACACAATCCGTACAACAAATGATTGCCGATGGTGCGACTTTGTTTACCGAAGTAGGTCCCGGAAAAGTATTGACTGGATTAATTGGAAAAATTGATAAAGAAGCTGCGACGGCGAATGCTTAAAATTTTAGATTGCAGATTGCAGAATTTAGATTGCAGTTGTGTTTATTAATAGAGTCCTCATAAACTTACGTTTGTGGGGATTTTTTTGAATTCATTGAACTTTGTTTATACAGAAAATTACTTTTTTTAAAGTAATAAAACGACAAGTTGGACACGAACTCTGCAAACTGACAAAGAAAACGGCTCCTAAAAAAACTGAAATCTGCTTCCGATAGCTATCGGAACTTTTCTTATCTTTGCACTCTTAAAATCAGAACAGAATGGCATTATCCGAACAAGAAATACTTCGTAGAGAAGCACTCACAGAATTACGCAATTTAGGTATTGAGCCTTATCCTGCGGCCGAATTTATCACAACCGCTTATTCCAGCGAAATCCTAGCCGATTTCGAGAAGTTTGAAGGTAAAGAAGTGATTCTGGCCGGTCGTTTGATGGGAAAAAGAATTATGGGAAAAGCCTCTTTTGCGGAATTGAAAGATGCCGAAGGACGCATTCAAATCTATGTATCGAGAGATGATATTTCGACAGATGAAGAGAAAACGATGTACAATGTGGTTTTCAAAAAACTGTTGGATATTGGCGATTTCATTGGGGTTCGTGGTACGGTTTTTAAAACTCAAGTGGGCGAAATATCGGTTCACGTTTATGGCTTAACGGTTTTGGCGAAAGCCCTGAAACCATTGCCAATTGTAAAAACAGATGCTGAAGGAAAAACACACGATGCTTTTTCGGATCCGGAACAAAGATACCGTCGACGTTATGTGGATTTAACGGTGAATGACCATGTGAAAGACACGTTTATCAAAAGAACGAAACTGTTTAACGCGATGCGTTCTTTCTTCAATGACAAAGGATATTTAGAGGTGGAAACGCCCGTTTTGCAACCCATTCCCGGTGGTGCTGCGGCGAGACCTTTTATCACGCATCACAACTCGCTTGACATTCCGTTGTACATGCGAATTGCGAACGAATTGTACTTAAAAAGATTGATTGTGGGTGGTTTTGACGGGGTGTATGAGTTTTCGAAAAACTTCCGAAACGAGGGAATGGATCGAACACACAACCCAGAGTTTACCGCCATGGAAATATATGTAGCCTACAAAGACTACAACTGGATGATGAACTTCACCGAAAACTTATTGGAACATTGTGCCATCGGTGTAAATGGTTCTAGCGAAGCGACTTTTGGCGAACATAAAATCAATTTCAAAGCGCCGTACGCCAGAGTGACGATGACGGATTCCATCAAACATTTTACCGGTTTTGATATTTCCGGCAAAAGCGAAGCGGAATTATTCGAGGCCGCAAGAGCCATGGGAATTGACGTGGATGCCACAATGGGGAAAGGAAAATTGATTGATGAGATTTTTGGCGCGAAATGCGAAGGAAATTACATTCAGCCTACCTTCATTACGGATTATCCAAAGGAAATGTCGCCTTTGTGCAAACAACACCGCGACAATCCAGCATTGACCGAGCGTTTCGA
>CAMAQD010000007.1 GCA_945860385.1 Flavobacterium psychrophilum
TAATTTGATTTCAAATATTTGAATTTCTTTTACATCATTACCATCAAGATTGATAGTGTCCTTTGACAATTTATTTAGCCAAGTGATTTTATCAATAGTATCTGTAAACTTCTTTTTTTGCGATGAATTAGTAAAATCATCAAAAGCGTTTTTAGGTATAAATCTGTTTACAATAGTAGATTTTGGAAGTTCAAAATAGGTCATTTTATTACTACGAATGAAATTAAACTAAAATCTTCTAAACCTTTCACATTATTAGTTAATGCTGTTGTGCCGCCTGAACGGAATAAACTTTTAATATCTTTATCTGCTTCGGTCTTAACGATAGAACCAATTGATTTTTTTAATAAATCTGAATAGAAATCCATATTTTTGAAATCATTTGTTTCATCACAAAATTTGTCGCATAATTCTGTTAATGGTTCGTAATATCCTTTACAATGTAGTCTGATTGCATCTAATGATTTTTTCGCATCAAAATGATTGTGGATTATTTCGCCGTTTTCTTTTATGTAGATTATGTAATATGGATGCAAACGATTTTGTTTATCAATATTTACTTCATTATTGATATTTCTTAAAACAAAAATTACTCCTTTGCTTTCCTCATTTTCTGCTTCTGCTACTGCATAGATTCCTTCTGGGATATTCTTTAGTTTTCCATATTTTTTGAGGAAGTTTGATAAATCTACTCTAAAGTCATTCAATCCTAAATCTGTTATGCTAACTCCTTCTCTTAAATCTTCAAGGTCAACAACTTCTTCTTGTAATTTTTTTAATTGAATTTTGCGGTATTCTAAATCTTTATCATCGGTTTTTAAAATGTTATCATCACCTGTACTAGCCATATTACTAATAAGCATTCTATCTTCAACACGTTGCTTTAAATTTATATAAGCATCTAAAGAAACATCTGGCCAAAAGTTGACCATTGTAATACTTGAATTAATAGAGCCTATTCTGTCTATTCTACCAAATCGCTGAATTATTCTAACAGGATTCCAATGTATATCATAATTAATAAGAAAATCACAATCTTGTAAATTCTGTCCTTCTGAAATACAGTCGGTTGCAATTAGAACGTCAATACTGTCTTCAAGATTTGGAAATATATCCTTTTTGTTTTTTGAAATCGGAGAGAAACAAGTTAACAATGTATTCAAATCAGTATTAATATTTTTACTGGTACATAATCTTTTAGAACCGGTAATTAATGCTGTATTGATATTATAATTTTCTAATAAAGTATCCTTTAAACTATTGTATAAATAATTAGCTGTATCAGCAAAGGCTGTAAAAATTATTACTTTTCTATTGTTTTCGTTTATTGGATTTTGAAATTTTTCTTCAACAACTTCCATCAACTTTTTAAGTTTAATATCGCTTGAACGGCTAATATTACTAACTTCATCAGATAATGTTTGTAAATTGTCTAAATCTACTTCTAAATCTTCAATCCATCTTGTCTTATCTAAATCCTCAACTCTAACTTTTACTTTTTTACCAATTATGTTTTCTTCATCACCCCAATCTGCATCCCAATCAACATTTTCATTATCTATATCCCATTGCACACTTGAAACTGAATCTGTATTTTCTTTTTTTAGTAATTCTAATCTAGTTTTTATTTGTGATAAAATATCATTTAAAGTCAAACGAAATGAATCAATGGAACTCTCAATACGCTTTAATAAATTAATGCGCATTAATAACTGCAAACTTTTTTCTCTGTCTACTTGCGTAAAAGTTCCTGAACCTGATTTTACTTTTTTATCATACTTATCAGCATACAACTGAACTTTACTTGGTAAAATATAATTTAATGGAGAATAAACAGAAAGGTTTAAAAGCGTTAATCTTTCCGCAATATTTTCAAAATTTATCTTCTTATCTGTTAATGGGCTGTGAATAGATACAGGTTTATTCCTTACTGGAAATTTACCAATATCTGAAGTATCATAATATTTAGTAATGTGTTTTCTAGAACGTGCAATTGTTAAACTGTCTAATATCTCAAAGAAATCAAAATCAAGCATTTCTAAAAGCTTTTCAGTTGTTCTATCGTCATTAGATAATTTAGACCAAGTATTAAAAGACTTTTGCGCTCTAACAAAAACTGTATCAATATTTCTTTCGGTATTTAAACGATCATTAATTTCAAAAGAAGCTCCTTCATAAGCAATAGCCAATTGATTTTTTAAATCATTAAATCTATTATTTACAGGCGTTGCTGAAAGCATCAAAACTTTAGTTTCAATTCCTTCTTGAACAATTTTTCTTAATAGTTTTTGATACCTATTTTCTTTACCTACCGAAGTGCTATTGTTTCTAAAATTGTGCGATTCATCAATAACTACTAAACCATAATTACCCCAATTTACTAACTCTAAATTACGACCATTACTCATACCTTTTTCACGTGATAAATCGGTGTGAAATAAAACATCGTAATTGAATTTATCCTTCGCTAAAAGATTATTTTTATCGTTTTGTCTAAATGTGTTCCAATTGGCTTCTAGCTTTTTAGGACATAAAACCAAAACATCTTTATTCCGCTTTTCGTAATATTTAATAATTCCTAATGCTGTGAAAGTCTTACCTAAACCAACACTATCTGCAACTATGCAACCATTGTAACGCTCTAGCTTATTTATAGCGCCAATAACGGCATCTTTTTGAAAGTTAAAAAGTTTGTTCCAAATTAAAGTTTCTTTGAAACCTACATCATCATTTGGCAAATTATCGGAATTAATATCTTCTAAAAAGTCATTAAAAATATTATATAGAGTAATGAAGTAAATAAATTCTGGACTATTCTCTTTGAAAGCGTTTTCAAAAAACTCCTGAACTTGTTCTGTTACTTCTTTTAGGTATTCTTCGTTATCCCAAATTTGTTTGAACCAATCAACATAAGCTTTACTATTTGGGAAATCTACTTTTTGAATTAATGTTGGAAATCCTTGTTTGTGTGTTACTCCTAAATCGGAACTTGTAAATCCTGTAATATTGGAATAACTAACTGATTGTTCTCCTTTTTCAATATTTATTAATCCGTTTAATGGAAGATTATTTTGTTTATTGGATTTGAATGTTACCTTTTCTTTAATCCAAGTTGAACATTCTTTTGCAATGGCTTTTTGATTTAATTCGTTTTTTAATCGTAGTTCAAAATCGCCACCACATAATTGACTTTCATTGACAATATGAGGTATATAAAATTCTCTTGAAATCTTTTGAAACTTATCTTCAATAAAGGTTGGTGAAGTAAAAATAAATTCTAATTCGTCAATACCTTTTAATTCTTTTTTAAGTGCTTCAAAAGCATAAATAGAAAATGAGGAAGCTGCAATACTTAATTTGCTTCCCTTTGTAATCTCGGCTTTTAAATCCTCTCCAAGTCTTGAAGTTATGTTATCAATTATCTTCATCCTAATTATTTTAACTGCACAATTTCCATCATATTTTCATATGAAATTACACGCTTAAATTTTACTTCGCAGTTACTAATTGCAGCAAAATGTTCTTCTGCACAATGGATTTTTAAGTTTTCTATACTTTTTAAATCATTTGTATCATTGGTTCCTTTTGTCTCAGCAATGAAATAGATTTGTCTTACTTTATCTTTATCAAATACAATTGCCCAATCTGGATTATAAGTGCCATTCGGTATTGTTATTTTAAAACCACTTGGAAGTTTGGCATAAACCGTCACTTCTTCGCTAGCTTCTAATGCATTTGCAAAATCTCTTTCTACTTTAGAATCGGATACAAGATAATCGTATATGTGTTTTTTTAGTATTTCTGTTTGACGTAATGATTCTTTCGAATTGGTAAAAACCGTTTTAGCATCGTATCTATCTTCTGTTTTGTGATAAACAATGTTATTGATAATTAAACTTGCTTTTGTTTCATTTATCAACTTACTGCATTTGGCAATGAACTCTTCAGGATTTTTTCTAATCAAATAAAATTGATTTGGATTTATCTTTTTAAGAATGGTTACAACTGTTGTTCTTTTTAAGTTTGTTGCATTAACTATTTCACCTATGATGTCATAAACAGTATTAGTATAAACATCTGTATCTAGTTTTTTAGTAGCACGACTTGTAACTTGTATGGCTTCGTTATTGTCAATTTTTTGTTTAGTTGTTTGTTCTAAAACTCCTTCTTTAACTTCATAACTTCTGTCAGCAATATGTAAATCTTTATTTATTTTGTTTTTACTATCTTCTATAAGTTTATCGGTATCAAATTTTACTTCATAAATAGATTTAATATTAATTCTATTCCAAAGGTCTTGAAACTCTTTTTTATAAAAATTACTATTTACTGCAACTTCAACGTTGTTTCTGTCATTTTCTATATTGATACCATCGCCTGTATAGATTGATTTTAAAAGCTTCGTTATATCTTCTCTAAATGGTTCAAGATTTTCTGGCAATGGAACTTGATTACTTTCAATTTTTGCTTTTCCATCAGTTGTTATTTTATCTTCATCATCAAGTATGTCATTTTTGTATAAAAACTTGTTTAGCTTTTTGGAAACCTCTTCTGTCAATCGAATACTTTGACCAAAAGCATCGGTAACTAATTTCCCAATAAAGAAATCTACTTCGGCTTTTTGTGGTCTATCTTTTAAGGTTGCTGCAATTTCAGACTGCAAACCTCTTGCAAATTCTTCATAACTTTCAGAAGCAATAACCGTTAATCTATTTATTTCGTGAACTTGCTCACCAACTGTTTCAAAGTCTAAACGATTTCCGTGTTCATTGACACATAAACGCATACCACGACCAACTTCTTGTCTTCTTCTAATGGTAGCATCAGAATGTTTTAATGCACAAATTTGAAATACATTCGGATTGTCCCAACCTTCTTTTAAAGCCGAGTGAGAGAATATAAAACGTGTTGGCTCGTCAAAACTCAACAAACGTTCTTTGTCTTTCATAATTAAATCGTATGCCGAAATATCTTCTGAATCTTCTTTACCACGTTTTACCGTTGGGTCAATCATTTTGTTTTTCTTATCGATAGAGAAATATCCATTATGTATTTTGTCGGCTGAATCTCTTTCTACATAACTAAAATAGTTGCTTGGCATATATCCTTTATGAACATTGCTAGGATCACTTTCTTTTAGATATTCATTGTATTCTTGATGAAATAAATCTAAAAATTCACTTCGTAATTTATTGTACTCCTCTTCAAATATTTTGGCATATTCACCTGGAACTTCTTCTCCTAATTCGTTGTACTGTTTATATTTTTCAACAGAATCAATAAAGAATAACGATAATACTTTTATTCCTTTATCGAATAATTGTTTTTCTTTTTTAAGGTGTGAATAAATGGTTTCTCGTATTTGGATTCTTCTAAAATCTTGTTCGTAGAAATCGCCAATCACTTCGCCTGCAAACAATTCTAAACCATTAATTACAATTTTATTATGATAGCCATCAATCTCTTGAATGACTTGATTTTTGTATTGTGGCATATTACCTGAAAGGTCAAATAAATTTGCTCCTTTAGATAGTTTTTGTCTAATACGTTTTGTTGCTCCACTTGCATTTCTTACTTCATATTCAACTGCTGCAACTGGTGCTTTGTCTTTGCTAACTATTATATTTTCAAGATACAAATACCCGTTGGTTCCTGTTGTACCCTTTAAGTTGATTCCCTTTACTTGTATTTTTTTTACTAGCTTTCTGTTATAAGCATCTAAAGCATCTAAACGGAATACTTTATTGTATTCTACTTTGTGAGTTGCTGAATAACGTAATGTAAACAACGGATTGAAATCTTGCATACTTTCCAATGTTCTTTCACCATCAACAGATTGTGGTTCATCAATGATAAGTATTGGATTGGTTTGAGCTAATATTTCAATTGGTTTTCTTGAACCAAATTGATCTAATTCCATTTTGATACGTCTTGCATCTTTTCCTGTTGCATTAAACGCTTGTGTGTTAATAATCATTACACTAATACGACTATCTGAAGCAAAATTCTCAATGTCTTGCGGACGAGAAGAATTGTATATAAATGGTGTTATTTTATGCTGATAAATTTCTTGAAAATGGTCTTGGGTTACTTCAAACGATTTGTAAACCCCTTCACGAATAGCAATACTTGGGACAATTATTATAAACTTGCTCCAACCGTATTCTTTATTCAATTCAAACATACTACGGATGTAAGTATAGGTTTTCCCTGTACCTGTTTCCATTTCGATAGTTAGATTGTAACCAAGATTTAATCCTTTTGGTCTTTCTAATTGTGTGCTTTCTGGGATATCGTTTGCAAACTGAACTCTTTTAAGGTTTTCTAAAATTTGATTATCGGTAATTTGAATAGGTGTATTTCTATACCCTATGTTTTCCATTACTTCTTCTTCTAAACCTGTTTTAAATTGACCTTTAGCCAATTGTTTGGCTTTATTGATAATATCTTTTGAGCGTTCTAAAGTGAAGCGATTGGTTTTGATAGGTTGCCCTGCAAAACAATCAACTACTGCTTTTACTGCATCAATTTGAAATTGTTGTTCTTTGAATTGTAACTTCATATGTAATTTTACTGATGCTTACTCTTATTTATCTGCACTAAATAGACCTAATTCTTGACCTAAACGCTTATATAGTTTACTCTGCAAACCTGCTCCACCTGTGCCACCATATTCACCTTTATTACCAAAAAGGATTTGATTTTTTTTGCTAATCGGTTCAAATATTGTTTTAAAAACTTTAGTTAAATCTTCGGTGCTAATATTTTCAAAATCTATTTTATCTATTCTGGGATAAGCACCAATACTTAACTGTTTGTATATATAACCAAGTAATCTTATTAATGCACCCATACCTGTAGTTTTGCATAGTATGCTATCATATTTAGAATCACCCTTTGGCCAATTATCTTTGAATGTATCTTTAATTGCGGTAAAATAGGCTACAAAAATTTTAGGTAAAATTTCGTGCATAGTTCCTTTACTTCTGTAATCCTTTTCAATACTTGACCAAACACCTCTACTACCAAAATGAACTAATAATGATTCAACTAAAAATGCTTGTGAAAAATAACCAGGACCTGTGCCAAGCATTTTAATGAAGTTTTTTAAAGGTGATTTTTCAGAGTTATTTAAAAATTGAGCCAATCTATGAGAGAGATATATACCACTATTTTTATCCACTTTGTTTTCTGGAGGAACAGCTCCAAAAATATCGTAGTAAAGTGATTTATTAACTTTCTTTTGATTGAAATTTACATTAATAAAAAGTTGTGCTTGTTCCCAAATATCAAAATTTAATAATACAGTACAATTGAAACTATAATCTTCAATTTTTTTTATAAAAGATGTGTTTAAGCTTTCAAACTGTTCGTGTTTGTATCTATTATACAATCTTTGCATTGCGGCAAAACGGTGTTGACCATCAACAATTAAGCACGAATCATTATCACTAGGTAAATCAAAAGAAATAAATTCTTGATTATTTATATTAATATTCTCGCTTTCAAATGCCAAAATCATTGATGATGGAAAAATTGTTGCTATAGAATCTTGATTTTTTTCTTGTTCAACAAATGTTTCTTTAATAAACAATTCAATTTCTTTAACTCTTTCTGAATCCACTAATCTTTGATAATACTCTGTATCATTGGAATACGTGCTATCAAAATCATAAGGGTCCCAAACAGAAGCTTCTCTATTTGTAAATCTTACTATTTGGTTCAATTCTTTAAATTTAATTGCTGATATTAAAACCAATTTATTTTTTACCTGCTGTATTATTATTGCTTTCATACTTGATTGTCATTAAATGGTTCGATTTCATCTTCTACATTAATAATTGGCTCAACTACCATATTATCTCTTTCACCACAACATTCTTCCATCTTATCTTGAATTTCATTTAGTTTAGATTCTAAAGGCTCTATAAAAGTCATTGAAACATCTGCCACAGCTTTTTTTGTTACTTCCTTTAATTCATTTTCCATAAAATTTTTCATACTATTTTCAGATACTTTATTTGATTCTTCAATAGCCGCTTCGATAGCTGCAAGCTTCATTTCATTAATGGACTTGAACCCAAAAAAACCTGCAATAGAAACAATTAAAGCAAATATTGCAGAAGCATATGAAGTAAAATCTGTTTGATTTTTACTTGATTGAATATTATCCTTATGCTTTTTTTCAAAATCTTCAATTAGCTTGTTTATGTTTTTGTAAACCAATTTATTATTTTCTTTCAACTGATTTATTTTTTCTGAATTGGCTTTCAGAATTAATTTTCCGTCTTTAACATTAGTAGTGTCAATTGAAATAGTATAATTTACTTTAACATTAATGCCTGTTTCATCTTTTGGATAAAAAAAGAACACACCCGCTGAAATAATGGCTATTACAGAAATTGAAACGACAATTACCGATGCTAAATTTGCCCAATGGACAACTTGATCTAGTTTTTCTTTCTTCATAACTTAATTATTTAAATTACTTTCATTTCTGAATCAGGGCTTAACTGTTTCAGTAATTGTTTTACGTTTTCTTTTGCGGTGTCGTCTTTGAATGATTTATCCCTAAAGACTATTCTTAATGGTTTTTGCGTTGCTATTTCTTTGGCAAAAGCTTCATCTATACCTTCATCAAAACAACACAGCAACGCATCATCAGCTACTTTGAATACTTCTTTGTTGGCTATTTTGGTTTGTTCTATTTTTAGTGATAACGGTAAACCCCAATCTAACATAATTTGAGCTACCAAATCATCTGAATTTCTATCGGGTTTGATGTTGTCCTCTAATAAATCTAATTGACCTTGTTCATATTGATTTGGTGTATAATACACCTCTTGCATATTACTACTGTCAAGTTTATATACACGGAAACCAATATCTAAAGAGCTTATTTTTTCTTCTAAAGCCAAAATATCCGACTTTAAAGTTTCTATTTTTTCTTCGTCTTTTAGTAATTCGTTTTTTTCCTCAATTTTTTCTATTTCTTTTTGTTTACGAACAATTATATCTTTTAAATCATTAACAATGGCATTTCCTGCTCTACGGATTCTTTCTTTTCCAATTTCACATATTGTATCATAACCCGCTTTGAATGCTTCGCTTTTTTCATCAGTACGTTCTGGAACTTGCACCATTACAAACTTTCTATTGCCATTATCTTCTGCATTTAATTGCATTATTGCGTGGGCTGTTGATGCTGAACCAGAGAAAAAATCTAAAATAATTGAATTTTTATCAGCCCCAATTTGAACTATTCTATTGATTAATTCAATTGGTTTTGGGTAATCAAAGCAGTTTACATTAAATAAGTTCATTAATATTTTTGATGCAGATTGTGAACTTTTTAATTTTTCAAAAATTGAAGATTGTATCGACTGTACTGGTTCGTTCTTAAATATTTTTCGTCTTGGTACCCCATTGCCATTATCAGCAAAATATATTCTATTATCATTTAATAATTCTTTAAACTCTTCTTCAGTAACTGACCAATCTCTATCAAATTCAATTCCTGCAGGATTTGTAATAATGAAGGATTTTCCACCTCCAGAACCAATACCACTTCCTCTACTCATATTTGCAGACATCCAAGGACCTCTAAAGTCGTTATCTGGATTACCCCAATCAGCATTATCTTGATATTTGAATGAAGTATATTTATTTAATTTTCTGTTCTCATAATCTTTAAAAATACCAACAATATATTCGTGTTCTTTTCTTACCGTTTTTTTTGCTGTTTTGGGCATTGTTCCATCTTCCCTCACATCCCATACATATAATTCCGTGTTTCCTTCACCAAAAACTTCATCAGAAATTTTACGTAGATTATGTACTTCGTTATCATCAATTGAAATAAAAACAGCACCATCATCAGTCAATAGGTTTCTAGCTAATTTTAATCTTGGGTACATCATAGTTAACCAATCAGAGTGGTAACGCCCTGAAGTATCTGGGTTTGCTACTAATCGGTTGTTGTATTCGTCTTTTAGTCCGGCTTCTTCTTGGTATTCGTCTGTATCTTGTGTGAAATTGTCTTTATATACAAAGTCTTTTCCTGTGTTGTATGGAGGATCGATGTATATCATTTTAATTTTTCCCAAATAACTTTCTTGCAATAGCTTTAAAACTTCGAGGTTGTCGCCTTCAATGTATAGGTTTTGGGTGTTGTCAAAATCTACACTTTCTTCACGAGCTGGACGCAAGGTTTTGTTTATGGGTAAATTAGCCATTACAATTGCTTCGCGTTTTCCTGGCCATTCTAGTCGGTAACGTTCTTTGTTGCCATCAACAATATCTTTGGATAACTCTTGCTTTAATTGGTCAAAATCAATGGCTAAACCATTGGCAGATTCTGTAACGCAATTAGGGAAAAGTGCCGCTATTTTTTCTATGTTTTGGCTTACCAAGTCTGGTGAAGTCATATCGAGTTTGTCTGACATATTATGGAAATTGTGAATAAAACTGTAATCTCCAAAAATAGTAAAATTTAATTTCTTTTTTTTGTTTTTGTTTAACTTTAGATGATTTTTGTATATGACCCATATTCAGGTTGTTGTAAATAATTGCCTAAACAAGATTTTAGAAATGAACCAACTGTTCTTTCTGCTATATTGAAGGTAGCACCTAATTCCACCGCTTCTTTTCGTGTGAAGTGATTTGGTAAGGCATCAAAGAATAGTTTTTTGTTTTGTCCTTTTTTGAAAGGTCCATTTTCTTCGTCTTCCTGTTTTGGTAAGTTCTCGAACATTAGAATGTTGTGTTTTAAATAGACTTCAATCAGTTGTGATGCTGTTTCAAAGTCTTCATCTAAACATTGAATGTCTGTGGCGTGTTCTTGTGCTTGGAATTTGCGAATGCTTGTAAAAATCATACACATTCGATACAAAACCAATCCTAAACGTTTTACAATACTTTGTGCATCTTCGGAAACAAAGGCACTAATTTGACTTAAATACTCGCTGAATGTTGGGTTGAATTTGTCCCATTGTTCTCTGGTTAAATGGATTGTTGTTTTGCCACTATCGAGAAACAAAACCATTTCTAACACTGCAATAGATAGCTTTGCAAAATGGTCGGTTAAATTTACTCTGTTGCCATACGGAGAAGGGTCAATCCATTTGCTGTTGGTTTTGAAAACATAAAAAACAAAACGACTAAATAACCCATCTTCGGCAGATGCAATAATGTTATACACTTGTTGAGGTGTTCCCGAAAGTGCAACAGCTAAACGTGGATTGTTGATTTCGAAATACTCATTATTGGTTTTTCTTGAAATAGATATTTTTTCACTATGGAATGCTTTTCGTAACAAATCAGAATAAGAACCCCAATCGTTTTTAAATACTTGTCCTAACGTATCGGCTTCGGTTTCGCAAATAATACCTGTACCGTCATTTTGTTGTAAGTGTTGGATAATCTTTGCATTGCTGGTATTTGCAGGAATGAATACTACTTTGAATGGTGGTTCTTCTGGAATTTCTTCTTGTGTATTGTCGTCTTTCTTTTGGAAACGTTGCGCTTTTTTGTAAGCTGCCATTTTTAGGTCGTATTCTTTTTTTTGTTCTCTTGAATTTTTTAGGACTTCTTCGTGGTATTTATCGGCTAACTCTTTAGAAGATTGTAACGCACCTTTACCTGATGCAGCAGGAGCAAGAATGAAAGAAAACAAATGAGGATATACGGTTCTACCACCATACTCACCAGTAACATTTGGTAAGCAACCCGATAGAATTGCCAAAGCACCTGTTAGAAACGTATCTCTTTCTCTTGGTTCGGAGAATGTTTCTGCACCTTGTTTAAGAATAGGAGGTAAGTTGTCGTAAACCGATTGCGGAACTATAGGTGTGTTTAGTAAATAGTTTTCGTCGTCTATTGGTTCATTTTTCGCTTTAGTAATTGTTTTTTGTTGTACAGGTTTGCGGTTGGCAAAGTCGGCAAACTTGGCAAAATCTGCCGACTGATTTTTATAGGCACTTTGAACCGATGCTTTGATTTCTTTTTCGTCTAAATCGAAATTGGTAGTACAATAGTCTAGCGTATCGGCTTCGTAAATCCCGAAGCGATTGGCATTGGACGCAAATAGATGAATGAAGTTATTTCTATTGCCGTTAGTGTATTGTTCTTTTTGCTCTGTGAATTTTAGGCATTTGTCCAATAAAGTGTCCGTTGCTTCAAAAGAAGTTGTTTCCACTTTTTGCGGTTTTGGAAGTGGTATTGCTTCTTCTTGTACCTCAAATATTATTGCATCTTCCTTTATATAAATCTCTGGATCATAAGAAACAAAACACAATCGGGTAATGTCTTTGCATTTTGCATCAAAATCATAACCTGATAGGTTTTTATAAAAAGTTGCCACTTGATTGTATGCGATAGCGTGTTGTGTTGCATTGGAGTTGATTTTAATGAATACTTTTATTCCTTCGCCACTTGGACTAATAAACGATGCGAACGTGTATTTGCAGTCGTTTATTAGCTTTACCAATGTGTAGAGTTCTGTAACTGGAATGTGGTCGAAGTCTAATCCTATTATTTGAGAATAGGTGTTGAGATTGGCTTTGGTTCTGCTTGTTCCATACGTGCCGGACATTGTAAAACCATTTAAGCTGCTTTTGATTTCATCGGCTGTTTTCTCGTCTCCTTTGTGTAATGCGTATCGAATAGAATTTACTTCACTTTGGTATTTATCGGATTTGATTTCTTGAAGAACATCGATTAGAGTTCTTTCGCCCAAGTTGTATTTAAATTCTTTATAAACGCTTACCATCATCTGTTTGTTTACTACTTCACTCATTTTTTCTTCGGTTTATAGTTTTCGTTAAGTAGGTTTTGAATGTCTTTTAGTCGGTAATAGATTTTGTTGCCTAACTGACAATAGCCGATAAATCCGCTGTCTCTCCAACTTTGCGCTAATCGTTTGCTTATGTTCATAATTTTCATAAACTCTTGGTTATCGCAGAATAAGTCGTCTGGGTTCATTTGCTGTTTTTCTTTGAGAATAACAGTAATCTCTTTTAAATGTTCTTGGATTTCTTGGAACATTTTCTCTGAAGGTTCGTAGAATGGCATCGCTTACTTTCTTTTATGAGTTAGTAAATAGTTTGCTGCCATTGTCTCGATTTCATCGGTTGATGTTTGACGATTGCGTTGTAGCCATTCGTCTAATTCGGCGCGATTGAAATAGAGTTTTTTACCTTGAGGACAGAAATGAGGAATTGATTTCTGACTGGTCAATTTGTAGAGGTGTGATGCGCTTATGTCTAAATAGTTGCAGGCATCGTTGAAGTTTAGGACTTCTTTCATTAGGAGATTTTGTTCTCCAATTCTTTGCTCTAGTTTTTCGAGCTTTTCTAAAATTAAAATTTCGTTACTCATTGTGTTACGATTTAAATTGTTTAACAATCATTTCTGACGGCTAAATTCCTGCGTAACGCTATGGTAAATAGTAAGTTAGTAATGTCTTACTACTATATCTTACTCATCTTACTGTTTTTATTTATAGTTGTTTAATTATTTCATCAATATTGTCTTGTTCTTTAGGAAACTTGTTATTGTTTTTATACAGATTATTTCGTTTTAAAGGTGTTCCTTTTTTAGAGTAAAACAAATTGGATTGTTCTATTGAAGTAGGATTGAAATTGCTGAAATAATGTTCTAGTTTTGAAATTATATAACTGAACTGGGTCGTTTCGCATCCTAAATGTATTTGTGCAGCACCAATTTTTAAATCTCTACTTGTCAATACACTTACTAGATTATCAACAGAGGTATGGTCTTCGTTTAAAAGTTCAATGTTTCTATTTAATGCTTGTATAACCGATTTTAATTTGATTGTATTTCCGTTAAAGCCAAATGATAAACGAGTGTTTTTTGGTATCTTAAAATCATCAATACCTAAAAGAATATTGTAAACTGTTTGAAATTCAGGAGTTGTTTTATCTAAATCAATTTCTGGAATTGGTTGTTTCAGTAATTCTCCAAATAGTTCATTTTTGGTTGATGGTATGTCTGCCAAATATTGCGGATATAATTTTTCTGTTTCTATTAAAAAACGGATTACGTTAGTAATAAGTTGAGGTATTACATAAGCGGTTAATTCTGTTTTTGGAAAGTTTTCTTGGTCTGTTCCAATACAAAACAAAATATCTTTACACGACTTTACAACGTTTTGTATGATCTCTTTTTTTTGAATTTCGTCAATGTCTTTGTTCATAGACTTGAAAACTCTATCAGTCAAACGTGTTGCTTCGTTGAATAAAAGGAAATGATAAAACTTTTGTGTTGTTGTTATCGGTTCTGCTAAAGTTACTTCTACTAATGGATACAGTATTTCGTGACTTATATCGTTGTTAGGTTGCGCCATATAGATTTCTAACCCATCTTCTTTGAATAAGTTGGGTTTGTCCTTGTGAAGCTCTTTTAATGCTTTGTAGTACTCGTTTATAGTTGGAGTAGGCTTGATAAAGTTTGTTGATAGATTTTGTCTGTAAAATTTATCATTTATGGCGTCGGTTGCCCAGGGTTTTAATTCACCGTAAACAATGCTTTTAAAAATAGTTAGTTCCATATCAAAAATCTAATTTTATTCTGTTAGCTGCTTCCATTTTCTTTTCGTCAATTATTTTGGCATATACTTGAGTAGTTCTAATGTCTTTATGACCTAGTAATTTTGATACTGTAAATATATCAGTTCCTAACGTGAGTTGCAAGGTTGCATAAGTATGACGCGCACAATGGAAAGTTATTGTTTTACTTATTCCGGCTTTCATAACCCATTGTTGTAATTTTAGATTGTGCCAAGCACTGTATTTTAATCCTTTGAAAACTCTTTCTTCAGGTTCTCCGATTTCTTTTAATAAATCACGAGCTTGGTCTGACATTGGCAATGTTTCTGCTCCTTTAGTTTTCTTTTGTCTGAAACGAATATACCAACCGTAATCATTTGAGTGCTGCACTTCTGACCAAACTAATTTATTTATATCTGACCATCGCAAACCTGTTAAGCAACTGAATATAAAAGCTGTTTTTAGGATTGGAATTTCACATTCGTGTTTGAGTATGCTTTGTAATTCTTCTAATGTTAGAAACTCTCTTTCGCTGTCGCCTTGTGGTAAACAGTCTACTTGCTCGGCAGGATTGGAACGGATAATCCCATCTTTAAGGGCTTGTTTTAAAGCTGCTCTAAATTTGTTGAAATAGGAGTGTGCCGAATTATCAGAAAGGTTTTTATTGCTTGGTGTCTTTGCTGTCTTGGTTAAATAATCTTTGAAACCTTCCACAAACTTTCTATCCAATTGGCCGAAGGAAATATCTTTAGGACAAAATTTTCTTAAATGTTTGATGGTGCTATCCCAGTTGTCATAATTGCCTTTGCTTTCCATTCTCATTTCGGCTAATGTTTCCATATAGATAATGAAGAAGCCTTTTAACTTCTCCTGGTCGTTGAAGCCATACATTCCGTTTTGAATTTCTAAATGTCTTTTTGAACGAACACTTTCAGCTAACGAAAGGATTTTTTTGTTTTCATCTTTTTGCGCTTGTGTTAGCTTTCCTTTTTCGGGTTCTGGGATGAGGTATAAACCTAAATACTCATATTCTCGTTTACCATTTTTATAGTAATCAAGATATAAGCTAATTTTATTTGCTTTCTGTCTTTGTCTTAAAGTTACTTTCATTGTACCATCAATTAAAAAGTTTATCTATCTGAGTGCGTTGAATTATTTTCTTTCTGCCAAACTTGTGAATTTGTAGTTCTCCACGTTTTATCATCCTGTTGATTGTCCATCGACTAACGCCAATTAGTTCTGCTGCATCTTGAACGGATAAAAAGTTTTTGGATGTAAGAGAGTTGGAGTTTGCAGATTGCAAGGTTGGCAAACTTTGCATTGTTTGCTGTTGCTCAACTAATGAGTTTTGAATTTTGTCTTCCTTTACTTTTTGCTTGTAGTGTCTGGAATTACAAGTATGGCCGCAATATCTGGTTAAAGTGGTCTTGGCTATAAAAGCCTTACCACAATAAGAACAGGTTTTCGGAATTGCCATATTGCTACTCATAATATGTTGCGTTGTGTTGCATAATGTAGCGAAGTGTAGCAATATGTAGCATCATTTCGCCAAGTTTGTTGCCTTTGAATTTGGGCAACAAAATCTATCATTGGGCAACAATAGAACAACAAATATAACGAATAAAAGGTTATTGGGCAACAAATAAAAGAAGAATATTTGTTATAAAGTCAACAAAAATAGGTAGTTAACAAATAAAAGAATGATTATTACTTTCCAATACAGAAATTAGCAAATATATTCCCCAACAATTCATCATTCGTAACTTGCCCCGTAATCATCCCAAAATGATACAAAGCTTCCTTGATATCAATCGCCATCAGGTCACTCGACAAATTGGTTTCCAGTCCAAACTTCACGTTCTGGATTTCGTCTAAAGCTTTCAACAAAGAATCGTAATGACGCGTATTGGTTACAATCGTCTCATTATTGCGCAAAGCACCTGTGTTCACAAAGGATAGTAATTGGTCTTTCAATGCTTCAACCCCAATGTTCTCTTTGGCAGAAATCAAATTGAGGTTCAGGATTTCAGATTTTAGATGATCAGCCTCTTGCTCAGAAAGCAAATCCGATTTGTTGCCCACAACCAGTAAGGGTTTCAACGGAAACTGATTCTTAATCTTTTCGATTTCGATTTGGTTCAAATGTAAACTGCCGTCTGCGGTCTGCAAACTGCTGTCCAATAAATAAATCACCACCTGTGCCTGTTCTATTTTTTCGAAGGTTTTGCGAATGCCAATGCTTTCAATATGGTCTTCGGTCTCCCGAATGCCTGCCGTATCAATGAATCGGAAGCCAATGCCACCAATGACTAATTCGTCTTCAATCGTATCCCGCGTAGTTCCCGCAATGTGCGAAACAATAGCGCGCTCTTCGTTCAGTAAAGCATTTAAAAGCGTCGATTTCCCTACGTTGGGTTCACCTACAATCGCCACAGGAATCCCGTTTTTGATAACATTCCCCACAGCAAAAGAATCAATCAGGCGTTTCAGCACAAACTCAATCCGATTCAACAATTCATGAAATTGGGTGCGGTCGGCAAAGGCCACATCTTCTTCGGCAAAGTCCAGTTCGAGTTCGATTAGGGAAGCAAAATTCAATAATTCTTCCCGCAGTTTGGCAATTTCGTTCGAGAAACCACCACGCATTTGCTGCATCGCAATTTGGTGCGAAGCTTCGTTGTCGGACGAAATTAAATCGGCTACGGCTTCGGCTTGGGATAAATCAAGTTTGCCATTCAAAAAAGCTCTTAGAGTAAATTCTCCGGGATTGGCCATGCGACAGCCATTGCGTAGCAACAATTGAATAATTTGCTGCTGAATATAAGTAGAACCGTGACACGAAATCTCGATAGTGTTTTCGCCAGTGTAAGAGTGAGGCCCTTTGAAAATAGAAACCAGCACTTCGTCTAGGGTTTTCTGATGATCCATAATATGGCCCAAATGCAAGGTATGCGATTTTTGCTGGGTCAAATCTTTGTTTTTAATGGATTTAAAAATCGTATTCCCTATGATAATAGCGTCTTCACCAGAAATCCGAATGATGGCAATGGCTCCAGCTCCTGAAGGCGTGGCAAGGGCCACTATAGAATCGTTGTGTAACATAGTATTTTGTCTAAGGGGCAAAGGTACTAAATCTGAATAAGTTTCTATTTTAAAATATTTGAAAGCAGAGCATTCGCTTTTTAAAAGTAGCCACAGTTTCACAGATTTTAAAGAGAAATTAATTTAAGAAATGGATACTTGTTTTTAAAAACACTTAAAACTACAGTGTTAAAACCAATTTTTAGTATTTAAAATCTGTGAATCTGTGGCAATTTATTCGTTACCTCTGGATTTTATTTAAAAAGCGAAGGCCCTAAATTGAAAGCCTTAATAATGTTAACTTATTCCCCGCAATCCCTATATTTGTGCATTATTATAAAAAAAATGGAACCATACCAATCGAGAATTCTTACCTATTCGCAGGAATTAACCAAAACCAAAACCCAATACAATACCATCAGTTTGCTTCGTTTGGCGAGTATTCTGCTCTTTTTAATTTTGGGCTATTACTACCTTCAGGACAACCAAATGTTGCTTTTTGCGCTTTCGATTTCCTTTTTGATTGCTTTTTTCCTCTTGATGCGATGGCATTCTAAATTGCAATTTCAAATTAAAATGCGGGAGGCCCTAGTTTCCATTAATACCAACGAAAGGGAATATCTGGAAAACAATAAACTTCCTTTTGAAAATGGAGAAGAATTTATTGATTTTCAACACCCTTACGCCTATGATTTGGATGTTTTTGGGAATCATTCCTTGTTTCAGAATTTCAATAGAACCGCCACCTATATTGGCAAGAAAACATTAGCCAATCAATGTGTCCGATTGCTGCCGAATGAAGAAATTATTCGCAATCAGGAAGCGGTGAAGGAATTGGCCGATAAATTAGATTGGCGTCAGGAGTTTTTGGCTTTGGCCAAAATAAGTCAAGATACGAAACCCGCTTTTGAGTCTTTATTGAAATGGAGTAAATCCAACAGCACGCCATTGTCGAAAGGAACTGTTTGGATTTCGATACTTTCGCCGGTCCTTTTTCTGGGTGCTGCAGCAGCCTATTGGAGTACATCGAATGCTGTTTATTTAAACGTATTGAGTTTTATTTTTATCTTTAATCTGGGTTTTTTAGGCTGGTTTATGAAACGAATTCAACTCGAAATATCCCATTCCTCGAGTATCGATACCATCATTTCGCACTACGGATTATTGCTTCAAAAGATTGAAAAAGAAGACTTCAAAGCGGAGAAATTAATCCAGTTGCAAAAGCAGTTAACGTATAAAAACGAAAAGGCAAGTGGGCATCTCAAGCATTTAGCCAGTTTGTTTTCAAGTATGGATACGATTCAAAATTTGATTACGGGAACAGTTTTCAACGGAACGTTTCTATACAATTTGCACATCTTTAAGTATTTGATTGTATGGAAAAATCAACACGCAGCAGCATTGGAAGATTGGCTAAATGTAATCGGAGAATTCGAAATGTTAAACAGTCTGGCGAATGTATCTTACAACAATCCCGATTTTGTTTTCCCGGAATTGAATACCAAGTACGAAATTTCATTTGCTGATTTGAGTCATCCTTTGCTATCCAAAAAGAATAGGGTAGGGAATGACATCGATTTTCAACCCAAATCCTTTATGATTCTGACAGGGTCCAATATGTCTGGCAAAAGTACTTTCCTTCGAAGCCTGGGCGTCAATATGATGCTGACAGGTATGGGTGCTGCAGTTTGTGCGACCAAAGCAAACGTCCATCCAATGCCCGTTTTGGTATCGATGCGTTTGTCTGATTCGTTGTCTGATAGCGAATCCTATTTCTTTGCAGAAATCAAGCGTTTGAAACAAATTATGGACGAACTGGACCACAAACCTGCTTTTGTGCTATTGGACGAAATTCTACGAGGAACCAACTCCGACGATAAACGAAACGGGACTATCGAAGTAATCAAAAAAGTAATCGCCAAAAAAGCCTTAGGTGCTATTGCGACTCACGATATTGAAGTTTGCTTGACAACAAATGATTTCCCGGACATTCTTGTCAATAAATGTTTTGAAGTCGAAATCATCAACAATGACCTCCATTTTGACTTCATTTTGCGCGATGGAATTTGCAAAAATAAAAGCGCTACTTTCCTGATGAAAAAATTAGGTGTTATTTAAAAAAGGCTTCAGTTAACTGAAGAGTGTGCATAGTACTATCGTTGAACTAATTTTAGTAAGGATTGTGATGTGTTTTTTGTGTAAAAGAATTTTAAATTAAAGTTCACGAACAAATGCAAGCCTTCTTAATCGGGAAGCTATTACATTGTTAATGAATAAATGTGTTTATATTTGAAGATAAATTATTTCTATTTTGAAAAATTGCTTACTTAAAATAGTTCTTTTCTGCCTGATCTCCTTGCCACTATACGCTCAGGAGTTGCTGCCTTTTGTCGAAAATTACAATAAATCAGACTATCAGGGGGACAATCAGATTTGGAATGTCGCCCAGGGTAATGATAATGCGATGTATTTTGCGAATAATCATTATTTACTGCGCTATGATGGAGTAAAATGGGAGCGTTATTTGTTGCCCAATAAAACCATCATTCGTTCCATTTTTGTGGACGGCGATAAAATTTATTCAGGTTCTTATAAAGAATTTGGCTATTGGATTCGAAAAGAAGGTAAGATGGTTTATACTTCAATTTCTGAAGGTAAAAAAGTTTTTGATGATAGCGAGAACGAGGAAATATGGAAAATTTTTAAGTTTAATAACCAAATTTATTTTCAATCCTTCAACGAGATTTTCAAGTACGATGGAAAGAAAATTAGTAAAACGAATCTTCCTTTTCTGATTTCCTATGGCTTTGTAATCGACAATGAACTCCTGATTGCATCGGTTGGTAGCGGTATTTATAAGATGAAAAACACGACCTTTTCTAAAGTAAAAGGTTGGGGAATTTTAGAGAATAATGTCATTCACGGCATAGAGAAGCATCAAAATAAAACCTACATATTCACTCAAAAAAACGGAGTATTTATTTTTGAAAATGGAGCTTTACATTCTTGGAAAAACCCATTGAATGAAATTTTGAAAACAGCTTACGTCAATGCGGCTAAGTTTATGAAAAACAATAAACTAATCATTGGAACAGCTAGTAAAGGGATTTATATTTTTGATTTGAATACCAACACTTTTAAAAATATCAATCGGAATAATGTCTTGATGAACAATTCTATTTTGAGTGTGGGTCAGGACAAAGAAAATAATTTATGGTTGGGATTAGACAACGGAATTGCTTACGTTGAAATTGATTCTCCCATTTCGATTTTTTATGACAATTCGGGAGTTTTGGGTTCCGTTTATTCTGTGGCGACTACTGATAACGGCTATTTAATGGCTTCGAATCACGGCGTTTTCAAATATGAAAACAATCAGTTTTCTTTGGTTCCGGACACTCAGGGTCAAGCTTGGAACATTGGTAAAATGAATGACAAATATCTTATTGGATATTTTCAGGGAACACTTGTCTACGAAAAGGGACAGTTTTCTAAACTCAATACGATAAGCGGTGGTTGGAATTTAACCAAAAGCACCATCAATAATTCCTATTTGCAAGCGTCTTACAGTGGAGTGTGGATTTATAGTGACACGAATGATTTATCTAAAAAACACCTTATAAATGGGCTTTTAAAACCCATAAAATATGTGGCACAAAACCGAAAAAATGAAATCTGGGCTGCTGATAATTATAGAGGTTTGTATAGAATTTTATATGATGATAATTATAAAACTACTACTGTTGAAAATATAACCCAAAAGAGTAAAATCACCAATGATTTTGGCGTTAGAATATTTGAATTTAGAAACGAAATCCTCTTCCTGATCCAAAATTCCTGGTACACTTATAATTCCATTACCAACCAATTGGTGAAAAATGAATTGTTCAATACTAATTTTAAAAATATTTCCGATATCGTTGCTATTGACGAAAACAATTTTGTGGTACTGCAGGAAGGCCTTTTGTATCATATATATGTCAATGAAAACAAATTTGTTTGGAACAGCATTCAGGAAAAATATTATCGCGGAAAAATAATAAACGATAATTTAAAAATCTTTAAAAACAGAAAGAGCTACTTATTAAATCTTGATGATGGATTTATTTCCCTTCAATTGAAAAATGAAACCAAAACAATTCCTGTTCTAAAAGTGGAAGCCTTTTCCGGGGGGAATCTGGTTGAAAACAAATCGAAAATAAAGTACAATTCTGAACTAAAAATTGGAATAATATCTGGAATATTTGGGTATACAAAGCCCAGTTTGTTTTATAAAATAAATGATTCAAAAGATTTTATCCGTGCAAAAAATGGAGCAATAGTCTTGAATAATTTAAACAGTGGTTCTCATAACTTTGCCATTTATCATTTTGATGGTTCGAATTACAATCAGGTTTCCAGTTTTGAGTTTGTCGTTGCCAAGCCTTGGTATTTTTCTTTTTGGATGATTTTACTGTATATAGCGGTTTTGGGAACGATTTTGTACTTTTATTACAAGTGGAATAAAATGCGGTACACACAAAAATTGGTTTTACAGGAAGAAGAATTGAAGCATCAAAAGAAAATTCTGGAGATGGAATTGAAAGCAGAAAACGAATTGAACATACAAGAATATGAAAAACATATTCTGGAATTAGAATTGCAAACAAAATCATCCGAAGTTACTGGAAAATCGCTTTCAATTGCCAAACAAAGTGAAATGATAGAAAATATTCAGGGAATATTAGATACCGAAGTGGATTTTAATAAACTGAAAAGTGAAATTAAAAAAGTAATAAAATCGAATGCAATTAACAAACATGAATGGCAGACTTTTGAATCCAACCTGAATCAAATTCACGACGAATTTATAATCAATCTCTCCAAAAAATATCCAAACCTTACTTCTAAGGACATCAAGCTTTGTGTTTATTTAAAAATGAATCTTTCCTCAAAAGAAATCGCTCCAATGATGAACATTTCATTCCGTGGAGTCGAGTTACATCGTTATCGATTAAGGAAGAAATTGAATCTTATTCAAGACGAAAATCTCTCCAAATTTTTATTATCCATATAAAACCGTGGTGTTCTTTACGGATTTTATTATTTTACCTTAATATATTTGCAGAATCACAACACATCACTACTACATCATGCGATGTGTTATGCTGTAGTTTTATCTTTCCTTACTACTTTCAAACATTGATTTCTTGGTTGTTTTTATTGAATTGATGTATTCGTGTAGTAACTCTTATTAGCTTACTATAACGTTGTAATAACATAATTTAGCTGAACTAACTTAACAAATTATCAATTTATGAGAAATTTTATTCTTGGCTTTTTAGCATTAATTCTGCTGCCAGCGTACATGTCTGGACAAGCAATTAAAGGAAAAGTGTCAGATAAAAATGGTGTTGGAATTCCAGGAGCAATTATTGTTGCAGTAGATTCCAAATCCACGACTGATACTGATTTTGATGGAAATTTTAATATCAACGCCAAAGAGGGCGAAGTATTAAAGATTAGCATGGTAGGTTTTGATGCTGTGTCAGTAAAGGCTTCTTTACTTCCAATGTCAGTAACCCTTAAAGATTCTAAGGACACAGAATTAAAAGAGGTCGTTGTCATTGGTTATGGAACTCGAAAGAAATCGGACAATACCGGTGCTATTTCGCAACTTTCGACTACTGACATTACTAAAACTAAAGTGCTCAACGCCACGCAAGCCATTCAAGGTAAAGCGGCCGGTGTTCAGGTTATTGGTACGGATGTTCCCGGAAGTTCGCCTTCACTTATTATTCGTGGAATTGGTACGTATGGTGCCGATAGAACTCCTTTATATGTTGTGGATGGTATTCCTACCAAAAATATTACCAATATCAATTCAAATGATATCGCTTCATTCGATATTTTGAAAGATGCGTCTTCCTTAGCCATTTATGGAAATCAGGCTGCAAATGGAGTAGTGATTATTACCACCAAAAAAGGTAAAGGAGATAAAACCAATGTTGAATATGAAGGTTTTTATGGTGTGAGAACTCCTTTGAAAACCGTTAAAATGTCGGGTTCCAATCATTTTGCTTACTACTCTGATGTAGCGGAACAAAATACTCGATTTTCAACTGATCAATTATACAATACAAATTGGTTTGATGAAATTACTCAATTGGGTACATATTCCTCAAATAATTTATCATTATCAGGAAGTTCTGAAAAAATAAATTACTTATTCAGTGTGAATTACTACGATGAAGAGGGGGTTTTAGACGGATTAAAATACAACCGTTTTACTTTTAGAAATAACAATGATTATAAAGTTTCGGAAAAACTAAAAATCATTCAAAATTTGAGTGTTTCTACATCCAAATCTACTCCTAAGCCATTGTCTGCTTTTACTGCAGCGTACAAACAGTCCCCATTAGTGCCTGTGAAATATCCTAATGGAAGTTGGGGAATGCCTATAATTGGTGCTAATGGACAAGCATCAACCACCGGTGCTTTGTTTAACAATGTGGGAAATCCTGTATCGCAATTGTCGTTTTTTACAGAACAACAACAAAATTTGTTATTGCAAGGAAGCTTGGCTTTAGAATATAAAATTCTGAATGAATTGAAATTTACCTCGAGAGTTGGGGTAGAATACAACAATTGGAAAAAATTTGCTTACACACCTTCAAGAGAAATTTGGTTAGCAGCAGATCCAACAAGAGTTGCTTCAAATTATTCATCCTTAGATCCAATAAATGAATTGGTAACTGCTCGCAGCGATTATTTCAACTGGAATTTTGATAATTTCTTGACCTACAACAAAAAGTTTGCTGAAATTCATGATGTGGAATTTACATTAGGAATGTCTGCTCAAGAAACCGGAAGCAAAGAAGATTTAGAAGTTAGAGGAAGAAATGTTCCGGAAAACTCAGATTATTGGAGTCTAAATTTATCAAGTGATCCTACCAAAAGTGTAGTTACGAACCACCGAATTGGGAATCAAAGAAACCTAATTGGTTATTTTGCACGTTTTCAGTATACTTTAATGGAGAAATACCTTTTTACAGGTACTATTCGTAGAGATGGTTCTTCACAATTTGCATCCGATAAGAAATGGGGTAATTTTCCATCATTTGGATTAGGATGGGTGATTACAAAAGAAGATTTTCTGAAAGACAGCAAAACAATCAATTTCTTGAAACTACGTGGTGGTTGGGGAAGATTAGGGAATCAAAATGTTCCTATCAATCAACAAACTTTTGCTTCAGGTACTGGTTATGGTTATGATTTTGCAGGTTCTCTCTATTCAGGAACCACTATAGGTTCTTTTGTTGACCCTACTTTGGGTTGGGAAATCACAGATGAAGCTTCGGTTGGTATCGACTTCAAATTGTTTGACAATAAATTATCAGGATCACTCGATTGGTATAATAAAAATACTTCTAACGTAATCCTTAATGTTACGCCGCCACTTACTGTGGGTACTGGTGCAACGCCTGCACACGCTGGCGAAATTAACAACAAAGGATATGAAATAGCATTGCGTTGGGACAATTCAGTGGGAGACAATCTTAAATATTGGGTTGGAGCTAATTATTCTAACAATCAAAATGAAGTATCTAAAGTGTACAATCCTTTAGCTATCAGACAACAAGGTGGTGGAATAGGAAATGGACAATACACTAAACAACTTGCTGAAGGTCAGCCTCTAGGAAGTTTCTACTTATTTGAAGTAGCAGGATACGATGCCAATGGTAATTTTACCTATTTTGATAAAAATGGTGCTATCACTTCAAACCCAGTGGAAACCGATAGAAAATTCTTTGGTTCTTCATTGCCAACGTATTATTACGGTGTAAATTTAGGTGTTGAATACAAAAATTTCGATTTCTCTGTAGATGGTTATGGAGTAGGTGGAAACAAAGTGTACAATGGTAAAAAAGCACAACGTTTTGGTAACGAAAATATCGAAGCTGATATCGCCACTGATTTCTGGACTGCTACAAATACTACAGCAGCAAACCCAGCACCGTTCAATTCAGTACCATTGTCTTCAACCTATTATTTAGAATCTGGTGCTTATTTTAGAGTAAATAATATCACATTGGGATATACTTTGCCGAAAGTGACAAGCGCTATCTCTTCAATGCGAATTTATGCAAGTGCAATAAACCCATTCATATCTCAAAAATTTACGGGATATTCTCCAGAATTAAATAATGATGGCGATCCAATGGGATCTCAGGGAATAGAATTAGATGCTTATCCAACATTGAGTTCCTTTATTATTGGTGCTAACTTAAAATTTTAATAAGATGAAAAAAATATTTATACCCCTGACTATAGCAACAATTGCCTTACTTTTTAATAGTTGCGCTAATGATTTTATCGATGTTCCTACAACGGAAAACATTGCGGAATCAGATTTATTAACCATTTATAACAATGATGAAGGAGCCAAAAGTTTTGTGACTGCTATATACAGCAATTCACTCAATTGGAATGCAAGCTCCTTTTCGTGGAATGGTTTAACAAGTATCACATCGGATGATGCCGATAAAGGTTCAGATCCAGGTGATTCAGGAACCGATAAAGACAAATGTGATGCACTTACTTTGGATGCCACTTCATTATCAGTTCAAGATGTTTTCGAAGCCAATTATCAAGGAATTAGCAGAGCCAATATCGCTCTTTTATATCTTCCAAAACTAGACAAAGCTGGCGAAACGTTAAAAACAAGATTGACAGCGGAAGCTAAATTCTTGAGAGCTTTAATGTATTTTAATTTGGTAAGATGTTACGGTGGTGTGCCAGTCGTAGATCACGTTCCAGTTCCTTCTTCTCAAGAAGATACGGATATGACATTGACCAGAAAATCTAAAGAAGAAGTGTATGCATTCATTCAAACTGATTTGTTGGCTGCCATTGAAGGTCTTCCAGAAAAATCAGGCTACGCAATTTCTGATTTAGGAAGAGCATCTAAAGGTGCTGCGCGTGCTTTGTTAGCAAAAGTATATTTGTATCAAGGAAACTGGCAAGGCGTAAAAGACCAAACCGCTTTGATAACAGGATATAATTTAGTACCCAATTATGCAACAATTTGGAGAGAAGCTGGAGAAGACAGTATAGAATCTATTTTCGAAATTCGTGGTTACGGAGGAAATCCATCTCAAGGAATTGAAGGATATATGGTATCACAAGGAGCCAGAGGAACAAGTGGCTGGGGTTGGGGTTTCAATACACCAACAGCAAGCTTAGCAAATTCTTATGAGGTGGGTGATGTTAGAAAAGATGCAACTATAGTTTTTGCAGGTGAAACCATGTGGGACGGAAGAATTGTTTCTCCACTGGTGGCCAATCCAATGTACAACGAAAAAGCCTACGTAAGTAATACAGCGGAAGCTTTTAATGGGGATTGGGAAACTACCAAAAACATTCGTGTGCTGCGTTATGCCGAAGTATTGTTGATGCAAGCTGAAGCGGCTAACGAAAGTGGTTCAGGTGATGTCACAGGTCCTTTAAACAAAGTTAGAAACAGAGCAGGCTTAGCCAATACAACAGCTACAGGTCAATTAGCCTTGAGAACTGCTATCAGAAGCGAAAGAAGACACGAATTAGCTTTTGAGCATGACAGATGGTTTGATTTAGTTCGAACCGGACAAGCTCAAGCTGCTATGGCTGCCAATGGGAAAACTTTTGTGGTGGGAAAAAATGAATTGTTTCCTCTTCCTCAAAAATTTATCACCCAAGCTGCTGGAAAATCAGCTCAAAATCCTATGTATAATTAGAAATAACTTACCGACTCAACCCTTGTACAAAGGGTTGAAAGTTGGTAAATTTAATTTATAGATCATAAAAAATATAAAATGATTAAATATTCATTTATACTGTTGTTTTTAACCTTTTTAGGATGTGACTCTTCTAGTTCAGCACCAGTTCCTGTGCCACCCGTTGTTGTACCACCGGTAGTTGTACCACCAGTGGTGTCATTAACAGATGATGAATTGATGGATGTAGTTCAAAAAGAGACTTTTAACTATTTCTGGAATTATGCTGAAACCAATTCGGGAATGGCCAGAGAACGTTACATTCCTTCAGACCCCACTTTTGACCAAAATATTGTCACAACTGGCGGTTCTGGTTTTGGTTTGATGGCGATCGTTTCTGCAATGTCACGAGGTTATATTACTAAGACACAAGGTGTAGAAAGACTCAGCAAAATTGCTAACTTTTTGGGTACTGCTAATCGGTTTCACGGAGCTTGGCCCCATTGGATAAACGGAACCACAGGAAATGTAATTCCTTTTGGAACTAAAGACAATGGCGGTGACTTGGTAGAAACTTCATTTTTAGTGGCAGGTATGATTACCGTTCGGGAATATTTCAAAAATGGAACAACAGAGGAACAAGCTGTGGCTCAAAAATTTGATGTTCTTTGGAAAGAAGTTGACTGGAAATGGTACACCAACAACCAAAATAAATTGTATTGGCATTGGTCGCCTAATTACGATTGGCAAATGAATTTTCCCCTTGAAGGCTACAACGAATGTTTGATAACCTATGTTATGGCAGCATCTTCGCCGACCTATCCAATTGGTTCGGCAGCTTATCATCAAGGTTGGGCAAGAAGTGGCGCAATTGTTTCTGCAAGAACCAAATACAATTTGCCATTAATTTTAAAACACAATGGAGCTGAAGAATTTGGTGGACCTTTATTTTGGGCACATTATTCTTATTTAGGTTTAGATCCAAATCAATTGACAGATCAATATGCCAATTATTGGGATTTGAATTCCAATCATACGAAAATCAATTATTTGTATGCTGTTGCCAATCCAAAAAGTTTTAAAGGGTATGGTGCTAATTATTGGGGACTGACCGCTTCGTATTCTAGAAACGCAGATGGTTCTACAGGTTATGATGCGCATATGCCAAGCAACGATAAAGGAATTATTTCCCCAACTGCGGCCATAGGTTCTATCGTTTACACTCCTGTTGAGTCTAAAGCATTAATGCGAAATTTATATGAAAATTATAAATCAACAGCTTGGGGTGTGGCAGGATTTTATGATGCACATAGTCAACAGTATCAATGGTCATCCCAAAATTATTTGGCCATAGACCAAGGACCGCAAATAGTCATGTTAGAAAATTATCGAACAGGTTTATTGTGGCGCTTATTTATGAATGCACCTGAGGTAAAACAAGGTTTAATTAATCTTGGATTTCATTCTGGAAAATATGGATTTTAAAGTAAATCCAAAAACAAATAGATTGTAATTATTAATTATCAAAAAATAAAAAATATGAAAAATAGTATAAAAATATTCTGTCTTAGTGCTGTAGTTTCAATGCAGTTCTTAGCAAGTTGTACCAACAATGTGGATAGCAATGAGCCATTGCCATTGCCTCCGGTTGGCGCTTACAACTCTTCCGATGAGGTAAATGCTAGCAATTTGATAGCAAAATGGAGTTTCGAAAACAGTGTTGCTGACTCCAAAGGTGGATTGGTTGGTGTGCCAAAAAATGCAACTTATGTTGCGGGTGCAAAAGGACAAGCTTTTCAAGGTTCGAGTACTCAAGAACGCTATGTGGTTTATAACAACGCAACTGCGGTTGGAGCTTTAAGTAGCTTTAGTTTTAGTTTTTGGATGAAATCAGGGCAAACTGTTCCCGATGGTGGATCTCCAGGACAAGGAAAAGGAATTCAGGGAATATTTTCTTTGGTAAATCCTGCTGGTTTTTGGGGCGGATTAAATCTATTTCTTGAAAACCGAGATGATTCAAAACCCAATACGCTTCGTTTGAAAATGGGTATTGAAAACAAAAGAGCTGGAGTAGCTTGGGGTGGACAAGGTCCAATATTCAACATTGAAGGTGCAATTGATACTTGGATTCAAGTAGTCTTGACTTACGATGCAACCACAAGTAAATACACAGTATATAAAAATGGCGAAAAAGGAACAAATAGTATTTACGGAACGCCTTATGGTCCATATGCTAACTTAAATGGTTCTTGCATTCTTTATGGTGATAATCCTGGTGGTCCTGACGGAAGTAACGGCAATCCTTCAAGTGCTCCATTGTATGGTGCTTTGGTTTTTAATACGCCAAATTTATCTCAATTAGTTATCGGCTCCAATCAGTTTAGTACTACGCCATCACTTACTACAACTCACGGTGATGAAGGCTGGGCTACAGATTACGCAGGAGCTTTAGATGAATTTAGAATATACAAATCTGCTTTGACTTCGAGTGAAGTGACAGCTTTGTTTAAATTAGAAAAAACAAACAGATAAAAATGAGAAGTAAACTGATTGTACTGCTTTTATGTGTTTCTTTTATGGGCTTTAGCCAAAAGAGGAATACTACTAAAGCCATTAAAATTAAGCCAAAAGCCGAGTTCGTTGCCGATTTGATGTCGAAAATGACCATTGAAGAAAAAATTTACCAAACGGTACAATTTACTTCTGATGGAACGGTTACTGGTCCCAAATCGGGTGATAATTTTATTACCCGAATTCAACAAGGGAAAGTAGGCTCAATTCTTAATGCAACGGGTTCAAAGGAAACCAGAGAAATCCAACGTATTAATTTAGAAAATTCAAGACTAAAAATTCCTTTGTTGTTTGGTCACGATGTAATCCACGGTTACAAAACGATTTTTCCAATCAATCTCGGAATGGCTTCTTCATTTGATCCAAAAGCAGTTGAATTAGCGGCTCGAATTGCTGCTACCGAAGCTTCTTCTGCGGGTGTTCATTGGACATTTGCTCCAATGGTAGATATTGCTCGTGATGCAAGATGGGGTAGGGTTTCTGAAGGTTCTGGAGAAGATAGTTTTCTGGGAATTCAAATGGCTGTTGCCAATGTCAAAGGTTTTCAAGGCGATGATTTATCAAAAACGAATACCATTTTAGCTTGTGCCAAACATTTTGCAGCTTATGGTGCTGCCGAAGCAGGAAGAGATTACAACACGGTTGATATGTCTGAAAGAGTGTTGCGTGAAACGTATTTGCCGGCTTTCAAAGCAACGGTTGATGCTGGAGTGAAAACTTTTATGATGGCTTTCAACGAAATTGCAGGAGTTCCATCTACAGGAAGTAAATTCTTGATTCGGGATATATTAAAAGGCGAATGGAAATTCGATGGACTAGTTGTGTCAGATTACACAGGTATCAATGAATTAGTGGCTCACGGATTTGCAACAGACAATAAAAATGCAGGGGAACTAGCTTTACAAGCAGGACTCGATATGGATATGGTAAGCGCTGCTTATATGAATTATACCAAGCAGTCCTATGACGAAGGCAAAGTTACTTTAGCACAAATTGATGATGCTTGCAAAAGAATTTTGGATGTAAAATACGATTTAGGATTATTCGAAGATCCTTACAGATATTCAGATGAAAAACGTGAAAAAGAAACTATTTACAAACCGGAGTTTTTAGAGGCCAGTTTAGAAATTGCCAAAAAATCATTGGTTTTATTAAAAAACAGTAATAACATTTTACCATTGAAAGCGAACCAAAAAATTGCTTTCGTAGGTCCTTTGGTAAGCGATGAATTTAATATTATTGGATCTTGGGCAGCATTGGGTGACCGTTCTGGTTTTGCAACTAGTGTTAAGGAAGGCGTTACCAATTATTTAAAAAATGTTTCCAATGTTACCTTCGATCAAGGAGTCGAAATTCAGAGTACCAAAAGAGATTGGATGCAAAAAGCTTTGGATAATGCCAAAAATGCCGATGTCATTGTAGCCGTTATGGGCGAAAGAGAGAATATGACTGGCGAAGCAGCTTCTCAAATCAATATCGATTTACCGGGATTGCAAAAAGAGTTTTTGGCTGAATTGAAAAAATTAGGCAAACCAATTGTTCTAGTTTTATTTAACGGAAGACCTTTGACTCTCACTTGGGAAAACGAAAATATGGACACCATTCTTGAAGCTTGGTGGCCTGGAACTCGTGGTGGAGACGCAATTGCCCAAACTCTTTTTGGAGCGAATAATCCAAACGGAAAATTGCCAATGTCTTTTCCTAGAAAAGTGGGTCAGTTGCCTTTGTATTACAATCACAAAAACACAGGAAGACCGTATTTAGGACCAACAGATCCAGAACAAAAATACAAATCCCAATATACGGATGTTGGCAATAGTCCTTTATATCCTTTTGGATTTGGGTTGAGTTACACCACTTTCGAATATTCAAATTTTAAACTTTCATCTAATAAAATTAAGTTCGGTGAAAAACTAAAAATCAGTGTAGAGGTAAAAAACACTGGAAATTATGAAGGCCAGGAAGTAGTTCAGCTTTATGTTCGGGACTTGGTAGGTTCGGTAACTAGACCAGTTAAGGAACTAAAAGGATTCGAAAAAATAAATTTAAAAAAGGGAGAAACAAAAACGGTTTCATTCGAAATTTCATCAGAAGATTTGAAATTTTACACTATCGAGATGAAAAACGAAGCCGAAGCAGGAAGTTTTGAAGTTTTCGTTGGCGGAAATTCAGATACGGACAGAAAAGCAAATTTTGAATTGGTTAAATAAATTTTTTGGTTAGTTTATTTAGTAATTGCCCTTCAGTTTTTAATTGGAGGGCTATTTTTTCAAAGACTTCAGATTTGTAGCTTTTTATTAATGCTACATCAGAATTATAAATAAAGCATAGCATTAAGCATAGAGAGTATAAATCGGAGATTTATTTTTTGTGTTAGTACCAATCCAATCTCCAAAGCAAAAAACAATTATTATAAACTATTTATTATGAAAAAAATTACCTTTAAATTAATGTTTTTCGTTGGATTTACTCTTTTAGGAGTTACAACACAATCACAAACTTTGTTGGATGCCGAAGATGGCACCTACAACAAACTTTCTCCAAATGTTATGGCTAATGGCACTGGTGAGTCTAGTGCTGATTTTACAGTAGTTGCCAACCCAAATCCTACCGGAATTAACACAAGTTCCAAGGTGGTTCAATTTCGTAGAAATACAAGTTTAGGAGATCCTTGGGCAGGTTTCTGGTCACCGGTTGTAGATCCAGATCCAGATTTTACAACAAATAAATACGTTCACGTAAAAGTGTTGAAAACAAAATTATCACCTGTTAAATTTAAACTTGAAGGTGGAGCAGCTGGAAACATAGAAATTGCCAGTATGAATACTTATACAACAGCTGGCGTATGGCAAGATATGGTTTTTGATTTTTCTGCTAAAACAGGAACCTATCCAACAGTAATTTTAATGCCTGATTTTGAAGATCCAATGACTAAAACTGGAGATATAATGATTTATTTTGATGATATTAAATTAAATAATAGCTCAACTCCAGAAGTTTTAGGTATTCAAAAAAATGCTTTAGCCACTAAAATTCAAATGTTTCCGAATCCAACAAAGGATGTGTTGAGAATTCAATCCTCAGAAGCTTTAAGCTCAGCAACAATTTTTTCGGTAGACGGACGCAAAGTATTAGAAATCAGTAAATTTGAAAACGGAACTACATCCATAAATATCTCAAGTTTGAGTAATGGTGCTTATTTAATTAATTTCAAAGCAGCATCAGGAGCTACATTGGCAGAGCGATTTATCAAAGAATAATATTTTTATACAACAGAAAAAACTTCTCGATAGGGAAGTTTTTTTTTGTGTTTTATTTAAAAACATCTATTTTTAGTAAACAAAAGTGACATTAATTCATTAAATTCACATTCTTAAATGTAGTAAAATAAAAGTTCACAAGACTTACTTAAGGACGACAATCAATTGTCACATTTGCATAAAAAAAAACATAACAAATAGTTGAATTACACAATGAAAAAATCAGCCTCCATTTTATTTCTGTTCCTGGGTTATATCAGTTATAGCCAAAACATTCAATCGCCTTCTCAAAAGATTTCTGTTGATTTCAAATTGACAACTTCAGGACAACCTTATTATGCTGTTAAATACAAAGGAAATACGGTTATTTCCGAAAGTACTTTAGGAATAAAATTAAAGGACAAACCAGCCTTAGATGCTAATTTTGAAATAGGAAGCGTCAAAAATTCTACTTTCAATGAATCTTGGAAACCCGTTTTAGGCGAGCAATCCACAATTGTAAATCACTACAATGAACTATTAGTCTCTCTCGTTCAAAAAGAAACTAACATAAAAATGAATATTATTTTCAGGATTTTTGACGAAGGAGTTGCCTTTAGATATGATTTTCCAAAGCAAAAGAACCTGAATTATTTCATTATTTCCGATGAGGTTTCCCAATTTAATTTAACCGAGAATAACAAAGTTTTTTGGCTTCCTGGAGATTTTGACAGTCAGGAATATGTGTATAACGAAACCTTGTTTTCTGAAATTGACAATTCAAAATTAAATTTGAATAACGGAATTGGAGTAAAATCAATTTCAGGTCAATATACAGTTCAATCCCCATTGATGATGAAATCGCCTTCGGGCTTGTATCTTAATATTTTTGAAGCTGCAGTTGTAAATTATCCTGTGATGCACCTTGATGCTGCTGTGAAAAATAATAAATTAACCTCACATTTGGTTCCAAACGCCATTGGCGACAAAGCTTATTTGCAAACACCTTGCGTTTCACCATGGAGAACCATAATGATTAGCATTGATGCCCGAGATATTGTGGGTTCCAAGATGATTCTGAACCTGAACGAACCTTCTAAAATCGAGGATACTTCTTTCATTAAACCAATGAAATATGTTGGAATTTGGTGGGAAATGCACGTAGGAAAATCAACTTGGGATTATGCCGGTTCTCAAAACGCGCAAAACTCATTGACCCAAGATTTACTTCCTTCAGGAAAACATGGTGCAACCACCGAAAACACCAAAAGGTACATCGATTTTGCCGCCAAAAATGGTTTCGATGGCGTTCTGGTCGAAGGCTGGAATACTGGTTGGGAAGATTGGTTTGGCAATTGGAAAGAAGAAGTTTTCGATTTCACCACGCCTTATCCCGATTTTGATTTAGATGCGATTACGGCTTACGCCAAATCCAAAAATGTCAAAATGATTATGCACCACGAAACTTCGGGATCGGTTGCTAATTATGAACGACATTTAGACCGCGCTTTCGATTTGATGAAAAAATATGATTATCCAGCTGTGAAATCAGGTTATGTTGGTAAAATTATTCCACGTGGCGAATTTCACGATGGACAAACAATGGTCAACCATTTCAACTTCGTCGCCAGACGTGCCGCCGATTATAAATTGATGATTAATTCACACGAAAGTTCCCGCCCAACGGGTTACAGCCGTACTTATCCAAATTATATCGCTGCCGAAGCCGCTCGTGGCAATGAATTCAATGCATGGAGCACAGGAAATCCTCCTATGCACGAAACGATTTTGCCCTTTACCAGATTGCTTGGCGGACCAATGGATTACACGCCGGGAATTTTCGAAATCAAAATGAGTTATTACGACAAATCGAAAACGGAACAAGTTCACACCACTTTGGCAAAACAATTGGCATTGTATGTAACGATGTATTCGCCTCTACAAATGGCCGCCGATTTACCTGAAAACTACGAAAAATATCCAGATGCTTTCCAGTTTATCAAAGATGTTGCTGTAGATTGGGATGAAAGTAAATATTTGGAAGCAGAACCTGGAGATTATCTAACGGTTGCCAGAAAGACAAAAGGTAAGGAAACTTGGTTCCTTGGTTCCATCACCGATGAAAATGCCAGAAAATCGGAAATTAAATTGGATTTCCTTACCAAAGGGAAAAAATACAAAGCCATTATTTATGAAGATGCAAAAGATGCCGATTGGAAAAAGAATCCAATTGCATATAAAATAAGCACCATAGAAGTTACTTCTAAATCAAAAATCAAATTGAATTTAGCTCCCGGAGGAGGAACAGCGATAAGCTTCGAACCAATTAATTAAAGAAATTAATCCTGTAAGAGTTCAAACTTACAGGATTTTTTTTAATTGTAATTGAGTTTTTTCGTTGGTGAAATTCAAACAAAACAAATTAAATATAAAATGAAAACTTTCAAGAAAATACTCATTATCCTCTTTGTTGTTTTTTATGCAAATAGCAACGCCCAACAAAAAACCTACTGTAATCCTATCAATATTGATTATGGCTATTGTCCCATTCCCAATTTTGTAACTCAAGGAAAACACCGCGCGACAGCTGATCCGGTGATTGTAAATTTTAAAGGTAAATTTTTCCTTTTTTCAACCAATCAATGGGGGTATTGGTGGAGTGATGACATGAGTGATTGGAATTTCGTACCCCGAAAATTTTTACTGCCACAACATAAAGTTTACGACGAATTGTGTGCGCCAGCAGTTTTTGTGATGAAAGACGAAATGTATGTTATTGGTTCTACACACGAACCGACCTTTCCAATTTGGAAAAGCAAAAACCCAACCCAAGACCAATGGGAAATAGCTACGGATTCATTGAAAGTAGGAGCTTGGGATCCCGGATTTTTATACGATGAAGAAAAAGACAAACTCTTTTTATACTGGAATTCAAGCAATGAATTTCCGATTTTGGGAACCGAAATCAACACCAAAACTTTGCAATCTGAAGGATTTGTTAAACCAATGATTTCGCTGCATCCAGAAGATCACGGTTGGGAACGGTTTGGCGAATACAACGATAATACTTTTCTGCAGCCGTTTATGGAAGGCGCCTGGATGACAAAGCACAACGGAAAATATTATTTGCAATACGGAGCACCGGCAACCGAATTTAGCGGTTATGCCGACGGCGTTTTTGTAAGTTCAGATCCTTTGGTAGGTTTTGCTTATCAAGCCCACAATCCGTTTTCGTATAAACCGGGTGGATTTGCCAGAGGAGCCGGTCACGGTGCGACTTATCAGGATAATTTCAAAAATTATTGGCATGTTTCAACCATCGTTTTAGGAGTCAAAAATAGTTTTGAACGGAGAATTGGGATTTGGCCCGCAGGTTTTGACAAAGACGACGTAATGTATTGCAACACGGCTTATGGTGATTATCCAACACAATTGCCAGCCAAAAATGCTGATCATATTAAGGGATTATTCACTGGCTGGATGCTCTTAAATTATAATAAACCCGTACAAGTTTCTTCCACTTTGGGAGGATTTCAACCTAATTTGGCTGTCGACGAAGATTTAAAAACCTATTGGAGTGCCAAAACTGCCAATTCAGGTGAATGGTTTCAAACTGATTTGGGCGAAGTTTCGACTGTAAATGCTATCCAAATTAATTATGCTGATCAGGATGCCGAGTTTATGGGCAAAACAATAGGGAAGTTTCACCAATATAAAATTTTAGCTTCGAATGATGGGAAAAAATGGACGGTTGCAGTGGATAAAAGCACCAATAAGAAAGACGTTCCACATGACTACATTGAATTGGAAACCCCAATTAAAGCTAGATTCTTGAAATTAGTGAACTTAAAAATGCCAACAGGAAAATTTGCTTTAAGCGGATTGCGTGTTTTTGGAAAAGGTGCAGGAGAAAAACCAAAAGCGGTAGAGAATTTTGTTGTGCTTCGCGCTGAAAAAAATAAATTTGGCGAAAGACGGAGTGCCTGGATGAAATGGGAACAAAACAACGATGCCGATGGATATACAATCTACTTTGGAAAATCACCCGATAAATTATATGGAAACATTATGGTTTATGGTAAAAACGATTATTTTTTTACCGGGATGGATAGAGAGGATACTTATTATTTTCAGATTGAAGCCTTCAACAGTAACGGAATTGGTCCACGAACCGAAATCAAAAAATCGGAATAAAAAACGCATTTATTTTTATTAATTGGGTATGACTATTTTTTTTAGTCTTACCCAATTTCTTTTTAATATATTTGGATTTCCAATAGTAATAAAAATTATGAAAACATCAGCCGTATCGCTACTACTTATCTTAAACAGCTTTTTTCTTTTTGCGCAAAGTAAAGAGGAATCAACCATCAAGCAAATCTACAAATCCTCTTTGACTAATTCTCAATGTTACTCTTGGCTGGATTATTTGTCCAATTCTATAGGTTCGCGATTATCGGGCTCTGCCAATGCTGAAAAAGCAGTGCAATACACGAAATCACAATTGGAAAATTTGGGTTTTGACCGAGTATATCTTCAGGAAGTGATGGTGCCAAAATGGGTTCGTGGCGAAAAAGAAACGGCTTATATTTTAGACAATAAATCCAAAATAAATATTCCCGTTTGCGCTCTTGGAGGTTCCATTGCCACACCAAAAAACGGCATTACTGCCGAAGTGATTGAAGTTAGAGGTATAAAGGAATTAGAGGATTTGGGTCAAAAAGTTAAAGGAAAAATCGTGTTTTTTAATCGACCTATGGATCCGGAAAATATTGAAACATTTAAATCGTATGGGGCTTGTGTTGACCAAAGATTTGCTGGCGCAAAAGAAGCATCGAAGTTTGGCGCAGTAGCAACAATTGTGCGATCGATGAATTTACGATTAGATGATTTTCCGCATACCGGCGTGCAAAGTTACGGTGATCTTCCAAAATCGGAATATATTCCTGCTGCTGCCATAAGCACAAATGCTGCCGAATTGTTGAGCAAAAATTTAAAAACCAATCCCAATTTAAAATTCTACTTGAAACAATCTTGCCAGCAAATGGAAGACGTTTTGTCCTATAATGTCGTTGGCGAAATAAAAGGAAGCGAGCATCCCGAAAATATTATGGTTGTGGGCGGACATCTTGATTCCTGGGATTTGGCTGATGGTTCTCAAGATGATGGTGCCGGTGTGGTGCAAAGTATGGAAGTGATGAATATTTTTAAAAACATTGGCTATAAGCCAAAAAACACTCTTCGAGTAGTACTTTTTATGAATGAAGAAAACGGTGGAAAAGGCGGAAAAAAATATGAAGAATTGGCTCAAGCCAATAAAGAAAACCACGTTTTTGCAATGGAAAGCGACTCAGGAGGATTTTCTCCAAGAGGATTTTCGATAGAGGGTGACGATGCAGGATTTAATAAAATAGCAGCTTGGAAAAGTCTGTTCGAGCCTTATTTAATTCATAGTTTTACGATAGGTCACGGAGGTTCCGATATTGGCCCATTAAGTTCGAAAGGAATAATAAAAGCTGGTTTAAAACCGGATTCACAACGCTATTTCGATTATCATCACGCGGCAAATGATAACTTTGATGCCATCAATAAAAGGGAACTGGAACTAGGAGCTGCGACCATGGCTACTTTGATGTATTTGATGGATCAAAATTAATTGTAATACTTCAACATTTTTAGAATTTTTTCACAACTATTTTCTAACACTTTGTTGCTGTCAGTAAACGGAAATGGTTAGAAATACCATTGAAATTAATCCTAAAATAATAACAAGAGGCCAAACAAATTTGAGCCATTTATCAAATCCTATTTTTACAATTCCTAATGTTGCCAATATTAATCCGGTGGGATTTACAAATGCAAAAAGTCCCATTCCATACATATAACTGTTGACAATTGTTTCTCTGCCAATGCCTATTGTATCCGCTAAAGGTGACATAATTGGCATTGTTAATACCGCCATTCCAGAGGAAGACGGAATGAAAAAAGATAAACCATTATAGATGAAAAACAGCGCATTTACAAAAATGCCTTTGTCCATTCCTTCGGTGAGTGCGCTGGTATGATAAAGTACAGTATCGCTTATGGCTCCGTCTTTCATTAGGATTGAAACTCCTCTGGCAATGCCAATGATAAAGGCAACTCCCAACAATTCTCCGGCTCCTTTTGAAAAAGCATTTACAAAGTCACTTTCGTTAATTTTAGCAATAATCCCTATCAATATTGCACCCACTAAAAACACAGACGCCATCTCTGTAAACCACCAATCCAGCATGGAAACACCTATTACCATAATGATGAAACTTGCCGTGAAAATGAAAATTATGATTCTTAGTTTAGCAGTTAATTCTACAGAAGCATTATCTTTTTTGCCGCCAAATAATTTTTCCATTTCCGATTTTTGGTCAAAAATGATTGATTTTGTAGCATCATTTTTAACTCGTTTTGCATAACGGAGTATATAAAGAATGGAAATTGTAGTACATACACAAAACATCATCACTCTACCATGAAGACCAGTTGTCCAATTGATACCAGCTGCATCTGAAGCAATGATAGCTGCAAATGGATTTGTAGTGGAACACATAGAACCCACAGACGAACCTAAGAAAACACACGCTATTCCTACCATTGCATCATACTTAGCTGCAATAAAAACGGGTATTAAAATGGGGATAAAAGCCAATGTTTCTTCGGCGAAACCAAAAGTAGTTCCTCCTAATGCAATTAAGGTTGTGGTTAGAATTATCAAAATATATTCTCTTCCTTTCAAAACAGCTGACATCCATGCAATGCCAGCGTCAAAAGCTCCGGTGAGATTCATAATTCCTATTAATCCACCAATAAACAGCACCAAAAAGATAACATCCGATGCTTCAATTATACCTTTGATGGGAGATTTTACAAATTCAAAAAATCCTTGCGGATTAGCATCCACTTTTTCATAGGTATCAGGAATACTAATGGGTTTATAAATTGCTCCGTTTGTAAAATTTTCGAGTGGAATTTTAATGTTCAGTTGATCTAATGATTTTTGATTGGCGGGAACAGATGTCTTATTTCCTTTGCTTTCAATTATAAAAGTATTGTCTGATTTATTATAAAGTAAACTATCATATTTTCCTGAGGGAATAATCCAAGTCAGTATCGCAACAAATGCCGCAATTACTAATAAAATAGTTTGAGCAGAAGGAAATTTTCTTTTTTTCATCTTTTGTTACAATTAGAAATACAAAGCAAGAGATTATACAAGAGCTTTTTGGTTTTCCATGGAGTCATAACAGGTTTTAAACCTATATGTTGTTGGTGTATTAATTAGTTTGATTTTAATTTTTAATCCTTATTTTTTATTCATTTCTGCATAATCAAAAACCAAATTGCTAAGCGCTATTACTCCTAATTTAAAGGAATCATCCTCAATTATAAGCTCTGGTGTGTGATGTGGACCCACTTTTTTAATGTCTTTTCCTTTTGCCGTTCCACCTAAACGAAAGTACAATCCAGGTACTTTTTGAGCAAAAAACGAAAAATCTTCTGCACCAGTAAACGCAGGAAGTAGTAGCACGTTTTCAACTCCAGCCGATTTTTGCAACGAAGTCAACATTGCATTTGTCAATGCAATATTATTAAAAGTAACAGGATAATGTGTTTGGTAAGGCATTTCTACAACTGCGGTTGCTCCTGCAGCTTCTGCAGTTTTTTCGGCTATTTGTTTGATACGGTTCACTATTAGCGTTTCATCTTCATCCGTAAATGTTCTGATATCGCCAATCATTTCTACTTCTTTAGGAATAATATTAGAGCGGTTACCGCCTTGAATAGATCCTACTGTGACTACTGCGGGGTTATCAGTAAGTTTTATATTTCTACTTACAATAGTTTGAAGACTAGTAATAATTTGAGCCGCAACTACAATTGGATCAACAGAATTCCAAGGTTGAGAACCATGACTCGGTTTGCCTTTTACGGTAATTTTAAAATCTTCAATACCAGCAAATGTTCCTGCTGGACGATAAGAAAGTTTGTTGACTTCGAGTTGTGAATTTAGGTGTAATCCGAAAATGACATCTACTTTTGGATTTTCGAGTACACCTTCTTTTATCATCAATTCAGCGCCGCCTTCTTCTCCTTTTGGTGCCCCTTCTTCCGCTGGTTGAAAGATGAATTTTACAGTGCCACGCAAGTCTTTTTTCATACTAGCCAAAACTTCTGCAACGCCCATCAATATAGCAGTGTGCCCGTCATGTCCGCATGCGTGCATGACACTAGTTTCTTTTCCGTTGTACATTGTTTTTACTTTAGAAGCATAAGGCAAATCATTCACTTCTTCGACTGGCAAAGCATCTATATCGGCTCGCAAAGCGATAACTGGTCCGGGTTTATCGCCTTTTAATATGCCTACGACTCCCGTATAAGCTACGTTGGTTTTAACATCAAAGCCAAGTGATTGCAAATGTTTGGCAACAATGGCAGCAGTTCTTGCTTCTCGGTTACCCAATTCTGGATTTTGATGAAAGTCTTGCCGCCAAGCAATTACTTTTTGTTCTATTTGATTTGCTTTTTTAGTAATGAGTTCGCTGTAACTGCTTTTTTGAGCTAATAGCTGGAAAGAAAATACATTTATCAGTGCGATAAATAGATAAATTGTTTTTTTCATGATAATTAAAGATTTCATTTTTCAAATATAGATACTTCAAACTTATTTATTTCTAGTTTTCGACAATAAACGCGTCAATCAGGTCCTTTACTCTTTTTTGGTAAATGCCACATTTCTAGCACGTCCAATTGATATTTTAAACGAATTGAGTTTATTCATCGCACTTCTAGAAAATACTAAATCTCCATCTAACTCTTCAATACGAAAAGTATCTTTGGTAGTAGATTTCATAGGATATATGGTATTTGCGTTGAGGCGTATCATCAACTTTTCTTCTTGTACTTTAAAGGTTACTGTAGTATTTGTCTCGTCAGAAAAGTAGGTGCCTTCATAGGTTTTTAATGTTTCAGAAGAAATTGAACTAGGCTTAATTTTTGGTTCCTCTTTTGGTTTTTCAGTTATAGCAGAAGTGTCTGTTTTAGTAGTTACGAATATTTTATTAACCTTATTAGCAAGCGTATTTATATCAAATTCTGGCGTATTACTCAAAATAGCTATAGTCAGTTTTAACTCTGGAAATGTTTCTAAATAGGCTCTATATCCAGCCGTTGCCCCACCGTGACTGATGTTGTCCCAACCTCTAACTTTCAAAATAAATAGACCTGCACCATAAACATTTTTTTTACCATTATTTAAGGATTCCGTTTGAAGTTGTTTGGCAAACAAGGAACTAGTACCCATTTTTCCTTGTTGATAAAAATTGCACCATTTCAATAAATCCTCTGTAGTGGTCAGTAATCCGCCATTGCCATAAACATATTCATTTGGCATATTTAATTTATAACCGTTCTCTATTTTGGAATATGCAACAGCTCGGTTTTTTACTATACGATTTGGGTCATCTCTCCATTGAGTATTCGTCATTCCTGCCGGCTCAAAAATATATTTTTTGGTAAATTCGGCTAAAGTTAATCCGCTGACGCGTTGCACAATTATAGCAGCAAGGTTATAGTTCGAATTGCTATAAATAAATTCATCGCCCGGTTTGTTATTCAATTCTTTTTGGCGTACAATAATTTCCAGCGCGTCTTCATTGGTGTAGAATTGCGTTCCACGAGACCAACCTGTTAATGAAGCAATGGAACCCCAATCTCTCAAACCACTCGTGTGATAAAGCATGTGACTTAATTTTATTGGAGTACCATAATCGCGCAATTCAGGAATATATTTTCTAACATCGTCATTTAAGGATAATTTTCCTTGTTGTTCTAACAAAAGAAGGGCCGCGGCAGTAAATTGCTTTGACACCGAACCTCCTTCAATAATAGAATTTGTAGTTAAAGGAACGTTGCGTTCTAAATCGGCCAAACCCATCGCTTTAGAATAAATTATTTTTCCATTTCGTTCAATAGAGAGCTGACAGCCAGGATTGGTTGCTTGATATTGACTGAGAATTTTATTTACTTGTGAAATTGTATCTTGGAACGTTTGCCCAATAGAGAAATGATATAATAGTATAAAAAAAAATGCTAGTTTGAAATTTTTCATATGTAGATACTTGTTGTTTTTATTTATTGGAAAAGTAGTTGATTTTTTTGAAATTGGTTATAATTAGCAAGTGCTTTATTTAACAAACGACGCCAAATCAATTTCCATAAACAATAAATACTGTCTGAATTCCTCAGGAATTTCAACTTCATCATAAACTGGAATTGCTGCAAACCCAAAACTTCGGTAAAGGGAATGAGCAGCTTCCATAAATTTTGGGCTGTCCAAACGTACTTTTTGGTACCCTGATTATTTGGCAGCATTTAATAATCCCTGAAGTATGGCTCGTCCAGCTCCAATCTTTCTGAAATAGGGGTCGACATACATTCGCTTTACTTCGCCTATTTCGTCATTAATGCTTTTTAGGCAACCTATTCCACAAGCTTTATTGTCAATGAATGCCAAAATTAGACGGCCATTTGGTGGTAGAAATTTGTCTATATTTTTAATATCTTCCTTAACCGCTTCTACCGGATTATGCGGATGAACACCATAAAGCAATTGCATATTGTCGTTTCCCCAAGTGAGATAATCGGTCCATAATTGTTTGATATAATCAATATCATCAGGAAGTTTGGCTTCACGAATTTCAATAGGGGAGTTGGTATTCATAGGTTTTGTGTTTTTAATTCTTTATAAATTTCGACCCACAGGATACAATAAATAGCGTTCGTCATAGTATTTTGTTTTGCTGTAAAACCAAGTATATATTGCATTTGGGTCATTAGCAAAAACAGTATCTGGAGCTTTCTTTTGGTCAAATTCTTTCTGCAATTCCGTAGAATCAGCGAGCATTTTTTTTATTGTAGGTTCCATAACGTAGGCTTCAATATATTCAGTGCGTTGAAAAATTTGATCAAAAAATCCCCAGCTTAAAAAAGAATCAGAAGATTTAGGTTCAAGTAGTAATACAGCCAAATCTCCCAAAGGTTGGTCTGTTGTAATATAAACTGAACCCGCTGCAAAGACTTGTTTTCGGTTTTCCGGAATCGGATTTCCTGTTACTTGTATGTGGCCTTCAAAAGGTTGTGCTTTACCTGAATCATTTTGAAATTTAGCATCCTGAATTCGATACATTTCGACGGTCACTTCTTTAGGATTTTTTAATATTTCCATTTGGATTCCGTGTAATCGTAATCTTTCAATGACCTCATCGCAAGCAGCTGGTACAAAATATCCTTTTGGACGTGTTACAAAATCAATCGGTTCAGTTCCTTTGAAATTAGCAATAGTTTGGGTTATTGGTTTACCTGTCCATTCGACATAATCAGCATTAGTTACTATCGATTTTACTATTTTTGCTTCAATTCCTAAAAGGGTAAGACTATCGGGAGCCGATGCTTTACCAACCTTGATTTTAACGTCTGGTTGATGGGCAAATCTTGCTTCAGCACTCATTTGAGGTGCTTTCCACTTCATCGGAAGCTTCGTTTCTCTTTTGGCTCTGTCAATTATTGTACTTTCTTGGAGAGATTTCCCCTCTTTTGCTAATAATTTCAAAGTGCTTTCTAACAGTATATACGTTCCTAAAACTCTTTGTTTAAATGGTTTTAACGAATGGTTCTCTACCAAAATTGTTGCGGTATGTCGCAAGTCGCCATAAGCATCAGAAAATCGGGGAGCACCCATAATTAACATATTACCCTTAGAAAAATCACGATCATTTACAGCAAATAACAATTGCCCAGGAATGTGTCCGTTGGAGGCTAATTCTTTGTCAGCGTAGGTTTTGTAAGTTGTTGCTAACCAATTGGAATTAGATTTTGAATAACCTTGTCCGCCCAATCCACCAAAAGTGATGTCGTATTGATAATCGGCACCATCGGTGACGTGAATATCCATAAAAAGCAATGGATCGTAATCATTTATAACGTTAATTACAGCGCGTATTTCTTTGGTATCCAGTTTGGTAAAATCTCTGTTGAGGTTCAGATTTTGAGCATTGGTCCGCCAGCCCATATTTTGAGGACCACGTTGGTTGGGTCGGTTAAAAGAGGAGCTTCGTTCGTGTCCATCGACATTCAAGATGGGAATGAAAAGGAAATTCACTTTGTCGAGCAGTTGTTTTTTATTTCCAAAAGCGATATCGCGAAGTAACATCATTCCGGCATCTTTGCCATCAATTTCTCCCGAATGAATTCCAGCTTGAACGAGCAATAATGGTTTTGTCGATTTTTTTAAAACGCTTGCAGTAACAGTTTTTTCTGCTGAAGCAATAATCATAAAAATGTCTCTTCCTTCTGGACTTTTTCCTATTGAAACCATTGTCAATAAAGGAGAAACATCTGTTAGTTTTCGTAACCAACTCATCGTTTGGTCATAAGTAGGTGTAGTTACAAAATCTGATTTTTCGGTAGGTGTTATCCAAGGATTATTGGATTTTGCGATTAAGGATTCGCTTTTTCCGTGCCAATCTTGTACTGGTGGTAAAATGGATTGTGCCGTTAGGAGAATCGGAAAGATGAACGCGATTAGTATTTTTTTCATGTTTTTTCAATATATTTTTAAAATTTTGAGGATTTAAATTTCTAAAAGGATTTTAGATTTACAAATAACTCAGCCACCATTTTTCTTTGTTATTGGTTTTATTTATTTCCCACACTATTTACTTCAATCCAATACCCATTTGGGTCTTGAAAAAATATTTGTTTAATTCCGTCTGCTCGCATATTTATTTTATTTGGAGTTCCGGGCCAGTCAGAGTAGGGAATATTCTTGGTCTCTAATGTTTTTATAAAGGCCTCAAAATTTGAAGTAGATAAAGCCAAATGTACAGCTTTATTGATAACGACCGGTTCTTTTAGAAATGATATAAGATGCAGTTCCTCTCCTTGGCCAAAAGAGAACCAACGAATGCCATCCATTTTTGTTTTATTAGTAATTTCTTGAAGTCCCAAAACTTCTTTGTAAAAAGTCGCTGATTCATCAAGGTTTTTTACAGATAATGCGATATGGTTGAAAGTAAAGTTTGGGTTTTGAGCATTTACCATTCCACAAAAAGTAAAAAAAAAGAGTAGTAAGGTTATTTTTTTCATTTTTAGAATTTTAAATATTTAATTTAACTTATTCAACGTTAAAAGCTTATATAAAGATTTGATGTATATTAGATAATGAAGATTTTTAATATGCTTTGTGTTAAATTGTATGAGACAAAATCGAAAACCGTATTATGAAAATAATCTATCTAGTGGTTAAGTGTAATTAATCATCAGATGGTTACTTTTCTCCTCGTCTTTATTAAAGATTTATATTCTATTTAAAAACACCATCATCAACATCAAATATAAATTTTATCAATCCCTTGAAATAGGTTTTTTGATCATCATATTGCGAACAATGGCTTCCGTTGGTTAATAGGAATTGCCCTTTTGGAAATTCTTTCGACATCCATTCCATATATTTAGGGTCCATGGTATCGTATTTAGCACCTATTACAAGTGTAGGGACAGTAATTGTTTTTAATTTTTGGGAAACATCCCAATTTTTTAAAGTAGCATTTTTAGTCATTCCAAACTCACTATGACCTTGCATATAGACATAAATGTTAGGGTTGAGATGCTTAAAAGCCCTGTTTATCGATTCTGGCCATTCACTCAACGGCATTCTTAATATATGTTGAGTATAGTAATGTTGCATTACCAATTCGGCATATTTTGGATTGGCGAAATCTTCCTTGGCTTCCATATCCATAATTTCTTTGAAAATTTCGGGTTTCATTTGTGGGCCTAAAACTTCTTTAGCGTATTTTTCGTATGCCGTGGCACTTGCCATCATATTAGATATAATTAGCCCTTTTATATTCTTTTGGTATTTCAAAGCATATTCCATTGCGAGGATTCCACCCCAAGACTGTCCTAATACATAAAAATTGTCTTTATCAAGTTTGAGTGCCTGACGAACTTGCTCTACCTCTTCCACAAAATGTTCAGTTGTCCAGAGAGTGGAATCATTGGGTTTGTCGCTGTAATAGGAATCTAATTGGTCGTAATAAATGTATTCGATACCTTCCTTTGGGAAATACCCATCAAAACATTCAAAAAATTCGTGAGTTCCACCCGGTCCGCCGTGAAGCAATAAGACTTTAATTTTAGGATTGTTTCCCACACTTTTTGTCCACACTTTAAAAGTACCTTTTGGGGTGGTAATAGGTATCATTTTAATTCCACCTGTAAACTGATCGTCACGGTTTGAATAATCAAAATAGGTGGTGTTCGAATCACTTTTGGATTCTTTTTTTTCGGCACAACTTAGCAAAAGACAGGAAGAAATAAGCAAAAAATAAATTATATTTTTCATAACATTGGTTTTAAAATTATTGTAAATATTCTGTAAAATCGTGCAATCAAGTTTAGTTTATCAATCAGTAAACAGTTTTTAACTAACTTTTTTAAAGTGCTTGCTGTACTTTTCCTGTTTATTTTAGTATTAGTTACAAAATTGTCTAAAAATATAAAAATTTACCTTTCAAAAATTAAAATTTTAAGAGAAAAAATAAATAAAGTAACCAATAGGATGTAAATTTTTGAAAATACATCTAATTGGTTACTGTAGTTTATCTATATTATTACACTGCTTCTTTGGCACTCCAATTGCCTTAAACTGTTTGTCGGATTTCAGATTTTCATTGTTTTATTTGGTAATATGAGCTTCCATATCAATCTCTATTAATTGTCCCGGTAATGCCAATCCTTTTACTTCAAGCCACGTGCCTGTCGGAAATTGTTTTTTATAAACCGAGTTTCTATATCCAGAAACATTTATAAATTCTGCCATATTGGTCGTGAACACATTTTCTACCACAACATCGTCGAAAGTACAACCGTAATGTATTAGAATTTTCTCTAAATCGGCGTAACAGTTTTTCATTTGTTGGTCCATATTTCCAGCAGCGGTTAGATTGCCCTTGTCATCCATACTAACAGCTCCAGAAATTTTGATATCGTTACCAATTTTTACTGCGTGTGAATACCCGTAAGCTTTTTCGACCTCGGGACGAAGAAGAAAATAGTCAGGTTTTTCGACTTGAGTTTCTGGCTTCGCAATTGTTTCAGACGTAATTTCTTTTTTACAAGAATTTAAAGTGAATAGTGCCACTAAAGCAAGCACTGTAAATTTTGTTTTCATAGTTGTTGGTTTTGAAGTTTTAATTGATTTTATTACTATTCAATTTCTCCCACCAATAAGGTCGCACCTCCAGTTGCAAAATTGGAGAGATCACTAGCTGTAGCTTGTCCTTCTGGAGAGCTCATAGCCTTTCGCATGGTTTCCATGTTTTGATACCAAAACTCTGCCATTCGATAATAAACAGGTTTTTCGCCATCTGCGGAATTTAAAAATTTGGTGAGTTCTAATTTTTCATGACCTTTCATTTTTGAAGCTATGGGCAAATGGGTATTTGAATAATAATTTTCAAATGCTGCGCTATCTGTTGGATGTCCGTAAAGAACTGTTAATTTAATCATTATGTTTGTTTTTAAGTTGTTATTTTTTTTAAATATTTGACAAAAATTATTGAATGAAAAGTTTATGTTATTGGTAATTTTACAAACCATTCTGCAACTGAATCCCAAAATGGAAAACTTACCTGATTGAAAATTAAGTAGTGAAATATCATAAATAAGGATAATAAAAGTGGGAAAACCCATCTCCCGCTGGTTTGTTTACGTTCGATAATAATTAGCGAAATAGTTAGCGTGTACATTATTGCTACTGTTATTCCAAGTCCAAGTATAAAATTGGGCTCTGGTAATACGGTTAGAATAATAAAACGTCCTAATGTTGGTTCTATAAACACAATGCCTGTCGCAATCATTGCACGAGCGTGAATTTGAATATTATGTTTATTCACTATTGCAATGGTGTACATCACGCTAATTATAATGATATCTTTTAATTGCAACCACAAGCTAGCCCCCAATCCTTCCTTGACTACACCGCCAATTTGATGATGTTTCAATAAAATTATCGAAATGATAAACAAGGGTAAAATGATAAAACTCAATTTTCCAATTTGCTTGTGAACAGCCAGTTTCTTTTTCTTAATAAGTAAGGGTTGTACAATCAAAAAGCCGATCCACAGTGAAGCCATCATAAAATGGAAATGAAAATATAAATTGAAGTTGGCAGTTCCATCAAAATATTTGGAAAAGTAAGTAGGCCAAAAACCTAAGAACATAATAGCTACTAAGCCTATAAAATAATAACCTGATTTTTCGAATCGGATTTTTTTTGGACGATTAACTTTTGAAATAGAGTCTTCCATTTTTGGTTTAGATTTTAATTTGAATAATTATTTAAAGTTTCTTTTACGGGTCTGAATTGGATTCCTAAATCTTTTATTGCCAAATCGTTTTTATAAATAATATTTGCTTTTTCTTTGGGTTCTTGATGATTAAGCATTGCGCTTATATCCGAAACTTTATAGGTTTCGGAGGTTAATAGATAATCTTTGCCGTGAAATCCTGTGGTGGTTGCCAGGTTGAATGTTGCATTGGCGACGTCTTCAACATCTACAATAGCAAAAGAAACATCGTTATCATAAAGTTCCTGAATGAATTCGTCAGGAGCAATCTTGTTTTTAATTAAATATTGTAAGACCGAAGAAGTTGAATCTTCTCTGTCAGACATTGATTTTCCTAAAACCATTACCGGAGAAACGGAACTAATTTCGAAAAATAGCATCGGATTATCTAGTATGAATTTTTCTATTACTTGGTTGGCCATAAATTTAGCTTGTGCATATGGATGACTTTCGGTGCTGGTAAATCTGGTATCGTTTTCATCAAATGTGTCTGTAACGTTTTTAGTTCCTGCTGGCAAGGGGAAATTAGTATTCCAAGCAGCAACCGAAGCAATAAAAACTACTTTTTCGATTCCTGGAGTTTGACTAATTACTTCTAAAAAGTTTTCGGTGCCTTTGATAGTTGGATCAAACAGTTGTTTTTTTGCATCTTTAAAGTCTAAAAGAAAAGGGGTTCCACAATGAATGATAATGTCGCAATCGAAAACAAAATCTTGTAAAACGGTTTTATTCATAACATCCAATTCGCTTATGTGCAAATTATCCGAATGGTTTAAGGTCATTAGATGTTGGTATTTATCTTCTCTTTTAATATCGGTTGCTGAAACTTTTACAAGAAAACCGTTATTCAAAAATGCTTTAGTGATATAGCTTCCTATGAATCCAGAGCCACCAATTATACCTGCTTTTTTCATTTTAATTCTATTTAAATAAACCTCACAGGCTTTTATACTTGTGAGGTTTTGAATTAATAATTATTATATTGTAAAGTTGTTTTTATCACTTTAAATTTTAAACAGATAGTTTTTAATAAAAAGTTATTCTTATTATTTCACTAATGAGCCATTGTAATAGGCTATTTCACTGGTAATTTTTCCGCTTTTGTCAACATTGTGCTGGTAATGTATAGGTAACGAAATTTCTTTTTTGTCCGATTTGCGAATCAATCGCCAGGTCCACCAGGAATATACCACACCCGAATCTCCTAATTCATAATGCATATAATCCGGATAACCAACGACTTCCAATGCAACGATATCAAACGCATCCATAACTTTCTTGTCAACTGCTTTTTGTTCATCCAGTGTCAATGATTTGTTGTCCGTGCTGTTGATGTCCATAAAAACGGCATCGTTAGCAAAATAGCTGTAACTTTTATTGAGATCTTTATGCTCAAAAGCGAACAGCATATTTTTTACGTTGTTGATGTTTTGGTGACGGTTATAAATCGTTCCATTGGTTCTTTCGCTGTAGCTTTCATCTATTTCGTCAAAGACCTGAGGATTGTCATAGATGAAGATAGTTTTAATTTTATTGGCTTTATTGATGACGAATGATCGGTGCAAATTCATATCTATTTTCACACCCGTTTTTTTATGAACCCCTTTGACTTCGTCCCACGATTGAACCCAAACCACATCTTTTAGAGCATCATCTTTATATTCGATGGCATCAGGATAGGCTCCGTTTGCTGGTTTGATTGCGAAATAATCAATACTTTCCCGCCAAGATTTTATTCGTTTTAAAAAAGCTGTTTTATCTTGACCTTTGCTATATTGATTGTCTGTAGTGGAATTGTACGCTCTAAAATCGTCTGCCAAAAAAGCATCTAATTTATTTAAGTCTCCACTATTAACTGTTTTTGTATACTCATCGACCACATCAATAGCAGGATGATTTATGTAAACGGTTCCATTTGATTTTTTCTGTGCGTAACTAATAAACACAGTTAAAAATAATGCTAACAACGATAATTTTTTCATAGAATTAATTTTTTATTTGTTTTTATTTAAATGCAGATGTTACTGTTTTGTAGTTTCAGGTTGTTTTAACATATCGGTAACAATTTCAGAATTATCCCAATAACCGTCTTCTCTGACAATTTTTCCGTCAATAAATTGAGCTGTATTGTGAAACGGGATTACATACACTTTTCCAGTAGATTTTAATGTACCTGTCCAAACGCCCCAATAGTTTACCCAAGTTTCGTCTCTGTCTGTCACAACCATTTCAATATCTATATCTTCCACTTTATAATCGAATAATTTGGCGTCTTCTTTGCTTTTTTCAATGGCTTGAGAAACTGTTTGTGCTTTTTCTTTAACAACATTGTTGGCAATCTTTGCAGTATCAGCATAATGCAAAGGGTAATCCTCCCAATTTTGTGTTTTATAATCCTCCATTACTTTTTTGTAAGTATCAATTTCTGCCGATTGTTGGGTGTATCGTTGTTTTTGATTGCAAGAGGTGAAGAACACGATTGCAAGTCCTAATAAAATTATTTTTTTCATAACAAATAGATTTTTTAATGAAACCAACAAGGGGTCAAAATCTTGTTAGTATTGAATTTATTATTTTTTAATTTATTTATTTCGAACTCAAATCTGCTCTATAAAAAATTAATTCGCTCCAGTTACCATCGGTATATTCACGAATATTATCATTGAAAATAGCCCAAGAACCGTTGCCAAATATTTTTTCGTAGGTGCCTGTAAATGATTTGTGAAATCCTGAGGCTCTTTCTTTTAGACCTTGTTTGTATCTAGTAGCTATGGCATATTGTGTTGGTCCAGAAGCGCTAGAAGAATATACGGCAACTGTATAACCATCTGCAGACCAAACTGCTTTCAAGTTGTCAATCATACTGATTACTTTCGCACCACAACCTGGTTTTGGAAATAGATGTTGTACTTGAACTTTATCTGAATAATCACCCACAGCAACAGTACTTAACGAATCAATGTAAACAGAATAACCACTGGATCCTTTATCAGTTAAAAAGATAGTTACGCCTTTATTCCAATCGTTGTTGTGCGCTTCGTTGATATCACCACGAATGTCCTCAGATTCCCATGTTTTTGGACCCTCCACAATATGGTAACCTCCAGCATCTGGTCCTGATTGAATTTGGAATGTACGCCATTTAACATCTCCAGTATGGTACTTTTGAGCGTGGCTTCCTAGCGCTTTTTCAAATTCAAGTACTTTGTCTACTTTTGGAAACACACGATTTGTTGAGATCACATTTTTTGCTTGACTTATACCAATAAAAGGGATTAGCAATAAGAGAAGAAAAATATTCTTCATCTTGATACAGAAATTGTTGTTCATAATTTATTGTTTTAGAGGTTGTTAGAATAATTATTTATTCTTGGTCTAAATAAATGAAATTAGATTTAAAACAATAACAGTTTAGGACGAATAGGGCCAAATAGTGTCCTAATCCTATATTTTATTTATCGGGGGAATGAAAATAGTGATTAAAATAAGTGAAAATAAAAATTTAGTTTGCGCAGATTAATTTAATTTAAAATCAAAAATAAGTGTGGTTCCATTTTGATTTTTTTCACTCATAATTCCATTGAGTTGTTCCGTAAGAAGGGAAATAAGTTGTCCTCCAAAACCTGTTCCACGAATAATATCAGTTTTTCCAACACCATTATCGGAAACTTCTAAATTAAGAATATGGTTATTTTGTTTTTCTAAGTGAATGGTAATTAAACCTTTTTCTCCTTTTGGAAATGCATATTTTATAGTATTAGTCAACAGTTCATTGACAATTAATCCTAATGGAATAGCGGTGTCAATGTCTAAGTCTATTTTCTCCATTAATATTTTTAACTCGATACGGTTTTCTGTCCCAAAACTATCTAAAATGCTTTCGCCAAGACTCAAAAAATAATCTTTCATCTCAATGGCACCAGGGTTTTTGCCTAAATATAATTTTTGATGTACAATTCCAATCGAATTAATACGTCTTTGTCCTTCCATAATCGCATCTTTTGTTTTAGGATCATCTATTTCTTCGGATTGCAATGACAATAAGCCAGTTACTACTGCTAAATTATTTTTCACCCGATGATGAATTTCTTTAAGAAGTAATTCATTTTCTGCATTTTTTTTGTCTAGCAAAAGGTTTTTATTTTTTAAGGCATTATTAAGCGATGCTAACTTTTTGTTACTTTTTTGTTTTAACCTGTAATTTCTATAGGAAAACACTAAAAGTATTGCTGCAATAAGAAAAGCTACAATGAAAAAAATTTGCTGATTCTGCTTATGATGTAGTTTTTTTTCTTGTGTAAGTAAATTAATTTGGAGTTCATTTTCACGCAAACCTCTTCCATTTTTTTCCTTTTCAAAAATTAAGGACTGATTAAAATATTCTTTAAAATATAGCAGTGCTTTTGGTAAATCCCCTTTTTGTTGGTATGCTTCGCCTAAATATTGCGACATACTTTCTGCTGCATACCGATTTTTTAAAAATAAATAACCAGTTTTACTTTTTTTATAATTGCTGATGGCTAAGTCATATTGTTTATTCCTCAAGTTCAAATCTGCCAACAACCCATAACCGTAAGGGGTAATGCTACTGGTTTTAATTTTGTAATTTTCTAATATTTTCAATGCTTTGACAATGTTTTTTTTTCCTTCTTTATATTGGTTTTGATTAATTATTGATTGACCAGCAACGGGAGAGGTAATCAGTTCTCTTCCCAGTACAACATAGTACCAAGCGTGGATAATAGGGTTTTTTGCAAATTTTAGTATTGGTTGGATTTTATTGAGATAATGATAAACAGAGTCAGTGCTTCGTTCCGTATAATAGTTAGTCATTGACCTATAAATAGAAAATAGTTCTATAGGATTTTTTGCTTCTCCTGATTTTTGGTAATAGGAAAGGCTTTTTGAAAGATTTTCAAATGCTAATTTTTGTTCCTCAGCTAAATGGTATCTTTCATAAAAAACACCTTTATTCATTAAATTTTTTGCAACTAAATCAGGTTTTTTAAAATCCTCGGCAAGCATAAGAGCTTTAGAGAACAGGGCTAAAGATTGTTTGTGTTCCCCCAATTCAAGTTTTATACTAGACCAATTAATGAGAAAGTTATATTTCAAAAGGTTGTTTTGGGTATTATGGGAAGTTTTAGTAAGGTATGACCACCCAACATTGACAAGAGAATCTAGTCCAGTTAAAGTATAATTGCAGCTAATGAAATTACTTCTATGTAAATAAATAGTGGCCAAATGTTCATAGGATTGTGGAGAATTGGCTTGGAGTAAATTGCTGGCTTTGTCATAGTAATAAGCAGAACTATCTCGATTGCACTGTGGCATTTCTTGAAACCATAAGGCTCGATTTAGATGTTTTTTACTAAATTCTATAGCAGTTATAGTCGAAAGTTTTTTAGTAGAATTGTTTTGATTGAATCCTTTACTAAATATCAGAAGAAAAATTAAGAGCAATTTTTTTTTCATACTAAGGATTGTAAAAACTACACTTTTTGGATGTGAAGAAGTAATTTTTTCTTTAAATCAGCACTTATAGGGATAGCTTTTTTGGCAATAACTACGTGACTGGTAGCAATTTCATCTATGTGTTCAAGATTAACAATAAATGAGCGATGAATACGCATTAAGTTATTAGAAGTAAGTTTTTCTTCCAGATATTTCAAGGTGGTAACAAGCAGGTGTTCCTTATCTAGACAATGAATCTTGCAATAATTTCGTTCTGCTTCTATATATAGAATTTTATTGATACAAACTTTTACCATTTTATCGTGACTCCGAACAAAAATACAATCACTTAAAATATAAGGTTCTTCTGAATTCAAATCCAAGCCTTTTTCTCTAAGTTGCTCTTCTTGAACTCGAAGTAGTGATAGCTCAATGGCACGTTGTAAATCTAATTTTTTGAATGGCTTTGAAATAAAAGCATAAGGATTAGTCGCTTTTGCTCTTTCAAAATGAACTTCGTCTGAGTTGGCGGTCAAATAAATGATGGGGATTTTATAGTCTTTTTGAATTAGATGAGTCAATTCTATTCCGTCATAATTTCCTTTTAAATTGATATCCATCAAAATAATATCGGGAATATACTTTAAAAGATGGGACAAAACTTCTTCGGCTTTTGAAATAATTCCAGTTACTTCATAGCCCAAATGGGTAAGCTGCAAAGAAATATTTGCCGCAATTATCATTTCATCCTCTACTATCAAAACGGTATTATTTTTACTCATATAAGCTTGTTTGACTTAAATAGATTAAAAAAAATGCAGGTTAATTTGATGCTGGATGACTTGGGGGCAATCTTATAATTTGTAAATATAATAAAAACTATTTAATTGTAAATAAGAAGATTAAAGATGATACTACTTTATTTTTCCAAATAAAAACGGTGAAAAGTATCTTTTTGCTCACTATTTTATTGACTTTTATAATCTTTAAAATAGTGGCAATTAATTGCCAAACAAATACTTTCAGGCGATCTTACTTTGGCGCCAAGAATTGATTTTAAGTTTTAGTTGTAATGGTTTTGCTATAAATTTACTGCTACAAAACTGCAACAATGAGTAAACTGAAATGGTGTATTTTTCTGAAATTCCATATCTTCAAATTTTCTATTGACCAAATAAAATCATACTTTAGCATTCTATAAATTGATACCAAAATGATTACCGAAAAACAATTTAACAAGGAACTACAACTCATTATTCAAAATTCCATTCGGGAGGATGTTGGCGATGGCGATCACAGTTCTTTGGCCTGTATTCCAGTTTCAGCCACAGGAAAAGCAAAACTCATTGTTAAAGAAGATGGCATTATTGCGGGTGTGGCTTTCGCAAAAATGATTTTCGAATATGTCGATAGCAATTTAAAAGTAGAAACATTTATAAACGATGGAACTCCTGTAAAAAAAGGCGATGTGGTTTTTCATGTTTCAGGAAGTTCGCAAGCCATTCTCAAATCTGAAAGATTGGTTCTAAATTCGATGCAAAGGATGAGTGCCATTGCCACAAAAACTAAAAGTTATGTGAATTTGCTTGAAGGAACCAAAACTCAAATTCTGGATACACGCAAAACTACACCTGGATTCCGAGCTTGCGAAAAATGGGCAGTAAAAATTGGTGGAGGTGAAAACCACCGTTTTGCACTGTATGATATGATTATGCTTAAGGACAATCATATTGATTTTGCGGGTGGAATTACATTGGCCATAGCCAAAACTAAAGCTTATCTCAAAGAAAATAATTTAGACTTAAAAATCATCGTCGAAGCCAGAGATCTTGACGAAATCAAAGAGATTCTCGAAACTGATGGCATTTACAGAATTCTGATAGACAATCTTAATTTTGAAGACACCAAAAAAGCAGTAGCCATGATTGGTGACAAATGTCAAACAGAATCTTCAGGAAATATAAACGAAAATACGATTCGCAGTTATGCCGAGTGCGGTGTTGATTTTATTTCCTCGGGAGCACTGACACATTCAATTTATAACATGGATTTAAGTTTGAAAGCTTTTTAATTAAAATAGCAGTTAGGGTATTATCAAATGTAAGCTCCTAAACCTTTAAATATTATCCTCAAATTCTTAATACTTAATAAATACATAATGAAACATTGGATTCAAGCCGCACGATTAAGAACTTTACCCTTATCGGTTTCCGGAATAATTGTGGGAAGTATGTATGCTTTAGCCTATCCAACGGATACTATTCTTACTCCAACCGAAGTTTTCAATTGGCGAATATTTGGATATGCTATTCTGACTACATTGGGATTGCAAATCCTGTCCAATTTTGCCAACGATTACGGCGATGGAATGAAAGGAACCGATAACGAGGATAGAATTGGCCCCAAACGAGCCATACAAAGTGGTGTAATTTCGCCAGAAGCTATGAAACGCGCTATAATTATCACTTCTGTATTGACACTCATTTCGGCAATGTTGTTGATTTATTTTGCTTTTAGAGATACCAACTTGGGATATTCCTTGTTCTATTTAGTTTTAGGAATTTTGGCGATTGCTTCGGCGATTCGCTACACAGTAGGCGATACAGCTTACGGATATCGAGGTTTTGGCGATGCATTTGTGTTTGTTTTTTTTGGATTGGTAAGCACTTTGGGAGTTAATTTTCTATATTCAAAACAAATAGAATTCGATTTGTTTTTGCCAGCAATAGCAATCGGATTTTTGAGTGTCGGGGTCTTGAATCTGAATAATATGCGTGACGAAGCCTCCGACAGAAAATCGAATAAAAACACCATAGTGGTAAAAATCGGCACAGCCAAAGCAAAGAAATACCATTATTTTCTAGTAGTTTCGGCGATGGTTTTGGTGCTTATCTTTGCGATTAATACTAATTTCCGCTTCGATCAATACTTATTTGTATTGGCGTATATACCTTTAGTGAAACATTTGGTTACCGTTTATAAAAACCAAGAGCAGAAATTATTAGACCCCGAATTAAAGAAATTAGCTTTGAGTACTTTTGCACTTTCCATTCTTTTAGCAATATGTATGATTTCATTGATACAAGACGTTATTGTTAATCTATTCTTTGGAGGAAGATAGAATTGATATAGAGTTAAAAGGTTAAGAATTTAAAGGTTTAAATAGGATTTAAATTAATATTTATAACATAGACACAGATGAAAATAACATTTTATGGTCACGCGGCATTGGGAATCGAAGTGGGTGGCAAACACATTCTGGTTGATCCTTATATTTCGGCAAATCCTAGTGCTTCGCACATCAATATCAACGAGCTTCAAGCCGATTATATTCTTTTGACTCATGCTCACGGAGACCACATTCTCGATGTCGAATACATAGCTGGGAGAACCAACGCTGTAATCGTTTCGAATTACGAAATCGCCACACATTTTGGCGAAAAAGGCTTTAAATCTCATCCAATGAATCACGGCGGAAGTTGGAATTTCGACTTCGGAAAAGTGAAATACGTCAATGCTGTACATTCAAGTTCTTTTCCAGACGGAAGTTATGGTGGGAATCCAGGCGGTTTTGTCATCGAAGGCGAGCACAAAAACATTTATATTGCGGGTGATACAGCCCTTACAATGGATATGAAACTTATCCCGATGCGAACCAAACTCGACTTGGCTATTCTTCCCATTGGCAACAATTTCACGATGGATGTCGAGGATGCTATTCTGGCTTCAGATTTCGTAGAATGTGATAAAATATTGGGCTCACACTACGATACTTTTGGCTACATCGAAATCAACCACGAAGAAGCCATTCGTAAGTTTTTCAATAAAGGCAAAGATTTAATGCTGCTGGAAATTGGCGAAAGCATAGAATTGTAATTTTCAGGAGCTATTTCCTGCTGTCCACTATATCTCTTGTGGCGAACCCCGCCACAAGAGGATGCCGTTCCCATCAGGGCTAGGGCAATCAACACTTAACAAAATGAATATAAATAAAATACTTTTCGTTCTACTCATTAGCCTTTCCTTTAATACCCTTTTTGCGCAAAAAGACGGTTATTGGGACAAAGAACGCGCCACCAAAAAAGAAATCGTAGTCTCAGCAAGAGAAAGAATCGTCATAAAAACGGAAGAACTTCCGGTAGGAACCACTGAAATAGTTTTTCGCATAACACTTTTGGACGGGAATCAGCAAATGGCCAACAGTTTGGTTTCGGTATTGAAATCCATTCCGGATCCAACAGGAATCAGTCAGGGTTCGGCTGGAGCCGTTTTCCTGCTATCGAAAATTTCTGGCGATGACAAATGTAAATATGCTATTTTTTCAAACGAAGCTTTAGCTGCGGAATACAAAAAAAATGGAACTACTACTAAAGCTTGTTACGAGCAAAATGTGACCGTTAGCAAAGATGCCAAAGGACTTTCGGCAGATAAATCATTGTGTATATTGCCAAATGCCAACGCGATGTGGTTTGGTTTCGAAAGTAAGAATTGGATATTGAATCAAAAAATTGTTCTCGAGGTAGTGCCTTGGGTCAACAACAGACTGAGTAGTGGCTGGAATCTTGAAAACCGAAAACTGATTCTCAATCAATGCAAAACCACTGATCTGGCCAAGAAAATCATTCCTACTGATGATTTTTGTGTTTGTGTTTTGGATAAATTGCAAAAGGAATACAAATTTCAGGAATTCCAAAAACTTTTGGCCATCGAAAAATCGAAAGTCTACAATGATTTAGGGAATTCGTGTTTAAAAGAAATAGGCACCTCTGACAAGATATTTTCTGATTTGCGAATTCAGGTTGCTAATTTAGCAAAACAAGGCAAATACAGCGAAGCGATTGAGAAATCAGGAATGATTGTCGTTTACGGAAAAGCAAATGCCAAAGATTTCAATACTCTTGGTTATTCTTACCTTATGACTAAGCAATATGCAAAAGCTATTAAATCATTAAAAGAAGGCGAGAAGCAAGACGATTCGGAATTGTTGATACAAATGAATTTGGCGCACGCCTATTTATTGAATAAAAACTTTAAATTAGCAAAACCGATTCATAAAAAATACCGATTTCAGAACGTTAACGATAGTTTGAGTTGGACTCAAAAAGTAAAACTTGATTTTGAAACCTTTAAAAAAGCAGGCTTACCAAGTGGCGATTTTGATAGAGTTGTCAGGTTATTAGAGGATTAGGAATTAGCATTCAAAATAAAGAGATAAAACAGATTGTAACAAATTTTATCAGTTATTAAATGAAAAAACAGCTTGTAGTACTTGTAATTTTATTGTTTGCAAATAGTGTAATGTCTCAAAAATTTACTCAAAAGGATCTTGTAGGCAAATGGAAAGTGGTTTCAATTGTCAACAAACCAGTAAATCCAAATCTTAGGGACATCCTAAAAAGTTTTAGTTCGGCAACATTCCTGTTTGATGAAAATTTGAATTTTAGAACAACAACTCTAGATAGAACAGAATGGTTTACAATGCTGATTAATGTAACAAAAGACGCTAAATGGAAATTAAATATTACGAATCTCTCCATAAGCGTCGGTAATGATTCCAATAAATATTCTATTTTAAAATTAATCGTACTTAAGTCTGGTGATAAAACGATTTTTCATTTAGCTGAAACCGATTTTAATTTTGAAGTACAAAAGGAATAAATTCACAAACCATATTTTCTTTGAAAGCAACTTACCACAAATACATTCTTAATTTCAAACGGCCTTCTGGCACTTCTCGTGGTGTAATGAACGAGAAAGAAACTTGGTTTATCATTCTTGAAGAGGAGGGCAAAAAAGGAATAGGCGAGTGCGGAATTCTTCGTGGTTTGAGTATTGACGACCGTGCCGATTATGAAGAAAAATTGCAATGGACTTGCGACAATATTTGGCTTGGTGAAACGCAACTTTGGGAGGCTTTAATCGAGTTTCCTTCAATACAGTTTGGAGTCGAAATGGCATTCCAATCTTTGAAGAGCGAAAGTCCTTTTTTACTCTTCCCTTCGGACTTCACAACTAGCAAAAAAAGTATCGAAATAAACGGTCTAGTTTGGATGGGTGAGGAGTCTTTCATGAAGCAACAAATAGAGAAAAAATTAGCTGATGGCTTTCGTTGTGTAAAACTTAAAATAGGAGCTATTGATTTTGATAAAGAATTGCAATTATTGCGTTATATTCGGCAATATTTTAGTCCTGAACAAGTCGAAATCAGGGTGGATGCGAATGGTGCTTTTGATACAATTACGGCTTTAGATAAATTGAATCAATTAGCTGGTTTTAAATTGCATAGCATTGAACAACCTATCCAAAAAAATCATACTGACAGTATGTCAGAACTGTGTAAAATCACTCCAATTCCCATTGCTTTGGACGAAGAGTTAATTGGTGTCTTTTCAGTGGAAGAAAAAGAAGTTTTATTGCAAAAAATCAAGCCTCAATATATCATTTTGAAGCCTAGTTTTGTGGGTGGTTTTCGGGGTACAAAAGAGTGGATTTCATTGGCTGAAAAGCACCAAATCGGTTGGTGGATTACCTCTGCTTTGGAGTCGAATATAGGCTTAAACGCTATCGCACAATGGACGTTTTTACAACAGAATTTAATGCCGCAAGGATTGGGTACAGGGTCTTTATATACCAATAATTTTGATTGTCCTTTGGTTGTTTCACAAGGTCAATTGTGGTACAAAAACGAATTGAATTGGAACTTTAATTTCGATGATTTACAGTTTTAAAATAGTTCGGTTATCAAGTCCTATTTGATTTTCTGGTACGACGCAATCAAGACAATCGGGTTTTGATTTTTAGAAAATAAATAATATAGATGCCAACGAAAACGTATCAAGAGAAAGCTACTGATTCACTTTGTTTTTTTTAATTTCCTCCATTTTTTCGATATCGCTCGATTCTCCGTCGCCCAACAGTATTGCCAATGTTTTTAAACCCGTGGTTCTTTCAGCAATAAGCTTTGTAATGCTGACAAATGGAATAAATAAAATCATTCCGGCGGCTCCCCAAAGTATTCCGCCAATAATGATTACAATAATTATCACCAGAGTATTTATTTTTAGACGGCTTCCCACGGCGTAAGGAAATATGATATACGCTTCTAGTAGTTGAACTACACTAAAAACAATTACGACACCAATAGGATACCAAATTGAATTGAATGTTATCCATGATATTGCAATGGGCAAAAGGGCCGAAATTAGTATTCCCACATAGGGAATAAAGGTTAAAATAGACGCTGTAAATCCGAATAAAATAGGATGTGGGATGCCAATAATGGCTAGTCCAATACTATTTAAAACACCAACGATTAGATAAACTGCTCCCATTCCTTTGATGAAATTGTAGTAGGCGTGAATCGTTTCGACTAGGATTTCTCGTATATTTTCTTTTTTTTCAGATGGAAAAATATGGTAAAGCGCTTGTATTAATATCTGACGATAATAGAGAATGAGTATTGAATACACCGGAATTATTAATAGATAAAATATGGATTCAGAGAGAGAATACAGCATGTTTTGTAGCAATGATATAGCTTGTGTTCCTGAATTGTTAATTACATTTTTTAATAACATAATTTGATTTTCGGAACTAAGATTGAATTGATCGGATAGATAACTGCTTATTTGTACGGCTGTTTCCAATAGTTTTACCCTAAAGAATTGCCATTCATTTGAAAATGCTATTAACTGTAAAACAAACAAATAGACAACAGAACACAATAAAAGTATCATTCCAAAAATGGAAATGAAGATGGCTACACCTGAATTAATTCCTTTTTTTTCCATCAATTTACACACCGGATACAGAATGCAACTAATGAGTATTGCGAAACTCAAAGGAATAAACAATGATTTGCCAAAGTAAAGTAAGACGGAAATCAAAACCGTATATTGAAGAATTTCTAACCCAGAAATTTTTCTATTTGTGGGGATTGGTAACATAACAATTTAGAATTTAATGCTTTATACTTTTGTGAAAGTGATAAAATCTTTTTTAATAAACTGCACCTATAAGTATTAGAGTTTGTGTAAAAGCGTTGATTATTTTTTGAAATACTGTTGTATTAACCTGCTCAAAGTTGTAATATTTATTGGTTTTGAAATATAGTTTGTACAACCAGAATCCAGAGCTTTATCGTGATCACTTTGCATTCCGTTAGCGGTTTGGGCAATAATCACCAAGTCTTTATTGAATTTTCTTATTTGTTTGGTGGCTTCATAACCGCCCATTTCTGGCATATTGATGTCCATCATTACCAAATCGATGTCTGGATTATTACGACAGGCTTCAACGGCTTCAAAACCAGTACTTACTTTTATGATTTCCTTACTAAAGGGTTTTACTGCAATGGTGATAAGCAGTTTTGAAATTGCGTCGTCTTCTACAATTAGAACCTTTAGGTCAGTTATTTCATTTTCCTCTAGGTAAGTAGCATTTGTTTTATCATCAATAACTTTTTCTTTTGTTTCATATTCAGAATGGAATGGCAATGTAAAATAAAAAGTACTTCCAATTCCTTCTTTGCTTTCAACCCAAATTTTTCCTCCTTGCATTTCAACATAGGCTTTCGATATGGCTAATCCTAATCCTGACCCCTCGTGGCTGCGGCTTACGGTGTCATTTGCTTGTCTGAATCTTTCAAAAATTATTTTCTTTTGAGAATCGGATATGCCCAAACCTGAATCTTTCACGAAAAATTCTAAAGAATCTCCCTTTTTTACACAACCAAATTCAATGGAACCTTCATTTGTAAATTTGATGGCATTTTTGATGAGGTTGGTGAGAATAGCATACAATTTTTCGCGGTCTGTTTTGATAAAGGTATTTTTAGAGGACAATTCTTTAGTTAAATAAAGCGATATGTTTTTATTTGCCGCTTCAGGTTTAAAGAAAGTAAGCAAGTAGTCAAACTGTTCATTTACATTGGTTTCTGAAGGTGTAACTTCTATTTGTCCTGATTCTACTTTCGAAATATTTATAATATCATTGATAATATTAAGCATTCGTTTCCCGCTTTTCTCAATGATTTTTATATATTCTTGCTGAACGTCAACCAATAGATTTTGTTCTTTCAAGAGTTCGGTGAAGCCCAAAATCCCGTTCATCGGTGTACGAATTTCGTGACTCATATTAGCCAGGAAAGCCAGTTTCAGGCGGTCACTTTCTTCTGCTTTTTCTTTGGCAATAATTAATTGTTGTTCAATATGTTTCCGTTCAGTAATATCTTCTTTGATGGCAATATAATGCGTAATTATTCCTTGTGTATTTAAAATTGGGGATATAGATGCTGATTCCCAGTACAATGTGCCATTTTTTTTCTTGTTTTGAAATTCTCCAAACCATTCGCTTCCAGAGGCTAGAGTTTGCCATAAATGTTTGTATTCATTAGCAGTTGTATGTCCTGATTTCAAAATTCGAGGATTATTTCCGATAATTTCTTCCAACGGATACCCGGTAGTTTCAATAAATTTTGGGTTGACATATTCTATTACTCCCGTAGTATTTGTTATTACAATTGCCACTGGACTTTGCTCAACTGCCTGCGAAAGTTGTTTAATTTTTTCTTGAGTGCGTTTGCGTTCCGTAATATCATGAATAATTACCTGAACCGCGTTTTGATGTTCGAATAAGGTTGGAATTGCCTTTAGTTCTGCATAAACCATTTCGCCCGTCAGAGTGATGAGTTTTTCTTCCACAATTTGAGTAGCATTATCATCTATAAGCACTTCTTGCATTCTTTGAATGATACTTTCTTTGCTTTCAGGGTGAACGAATTCTAAAACGCTTTTTCCAATAATTTGGTCATAACTATTTGCTCTAACTATTCTGAGAGCTTCGCTATTTACATAAGTAATTTTGTCATCAACGTAAGTAACAATGCCATCGGGAGAGTTTTCTACTAAGCCTCGGTATTTTTCTTCACTTTCCCGCAATAATTCTTCCGCTAGTTTTCGCTCGGTAATATCCGAAACAATCCCAATTGTATTAATGATTTTATTATCTTTATCCTTAATGGCTGAGACGGATGATTCGCCCCAGAAAAAGGTCCCATCTTTTCTTAAATAACGTTTTTCTATTTGATATTTATCAATTTCGCCACTAATAATTTTGTTCAACCACATCTTACTTTTTTCTACGTCCTCGGGATGAGTAACTGCAAATTTTTTCATTTGGCTAAACTCCTCGTGCGAATATCCAGTCATTTTTATCCACCAATTGTTAAATTCTAAAAAATTACCATCTACGTCGGCCAAAATAATTCCCGAATTAGCTAAGTTGAATATATTGTTGAGCTTTTCTTGTGTTTTTTTTAAAGCTTTTTCATTTTTTTTCCGATTAGAAATATCACGAGCAGTTACTATTAGAACATCTTTGCCCTTATACTTCCCTTTATTAGCAACCACATCTTTGGGGAAAATTTCGCCATTTTTGCGCACTGCCCAAAATTCAAATGATATTGGAATTCCATTTTCGAATACAGATTGCATTATTCTATTGACCTCATCAGGATTATTAAGACCAGGTGCCGATACACTTTCAGGGTTTTGTCCAATGAGTTCTTCTCTGGAATATTGATACATTTTTTCGGCACCTTTGTTGACATCAATAAAGGTTCCGTTTTCGTCAATAACATAAATAGCTTCTGAAACCGAATCAAAAATAGATTGTAAATTGTCTTTATTTTCCTTTAATTCATTTTCAGCTATTTTCCGTTCGGTAATGTCTTGGATAGAGCCTATTAAATGTAAAGGTTGGCCATCCTCATTAAAAGTGATTTCACCCATTCCGTGTACCCAACGTTCCTCTTTGGTGTCTGAGGTAATAATTTTATATTCTTTATTAAAATGAGTTCTCTTGCCTATTACCTTTTTATAAAGATAATCACTCATAGTTGTTCTCCATTCTGGATGTACAATAGACATCCATAATTCGACGGTTTTTTCTGCCGCATTGTCAATACCAAAAATGGAGTTTAAAGCTTCTGAACTAGTCCATGTTCCTGTGGTAAAATCCATAAAATAAGAGCCCAGATGCGCTATATTTTGGGTTTGATGTAGCAAATATTCACTAGCCAATAATTTTTCTTCCGCTAGTTTGCGCTCGTTTATATCTCTAGCCAGAATGATAAAACGTTTATTAGCTAAACTTTTATCGTTTATGGGTGATACTGAAAGTTCAAACCAATGTTTTCCCTGAAGTAATTGGAGTGAATATTGTTTTCCTATAGACCAGCCTTTTTCGTCGGCTTCTTTTATAGCGGAAAAACAAATTGCTGAAACATCCGCTGGCATAATGTCTTTGAAATATTTTCCAATGATCTCGTCCGGAGGTAGGGATAGTAAATCTTGCCGATGGGCTTGATAATAATAAATTTTGCTATCCAATCCAACTTCAAATAGCAAATCGGGTATGGCTTCTAGTATTGTAGATAGATTTTCTTGTGCTTTTCTGGAGTTTTCCTCTATTTGTTTCCGCTCTGTAATGTCTCTGGTAATATTCATCACAGCAGGTTCATTCTCATAATTTATAAGAATGGTTTCTATTTCTACAAATCGGTTATTCCCTTTTTTGTCTTTGATGGTGGTTTCAAAATCTGTTTTATTTTGTGTCAGTAAATCACTTATTCTAGAGGCTCTTATTTGTTCCGGCACTGTCTCAATTTCTATAATACTCATTGACAGCAGCTCTTTTTTAGTATAACCAAAAAGTGCTGTAGTTGCTTGATTAGATTCTATAAATTTACCTGGATTCCCTTCGGAGTCTAATCTAAAAATAGTAATACTATCTCTGTTAGAATCAAAAAAGATACGATACTTATCATAATCTGCATTTATAGTTTCGTTTGCAATTTTTTTAGTTTTCATATAAAAATTAAAATTTATTATATAATTATTTCTACAATATAGATTTGAAAAAATGGTTTAAAACTGCGTCGCAACAACAAAATTTATTAATCAATAGCAATTAAACCAAAATGTTGAATTAATTTAATCAATTATTTATTTATTTATTTATTTATCGAAATATTTTTGTATTAAATCACCTAATGAGGTTATATTTATTGGTTTCGAAATATAATCTGTACATCCTGCTGCAATCGCATCGTCTCTATCACTCTGCATTCCGTTTGCAGTTTGTGCAATAATAACTAGTTCTTTGTTGAATTCCCTTATTAATTTCGTGGCTTCATAACCACCCATTTTTGGCATATTAATATCCATCATTACCAAGTCAATATCTGGATTGTTGCGGCAAGCTTCAATGGCTTCAATACCTGTACTTACTTTCAGGATTTCTTTACTATATGGTTTTACAGCAATAGTAATAAGTAATTTTGAAATTGCGTCGTCCTCAACAATCAACACTTTCAGGTCTTTGATTGTGTTTCCATCTTTTACAACAGAAACTGCTTTTTCGACACCATTTTTTTCTTCCAATTTATTTTCAGAATTCAATGGAATGGTAAAATAAAAAGTACTTCCTTTTCCCTCTTTGCTTTCCACCCAGATTTTTCCACCGAGCATTTCAACATACGCTTTTGAAATTGCTAATCCCAGTCCTGAACCTTCGTGAGTGCGGCTGATGGTTTCATTGGCTTGTCTGAATCTTTCAAAAATTATTTTTTTCTGCGATTTTGAAATTCCCAAACCGGTATCTTTTATAAAAAATTCTAAGTTATTTCCTTTTTTTTCACAACCAAATTCAATTGAACCTTCATTTGTAAATTTGAGGGCATTTTTGACGAGATTGGTCAGGACAGCATAGACTTTTTCACGATCTGTTTTTATAAAATTATCTTTAGATGCCAATTGTTTCGAAACAAAAATTTCAATTCCTTTAAGTTTAGCCTCAGGTTTAAAAAAAGTGTAGATGTAATCTATTTGTTCATTTATATTGGTTTCTGATAAGGTAACTTCTATTTGTCCTGATTCTACTTTTGAAATGCTGATGATATCATTGATAATATTCAGCATTCGTTTTCCACTTTTTTCAATAATATTGATGTATTCCTGCTGTTCTTCTCCGGATAGTTTAGGTTCTTTCAAAAGCTCGGTAAAGCCCAGAATACCGTTCATAGGCGTACGTATTTCGTGACTCATGTTAGCAAGAAAAGCTAGTTTTAAACGATCGCTTTCTTCAGCACGTTCTTTAGATTTGATTAATTCTTTTTCTACATTTTTGCGACTTGTAATGTCCTCTTTAATGGCAATAAAATGAGTGGTTTTGCCGTCTGTATTTATGATGGGCGAAATTGTCGCAGATTCCCAGAACAGTGTTCCGTCTTTTCTCTTATTGTGAAATTCGCCGTGCCACTCATGACCAGATCCTATAGTTTGCCATAGATTTTTATATTCACCTTGTGAGGTGTAACCTGATTTTAAAACACTTGGATTTTTCCCCAATATCTCATCAACAGAATATCCTGTTGTTTCGAAAAATTTATGGTTAGCGTATTCGATTTCGCCTTTTGTGTTTGTTATCACAATCGTTACAGGACTTTGCTCCACCGCTTGCGAGAGTTGGCGAATTTTTTCTTCGGTTTTTTTGCGATCTTCATCGATTTGAATTTTTTCGAGTGCAAAGGATATGTTTAATATAATTTTTTCTAGCAATGTAATTTCTTCTTCTGACGAAAAAAAGTTGCGTTCTTCTGAATACAAATTGAATGCTCCAATTATTTTGTTGCGAACAATTATCGGAATTGATATTACAGAATAATACCCTCGTTCTAGCGCATCTTTACGCCATGGTTTCATCATTTTATCTTTGTCGATATCGTTACAAATTACGGTTCTTCCTTCTCTCATAGCCGTTCCTGTTGGGCCTCTTCCTTCAGGAACATCTAGCGTTGTAGTAATATTACTTTTTGTAAAATATCCCGTTTCATGTCCGGCATATGCAGCCGTAAGAATTTTAAGATCATCATTGAGCAACCCAATCCAGCTCATCCGAAATTTTCCAAAATCAACAGCAATATTGCATATTTCTTGGAATAATTCTTCTTGGTTGCGCGTTCTGATAATTAAATTATTGATTTGGCTAATCAAAGCATAAACTCTATTGATTTTGCTTAGCTCTAAACTAGTTTGCTTGCGCTGGGTAATATCATGAACAATGATTTGAACAGCATTTCTATGTTCATAAGTGGTTGGAATTCCTTTGACTTCAACATCAAATGGATTTCCTTGTAAATCTATAAATCGTTCCTCGATACTAGCTGATATATAGTCATCTTTAACTATTTCTTTCATTCTTTTAATAACATCTTCAAGACTTTCAGGATGAACAAATTGTAGAACGGGTTTGCCAATTATTTCTTTCTTGCTTTTTGCTCCTAACATTCGAACGCCTTCGCCGTTTATAAAGGCAATTTTATCGTCAATATAAATCACAACTCCATCAGGCGAATTTTCTACGAGGCTACGGTATTTTTCTTCATTTTCTCGCAAGGTTTCTTCTGCAATTTTTCGTTCAGTTACATCCTGAATAGATCCAATTAGCCGAATAGGCTGGCCATCAGGATTAAGTATGATTTCACCAATTCCGTGAACCCAGCGTTCCTTTTTACGGTCGAAGGTGATAATTTTGTATTCTTTATTAAAATTCAGCTTTTTATCAATGACCTCATCCTTCATGTAATCATTTATAATTTTCCTCCAATCTGGATGAAGAATTTTTTGCCATCCGTCATTTGTTCTTTCAAAATTGTTATTAACACCAAAAATTTTGTCAAGAGCAGCAGTTCCTGTCCATTTTTCTGTAGTTAAATCTAAAGAATACGAACCTATATTGGCAATAGCTTGTGTTTTTTTTAATAAGCTTTCACTAGCAATCAATTTTTCCTCAGCAATTTTTCGATTAGTGATATCCTGATGCGTTCCTGACATAAAAAGGGGTTTGCCGTCTACATCCCATGTATTTATTTTACCTCGGTCAAGAATCCAAACCCATTCCCCATTTTTATGCTTCATTCTAAATTCACACTCATAATAATCGAGTTCTCCTTTTAAGTGCTTTTCTAATTTTTCTGACGAATATTTTAAATCATCGGGATGTGTAAATTTCCTCCAAGTATCAATGGAAATAGGTAATAATTCTTCTAGTTTGTAACCAAGCATTTCAGCCCAACGGTCGTTGAAAATTGTGGATCCGGTTTGAACATTCCATTCCCAAGTACCTGCACCAGTGCCAATTAGAATTGTTGCTAGTCTTCGTTTTTGATTTTCTAAAGCTTGTTCTGCTAGTTTCCGCTCTGTGATGTCATAAAAATTGTTAATGTATTCATTTGAATGCAAAAGGGGACTGCCATTAGCCATTACAGTTTTGTCTGAACCATTTTTGCATCGTACGGTGACTTCCAGTGGAATCAACTCTTCTCCGGTTTGGTTTACCTTTTTAACTGAAGCTAACCATGTTTCAGTTATTTTTGTTCTATAGATAGGGTCTGGATATGCTTTTAGAAGCCAATCACCAACCGTTGGAATATCCGCTAAGGTATATCCAAACTTAGCAATAAAAGCGGGATTTAAAAAAGTAATATTTAATTGCTCATCATTTAAAGCCATAGCAACTGGTGAGCCATTAATAATACTGCTAAATCGTGTTTTGCTTTGTTCTACTAATTCTTCAGTCAGTTTTCTGTGAGTAATATTTTCGTGTGCTATAACTATTCTTAAATCCCCTTCTCCTGCGAAACGGGTTACCCGAGCGTTGAACCATCTTTTTTCAGTAGGAGAATGACACGGATATTCTACTGAAAATTCGTCTTGTTTTCCTTCCATTACGGAATGAATGCCTTCGGCCATCGCAATAGCTTCTTCGGAATAAGGTCCTTTAGAACATTCACAAATTTGTAGATAATTTTCGCCTATAATTGGATTTAAAGTAAGATTTTGCGAAGAATTGGATAGCCTAAAATTATTCCAAGCCGTATTTACCGCTAAAATATATCCATTTTCGTCCAAAATGGCAATGTGAGCAGAAAGCGCATCGAGTGTTGCAGTGGCAAAACGTTTTGATTCTTTTAATTTATTTTCTCCAACCTTACGCTCGGTAATATCATGACAAGACCCAACGGCTTTTACTGGTTGATCTTGAGTATCACGTGCAATTATCCAACGTTGTTCTACAAATTTTTCGATCCCGGCAGGGGTAATAATCCGGTGCTCGAGTTTGTTCAGGGAATTCTTTTTTATGGAATGTACAAATTCAGTTTGTACAAGAAGCCGGTCTTCAGGATGAACTATTGATAAAAACTGTTCTAAAGTAAACTGGGGTGCATTTTCATCAATTCCATAAATTCTGGCAGTTTCTCTTGACCAAATGGCATTTTCAAAGCTAAAATCGGTTTCCCAGCTTCCAACTTTTGCCAATTCTTGAGTCTCGATTAATCGCTCCGCGCTCTCCTCCAAAGCAACTTTAGCAGCTCTTTTTTGTGTAATATCATTTAAAATACCAATAGTATTAACAACTTTATTGTTTTTATCCTTGATAGCCGATACTGATATTTCCGCCCAAAAATAGGATTTATCCTTTCTTACATAGCGTTTTTCAATTTGATAGCGGTCTATTTTACCTTCAACAAGTTGATTAAAAATCAGATTACTTTTTTCTGCATCATCGGGATGAGTGAGATCGTCTCTAGTTAATTTATTCAATTCGCCCCTCGTATAACCAAATGCTTTAGTACACCAATTATTGAAGAGCAGGTATTTGCCATTTAAATCGGTCAGGATGATTCCTGAATTAGCTAAGTCAAAAACACCTCGAAGTTTTTCCTGACTTTTTTGTAGTGCTTCCTCATTTCTTTTACGTTCGGTAATATCATAAATTGAACCTATCAGTGAATGATTTCCTGCTGCATCTATAAATCGGGTCTTGCTGGTAATGATGGTGTGCAACTTTCCTTTTACGGTGAGTGTTTCTTCACTAATATCCGTAACACCTGTGTCAAGAACTTTTCTGTCTATTCGGAGAAAATGTTCCCTTTCGTTTTCGGGAACGTTTTCGGCTAAGGTTTTACCGATTACACTTTTTTCATCCAGACCAAAAAGGGTATAAAAGGAGTTGTTGGCATAAGTAACCCTATGTTCATTATCCTTCAGGAATATAGGGTTTCCGACTAATTCAAGAATGGTATGAAGGCGCTCTTTTTCAAATCGGAGTTTTTCTTCTGACTTTTTTCGTTCTGTAATATCTCGTGCTGTTACTATTAAGACCTCTTTGCTAAAATAGGTGCCTTTATTAACGACAATTTCTTTTGGAAAGACTGCTCCGTTTTTTCGTTCTGCCCAGAATTCAAACGTAATCGGAATTCCATTTTCAAAAACGGATTTTATGATTCTCTTTACTTCTTCAAGATCATTAAGTCCCTTAGCTGCAACTAATTCAGGTGTTTTGCCTACTAGTTCTTTTCTTGAATATTGATACATGTCCTCTGCACCTTTGTTGACATCTATAAAAGTTCCGGTTTCGTCCATTATGTAAATGGCTTCTGTAACGGAATCAAAAATAGATTGAAGGTTTTCCTTGTTTTCCTGCAACGATTTTTCAGCTTTTTTTCGTTCAGTGATATCTCGGACGAGCATTATAAAATGAGGATCTTTGCTTTCAGTATCTTGTATTGGTGATACCGAAATTTCAAAACAACATTTTCCTTGTGGCAAGTTGTTTAGTGAGTATTGTTTTCCCGTTGACCAACCATTATCCAATGCTTCCTGCATTGCTTCTATACAAATATTTGCGGCATCGATTGGAAATACTTCTTGCAATGTTTTTCCCATGATCTCAGTTGCAGGAATAGCAAGTAGATCAGCGTGATAGGCTTGATAAAAATAAATATTGCCTTGAAGATCTACTTCAAATATTAAATCGGGAATGGCTTGAAGTAAGGTGACTAAATATTCTTGTGCTTTTCTTTCATTTTCTTCAATTTGTTTGCGGTCTGTGATGTCTCTGGCAATATTCATTATTGCAGGTTCATTCAGATAATTAATTACTAAAGTTTCAATCTCAACGACTCTGTAATTTCCCTTTTTATTTTTTATGATAGTTTCAAAATCTATCCTTCCTTTAGCAATTAAAGTAGCAATTCTTGCCTTTCTTTTTTTATCAGATAATATTTCTATAGAGCTGATGTTCATCTCCAGAAGTTCTTTTTTAGTGTAGCCAAAAATAGCCGTTGTGGCGGGGTTTGCTTCAATAAAATTACCAGGTTTATTGTCATTATTTAATCTAAATATAGTAATGCTATCGCGGTTTGTTTCAAAAAGAGTACGATACTTTTCTTCACTTATTTTTGTTTCTTCTTCTGCTTTTTTGCGTTGGCTAATGTCAATCATTGTTATAAAGCATTGATCGCCATCTTCGTCAACAATTCCTGTAAGATTTATGAATATTGGGATTTCCGAATTAGTAGACAACATTATTTCACAAGTTTGCCTTGTTTTACTTTCAAATAGTTCTTCTAGAAATAAATTAAATGTTGGTCTGGTTTCATCTGTAATATAAAGGCCAAAACGTTTATTTTGAAGAAATGAACGTTCTTTACCCAAAAGAATAGCTCCTCTAAAATTGAGTTCTACAATTTCACCTTTTTTAGAAAGTGTTAAATATCCAGAAGGTGCAAAATCATATAAATTAGTATATTTTTCCGCTTCAATTTCAGCATTAATCTTTGCTGTACGAAGCTCTTCATTTTGCATTTCAAGTTCAATCTGATGTACATCAAGTTCGTGAACGAGTTTAAAAATCTCGATATCAGTATAATGCTTATCTGTAGTAATCGATTTTTTCTTCAGAAGTTCTTCGGCTTTTTGACGTAGAATACTATCTAATGTGGAGGTAGTTTTATCTTTCATAAATACTTTCTATTTTTGAAATATTATTAGAACAAATGGCATTCGATTATCCTCATTTTTTGTTTTTGAGCAAAATTTCTTCTGCCAGTTTTTTTTCAGTAATGTCACGAATAAAACACTGAATGACTTTATGATTATCGACTGTATATTTATTGCTGATGAATTCGACATAAATCTTTTTTCCTTTGGAAGATTCAAGTGGCAAATTGTCGTAACGTATGATTTTTTTCTTCTGCAATTCTGAAAATTTTTCTTTGTTGGCGACAATATCTTTAAAAAATCCAATTTCCCAGATGGCTTTTTCAAGAAATTCTTCTTTTGAATAGCCTAAAAGTTCAATTAAAAATGGGTTTACATCAGTGATTTTTCCGGTTTCTTCATCCAGCATCAGAATTCCGTCTTTAGCAGATTCAAAAAGGTGACGATAATGAGTTTCTCTATTTAATTGGAGGGATTCATTGGCTTCTTTTAATTCTATTTCTAGTTTTTTGGCTTTGGTGATATCGTTAAAGGTGAGTACCAGTCCATCAATATGATCGTCAATGGTGCGGTAAGGCATAATTTTATTATTAAACCATCTTCCATCTTGGGTTTCGTTTTCAGTTTCTATTGATGTCAGGTTTTTGATAACTAACAAGGCATTATTTCCAATTTCCGGATATTTTAGCTTGGTTACCAAATCAGTAAAAGGTCTACCAATATCAGAGGCTCGCACTTTAAATATATCCGCAATTGGATCTGTAAATCGGCGAATATTGAGCTCTTTGTCCAAGAATAGTGTACCAATTTCGGTGCTGTTGAGCAGATTTTTCATATCGTTGTTTGAACGCGAAAAATCGGTTACCTTATTTTGAAGCTCACTGTTTACGGTCTGTAATTCTTCGTTTAGACTCTGCATTTCTTCCTTTGAAGTGGTCAATTCTTCATTGGTAGATTGTAGTTCTTCGTTGGTAGATTGCAGTTCTTCATTAGTCGATTTTAGTTCTTCCTGTGACGTTTGCATTTCTTCACGCACGGTTTGTAAATCTTCATAACACTGATGCAGCTCCATTTCGAGTTCAGTATGTAATACGGTAAGACTATCTTTTTTTGTAGTAATATTCTGGACTTTAAATTCTCCGCTTTCAGGCACATCGTCAAAAACAATCAGAATCATATCTTTTATATTTTCTGGTTTTTCTAAACGCTGAATAGTGACATTTACAAAACTGACTTTGTCATTTTCTATTTTTACATTATTGAGTTTTACGGCATCATACGTTTTTAAAGCTTTTTGAAATGCTGCTGGAAAGATTATTCGTAATCCTTCGCGAAGTATGGCATAAATATTCCAGTTTGCTTTTCCGGCAACGGGTTCCAGATATTTTCCGGTTCGGCCTGTGATATAAATAATATCTCCTTTTTCGTTTACCAACACACTGGCAGGAGCAAATTGCTGAATCAAAATTTGATCCGTAAGGGTTTGGATGTTTTCAACTACTTTTTGTGGAGTATTCATATGAGGTTTAGTTTTACTAATTATCGAAAAGGAGCTGGGAAAATCAAGAAGGCCCGATGCTCGGGATATTAAAGAGCGTTTGAATATTTTTAATTTAGCGTCAAGCACTTCAAAACCTTCATGGCCTGTGCCTAAAGTTTCGGCTGAGCCAAGGATCATAATTCCACCGGGTTTAAGGCTGTAATTAAAAAGAGACATCAATTTATTTTGTAATTCGACTTCCATATAAATCAACATATTACGGCAGGTAAGAATATCGAGTTTTGTAAATGGAGGATCTTTGATTACATTATGTGGAGCAAAAACCACCATTTCGCGTATGACCGCATTGACACGATAGCCATCGTTATCCCCAATAAAAAATTGCGAGATGCGTTTTGGAGAAACATCGGCAACTATGTTTGACGGATATACACCTTTTCGAGCTTTTTCTATAGAAATAGAGTCAAGATCAGTGGCAAATATTTGTAAACTTAGGTTTCGATGGTTTTTAACTTTAGCCAAAGCTTCTTTAAAAACAATGGCTAGCGAATACGCTTCTTCACCAGTAGAACATCCTGGAACCCACGCTCTAAGGGCATAACCATTGGGTAATTTCTCTAGCATTTCAGGAAGTATTTCCTCTGCAAGTTTTTTCCAGACTTCAGGATCACGAAAAAAGTTGGTTACACCTATAAGCAATTCTTTGAAAAGTATTTCGGTTTCTTTGGGGTTTTCCTGCATAAACCGAACATAATTTTGAATCTTGTCTATTTTGTGAATGCCTTTACGTCTTTCGATACGGCGAAATAAAGTACTTTTTTTGTACATCGAAAAATCGTGGCCCGTTTGTTCGCGAAGTAGGATTATTATTTTATCGATATTACTTTTATTTGTGGCATCTAATTTTGTGTCTATTTTAGGTTTTGGCATAAAATGAAGAATCTCAATTAGTTTGGCTGGTAAGTCTGGAGCAGAGGCAATAATATCTGGAGTTATTGCTTGTATTGCGCTTCGCGGCATTCCATCAAATTTTGCCGATGATGGTTCTTGCACGAGCACTAAACCATTTTTTTCTTTAATGGCTTTTACCCCTAAACTGCCATCAGAACCCATTCCTGAAAGGATAATGCCAATACTTTTTTCTTGTCTGTCATTGGCGAGTGAGCGAAAGAAAATATCGATAGGCAGACGAATTCCGTGGGTTTCTACCGTGGCAAAAAGATACAGCGTGTTATTGAGAATCGACATGCTTTTGTTAGGCGGAATGACATAAATGCAGTTGGGTTTTATTTTTAGACCATCGGTAACCTGAAAAACGGTCATAGTAGTCATTCGTTGCAACAACTCCGGCATCATTCCAACGTGATTTGGATCAAGGTGTTGAACAATGACGAAAGCCATTCCTTTGTCTTCCGGCATATTTGAAAAGAACAATTCTAATGTTTCCAAACCGCCTGCAGAAGAACCGATGGCAACAATTGGGAAATCACCGTTTTCCGTAGGATTGGGTACCCTATTTTCGGATGTTTTTGAAAACGAGAGGTCTTCCTCCTTCTTTTTTGTTGCTTTCATCTTGGAAATACTATTCTTAATTCGAGGTAGTTAAGGAATCTGAATTAAATTTGTTGTTTAAAACAACAACCTAAAACACCCAAATTTAAGCAATATTTCCCTAAATTATAGCGATACTTATGATATTTTTTGTCTAAATGGTTGAATTTATCAAAAATACCTGTGTATGTGAATCATTTTTCTCGCTCGATTGAGCGCAGGAATTTAGTATCTGAATTCTGAATCTAAATGGCTGTTTTTTCGCAGTACATTTTTAGAGACTTTCGCGCTTGGTTTTGAATCTTCTTTTGCATAAAACCAGTCCAGCCCAAAAGCAATCCTTTGATTCCCAGTGCTTGTTTAGACCATTTCCAAATATCAAAATCATCAGTTTGCTTTATGATTAAACCATCCTGAAAATGGAATTTTGATGAAATAGAATTTTCTACTTTGCGGTTGGTTTGGCTAAAATTATATTTTGCTACCCAAAAAGCTGAACCAAGATGTTCATTCGCTTTTACTTGGGAGAAGTCAATTTTTAGATTTCCTTTACTTTTTGCAACTAGCATTTTCCACATTTGACAAACTTCTTTTCCTTTTAATAATCCAAAAGCAGGATCACGAAATTGTACGTCTGGATGATAGCATTCACACATTTGTTCCACATCTGCAGCGGCAAAAGCTGTGTAAAATTTGTTGATAATAGTTTCGTTTAAAGTCATACGGGTAAAAAAATAAAAGTAAAACTAATGATTTATTTTATATTTTACAGAAATACTTTTTTTTAAAAACTAATTTTAGTAATAAAATAATTATTTGGTTACATTTTAAGAATATTACTGCTAGGTATTGAAATGCGGTTGCAAAGATTTATCAAATTTTCAATAACAAATTTGGATTTGGACAATTCTCTAAATAATATTCTAAATCTTTTTGGTTGCAAACACCGGGATAATCGCTAAAATTTTCACCAATATTTTTTATAATTTGAAAATGCAAATGAGGCGAATACTCTCCATTTACTGCCGGCTCGCCTAAAGTGGCGAGTTGCTGTCCTTTTTTGAAAGGAGAACCAATTTCCAAATCTTCAATACTTTCAAGGGATAAATGGCCGTATAAGGTGTAGAAAGTTTGATTTTCAATGTTATGTTTCATGATAATAGTTGGGCCGTAATTTCCAGCTCCGGTATTATAATCAAAACCATAAACGGTTCCATTAAGTGCTGCTAAAACCGGTGTCCCAGTCTTTATCCACAAGTCTATTCCAATATGAATGTTTCTTTCATCGGCTTGCTCATCGTTGAAAAGACTGTTTTTTTTGTATAGATTTCGCACTTCATTATAACCGCCAAAAGCTACTTTTGCTTTATTTTTGCTAAGGTGATTTTCGATAAAAGTTTCAAAATCAATAGGATTTTTTAGATCAATTTGAGACAATTCTAAATTTGAAACAGACAAATCAATCGGACTGTATTGCGAATAGGGAATGGAGTCGTCAATGACTTTAATGTTTTCAAGCTGTGAAAAAATAGTTTCTATTGTTGGCATATTTTTTAGTAAGGATTGCGAATTATTCTATGGTCATCGATTTTAACTTTCTTCTGTAGGCTTCAAGTGCTATTGATTTAGAAATAAACCCAAAATAGTCTCCGTTTTTGATAACTGGCAAAAAGTGCACTTTCGTTATTTCAAACTTATTCATCACCGTTTCCATGCTGTCAGTTGGGTAGATAATATCAACTGGTTTTCTCATAATTTCTTTCACCAAAGTATATTTTACACGGTACGGATTAAAAATTATTTCCCTAATATCATTGAAATGCACTACACCTAATAATTTTTTTTCTTGGCTAACCACCCCAAAAATCACCTGATTGGAATGCGAAATCAAATCAACCAATTTCTCGAGATTTTCATCGGGTAAAATTGTTAAATAATCCGTTTGAATGATAGCATTAGTATCCAGAGTCGAAAGAATATTAGTGTCTTTGTTACTCGTAAAAGCGTTTCCTTTTTTGACTAAACTTTTGGTGTCCAGCGAATGTTTTTCAAATCTTTTGGAAATAGCAAAACTTATCGAAGCCACAATCATTAGCGGAATCATTAGGGAATAACCACCTGTTATCTCGGCAATAAGGAATATAGCTGTCAATGGCGCGTGGAATAATCCGCTAAGAATTCCTGCCATTCCCACCAAGGTAAAATTACTTATAGGCAAATGAGTAAGTCCTGTTAGGTTTAAAAATTTAGAAAAGAAAAAGCCAACATAAGAGCCTAAAAATAGGGAAGGAGCAAAGTTCCCTCCATTTCCGCCGCTTCCTAATGTGATACCTGTTGCAAAAACTTTGAGCACCATTGTTAATCCAACAAATAAAAGAAGCATCCAACTATTATTTCTAAAACTGCTGAATAAGGTGTTTTCTAGTAACTTTCCAGGATCATTTTCGGATAATGTTTTGATGCTGTCGTAACCTTCACCAAATAATGTCGGAAAAATAAAAATCATAATGGCCAAAATCGAAGCACCAAAAAGGGCTTTTTTATAAGGTGTAAATCGGAGTCGCGCAAAAAAATGTTCTACTCTTTGAAAGTTTCTTGAATAATATACTGCAACAAAACCTGTGCAAATACCGAGTAAAATATAATACGGAATATTATGATAATCAAAGACTTGTTGTTGTTTGAAAGACAATAAAACTGTATCGTCTAACACGATTACCGATACTAAAGCACCTGTTGCCGCAGCAATCATAATAGGAGTAAAGGCAGATATACTTACATCGACCAATAGCACTTCGATAGCAAATAAAACGCCTGCAATGGGTGCATTAAAAGCCGCTCCAATTCCTGCCGCAACACCACAGCCTATAAGTAAAGTTCTGTCTTTGTAGCTTAATTTGAAACGCTGGGCATAATTGGAACCAAAGGCCGCACCCGTTATTACAATGGGACTTTCTAAACCTGCCGAACCTCCTAAACCCACAGTAAGTGAGCTGGTTATGATTTGGGCATACATTTGTTTTTTGGGAATAATACTGGCTTTTTTGGCTACAGCATACAAAATTTGGGATGTCCCTTTTTCGATAGATCCGCCCAGAACTCTTTTGACCACAAAAACGGTAAGTAAAATTCCAATAATAGGCAATAATACTTTGATGTATCCGAATTTGAAAAGACTAGTATTACTAGTAAGATAAGAGGCAAAAACAAATACCCAATGTGCAAAAGTTTTCAAAACAATTACCGCAAAAGCAGCTAAAATTCCAACCAAAACGCTTGAAAGGAAAATAAACTGTTTGTTAGTAAGTTTATTTTGAGCTAATATGGTAAAATATTCAAGTTGGTGGATGATTTTTTTGAGCATTTTTCTTTTTAAAAGTTAGGCAAAATTACTATAATTTTAAGCTCAAATAATATTTTTTAGCGCTTCTTTTGTACTTAATGGTTTTAAATTAGTGTTGTTAACATACTTTTTTACCGCTTCTGGATTCGTTTTTGCATATTCTCGCAATGCCCATCCAATAGCTTTTTGAATGAAAAACTCGTTGGAATTTTTATGTTTTTCGCAAGCTGATTTTAGTAAATCGAAATTGGTTTTTTGCTTATAACCCAATTGAAAAAGAATGGCACTTCGGTTGAGCCACATATTTTCAGAATTCGAAAAACGTTCGGTTATATTTTCGGTTTCCAAAGGAAATTCTAGTAAATATCCACCCAAAATATATTTGGAAATAGTATCAACACTATCCCACCACGAGTTTGTAATGATAAACTTTTCTATAAGTTGAATATCTTCTTTTTTATAATTCCCTTTGAGTTGTTTGATCAATATTTCAATGGCGCAATAGTGTAATTCTCTTTGGGATTTTGAATAAAGTTCCAAAGCTATTGCTCTAAAATTCTCCACAATTTGTAATTGGTTTTCTTTGTAAATGGTTTTAAAAATTAGTCTTCTTTCCGCTGTTTTTATTCCAAAAAAAGAAAAATGATGGCGCATATATTTTGCCATTGCGAAAGCATTTTCAGGATGACTTTCATTTCGAAAAGCGGTTTCTAATTTATCGATAAAATTCATATGGTAAAATTCAATTTCAATGTTAAAAAATCTTAATACTTAGATTTTAATACTTAAATCTGAAATTAAAACCCCACCGATGTATCATCACCTCTTTTGTCGGCTCCTCCTTCTAATTTTCCATTAGGCAAAACCAAAATAGCATCTACTTTTCCAATAACGGGAGTTGTTTTTTCGTTGATGATGTATCCTTTAGCTTTCAAGTTTTCGAAGGTTTTGGTATCGAAAGTATTGGGCTCAAAAGTAATGACATCGGGCAGCCATTGATGGTGAAAACGAGGTGCATTCACCGCTTCTTGCATACTCATTTTGAACTGAGAAACATTCAAAATAGTTTGCAAAACCGAAGTGATAATCGTGGAACCACCCGGACTCCCTACAACCATAAACAATTTGCCATTTTTCTCGACAATGGTTGGTGTCATCGAACTCAACATTCTTTTTTCAGGGGCTATGCTGTTGCCTTCATTACCAACCAATCCGAACATATTGGGTTCGCCTGGTTTTGCGCTAAAATCGTCCATTTCATTGTTCAGGAAAAAGCCCAATTCATCACAATAATATTTGGAACCAAAGGCATCGTTAAGTGTCGTCGTTGCTGCAACGGCATTACCAAATTGATCCACAATAGAGTAATGTGTAGTTTCCGTACTTTCGTTATAATTCACTTTTCCTTCTTTTATTTCCGACGACAAAGAGGCTTTTTCAAAACTAAAATTAGCCATTCTTTGTTTTAAATATTTTTCTGAAATTAATTCTTTCACGGGGATTTTTACAAAATCGGGATCGCCAAGATAAACGCTTCTATCGGCATAGGCTCTTCGTGCGGCTTCGACAATGACCTGAATCGCCTCGGTTGAATTGTGTCCCATTTTGGCAATAGAGTATGGCTCAATCATTTTGAGAATTTCGGCTAAACAAATTCCTCCGCTACTTGGGGGTGGCATCGAAATGATTTTTAAATCTTTAAACTTAAAAGTAATTGGCGTTCTCCATTTGGCTTCGTATTTTGCCAAATCTTCCAAAGTAATAATAGCGCCTTTTTGTTGCAAATAATGGACTAATATTTGGGCAGTTTCGCCTTTGTAAAATTCGTCGCTTCCGTTTTTTGCAATTCGTTTTAAAGTTGCTGCTAAAGCGGGATATTTTACAGTATCATTTTCTTTAAATAGTTTATAAAACAAGGATGTAGCACCATTTACTTTTACAATAGCTTCGTGGTAATTTTTTAATTGATTTTCCTGTTTTTGGGTAACAATTACTCCTTTTTCTGCCAATGCAATTACAGGTTTTAAGATTTCTTCAATGGGCAAAGAACCTAATTTTTTATGTACTGCAAAAACGCCGGCTATGGTTCCTGGAACTCCAATTGCAAGAGGAGATTCCGTGCTTTTTCCTTTAATAACATTTCCTTTTTTGTCAAGAAACATATTTTTGGAAGCTGCCAAAGGGGCTTTTTCACGGTAATCCAAAGAGCCCATTTCGCCATTTGCTTTTCGATAAACCATAAATCCGCCGCCTCCAATATTCCCTGCATAAGGATAAGCTACCGCCAAAGCCAATTCGGTGGCGACCATTGCATCAAAGGCATTGCCGCCTTTTTTCATAATTTCAACACCAATTTTTGAAGCTTCTTCCCGAGCCGACACTACCATCGCTTTATTAGAAACAAGACCTGTTTGGGCAGCAGTAATTATTGGAAATAAATAGCAAATCAGTAAGAAAAGGCCAAGTCCTATTTTATTCATAAAGTTTGTATTTTCAAATTCGAATGTACTATTAATTCTTCAAAAAATTCTGTGAATTCCTGCTCGAAATCAGCATAGAAAATTTTTAATTCCGTAACCGAAAACCGCAAATTTGAATCAGTTTTAATGCGATGGTCCATTTTTTCCAAAATGATAGCTATACCTTCAATGGTCTGGTAGCTCAATAACCAATTTTGGTCTATCATATAAGGAGTCATTTTTTGGGTTCTTGACGTCAGTGAATCATAATTATCTCTCAAAGATTGATAAAATCGTTCGGTGAAATCCTCTAATTTTTCATCTGAATAATTACTCCAGTTTTTTGCTAAAAAATGGTCGTAAAAAATATCGACAATAATTCCAGAATAATGATGATAATTGGAATGCAGTCGTTTGGTGCTTTGGCGAAAAATGGAATGTGCATCGGTAAAAGTATCTATTTCACGGTGCAAAACAATTCCTTTTTGAATTTCAGAAGGAAAGCCATCAAAATTTTTCCCATGAATGCCGTCGGCCATAAAATTGCCAATTTTCAGTAAATCATTGTCTCCGGAAAGATATATGTGAGCTAGGAAATTCATTCGACTAATCTATGAATTTTAAATGACTTATGTAAACTGTGTTTGTTATATTTGTAATTAATAAATTTTAAAATTTAAATATAAAAATAAATGACTTTAATAAAATCGATATCAGGAATTCGAGGAACTATTGGCGGAAAAGTTGGAGATAATTTGACTCCGGTAGATGCAGTAAAATTTGCTTCAGCTTATGGAACTTGGCTGAAAAAAGGCAATAGTAACAAGAAATTTAAGGTTGTCGTAGGTCGTGATGCTCGAATTTCGGGACCAATGATTCATAATTTGGTCGTGAATACTTTGGTTGGTTTAGGAATTGATGTAGTTGATTTAGGGCTTTCAACAACGCCGACCGTTGAAGTGGCTGTTCCTTTAGAAAATGCTGATGGTGGAATCATACTAACGGCTTCACACAACCCAAAGCAATGGAATGCCTTGAAGTTATTAAACGAAAAAGGAGAATTCTTAAATGGTATCGAAGGAGAGAAAATCCTTCAAATTGCCGAAACCGAAGCATTCGACTTTTCGGATGTCGATAGTTTAGGTGAAATCACAGAAAATGATGCTTATATGGACATTCATATCGATGAAGTATTGAATTTGTCATTGGTCGATATAGAAGCGGTGAAAGCAGCAAAATTTAAGGTAGTTGTTGATGGTGTGAATTCTTCGGGTGGAATTATTATTCCAAAATTATTAGAATTAATGGGTGTTGAAGTCGTAAAATTATACTGCGAACCCAACGGACATTTTCCTCATAATCCAGAACCTTTAAAAGAACATTTGACAGATATTTCAGAATTAGTTGTAAAAGAAAAAGCGGATTTAGGTATTGTGGTTGATCCTGATGTAGATCGTTTGGCTTTCATTTGTGAAGATGGTGAAATGTTTGGCGAAGAATACACTTTAGTGGCCTGTGCCGATTTTGTTTTGGGTAAAACACCTGGAAATACAGTTTCGAATATGTCCTCTTCCCGTGCTTTGCGTGATGTGACCAATTTTCATAACGGAAATTATGAAGCTAGTGCAGTTGGAGAGGTGAACGTAGTGGATTTAATGAAGAAAAACAATGCCATTATTGGAGGAGAAGGAAACGGCGGAATTATTTATCCAGAATTGCATTATGGTCGTGATAGTTTGGTTGGTGTTGCCTTATTTTTAACTCATTTGGCCAACAAGAAAATGAGTGTTTCTGCGTTGCGAGCTTCGTATCCGGAATATTATATGAGCAAAAATAAAATCGAATTAACTCCACAAATTGATGTCGATGCGATTTTAGTTGCGATGACTGACAAATACAAAAACGAAGAAATTACTATTATTGACGGTGTAAAAATTGATTTTGCCGAAAATTGGGTTCATCTTCGTAAATCAAATACGGAACCTATTATTCGAATTTATACAGAAGCAGCTTCACAAGAAAAAGCCGATGCATTGGCACTACGAATTATTGAGGAAATAAAAGCAGTCGCGGGGATTTAGATTCTCGTATCCGAAAAAAAAAGCCCTTTCAAAAACATTTTTTGAAAGGGCTTTTTTTTGCTTATTGCTTTTATTAGTTTTAAATAAAAATAATGAAAAATTTCAATCTGTATTAAAAAAATGTATATTTATCATATTTTTTAAATAAAAATTTCATATTTATTCTTTATTAACCCAATTTAATTTTGATTTATTATTTACGATAGTTCCGAAATGATTTATGGCAATTGGCTGATTTTAGTAGTAAATCGATGTGGAGTAATGGATTTTTAAGATAAAAAAAAATATAGTGATTTGAAATTAATTTAGAATGAAGGTTAGCAATTTTTCACACTAAAAGTATCTCGTACTAAATAACAAAAATTAACAATTTAAATTTAGAAATTATGAAAAAGAAAATTTTTATTACTGTAGCTTTAATTGCTTATACTAGTATTGCCAATCAATTGGTAGCTCAAGAAACTATTGCGAAAACAAGAACTAAAAGTAACAATACTAATGAGAAGGTTGTTGAAGGAAAACATATAGCCTTAGCTGTACTAGTACAACAAACTGATGCTGGTATTTCTATTAATTTTGAAAGTAGTGTTCCTAGTTCAGGTGCTGCTAGTGGAAAGTCAAGTAAAAAGGGTTATGATTATTACAAAGCGCAATCTTTCAGCGTGAGTGCGGCTGATAATTCTGTTTCAGAAGTTGTAAGTCCAAGAGATGCAGCAAGTGGACTGCCAACTGGAAAAAGAACCCATAAACCAATTTCAGTTTCAACTGCTGACGCTTCAACCGCAACGGGTTCGGGTGGTGGCTCAGGAAAAGTGAATGTTCAGGATTTGAGTTTTTCAAAAGCTACATTTAAGGAGTTTACTATAACCAAGAGATGTGGAGGAAAAACGACCAAAATTTCTTGTGACAGTGGAGATTGTGAGATACCAACAGGAGATTGTCCAAATGGTGATTGTGTTGCAACGGCAGAATGGAGTTGGGGAGCATCACAAAGTGGAAGTTCTCGTTGTTCCGTTGACTTTTTATTAGAAATTGAAGATGGTGTTTGTACCAGAATGGCTATAAACGAAAAAGGTTCAGGAGGCACAAAAGGAACAACTAAAAAATAGTAGAACAGGAAAACAGGAGGTAAATGCTTCCTGTTTTAATTTTAAAAAATATAAAACTTCAAAAGATGAAAAAGTCAATTTTAATTTGGGGAGTTCTAATGATTATTTTTTGTGTTTCAAATCAATTAGTTGCTCAAGAAACTACTGCGAGAACAAGAACTAAAAGTAACCAAACTAACGAAAAAATAAGTGCTCCAAATCAAGTTAGTTGTGTTGTAAAAATAGCTTCTGCAGATAATGGATGTTCTATTATTTTTGATAATGCGATACTAAGTCCAAGAGATGCGGCAAGTGGTTTGCCAACGGGCAAAAGAACACATAAACCTGTTTCTTTTTTCGTAAGTCCCAGCGATAACACCATTGTTGAAGTAAAAAGTTCTATTGAAATTATGTCAACTCAAGCAAAGAGTACAACAAAACGGACAACTTCCTCGGAGGCTGTCTCAAAAACAACTGGTACTCCGATAGGAGGTATAATTGTAAAAGGAGGTAAAAATCCCGGAGGAAAAGAGTTTGACAACATCGTCGTAACTAATGAAGAATTTTCATTGCCAGTGGACTTAACCGATGGAAAATATGAATTAACCATTTCATTTACCTATCAAAAGATGGAAATGATAAATAATAATGATAAAACTTCAAAATCTTATGTTTCAGGTCGTTTTATAATAGAAATTGACGGAGGAGCCTGTCGTTCGATAAGAGAGTCTGGTGTTTCTGTAAAAAGTACTCGTTAAAATGATTCAATCAAGAAGTTATAATAAAAAAAATTTCTAACTTTTGTCAATATGAAAAGAAATTTACCACAAAATTTGAAACTACAAAATCTTTTAAATATTATTATTTTTGATAAATACTTTGGCATAAAACAAATTTTTTTAGTGTTGATTTTGTTAACCAATAGTTCAGTTTTGGCTCAAAAAGATGTATTACAAAAAAAAGATTCAACAGAAGTACGATGTAAAATACTATCGGAAACACCTACAATATATACTTATGTCTACATCACTGAAAAAAATAAAGTAAAAAAGGCCACAATATTGTTGTCTGATGTTGAAAATATTCTTTACAATAAGTACGATAAAAATGTGCAGGAAAATCCTCTTTTTACGGACTTACCTCCTGTAGTATATACCGAAGAGCCAGTTAAATCATATAAATATTCATTTTCATTAGGTTTTAATGTCAGTAATATTTTGGAATTTAATTCGCCTTCTGGCCCTGATAAAAAAAGTTTTTCAGCAACGAGTACTTTAGATTTGGGACTGGATTATTACAAAGAAGGCATCAGGTTTGCAATGACCAACGAACTGCATTGGACACTTGGCGTGCAAAAAGATGGCATTTCAGGTAGCGATAGAATTCAAAGAATTACTGACGATTTTATCACATTACACGATTTCTCCTATACTTTGAGTAAAAATAGTAAGTGGAATGCTAATTTAATTGTCAAAAACAGCACTTCTATTTTTACCATTTATGATGGCGACTATTTTAAAGATTACAATAACCTAGGAAAAACACAAGGATTTTTAAATCCATATCAAGTTATTTTATCTCCCGGAATAAAATACCAACCCAATGAATATTTTAGACTTTCGTTATCTCCATATTCCGTTAGTTTATATGGATTGACAAGTCAGCAAATTGCGAATACCGGATATTATACTCAAACCTATGATGCTAACGGAGATTACGATTTGTTTATGTTTAATCAGTTGGGAGCCGAATTAAATATTTGGTACGATAGAAAATATAAGAAATGGCTGGAAATGCAATATAGGTTCGGACTTTCTTCTGATTATTTATCAGACGAGGATATTACTGTTTTAATGGACGGAATGTTTATTACAAAATTCAGAATTTTAAAAAACATATTTTTAACTCATAGAGCAATTTTGAAAGGTGATTTGTTGGAAACACCATTTAAACCGCATTATAAACAGACGGTTTTATTGAGTTATACTAAAAGTTTTTAAAAGGTGAAGACATAGAAAATGAATTTTTGCTCACTTTTTTCTATTGAATTAATTATCTAAAAATAGGTATATTTGAATCAAATTAGCATACAATGACCACCAAAGAAATGCCAACCCATTTAGAAAAATACTTTCAAGAGTTTCGAAACAATATAATTGGAGTCAATCAGGAATTTATTTCGCCATTTGGAATTCAAAAAATTATCTACACCGATTGGACAGCAAGTGGTCGTTTGTATCGTCCGATTGAGGAAAAATTGATGAACGAATTTGGCCCTTTTGTAGCCAATACTCATACTGAAACTACGGTGTCCGGAACAGCGATGACTATGGCGTATCGCAAAGCCAGAAGTACCATCAAGCAGCACGTAAACGCTAGTGAATATGATGTTCTCATTACCGATGGAACTGGAATGACAGGTGTTGTCAATAAATTTCAGCGTATTTTGGGTTTAAAAATTCCCGAAAACCTAAAAGAATACATTACCATTCCCCTCGACAAGAAACCAGTCGTTTTTATTTCACATATGGAGCACCATTCCAACCAAACGTCTTGGTTGGAAACCATTGCAGATGTGGAGGTAATTCCGTGTTGTGATAAAGGGTTGTTTAGCCTAGAAAATCTCGCCAAATTATTGAAAAAATACAAAGATAGAAACTTCAAATTTGCTTCTATTACCTCTTGTTCAAATGTGACAGGTATTAAAACACCTTATCACGCTGCAGCAAAATTGATGCATCAAAACAATGGCCTATGCTTTGTTGATTTTGCTTGTTCAGGACCTTATGTATCAATCGATATGCATCCGGAAGACCCGGAAAGTTTTTTAGATGCGATTTTCTTTTCGCCACACAAATTTCTTGGAGGCCCAGGAACTTCAGGTGTTTTGGTTTTTAATAAAAAATTATATCAAAACCTGATTCCAGATAATCCTGGTGGCGGAACCGTTTCTTGGACAAATCCTTGGGGCGAACACAAATACATCGACAATATCGAAGACAGGGAAGATGGCGGAACTCCTGGTTTTTTGCAAGTTATAAAAACGGCTTTGGCAATCCAATTGAAGGAAAAAATGGGAATAGAAAATATTCTGAAACGAGAACGTGAACTCGTAGATTTTGTTTTTTCGAGTTTGGGAAATATTTCAAATATCAAAATTCTCGCAGCGCAACATAAAGACAGGCTGGGAGTAATTTCGTTTTATATTGAGGACTTGCACTTTAACTTAGGCGTAAAGATTTTAAATGATAAATTCGGAATTCAAACTCGTGGTGGCTGCAGTTGCGCCGGAACTTACGGGCATTTCTTAATGCACGTAGATCAGGAAACTTCGAATAAACTCATTGACGAAATTACCTTGGGCGATTTGATGAAGAAGCCAGGCTGGATTAGAATGTCCGTCCATCCAACGACTACAAATGAAGAAATTCACTTGATTTGTAACAGTATTATTGCATTGGCTGAAAATCATCAGGATTGGGCGAAAGACTACATTTATGATAAAAACACCAATGAATTCAGTCATAAAAATGCAATACCATTCGAGAAAGATTTAGTGGAGGATTGGTTTAAAATATAAAAGGCCGATAGATTGCAGAGTGCAGTTAAAAGATAATTTGAAAAGGGTCTAAATATATTTGGCAATACCTTCATAAAAATCTTCAGGGACAAATGGTTTTGTTATAACATCATTCATTCCATACGATAAAAGCATATCTCTATTTTCATTCAAGGAAATTGCTGTGAGTGCAATAATAGGAGTGGTTTTATCAAACTTTCTGATTTGTTGAGTAGCAATAGTTCCATTTATGCCGGGCAGGTGAACATCCATTAAAATCATATCAAATTTATTGTTTCTGACGATTTCTATTGCGTCTTCGCCATTATCAACTATTTCGCATAGAATTCCTTTATTTTTTAACATTTTTTTGGAAACCATTTGATTGATTTTATTGTCTTCAACCACTAATATTCTTTTATTTAATAAAATGGAATCGTCGTAAGTCTTTGGTTTCTTTATTTTTTTTAAATTTTTGCTACCTTCTTTGAATTGTAATTCCAGGGAAAATGAAGATCCCTTTCCAACAGTACTAACGAGTTTTATATTGCCTCCCAAAATTTCAGTTAATTTTTTTACAATGGTTAATCCTAAACCCGTTCCTCCATATTTACGGTTTATTCCAACAGAACCCTGCGAAAAACTATTGAATACTGACTCCATTTGATCTTCTGGAATTCCTATTCCATTGTCTTTTACTTCAAAATAAATGGTTGCGACGCCATCTTCTATCGATTTGAGTTTTGTAATTAATTGTACTTTACCATTTTTTGTAAATTTTAAAGCATTATTAATCAAATTCATTATAATTTGAGACAATTTAGTAGGATCACCAATTAAATTATCTGGAATGTTGGAATCAATTTCGAGTACAAAGGCATTATTGTTTATTGAGGCTAATTCTTTCAAAGAGTTTTGAATATTTTCAAATAATTTTTTCAAATTAAAGTCAATATTTTCTATTTCGATTTTGTTGGAATCTATTTTTTGAATTTCCAGAATATCATTTATAAATGTGGTCAGATAATCTCCCGAAAATTTCAATGATTCCAAATAATTCATTTGCGATTTCTTGGGTTTTTCCTCTAATAATAAATGCGCAATACCATTAATGGCGTTCAGCGGAGTTCGCAGCTCATGGCTTACTGTAGAAAGGAATTCTGACCTTGCATTGGAAGCTTTTTCTACTTTTTCTTTGGCAATAATCAGTTCTTTATTTTTCTCTTCTAATAATTGGTTAGATTGTGTTCTGATGATATTATTTTTGTATAAAGCCAAACTTAAAAGTGATAAAATCGATATCAGCGCAATGGCAAGAATACTGATGAGCTTAGAAAATTTACTCGCTTTTTCCTGCTGCTTGGTTTCTTCATTTATTTGTTTAATTTCCTTTAATCGTTCCGATTCCTTAAATTCTTCATAATCATCAACACCCAGTTTTTCGTTGTCTAAAAGGGATATGTTTTCTTTTAAATTGGAGTGTTGTTTCAAATAAGTGTACGCATTATTTTTATCTAACATTTTTTCATAAACAGTACTTAATGCCAGTAAAATAGCTGATTTTTGCTCTATATTTTTGTTTTTGGCATTCAAATCGAGAGCTTTATTGAAATAATTTAAAGCTAAATTATTCCTGTTTTGAGACATTTCAATAGTTCCAATTTGATACAATGCTTCTGTTTTGGTATCTAAAATTGCTGGATTGTCTGGTTTTGCTACTATTGCTTTTAAAATTGTAGAAGCTAAATCATCTTCCCCTTTTGATTTATAGATAATTCCTTTTTGGAGGTTTATTAAATCGGTAGTGTATGTAATTTTTAATGTATCATACAATTTTTGTGCTTTGTCAAAGTAAATTTGAGCATTGTCAAAACTTTGCTTTTGCATGTAACACAATCCCATATAATAATAAGTAGATGCTTGTATAGAAGAGGGAATTGAGTTTTGAGATATTGCAATACTAGAATTGAAGGATTTTATTGCATCATCATATTTTTTTACATCGTAGTATAGTTTTCCCAAGAAAAAAGTTTGGTTTGCCTGAGATTCTGTATCATTATTAAATTTGGAATAACTTATGGCTTTTTGAGTATAAAGTAGCGCGTCTTTGTATTTATTTACCTTGACATTGGAATCGCGCAAATTGCTGTAATAGGCAACACTGTCTATTTTTTTTAAGGACTTTTTCTTTTGAGAAAATGAAAATGTACTGATTAAAATGAAAATTATTAGAAAAGACTTCATGAGTTAGCTGATGGTTTCTTATCAAAAAAATAAAGATAATGAATTATTTATTAAGTAGTTAAAATAATTAAATCAATGATTCTGGAGGAATACCCAATTTCATTATCATACCAACCCACAACTTTTACCATTTTATCAATCACAGAAGTGAGTTGCGCATCAAACAAACAGGAATTTCTATTGCCAATAATATCCACAGAAACGATAGGATCTTCCGTATAAGCTAAAATTCCTTTCAAATTATTTTCGGCAGCCAACATAAAAGCAGCATTGATTTCCTCGATGGTCACGGCACGTTTTACATTGAAGGTAATGTCGGTCAACGAACCATCAGGAACGGGAACACGAATGCCACAACCTCCAATTTTACCTTCAAATTCAGGAAAAATCTTTGTCAATGCTTTGGCCGCACCAGTTGTTGTAGGAACAATTGATTGGCTTGCACCACGAGCGCGACGCAAATCTTTGTGCGGTTGATCGTGAAGACTTTGGTCGGTAGTATAGGAGTGAATCGTGGTAATGTAGGCTTGTTCGATGCCACAAAGTTCGTTGATCACTTTCATCATTGGAGCGGCATTGTTTGTGGTGCAACTGGCGTTTGAAATAATGGTTTCTGTTCCATCCAAAATATAGTCGTTAACACCAAGAACCACTGTTTTTATGGAATCCACTTCAGAAGGTGCGGAAAGAATTACTTTTTTGGCTCCAGCCAAAATGTGGGCGTTGATTTCGTCGAAGGTTTTGTATTTTCCAGTGCTTTCAACAACAACATCAATGTTTATGGATTTCCAATCCAGGTTTGAAATGCTTGTTTCGTGAAAAAATAGGAAATGTTTTCCGTCAACTATAATTCCTTTTTCATCGTGGGAAACTTCGAAAGGCAAAACGCCATGAATGCTGTCGTATTTTACCAAATGTGCCATTGTTTTGGTGTCGGCAATGTCGTTAATGGCAACAACTTCAATGGTTGGATGGTTCAAAAGCAATCGAAATAAATTTCGTCCAATTCTTCCAAAACCATTTATGGCAATTCTTGTTTTCAAAGTCTTTAGGTTAATCGGTTAATCGATTAAACGGTTAAACGATTAACCGATTAAACATTTTTAAAGAATATGTTTTTGTGCTTTGTAAGAAGAACGCACTAATGGTCCGCTTTCTACGTGACGGAAGCCTAATTCCAAACCAAATTTTTCGTATTTGGCGAATTGTTCTGGTGTTATGAATTCTTTTACGGGTAAATGTTTTTTGCTAGGTTGTAGGTATTGGCCAATGGTTACAATATCCACTTTGGCATCGTATAAATCCTGCATTGTTTGGAAAACCTCTTCTTCCAATTCACCAAGACCAAGCATAATTCCTGATTTGGTTCTGTTGATTCCTTGTTCTTTCAAGTATTTCAACACTTCCAGACTTCGGTCGTATTTGGCTTGAATTCTTACTTCACGAGTCAATCTTCGAACGGTTTCCACATTATGCGAAACCACTTCTGGATTGGCTTCCACAATTCTATCAATATTTCTTTCGATACCTTGAAAATCTGGAATAAGAGTTTCCAAAGTTGTATTAGGATTCATTCTGCGAATGGCTTTCACGGTTTCTATCCAAATAATGGAACCTCCATCTTTCAAATCGTCTCTATCCACACTAGTAATTACGGCGTGTTTGATGTTCATTATTTTAATGGAACGCGCTACTTTTTCGGGTTCATCCCAATCCACGGTTTCAGGTCTTCCGGTTTTTACGCCGCAAAATCCACAAGAACGCGTGCAGATATTTCCCAAAATCATAAACGTTGCCGTTCCTTCTCCCCAGCATTCGCCCATATTCGGGCAACTTCCCGAGGTGCAAATGGTATTCAGGCTATATTTATCAACTAAACCTCGAAGTTCTGTATATTTTTGACCGATTGGGAGTTTTACTCGCAACCATTTTGGCTTTCCAACAGGTAATGCATTCTCTAAAACAGTTTCCATAAAGTATTTTTTGAAAGCGCAAAGATAAGTAAAGTAGATTTAGGAATGAGAATTTGTGTATTGGGAATTTTGATAACGGAATTGGGATTTTATATTATAATAGTTGAAATAGAAACTACTCATTTTGCAATGGTTTGAGTGTGAACACTTATATAAATTCCCTCCAAAATTGTGAATATCTATTTTTGGAATCATGCTATTTTTCTTCTCTAAAATCTATCTTTGGCATCCTTAAAAAAAAAATAATTATGAGCGGAATGTGGTACGAATGCAAAGTAAAATACAGAAAAACAGATGATATTGGAGCACAAAAAGTGACTACCGAACCATATTTGGTAGATGCAATATCTTATACGGAAGCCGAATCCAGAATTAACGAAGAAATGAAAGCTTATGTTAGTGAAGAATTTAAAATCACAAATATAAAAGTGGCGAATTATGCCGAAATTCATCCTTTCGAAAATGCCGATCGTTGGTTTAAATCCAGAGTTTCTTTAATGGCTTATGACGAAGAAAGCGGCAAAGAACGCAAGACGAATATGTATTTATTAGTCCAAGCCAACGACGTGAAAGAAGCTTATGACAACACCATTGAAGTAATGAAAGGCACAATGGGAGATTACACTATTCCTGCCATTTCGGAATCTCCGATTATGGATGTTTTTCCCTATTTCTCTGGTGAAGAAGGAGAATTGGAACAAATGGAAAAATTCAATGCACTTAAAGCTTCAAAACCGGAAAATGATTCAGCAGAAATAGAAGATACAATGGAATTTGATGCTAAAGTTGTAGCAGAGAGTTATTGATTTTTCGTTTTACAGGAAATTAAAAGACCGCAAATTCACAAATTAAAGTCCTCATTGGCTTCAATAATTTGCGAATTTGCGGTTTAATTTTTTCCAAATCTGTATATTAATCATAAATCGGAAAAAAGAGTATTTCTTCTTTACGGTTTGTTCTAGTCGAAATTCTAATCTCTTTCAAACAAGTACCTTTTTCATCTTTGGTTTCACATGTTATTAAAACTTCATCAATAAGTGTGTCGTTTTTGTCTTTGGTGACAATTTTAGAAAGTTTTTTGTTCGTATAAAAATAATATTGTGTGTAGAAGGTGGTGAAATTGTCCACTATTTTATTGATAGTTCCATCCGTGTTGTAATGATAAATGGCTTCGTTTTGTTTGTATTGTTTTTGAGTGTAGCAGCTGATGCGTTCGCGCTGGTTGGGTTTCCACCGAGTTTTGCAGTAATACGGTTCCTTATTTGGATACTTTTCTACCACAAACCATAATTTCTTTTCGGTTTCTTGCATTAGATTCCCTAGAGAATCTACTGTTTTGGAGTATTTGATCCGGCCATTTTTAGTAAAGACTATTTCTTTTTTTTGCAAAAGTTTTTTCTGATTATTTTCTACCACATAGATTTCTTCCGTCGCCGATTTTATTCCTTCCGGCAGCAGTCGTATCTTGGTGTACTTTTTTGAGGTACACGATTGTAGGATCAAGAGCAGGATTAAAAAAAATATAACTCTCATCATCGTAAAGTTTGCGATGAACTAAGTTACGGATTTTAAGTGATTTAAAATAGAATTATTATATTAGAATTCAGAAATACAAGTGTAACCATCATCTATTCACTCAACTGGAATAGATGTGAAGTCAGTAGATTTCGCAGAGTTGGAGAAATTTTATTCTAAAATCCCAACGGAAATATAACTTGTTGCTGCAGCATTGTGATATAGTCGATGAAATGCTTTTACATAGTCGGATTCTGTGGCTTGAAATATATTGGTGAATGTTTGTGGATTGCGGTCAGCCCAAGGAAAGCAGGAACTTTGAACTTGTACCATTATGCGATGTCCTTTCTTGAAGGTGTGCAAGATATCTTGCAGTTCAAGTGCAATATCTGTAATTTGGTTAGGAATAAAAGGTTCGGGAGTTTCAGGATTATTACGGTATTTGCCGCGTATAATTTCGCTTCTCACAAGTTGCTGAAAGCCACCATAAATTACTTCTGGTTTTTTTGGATCAGCAGGAGCATCGTTTGGATACACATCAATTATTTTTACTACCCAATCAGCATCAGTTCCTGTAACCGCTACTTTTAGCATTGCCATCATATTTCCTGCTAGCGTTGTTTCTTCGGTTAAAACATCTGTTTGATACGTTAATACATCTGGTCGTTGCGAAGCAAATCGTTGATCTTCGACCATATAAGAACGTACAACACCGTCATTAATTTTTGCAGAATATGGAACTGGATGAGCAGGATCTGAAAGGAATTCAGAAAAAGAGTTGTCAGCTTCAGGTGCGTCAAAACTTAGCTTTCCATTTTTATGAAAATAGAGTTGTTTGGTTTTTAAATTTTTTGGCGGATAAGTATCAAATTGTCGCCATTGATTCGAACCAGTATTAAACAAAGTTGCTTCGGGTAAATTTAAGAGCAATTTATCATCGATTAAATAGTGTTTAAAAAACTGTGCTTCTATAGTTTCTTGATAAAAAGGAGCTGTTTTTTGTCCAAAGTTAACATCGCCCAATGAATCACCCGTAGGTCCAGCCCAACTTCCGTGAGCCCATGGACCAATCACAACGCAGTTTTGAATTCCAGGATTTAGTTTTTCAATGGTTTGATAGGTTTTAAATGTTCCATATAAATCTTCGGCATCATACCAACCTCCAACCACCATGACCGCATGCTTAATTTTTTTCAGATGTGGTAAAAGGTTTCTTTTTTTCCAATGTTCATTGTAATCTGGATTTTCGAAGTTTTCGAGAAAATATTTATTTCTTTTTTTATAATAGACATCTTCAGCATTTTTTAATGGTCCTAAGTTGAGGAAAAATTGGTATCCATCAGGCGTTCCCATTTCAAATAGTGAAGAGCCGTACGTTTTTGTAGGTTGTGTATGTTCTTGAAAGTAATTGTAAAAACCAAAATTTGCAGCAAGCATAAAAGCACCATTGTGAAAAGCATCGTCTCTTCTCAAGTCGGATATTGGAGCCTGCGGTGAAGAAGCTTTTAACGCAGGATGTTCTGCCAATGTTCCAGCAGAAGCATAGAAACCGTTATATGAAATTCCCCATTGTCCCGCTTTACCATTGTTATTTTTGATGTTTTTAATTAGCCAGTCTAAAGTGTCATAAGTATCAGAGGCTTCATCAATATCTGTTTTCTGCTTTTTTACATCTAATTGAGGCGTCATTTCAACAAATGTTCCCTCAGAAGCCCATCTTCCTCGCACATCTTGATAAACCACAATATAATTATCACGAATCATATAAGGATTCGGAGAAATCCTATAATTCATTTTATCTAGACCATAGGGATTACAACTATATGGAGTTCTATTGATAATAAATGGATGTTTAACAGAGTTGTCTTTTGGGGTGTATACTTGTGTAAATAATTTGACACCATCTCGCATAGGAACCATATATTCCGCTTTGTCATAATTATCTTTTATATATTGTGTGTTTTCTGAAGGCGTAAAAGTTTTAGCAGTTTGTGCATTGCCAACTACTGTAAAAAGCAATAGAAAGAGAACTAGGTATTTTTTCATAATGGAAATATTTGACGTTTTTTGCTTTGGCTAAGATAATAAAAAGCAAGTAAGAAAAAATCTAGCACTACTTTGAGTTCCGATGGCTCGGAATTTACATTATAAAGTGGCTTTTTGAGACTCTTTTTTTGTATAAACTATTACTAGCGCGAGCGTAACGCAGGAGCCTTCTGCATTTATAGGTTTGTTGTTTTATCTCTTTTTATAAAATCGTAAATTGCACCAATAACAACGCCGATAGCTAATCCAAATCCAGCATCAATAGCAATGTTTCCAGAAGAAATTCCATAAGCTGCTCCGAAAACAACACCAAAAGCAGCTCCAACACCGATACCATTTCCATTTCCTGATTTTTTGTCTTTTGATTCTGGCATAATTTGATGAGTTATATTATTTATAATCTTACAATGAACGCTAAAGTTATCGTGTTACTGGCGCTATTGCTTGTTTTGCGCTTGCGGGGTTATTTCTTGTTTTTGCAATATTCATCTTGAGCATCTAAAACCATTTCTACTTTATTTCCAAGAAATATGGTTTTTTGCAAATCATTACAAATGTTAGTTTTTTCAATTTCTGAAATTTCAGTTTTCTTTTTTGAGGCTAAAACAGTTACTTCGCTATTCTTCAATAGTTCACGGTCACCTCCAAATTGATGCTTTCTTATTCTTGCAAATGCTCTATTCGCCAATGCAAATTCCATAAACGGTTCGATAGTCAGTGCTGTGTCAAAGTCTGCAATTGCATCATCAAATTGCATTTCATTAAGTTTTACGGTTCCTCTTGTAAAGTAGGCTTCAGCAAATTCAGTATCCAATTCAATTATTTTGGTGCAATATTTAATTGTCGATTTAGAATCTCCGTACTTGTTGCTTTCTCGACTTTTTTCCAAAAGCTGATTAATTTTTTCAAGACTGGAATCAGGTGTCACTTTTCCGTTTTTGATAAAAACTTTTTCTCTTATTTTTCCATTGGAATAGTATTTAGTGGCTGTTTCATAGACTTCTCCATTTTTGTAATTACTTTGGAGTTTTACCTGTCCATTCGGAAAATAACTTTCCCAGATTCCTTCTTCTTTTCCATTTACAAATCCTCCTTTTTGTTTTAATGAGCCATCTTCATAGTAGGCTTTGTCGAGTCCATTTGGAGTGGAATTGGTATAATAAAGTTCATTTGACAATGTCCCATTTTGATAATACATTTTTCGGATGCCATCCACTTTTCCATTCTTTAATATACCCTCACCTTGTTTTTTTCCACTGTAATAATAATCAATAAATTTCCCGTCGTAAATTGCATTGTTGTAATACCACACACTCTCTTTTCTTTCCATTTGTTTGGTTGATGGTATTCCTTTTATTTCATTTGGTCGATTTCTGAATTCTTTAGTGTAAATATAAATTGCTCCGTCGAATTTTTCAAAGCCCAAACTTTTTAAAGTATCCTTGTTCTTGATAACATTAACATCAGCTATGTCAATCTCATTAACCTCGTTTCCCCTTTCGGGGTCTTCCAGTATTGTGATTTTGTCCACAATATAGACTACATTTTCAGACTTATCTTGGGCAAGCGATGGATAACTTAAAAAAAGTATTACAATTATCAATAGGAAATTATTTTTCATTTCTTTTTTTTCTTTTCTTTTCACGGGAAACTATGCCATTGTGAGCATTCTTTTAGTAGTTTACTTTTGTCAGCGTTCACGAGCGGGACGCTCTTGCTAGTTGGAGTGTTAAGTTGCTGATTTTAAATTATTTAAAAAATTAAGTACTATACAAGTTTATGTGCACGAGCGGGACACTCGCTTTAGCTAGGGTTTTTTAGTTTGGAATAACGGATCGTGCAATCGCAAAATCGAGTTTCTTAAATCTGCTTTTGATTTTTTTATCCAATTGTGTTTTATCATCGCTAAATGAAACAAGTTTATTATCAAAATGCCAAGTGCCAAGATAATTTAATGAATTCTCTGTTATAACAAAAGTAAATTGAATTAAATCACTTATTTTAAGCTCTCCAGATTTTATTTTTGCTTCAAAATTCTCATCTACTGCAATATTTTTATAAATCGGCTCGGTAAAGAATGTTCCACCATACCATTTGCTTTGAGTATACCAATAGTGTAAAATTGCATACTTTCCAGGATTAATGTAGTAAGCAAATGTATTTTCTTTTGACGATTTAAAGGTAGATTTTACTGTAAATGTCAGAATCTCTTGGGTTTCAAGATTAATTAACCTTATATCTTGAGGAAAACCGCCGCTGCTAAACCCAAGTCTTTGAACAAAGTTTCCATATATAATTGCCTGTCCATCTGGTATAGTTCTATTTATATAAAGTTCTTTAAGTGCCTTGTAATTTTGTCCATTTGCTGATATTGCAAAAATGAAAATAATTATCAAATTCAAATGTTTCATTTAGTTATGTTTATTAGAATACTCTGTGATGGTCTGTTTAATAAAAACAATTTCTCTTCAAATATATAAAAGTAATCTTAGATATTCTTAGCTTTAGTAGTTTTAACTCATAAAAAACGGCATTTAAAATAACTTTAAACGCCGCCTTGGTTTTATATAGAAACTAAATTTTCTTATCGAATCGCTTTCACAAACGCTCCAATACTTTCAACTCCATTATCCGTTAAGTTTTTAATAAAAGCACTTCCTATAATCGCGCCTTTGGCAAATTGTGTAGCTTGATTAAAGGTTTCCTTATTGCTGATTCCAAAACCGATGATTTGAGGATTTTTCAGGTTCATATCAGCGATGCGTTTAAAATACTCTTCTTGAACGCTGCCAAAACCGGATTGTGAACCGGTAACACTTGCCGAGCTTACCATATAAATAAATCCGTCCGAAACGCTATCGATAAAACGAATGCGGTCTTCTGAAGTCTGTGGCGTAATCAGGAATATATTTTTGAGTCCGTATTGTTCGAAAGTATCTTTGTATTCGCGAGCGTAAACATCTACAGGAAGGTCGGGGATTATTAAACCGTCGATGCCAATTTCAGCACATTTTTGGCAGAAATTTTCCATACCAAATTGTAACATTGGATTATAATAACCCATAATTACCAGCGGAATCGAAACTGTTTTTCTGATGTCTTTGAGTTGGTCAAACAAAACTTGTGTGGTCATTCCGTTGTGCAAAGCTTGGGTAGAACTTTCCTGAATCGTTGGGCCATCGGCCAGTGGATCACTGAAAGGCAACCCGATTTCAATCATATCGACACCGTTTTTTTCTAAATCCTGAATGATTTTTACAGTATCATTCAAATTGGGATACCCAGCCGAGAAATAGATGGATAGTATTTTTTTTGTTTCTTGTAATGTTTGATTTATTCTGTTCATTTTTATTTTTTTAGTAGCGCTAACTACTTTTTCGAATTTATAGAAATTAAAAGTGGGTTAAATTGGCAGCACTATAAGCCCATGCTTTTTGGTTGGAATGCAAGTGAACTTCTACTCGTTTGTAATGCATTCCTTCATACAAATCTGCTTGATTTAGTTCTTTTTCGGTTACTTCGTAAACAATCCCATCAATAAAATCAGCCCCATCTTTAGTTTCTACGATAACCGGATAGTGAACAATTCCAAATTCTTCTTCAATTTGAATTCTTTTTAAAACATAGCCAATTAATTTTTCAGGAGTTCCTTTTAATACACGGCCAAAAAGGTTTTCCTGAACATCTTCGTGTTGCAAAGTGCCGTAGGTGAATAATTTAATCATAGTCTTCTATTTTTGTCAATTATAATTTAAAATAATCAATGTAAGTATTCAAATCCTTGTCGCCACGACCGGATAAATTAATTACGACAATGTCAGTTGGTTTGAATTTTTTATGGTCTAAAACAGCAAAAGCGTGCGCACTTTCGATGGCGGGAATCAATCCTTCCATTTGTGACAATTTTAAGCCCCATTGCATCGCTTCATCATCGGTAATCGAGATGAATTCTGCTCTTCCGGTTGCGAATAAATTGGCGTGCATCGGGCCAACTCCCGGGTAATCTAAACCTGCAGAAATGGAATAAGGTTCGGTAATTTGTCCGTCCAAAGATTGCATCAAAAGGGTTTTACTTCCGTGAATAACACCAATTTTTCCCAAAGCTGAAGTGGCTGCACTTTCGCCAGAATCAACGCCTAAACCTGCTGCTTCAACTGCAATAAGATTTACGCTTTCATCATCTAAGAAGTGGTAAAACGCGCCGGCTGCATTGCTTCCGCCACCCACACAAGCGATAACATAATCTGGATTTTCTCTACCTTCTTTTTCTATTAATTGTTCTTTGATCTCTTTGGAAGTTACACTTTGAAAACGTGCTACCATATCCGGATACGGATGCGGTCCTACTACGGAACCAATGATATAATAGGTGTCAACCGGATTGTTAATCCAGTCGCGAATGGCTTCGTTTGTGGCATCTTTTAGTGTTCGTGAACCGGAAAGTGCCGGACGAACTTCGGCTCCCAACATTTTCATTCGAGCAACATTTGGCGCTTGACGCCTGATGTCGATTTCACCCATATAAACAATACATTCCAAACCCATCAAAGCACAAACAGTAGCCGTTGCAACACCGTGTTGACCAGCTCCGGTTTCAGCGATGATTCTGGTTTTACCTAAACGTTTGGCCAGCAATATTTGGCCAATAGTATTGTTGATTTTGTGTGCTCCGGTATGACACAAATCTTCTCTTTTGAGGTAGATTTTTGTGTTGTATTGTTCGGATAAACGGGTTGCAAAATAAAGAGGAGTAGGCCGACCTGCATAATCTTTGAGCAAGGCGTCAAATTCTTCCTGAAATTCTGGTTCTGCAGTAACTTTTAAATAGTTTTGGCGTAGTTCCTCTACATTGGGATATAACATTTCTGGAATGTATGCTCCTCCAAATTCTCCGTAATAGCCTTTTTCGTTAACGTTGTATGACATTTTTATTTATATTTTTTTAGTAAGGATTCGACTAATCGCGTCTTTACATAATTGTACATTTTTAAATCCTGGTTCAATTTCAAATTTACTGTTTACGTCGATGGCGTAAATGGGTAAATTGGTTTTTAAAATTTCATTTATAGAGTCAAATTCTTCAATGCCGATTCCTCCGCTAAGGAAAAACGGTTTGGTTGATGGATATTGTTCCAACACTTTCCAATCGAAAGTGGTTCCGTTTCCACCAGGCAATTTTCCTTTGGTATCAAAAAGGAAAAAATCGCACACTTTTTCGTAAGGATTTAAAATTCCAAAGTCAAAGGTATCTAAAATTGGAAATACTTTTATGACATCTATCAGTTTTGGTGTATTTTTTTTTAATAATTCGCAAAATTCAACCGATTCATTACCATGCAATTGAACCGCTTGTAAATCGTGCGTTTTTATTTTTTCTAGAATTTCATTCAATGGCGCATTAACAAAAACCCCCACTTTTTTTATCGATTTTGCTAATTCGGGAAGGATGCCGTCAAAATATCTAGCCGATTTCTCCCAGAATATAAAGCCCATATAATCGGGTAGGAGCGAGCCTACTTCGAGAATATTGTCGGGGTGTTTCATTCCGCAAATTTTGATTTTCATTTTTATAATTTTGATATAAATTCTTTCGCCGCTTGTCCAGCGTTTTCTGTTTTCATAAAGTTTTCTCCAATCAGGAAACCTTTATAACCGTAAGGTTTTAGTTCATTAATGGCTTCGATGGACGATATACCACTTTCGGAAATTTTTACAAAATCGTTTGGGATCTGGTCTGCCAATTGCTTGCTGAAATTCAGACTAACTTCGAAAGTTTTCAGGTTTCTGTTATTTACTCCAACCATATCCAAAGTGGGCATTATTGATTTTTGTAATTCTTCTAAATTATGAACTTCCAATAAAACTTCTAAACCTAAGCCTTTGGCAAATTCGGATAAAAATTTGATTTCTTCACGTTTTAAAACCGCTGCAATGAGCAAAATCAAATCTGCTCCGTGGGCTTTGGCTTCAAGAATTTGGTATTCATCAACTATAAATTCTTTTCGCAAAAGCGGAATGTTTACACTTGCTCTTGCCAATACTAAATCGTCCAATGAACCGCCAAAATATTTCCCATCCGTTAAAACTGAAATTCCGCAAGCGCCAGCGGTTTCGTAACCCTTTACTACTTCTTCCACTGTGAAACTATAATTAATTTCTGCTTTGGAAGGTGAACGACGTTTGTGTTCGGCAATGATTCCAGAATTGCTGTTTTTTAAATTTTGACTTAAAGAAATAGTCTTTTTTTCAAAGAAAACCGAAGCTTCCAATTGCGAAACAGGAAGGATTGATTTTTTGAGAATGACTTCTCTTCTTTTGTCGATTATGATTCTGTCTAAAATATTCATTGGTTTTATTTGCTTAATTCTTGTAATTTTTTCAAAGCCGCCAATCCTTTTCCAGAGAATAGACTTTCTTTTGCCAATTCGAAACCTTCGAGTGGCGTGCATTTAGTAACGGTTGCAATGGCCATAGCGGCATTGGCACAAACCACATTATTTTGGGCCTCGGTTCCTTTGCCGAAAAGGATATTCATAAACATTACTGCCGATTCTTCGATGGTTGTTCCACCTTTGATTTCGCTTTGTAACAATTGTCGAACGCCAAAATCTTCGGGTTTCAAAACGCCTTCCATTCTATCGGTAATGGTTTTGGTAGGACAAGTCAAAGAAATCTCATCATAGCCCTCCAAAGAATGGAGAATGGTGAAATTGATATCGGTGTTTTGATATAAATACGCATACTTTCTGGCCAATTCGAGATTGTAAACACCTACTAATTGATTTTTTGGAAACGAAGGATTTACCATTGGTCCCAACATATTGAAGAAGGTTTTTACACCTAATTCTTTTCGAATAGGACCTACATTTTTCATTGCAGGGTGAAACAAGGGTGCGTGTAAAATGCAAATTCCGGCCTGGTCGATACATTTATCCAGAAAATCATTGTCATTACTGAATTTTACTCCCAGTTTTTCCATTACATTACTAGAGCCAGAGATGGAAGAAACACCATAATTTCCATGTTTTGCCACTTTGATTCCCGCTCCGGCAGCCACAAATGACGCCAAAGTGGATATGTTGAATGTGTCTTTTCCGTCACCACCCGTTCCGCATAAATCAATGGTATTGTACCCGGATAAATCGACCCGAATGCATAATTCCAGCAAAGCTTCACGAAAACCGGCTAATTCTTCGATACTAATGCTTCGCATCATATAGACGGTTAAAAAGGAAGCAATTTGACTTGGATTATAATTTCCGTTGGAGATATTTACCAAAACTTCTTTTGCTTCTGCTTTTGAAAGCATTTCGTGATTGATGAGCCTGTTTAATATGGTTTTCATTTATATTTTCTTTTTATTTTCAGACATATATTTTAAATAATCAACAATTTCCCGGGATTGTTGTTTTGAAATTCCGAGTGTCGGCATTTTCACTTTGTTTCTAAAAGCAGCCGGATTCACAATATAATTTACTAATTCATTTTCTTTCCAATATTCGGTGATGCTTCTCGGATAGTTTAATTCCGGTCCCATTGTTCCTCCAATTCCGTTGATGGCATGACAAGTTATGCAGTGGTTTTTGAATAAAACATAACCCGATTCTAATTTTCTGTTTTTTAAAGGAAACAATTCTATTATTGATTTATTCAGCGGTTCCAGATAGATTTTTACCAAATTATAAGGCCATTTGTACCGACTGTCTTTTGTTGAAATCGAAGTGTAAACAATATAAAATGGTTCCGCATTCATTTCATTTCCATCCTTTATAATTGGTTCCCATTTGGCTCCTTTTGATGCGTCGATATCTTCGAATGCCAAATAAGGATTTGCATTTAAAAATAATTCCAAAGGCATTTCGGGTTTGTAGCCATCACTACATTCGAAGACAATTTTTGTGTTTTTCGGATCAATTTTCGTTAAATCAATTTCATTTTTGATTAGAACGACTGCGTTTACCGCTTTGTATTTTTTTTCTTTATGATAAACGGGATCATTTGCAATGGTTACAACCGTGTCCTTTCCGAGTTTATTTTTTTTCTGTAACTTCAATAAATCTAATTTAATTTCGGTTGGGGCAATTGTTGTTGCTTCTATTTTTTGCTCCTTTTTTTGGTTACAAGAAAGGATGCTAAAAATAAAAAGGCAAGAAATTAAAATATGGATTATTGGTTTATTCAAAATACTTTTTTTGGTTTGGAACTAATTTTTCAACCAGTTTTCTAAAATTTTCTTTCCGTTTGGTGTCAAAACGCTTTCGGGATGAAATTGTACACCTCGAACATCAAACGTTTTGTGGCGCAAAGACATTACTTGTCCGTTTTCGTCGAATGAAGTGGCTTCGAGAACTTCGGGTAAATCAGCATCAACCACCCAAGAATGGTAGCGTCCCACTTCGAATTCATTGCCCAAGCCTTCGAATAAAAGCTCATCATTAACTGATGTTTTTACCATTGTGGCTACTCCGTGATAGACTTTATCCAAGTTAGAAAGTGTTCCTCCAAAAACTTCCCCTATGGCTTGTTGACCAAGACAAACGCCAAGAATACTTTTTGTTGGCGCATATTTAGCAATCACCGCTTTCAACAAACCCGCTTCATCAGGAATTCCGGGGCCTGGTGAAAGTAATATTTTATCGAAATGCGAGATTTCGTCAATGTCGAATTCATCGTTTCTATAAACGGTTACTTCGCAATTTAGATCTTCCAGATAATGCACCAAGTTGTAAGTGAAACTATCGTAATTGTCTATGACTAGTATTTTTTTCATTTTGTTTTTTATTTTAGGGACAAGTTGCGACTTGTCCTTACATTATATTGTTTCTGCCAAGTCCAACGCTTTATTCAGCGCCAATAATTTATTATAAACTTCCTGCATTTCACTTTCTTCATTTGAATCGGCTACAATTCCAGCACCAGCTTGAGAATGTAATTGGTGGTTTTTGCTTAAGAAAGTCCGAATCATAATGGCGTGATTAAAATTTCCTTCGAAATCCATAAAACCAATGGCACCTCCGTAAAAATTTCGATTGGTTTTTTCATAATCTTCTATCAATTGCATCGCTCTGTGTTTTGGTGCTCCGCTTAAAGTTCCGGCCGGAAAAGTATCGGCTACGACTTGCATCGTGGTCGCTTTTTCGTGTAAATGTCCCGTCACTTTGGAAACTAAATGGATGACGTGAGAGAAAAACTGAACTTCCCTGTATTTCTCCACTTGCACACCGTGACCATGACGACTCAAATCGTTTCTTGCCAAATCGACCAACATTACGTGTTCGCTATTTTCTTTTTTGTCTTCGGAAAGATTTTTGGCTAAAACGGCATCTTTTTCGTCATCGCCAGTTCTTCTGAAAGTTCCTGCAATGGGGTGAATTTCGGCTTTGCGGTTTTTGACAATGATTTGGGCTTCGGGTGAAGAGCCAAATATTTTGAAATCGCCGTAATCAAAAAAGAATAGGTAAGGGGATGGGTTAATGCTTCGCAATGCTCTGTAAACATTGAATTCATCGCCTTTGAAACCTTGGGTAAATCTTCTGGACAAAACCAATTGGAATACATCTCCTCGGTAACAATGTTTTTTGGCTAAAGCCACATTTTGCTTGAATTCTTCGTCGGTTAAGTTGGAGAACCCTTCACCTTCTTTCGAGAATTTATACGAAGCAATATTTCGGGATTGCAATAATTGTTCAATTTCTGAAATGTTGTTTTTTCCATCTAAACTGTGACAGAAAATATAGGCTTCATTTTTGAAATGGTTGATGGCAATAATATTTTGGTACACCGCATAATATACATCGGGAATGGTGTTGCTGTTTTCTTTTTTGGCGATAGTTACCTTTTCGAAATAACGAACGGCATCATAGGAGATATAACCAAACAATCCGTTGTTGATAAATTTGAAATCGTTTTTATTGTTTTTAAACTGACCTGAAAACTCTTGAATTACTTGTGGGATATCAGTATTTTCTTCGATAGCAATAGTTTCAAAACTGCCGTCGGGAAAGGTTTTATAAATGGTTTCGTTCTCAATTTTTATGGAAGCAATCGGGTTGCAACAGATGTAGGAAAAACTGTTATCGTTGCCATGATAATCACTACTTTCCAAAAGTAAACTATTCGAAAATTGATCCCGAATTTTGAAATAAACACTAACCGGTGTGATGGTATCGGCAAGGATTTGTTTGTAATGCGTATTTAAAATAAATGTTTTCATATTTTTTAATTTCTTTTCGGACCGAGAATAAAAAAAGGCTTGTCGTGATGACAAGCCTTTTATATTTATAGTTTATACTACAGGTGCTTTGTTCACGAAGTTTGACGTAAATTGTTCCACCACCAAGTATTGTTTAAATTTGTTTTCATAGTATTTTCTTGCACAAATATATAAATCAAATTTGATTATCCAAACAGAATAATTTAAAAATACTTTTTTTTATAATTTTGTTATAAAATCAAACCCCAACAATTTCTTGTAAGGGTTTGAAGTTATTGATTTTGTGTTGAGAATTAAAATTTCAAATTTACTTTCAATTCGAATTCATCATAGATGGCTTTGTCTCCAATGCTTTCGAAAAATGATTTAGAATTGTATCGAATATCATATTTTGTACGGTCAACCATAAAAGTTGTACTAGCAGTATTTCCGTTTACAGTCATATCAAAAGTAACTGGATTAGTGATTCCTTTGATAGTTAAATCAGCTGTTACTATATAAACATTAGTAGATTTGGTTCCAATTTTTTTGAAAACTAATTTCGCCGTAGGGAATTTTTCAGTTCCAAAGAAATCTCCTGATTTCAAGTGACCGTTTAATTTTCCTAAGTATTCTCCGGTAAGATCAGTTGCTGTTAAAGAGGTCATGTCTACAGTAAAAATTCCACCTTTTAATTTTTTTCCTTTAAAAATTAATGCACCGTCTTTGAAGTTTACTGTTCCATTGTGTTGTCCAGTTACTTTCTTTGCTAACCATTCGATGTTACTTGTGGTTGTGTTGATGTTTTTGGTTTGTGCTGTTACTGAAAGTGTAGATAAAACTACTACTAGTGCTAATGCAATTGATTTTAAATTTTTCATAATGTAAATTGTTTTTGAGTTAATAATTAAAGGGTGATAAATAATTCTTCGTTTGATTTTCTAACTTTTTTCTGATGTTGTGTAGCGTCTTCTTCGCTTCTATAACCAATTGGCGCTATCAATGAGGCATTCAGACCCAATTCATTGAAGCCTAGTATTTCGTTTACTTGAGCGGGAACGAAACCTTCCATTGGAGTAACATCAATTTTTAATTCGGCAGCTGCATTCATTAAATTGGCTAGTGCTAAATACGTTTGTTTGGAAGTCCAATTTGCTTTTTCGTCAGCTGATTTGGCTCCAATTCCACCTTTCATAAAATCTCCATATCCGCTTAAGGCTGTTTCGGGAATATTTCTAGTTTCGGCAACATTTTTCAAATAACCATCAATGTCTTCATCAGTAACGTTCACTTGATTTGCAAAAACGATAAGGTGTGAAGCATCAACAATTTGTGATTGTCCCCAGGCTGCAGGTTGAATTTTTGCTCTCAAATCCGGATTTTCAATGATAAAAACTTTATAAAGTTGTAAACCGTAAGAAGACGAACTTAAACGGATGGCTTCTTTTAAGGTGTTTAAATCTTCGGTTGATATTTTTTTTGTGGAGTCAAATTTCTTTGTAGCGTATCTCCAGTTTTGATTGTCTAAAAAAGTACTCATGTTTTGTTATTTATATTTATTGATTTCTATATTTTTCTAATAATTGGATTAATAAAGCTATTTCGTCGGTATTCAAATTTTCAGAAAAAGAGGCTTCGTGTTCTGTTACTTTTGGATCCAGTTCTTTTAAAACATCTAATCCTTTTTGTGTAATAGAAACCTCAATTTTTCGTCGATTGTCAGGGCAAACTTCGCGTGTAACTAATTCTTTTAATAATAATTTATCGACTAATCGTGTGGTGTTACTGGTTTTGGCCAACATTCGTTCTTGAATGACACACATATTTGCGGGATTCCCTTTCTGTCCTCTTAATATTCTAAGCACATTATATTGTTCCCCAGATATGTCGTATGGTTTTAATAGTTCATTAAACTTTTCTGCCAAAATATTTTGGGTGTACATAATATTCAGGATAATTTTTTTGGAATTCTCCATCGGTACAGTTGATTTTATAACATCTTCAATGTTCATATTTGTATGTATGTTATTTGTTGATACAAATGTAGTATGTTTTTAATTTGTATATACAAATGTTATGTTATTTTTTTGTTAAAATAATTTAGCAGTTGTTTTATTTGAAGTCAATTTAATCAAAATATAATAGTATTGTTATTCATTTCCGGAGAGTATTTGTTATTTAAATTAGTGATTTGTTTAAATATATAGTATATAAAGCACAAAAAAAATATAGATAGTTGTGATTTTTAAGTAATTTATAGTGTAAATTCATATTTTGTTGATTTTTTGCTTTTACTAAAACGTTTTCTTCAAATTATCCTCTAATTAACAAATGTGTTCATTTTTGTTTCGTGAAAACATTGTATTTTTACCAAAAACAATACAATGGACTTGACACAAGAAGAATGGGTTTCACAATATGAAGCTGACGAAAACGCAGTTATTTTAGATGTAAGAACAGAAAATGAATGCAATGAGGGTAGTATAGCCGATTCGATCAATATAGATATTTACGAAGGGCAAGGTTTTATATCAAAGTTAGAAGCTTTGGATAAATCAAAAAATTATTATGTTTACTGCCGTTCTGGAGCCAGAAGTGCCAAAGCTTGTGAAGTAATGGAGAGCCTTGGTTTTGAAAATACTTTCAATTTACTTGGTGGAATACTAGAATGGAATGGCGATATCGTCTAAATAAATTTTCAGGAAGCCTAGACTTCATTTTTATTCACGCTTACTATTAAAGCAAAACTTATTTATATGAATACAATACCTCAAGAATTTCAAATTAACTCGTTGATTGTTCAAGACACCTACTTGGTTAATGGCAATCTAATAAAATGGACTGGAAAAATGACTCCGGTACATTCCACAATATCTTCTACAGTGAATTACGAACCCACTTTGTTAGGGTCAATTCCTTTTATGGGAGAAAAAGAGGCAATGGAAGCTGTAGAGGCAGCAGATGCAGCTTACAATAATGGACAAGGTCTATGGCCAACAATGAAGGTGGTTGACCGTATAAAATGTATGGAAAATTTCGTTACTCAAATGAAAGCTGTACGAAGTGAAGTTGTTAAACTTTTGATGTGGGAAATCGGAAAAACTCTGGGCGATTCTGAAAAAGAATTCGACAGAACTGTTGAGTACATCTATGATACTATCGAAAGTTACAAAGAGTTGAACAGTCGAAGTGCTCATTTTTCTAAAGTGCAAGGGATAAATGCTATGGTACGAAGAGGTCCTCTAGGTGTTGTTTTGTGTCTTGGTCCATATAATTATCCATTGAATGAGACTTTCACACTGTTGATTCCAGCGCTGATAATGGGTAATCCGGTTATTTTTAAACCGGCAAAATATGGTGTACTATTGATTTCTCCTTTAATGGAAGCTTTTAGAAGCAGTTTTCCTAAAGGGGTAATTAATATTTTATTTGGTCGTGGTCGTGAGGTCGCTTCTCCAATTATGAAATCGGGTAAAGTTTCGATTTTAGCATTGATTGGTAACAGTAAATCAGCCATCGCATTACAGGATTTACATCCCAATAAAAACAGATTGCGATTAATTTTAGGATTAGAAGCAAAAAATCCTGCCATTATTTTACCGGATGCCAATTTAGATTTGGCTATTCAGGAATGCGTTGCAGGTTCATTGTCTTTTAATGGACAGCGCTGTACGGCATTAAAAATATTATACGTTCACGAAACTATTGTTGATGAATTTAATAAACGATTTGCAGAAAAAGTGGATCAGTTAATTTATGGAAATCCTTGGGATAAATCAGTGTTTCTTACACCCTTACCCGAAACAGATAAGCCTGATTACATTCAGGAATTAATTGATGATGCCCAAAGTAAAGGTGCAAAGGTGTTAAACCCAAAAGGAGGGGAACGTTTAGAGAATTTTATATTTCCTGCTGTTCTTTATCCTGTTAATAAAGAAATGCGAGTGTACAAAGAAGAACAATTTGGTCCTGTGGTTCCTATAATTTCTTTCAAAAATATTCAAGAACCTCTCAATGATATGGCAGAGTCTCAATATGGTCAACAAGTGAGTTTGTTTGGTCAAAATATTAAAACCATTGCGCCGCTTATTGATACTTTAGTTAATTTAGTTTCAAGAGTAAATTTGAATAGTTCTTGCCAAAGAGGACCTGATGTTTTCCCTTTCACGGGTAGAAAAGATTCTGCTGTTGGAACTTTGAGTATTCACGATGCGCTGCGTTCTTTTTCGATAAGAACTTTTGTGGCTTCTAAAGACAACGATTATAATAATGCAATTGTGCAGGATTTACTGAATAGTAAAGAGTCCAATTTCGTAAATACAGATTATATTTTGTAAATTAAGACTTAAAGGAATCAAAACCGCAAAGGTGTTACTTTTGCGGTTTTTTGGCTTAAATTCTATTTTAATGTTTGCTATATTTGTTTTACTGATGAATAATAAATAGTAATATTCACAACTATTTCGAGTTATATAATAGTACAAAATAGCAACTCATTATTACATTTGTTATAAAAGCATATTTTTTTAAATATTTCGTGATAATTATAGTGTTATTTTGAAAAAACCGTAGTAACTTTACTATATAAATTTAAACTTTGACACAATGAAAATCAATTATTTGTTTTTAGTAGCTATTGCATTACTGTTTTTGGGTAGCAACAATATTTATGCTCAAAAAGATTGGGCGGTTCCGGAATATACAAAAGGTCTAAAAAATCCATTTGAAGGAAATTCAGCCGCAACTGCTGAAGGGAAAGTAATTTATGGGCAAATGTGTGTTTTATGCCACGGAATTACTGGAAAAGGTAATGGAGAGGCTGGGTTAAGTCTTGAAAAAAAACCAGCAAATTTTTTAGCTTTAAAATATCTTTCAAATGAAACAGATGGTGAGATTTTTTGGAAAATAACGGTGGGAAAACCTCCAATGTCATCTTATGATGAATTGTTAACCGAAGACCAGCGCTGGCAATTGGTAAACTATATAAGAGAACTTCATAAAAAAAGATAAATTTTAATTAAAATGAAAAAAGTCACCCTTTTTTGTATGTTTTTGGTTTGTATTGGATTTGTTAGCTGTAATAAAAACCAAAGTCAAAAAAATAACGAGGATCAAAAATTGGCAGAAAAGCCGGTAAGTGTTCAGTGTTATAACGCAATTTATGAAACAGATACAATTGATTTAAAAGTCAACACACTGAAAAATGGTAAAATATCTGGCGATATGGTTATGAAGTTAATAAATATGCCTATAAAATCCGGGAAAATTTCTGGAGAATTTCGTGGCGACACCCTTTTTGCGGATTACTCTTTTATTCAAGGCACAAATGATAAAGTGGTGTTCAAAAATCCAATGGCTTTTTTAAAAAGCGGGAAAGAGCTTATTTTAGGAAACGGAAAAATAATAACTTATTTGGGTGCCTCTTATTTTGCTAAAGGAGAGCCTATTGATTTTAAAAACGTAAAATATAAATTTAATCCAACGGATTGCTTAGAAAAATAATATTGTTTTAAGACCTTAAAAGACAGTTTAATACAAAATAGTAAAATAAAAGTGGGTTTACACAAACTACAGTGTAAACCCAATTTTTTTCTAACAATCTAATTTATTATAAATGGATTTACAAGTTTCAATTATTGATTTTAAGAATGATCAATTTTGAGCCTAATTAGCATACTGTTTTTATTTTTTAAGTGAGAAAGTTATTTTTTGAAAATGGAAATAAAAATCGGTAAATAGAGAAAGACAAGCACAACCGTTAGTTTTGTAGGTGCTACCGCAGCCATTCTAAAAAGTTTAGAAATAAATCTAAATTTTAAATCAATTATCATATGAACGCTTTAAGCATTATACTTGCTGCAACACCTGTAGTATTATTGATTGTATTACTTGGATTTCTTAAAGTTTCAGGAGATAAAAGTGCTTTTATAACCTTAGTAACCACCATTTTAATTGCTGTTTTTGGCTTTGACTTTTCATTGGAATCTGTTGGTTTGTCTGTGATTTATGGGACATTAAAAGCTGTTTTTCCTATCATATTAATTATTATTGCAGCAATTTACAGTTATAATGTATTGGTTTTTACCCAAAAAATGAACGTTTTAAAATTCCAATTTTCGAATATTTCGAAAGATAAAACGATTCAGGTGTTGTTACTGACATGGGGATTTGGTGGTTTATTGGAGGGTATGGCAGGATTCGGAACAGCAGTTGCCATTCCTGCAGCAATTTTAATTGGGCTGGGGTATAGACCTCTTTTTTCTGCTTTAGTCAGCCTCTTGTCCAATAGTGTGCCTACAGCTTTTGGTGCAGTAGGAGTTCCTGTCAAAGCAATTGCTGTTGAAATCGGATACGAAAACCTGACGGGTTTAGGAGAAGAAGTTGTTTTTCAACTGATACCACTGATGATAATTATTCCTTTTATCATTGCCACCTTAACAGATGCTCGTTTAAAAGCAGTACCCAAAAATATGCTATTAAGTTTGGTTGTTGGAGGGGTTTCTATTGCAGTGCAATATTTGGCGGTAATCTATATCGGTGTTGAAACTCCGGCCATCTTAGGCAGTATTGCCTCCATAATTGTGATTGTAATCTGGGGAAAAATTACGGCAATAAAAGACCTTGATGTAGCTTTGGAAACTAAAACCAATGCACAAATTTTAAACGCTTGGTCGGTTTATGGATTGATCTTATTTTTTATTATTGTAACAAGTCCTTTGTTGGATTCTTGTAGAACTTTTTTACAATCCATTAGTGCAACTCCTTTAAGTTTGTCTATAAAAGGAATAGAAAAAACAGTTAAAATTTTCTGGCTAACAGATGGAGGTATATTAATTTTTGTTGGAACTTTTCTGGGAGGACTAATTCAGGGAGCAACAATAAGTGATCTATTTTCAGTTCTTTGGAAATCAATTATTCAATTAAAGAAAACGTATATTACGGTGATAAGCCTTATCATATTGTCTACCATAATGGATTTTTCGGGTATGATTCCGGTTTTAGGATGGGCATTAGCAGCTGCAACAGGTACTTTTTATCCTCTGTTTGCTCCGGCGATAGGTTGTCTTGGTGCCTTTTTAACCGGAAGTGATACGGCATCCAATATTTTATTTGGAAAACTGCAGGCCAATATGGCGCATCAGATAGGAGGAGAGCCCAGTTGGTTTGCTGCTGCAAATACCGTTGGAGCTACAGGGGGGAAAATCATATCGCCACAAAGTATTGCCATTGCGACTTCGGCCTGTGGGCAGCAGGGAGAAGAGGGCACTATTATGAAAAAAGCCTTACCTTACGCTTTATTTTATATTATGGTGGCCGGTTTGATGGTGTACTTCTTTGGGAAATAAATAATTCAAAATACAATCGCTATGTTAGCTCTTAATTATCAAAAGTTTAAAGAGGTTTTGTCAGGGTCTGTCGATGCAAAAAGAATTTTAGACAATCCTTTGCAAACCCTTGCTTATGGAACCGATGCCAGTTTTTATAGATTGATTCCAAAAATTGTCATCCTGGCGCACAACGAAGCCGAAGTAATCGAAATCATCAAACAAGCCAAAGTACTCGATATTGCATTGACTTTTCGTGCCGCAGGAACGAGTTTGTCGGGTCAGGCCATTTCCGATTCGGTTTTGGTGGTAGCCACTCACGGTTGGAAAGAGTTTGAACTTTTAGACAACAATCAAAAAATTAAATTGGAACCCGGAATTGTGGGTTCCAAAGCAAATCAGTTTTTAGCACCACACGGATTGAAAATCGGTCCTGATCCTGCTTCCATTGGAGCAGCGATGATAGGTGGAATTGTGGCCAATAATGCCAGCGGAATGTGTTGCGGAACGGCTCAAAACTCCTATCAAACCATTGCCGATATCCGAATTGTGCTGAACGACGGAACCATTTTGGATACTGCCGATGCTGAAAGTGTGGCCAATTTCAAAACCAGTCATGCCTCTTTAATTCAGGAAATCGAAAGCCTTAGGGATACCATCAAAAACGATGAAACGCTCTATCATTTTATCAAAAACAAATTCAAAATAAAAAACACTACGGGCTATAGCATCAATGCGCTGGTGGATTATCAGGATCCGATTGAAATCATCAAACATTTGATGGTCGGCTCAGAAGGGACTTTGGCTTTTATTTCGAACGTGACTTTCAAAACGGTGATCGACGAAAAATTTAAATCCTGTTCCTTACTTATTTTCAATACCATCCAGGATGCTTGCAATGCCACTATTTTATTAAAAGCAGCGCCAGTGGCAGCAGTGGAATTATTAGACAGGGATTCCATTCGCTCGGTAGAATTCGATCCCGATGCACCGGAATATTTCAGAACCTTACCCGAATCAGCTTGCGCTTTACTGGTCGAATGCCGGGATAATGATTTGGATGCTATGTTGTTAAAACAGCTTAAAGTTCGTTTGGAAATTGAATCCATCCCGACTTTTGCAGAATATGAATTCACATCCAATCCCAAACAATATTATTTCAATTGGAAAGCCCGAAAAGGATTGTTGCCTACTGTTGGCGGATTGCGAAAAAATGGAACATCCGTAATTATTGAAGATGTAGCTTTCCCTTTGCCGCAATTGGCCGATGCCTGTTTGGCTATGAAAGAATTATTCAAAAAACATGAATACCACGATGCCGTTTTATTTGGTCACGCTTTAGAGGGCAACCTGCATTTGGTGTTCTCGCAGGATTTTTCGAATCAAAATGAGGTCAATCGGTATGAAAAACTGATGTCGGAATTGGTTGAAATAGTGGTAGATCGTTTTAAAGGTTCATTAAAAGCAGAACATGGAACAGGCCGAAACATGGCCCCTTTTGTGGAAAAAGAATGGGGAACGGCGGCCTATGAAATAATGAAACGCATCAAAAATAGTTTTGACCCGGAAAATAAAATTAATCCAGATGTTTTAATCAATCCTGACCCAAAAGCGCACCTCAAGAATTTAAAACCAATGCCCGAATCCCACGAAATTGTGGATAAATGTATGGAATGTGGTTTTTGCGAACCGCATTGCGTTTCCGAAGGGCTGACTTTGTCACCTCGCCAACGAATCGTAATCGCCCGCGAAATTAGCCGATTAGAAGCAACTAACGAGGATCCAATGCGTTTGGCCGCCATCCGAAAAGACGTGACCTATCAATTGGACGAAACCTGTGCTACTGATGGACTTTGCGCTTTGGCTTGCCCGGTAAATATTGACACAGGTAAATTTGTAAAAACTTGGCGAGCCAATGAATTGAATTCTGGAAATAAAAAAGTAGCGGCCTATATTGGTTCAAATATGGCTGGAACTACTTCGATTTTGAGAGTAGGTTTAAAAACAGTTGCTTTTTTCCATTCTATTCTTGGCACTAAAATAATGACGGCATTGTCTAATGGATTGCATTATATTAGTTTCGGAAATGTGCCAAAATGGATTCCAGAAATGCCCAAAGGCGCCAATAAAATCAACACGAATCAACAGTAGTAAAATGAATACAACATCCGATTTAAAAGTAGTGTATTTCCCTTCCTGCATCAACAGGAGTATGGGTAAAAATAGTTTTCAAAAAGAAGACGATCTGCAGGTAACAGAATTGACTCATCAATTATTGGTTCGTGCCGGTTTTACGATACTATATCCCGACACATTGGACACGCACTGTTGTGGTATGCCTTTTTCAAGTAAGGGTTTTGCCGAGGCCAATCACGCCCAATCCCAAGCTTTGGAAACAGCCCTTCTTAAAGCGTCTGAAAACGGAAAGTATCCCGTTTTATATGATATGAGTCCATGTTTTTACCATTCGAAAGAGGAGTTTTCGAAAGTGTTGCAAATCGTCGATCCCATCGAATTTATGTTGGATTTCGTGATGCCTCTTTTAAAGGTAAATAACAAAAAAGAGAGTGTAGCAGTTTACCCGGTTTGTTCGGTAAAAAAAATTGGAAAAATGGATCAACTAATCGCTTTGTCGCAGCTTTGTGCCAATCAGGTAACAATGATTGACAGTAATTGTTGTGGTTTTGCGGGAGACAGAGGCTTCCTGATTCCGGAACTCAACGAACACGGATTGCGAGATTTAAAAGAGCAAATACCTTCTAATTGCAAAGAGGGGTATTCCACAAGCAGAACTTGTGAAATTGGATTGGAAAAAATGAGTGGTATCGATTTTAAATCTATTTTTTATTTGATTGAGGAAGTGACACGGTAGATTAATAAGTTTTTAGAGATGATTTTATTAATCTTAAAACAAAAATGCCCGTAAATCCTAGGATTTACGGGCATTTAGTTCTATTTGATAATAGATTTGTGGAGTCGGGGAGAGTCGAACTCCCGTCCAAACAAGCAACTAAAAAACTTTCTACACGCTTATTTCCTGATTGGGTTTTCGACTCGGAGTTAGGTCAGGAACAACCGCTCTTTGCTTAGCTTCTTTAATTTCGAAATCCACCCGAAGCTTGTGGAAATCTAGGTTTAAATTTACGATTCATCTTTATCGACCGCTATAAACCAGAGCTTTCGAGATAAATCCTGCTTTCCTACCTGGTAGGACGAGGCTAATCTTACTATAATTCAGATTATGCAGCAAGAGCGTAGTTTCCTTCGCCGTGTATGTGTTTTGAAACCTTTTATTTACGAGAATTGTCCCAGTTCTCGACGTGCTTACTTCTCAATTCGACTTGCTGTCAAAACCAGTCGACCCCATTCATTTAATACTCAATTCTCAAAAACTATTCCAAAATTGAGTTTGCAAAGATAGTTTTTTTCTGTTTATCTTTTTAAGTTATTTACGACTATTCATCTTCCACTTTAAATGGATAGTCTCCAAATAGAGGTGCTAATTTCCTAACGGAATAGGTGCTTTTTGTAAATTTATTAGATAGTGCAATTATAGTGACGTTTTCATCTTTTAAAGTGATGTAGGATGAGGTGAAACCGTGCCACCAACCGTTGTGAAAATAGAAACTTTTACCAGTTTCCCAATTAATCATTCGAATTCCTAAACCGTAATTTTTTCGACCCGGATGCTCATTGCTATATCCTGTGTAAACTTGCTTTAAAAGCGCGGGTTCTAAAAAAGAAGGGGAATTTCGGGCACGATCAAATTTCAATAAATCTCTTGGGGTAGAGTAAATATTTTTATCGCCATATACTTTGTCAAGATAATCAATTCCAATTTCGACTCTATTGCCTTTATAGGAGGGAGCCACTTTCTTTTTGTCTTTGTCAAAATCCAATACAAAAGTGTTGGTCATCCCGAGTGGTTTGAAAATCATTTTACTCATCGCCTCTCTATAGGAAAGTTTGGTGACTTTTTCAATTATCAAAGCCAACATCGCATAATTGGTATTGCAATACGCAAAACGAGTTCCTGTTTTTTGTTCTAACCCAATGTTTTTAGTTCCCATTATAGTTAAAATATCCTGATTGGTTAGCGTATTATGTCGGTCCCAAACGTTTTTATCTCGATCCGTAAAATAGGCATAACTGCGCATTCCGCTTCGATGACTAAGTAACATTCTTATGGTTACTTCTGGATAAGGGAACTCTTTTAAATAAACCGTTACTTTATCGTCTAACCCAATTCTTTTGGCATTGACCAATTTTAAAATTGCGGTGGCTGTAAGAACTTTACTGACCGATGCAATATGAATAGGAGTAGTACTGGTTATTGGGGTTTTGTCTCTAAAATTCGCGAAACCTTCGTATTTTTCATAGATAATCTGACCGTTTTTGGCCACCAGAAAACTGCCATTCATACTATTGTTTGGCCAATTTCTGTTGTAAAATGAATCTATAGAATTTTTAGTCGAATTGAGGTATTCTGCAGTAAGTTTAGGGTTTTCATTCACTAAAGGCTTCATTTTAGGCAAAACATCTTTTGGAAGTTCAGCATCTTTAGGCTCTGCAATCGCTGTTTTTTTCTCTTTCATGCAGGAATTTAAAACCAAAAGTAAAAGGAGAAATTGTAGTATATTTGCGCGTTTGATAAAATTCATATGTTTTTGACTAGAAAGGCAAATATATAGATTCCTATTCTTTTGTTTTGTTCCTTTTTCGAAAAACTTAACAGTATTTTAATCTCTATTTTTTAAATTGAAGTTACTGACTTAAAAATCAATTAATAGGGCTGTAATTTTCTAAAACATTTTCTAAAAAGGGAAAGTAATTCATTTAAAATGTTATTTTTGTAACAAAAAATAGCTTAAAAGTTATATTAATAAGTAATAGTATCCAATGAAATTCGGAATTATAAAAGAAAGAAAAAGTACACCCGACAGAAGAGTGGTATTCACACCCGATGAATTGGCAAGATTAAAACAGCTTCATCAGGGAATTTCTGTGAAGGTTGAAAGTTCCGACATTAGAGCTTTTACCAATGAAGAGTACAAGAATATGGGAATCGAAGTGACCGATAATATCAGCGATTGTGATGTGTTTTTTGGTGTAAAAGAGGTTCCGATAGAGAATTTAATTCCTAATAAAAAGTATTTCTTTTTTTCGCATACTGTCAAAAAACAACAGCACAACCGTAAATTGTTGCAAGCATTATTAGAGAAAAACATTGATTTTTATGACCACGAAACCATTGTCAATGAGCACAATATAAGATTGATTGGTTTTGGAAAATATGCAGGATTTGTTGGAGCTTACAATAGTTTTCGCGCTTTTGGAATAAAATTCGAATTGTTCAAACTCCCAAAAGCCGCATCGCTTTCAGGAAAAGAAGATATGATTTCGCATTTGAAACGATTGATATTGCCTCCAATCAAAATAGTGAATACCGGAACTGGAAAAGTAGGTAGCGGTGTCAAAGAAATTCTGGATGCTATTAAAATTAAAGAAGTTTCAGTTGAAAATTATTTGACAAAAAACTACACGCAACCGATTTATACTCAGATTGATGTTTTGGATTACAACGTTCGAAAAGACGGTCAGGTTTTAGATTTCACTGATTTTTTTCAGAATCCTACAGAATATGTTTCCAATTTTGAGCGATTTACCAAAGTTTCAGATATCTACATTACAGGACATTTTCATGCCAATGAAGCTCCGGATATTCTCACTCGTGAAATGCTAAAAGCCAAAGATTGTAAAATAAAAGTGGTGGCTGACATTTCGTGTGACGTCGATAGTTCAATTGCTTGTACCTTAAGATCATCTACTATTGAAGAACCATTATATGGTTATTTGCCTATCGAAAATAAAGAGGTCGATCTGTTTCATCCTGCGGCTATCGTGGTGATGGCTGTCGATAATTTGCCTTGTGAATTGCCAAAAGAGGCTAGTGAAGGTTTTGGAGAAATGTTTATGGAACATGTAATCCCTGCTTTTTTCAACGGTGATAAAGACGGAATTTTACAACGGGCAAAAATGACCGAAAATGGAAAACTTACACCAAGATTCAGCTATTTACAGGATTTTGTAGATGAAAAATAGTAAACTTAAATTACTTTGTTTAGGGGTAGTTACTATTCGGACGTTTGTAAAATTTTAAAAATAACTTAGTTTAAAATTATAGTCCATTTAAGTAATTAAAAATTCTAATAAGCAAATATGCTCGAATTTCTTTTTTTATCTTGTGGGGGCAAATTATAAAACGATATTCTACCTAAAATTAGGATTGAAGTTATCATAAAAATGTGCTAATTTTCATTGATAATTTGCTATTAATGCTTACCTTTAAGGGATAAAAATCATTTAAACTTCATCAAAATGAAAAAGATTTTGTTTCCCACAGATTTTTCCGAAGCTGCAGACAATGCTTTTGTTCACGCTTTGGAGTTTGCAAAAATTGTGAATGCCGAACTCGTATTGTTGCATACATTTGAATTGCCTGTTTACGACAACCAATTTTTTCCAGAAAATTATAATATCCTTTTTGACTCGCTTCAACTATCAGAATTCGACATGTTTAAAGACGAAATTCCAAAGCTTCACGCTATTGCCGAAAAGCGCAATCTTAATCATATAAAAATGAGCCACAGATTGATGGATGGTAATTTACTTTATAACATCAAAAAAGCAATCAAAGAAGAAAATATAGATTTTATAGTTATGGGAACTTCTGGAGCTACAGGTTGGGAAGCCTTTTTCTTGGGTACAAACACAGGAAATGTTTTGACCGCTGTCGATGTGCCTGTTTTGAGCGTTCCTTCGGAAGCTAAGTTTAAAAAAATTGAAACAATTGGTTTTACCACTCGATATCGGGCTAAAGATAAAAAAGCATTGAAAGACGTGCTAAAAATCGCCATGAAAACAAACGCAAAAGTAAAATGTTTGTATGTTAAAACTAATAATTCAGATGTTGCAGGAACAACAATAAAACAATGGGAAGAAGAGTTCAAAGATGAACCTGTAGTATTCTCAATAATTCCAAGTGATGATGTACAAGACACCATTTTGGATTTTGTTTTGTTCAAAGACATTGATGTTTTGGCAATGCTTACTTACAAAAGAAACTTTTTCGTTGAATTATTTAAACCGAGTTTAACTCAGAAATTTTCAAATAAATTAGACATTCCGGTTTTGGCAATACACGAATAAAAAAAAGCCCCAATTTATTAAAATTGGGGCTTTTTAAATATAAAAGGCTTTGGTTAGTTAACTTAGTTATTTAGCATTACAGGCATTACCAACATAGTTACTGTTTCGCCATCTTCTAATCCATCTACTGGAGTTAGGATTCCGGCTCTGTTAGGCAATGACATTTCAAGCATAATCATATCCGATTGCAGATTAGTCAACATTTCGGTCAGGAAACGAGAGTTGTATCCAATTTGCATATCGTCACCTTGATAATCGCAAGTCAAACGCTCTTCGGCTTTGTTCGAGTAATCAATATCTTCGGCAGAAATGTTTAATTCAGCACCCGCAATTTTCAAACGAATTTGGTGTGTGGTTTTGTTAGAGAAAATCGCAACACGACGAACAGAATTCAAAAATTGTACTCGGTCTATCATTAATTTATTTGGATTTTCTTTTGGAATTACCGCTTCATAATTTGGATATTTTCCGTCAATCAAACGACACATTAAGATGTAATTATCGAAAGAAAAAGTAGCATTCGAATCGTTGTATTCAATCTTCACTTCCGCGTCAGAAGACCCAAGGATATTTTTCAAAATAGTCAAAGGTTTCTTTGGCATAATAAAATCAGCCACTTGCGAAGCCGTTACATCAGTTCTTGCATATTTTACCAATTTGTGAGCATCTGTAGCCACAAATATCAATCCTTGTGGAGAAAATTGGAAGAAAACACCCGACATCACCGGACGTAAATCATCGTTTCCTGCTGCAAAAATCGTTTTACTGACAGCGGTGGCCAAAACATCGGCAGGAACTAAAGTTACTGAAGGTTCGTCTAAGTTTACTGCTTTTGGAAACTCTTCTCCCGGAGCATAAGCCAAAGCATATTTTCCTGAATTAGAACTAATTTCTATAGTGCTATTTTCTTCAACGGTGAAAGTCAACGGTTGTTCTGGGAAAGTTTTAAGGATTTCCAAAAGCAATTTGGCAGGAACAGCAACGCTTCCTTTGCTAGTAGAATCAATATCTAATGTAGCAGACATGGTAGTTTCTAAATCCGAAGCCGAAACCGTTAGCGTTTTATGATCCAATTCAAAAAGGAAATTATCCAAAATAGGCAAAGTATTACTACTGTTGATAACATTTCCTAAAACCTGTAATTGTTTTAATAAGTACGAACTCGATACTATAAATTTCATATGTTTTGTTTTATTTTTTGGGTGTGAATTTTATTCAAATTCCAAAATCAATATAGCTACAAATATATCGTAAACTATTCTAGAATAAAAACTTTTTTTATTAACATTTCTTGCACTTATAACGGAGTCCAAAATTTTTCAAACAATGGTTTTTATTGTTTTTTGAACCATTAAGAGACTAAGGAAATTAAGTTTTTTTTATTGTCTTATGGTATCTTAATCTCTTAATGGTTTACAATAAATATTTAAATGTTTTCCTCATTTATATAGAACCATCGCGGGTTACTTAGCGTATTTTTTCTTTCTCAGGAAGGTAAAAACAACTCCAAAAAGCCCTAAAATTAAGATTGGAAGTCCGATAGTTAGGATTTGTGTAGTGGTATAACTTTCGTAAACTTTTTCTTTATCCAATAAAGGCAAATCGAGGTCTTTGCTTCGAATGTTAATAAGTCCGTTGTCATCCAATAAATAATTGACGCAATTCATCATGAAATCCTTGTTGTCATACAAATTTCCTGAACGTTGGTCATAGCCCAATTCAACGGGTTGGAAGTTCTTGTCCAATTGGTTTCGAATCAGATCGCCATCAGAAATCACAATCATTTTATTGGCTTTTCCTTTGGCTTGAAATGATTTCAGCTCAAAAGGCAACACCCGATTTTCAAACATCGAACGAAAAGAACCTTCCAGCAAAACCGAAAGCGGAATATTTCCTGTATTCAAATAATGATTGGGCGAGGTTTCTTCCTCGACGATATTCAAATTTATTTCAATCGGAGAACCAATTCTCTTCGAATATTGGGAAGATTGCAACAACACCGTTTTCTTGATTCCGTTTTTCAACGTATCGACACCATTAGCAAAATCGAACTTGATGCCACCTAAGTTTTTTACAATAGGATGCTTGCTGATAGGATAGACTTGCGGTGCAAATTTCCAATTGAATTCCTGATATTGCGTGGCACTTCCTTGTTCACCAGTGGCTAATTTTATAGGACTTCCGTGTTCGTCTTTCACCAAATCAGGATTAATTCGAAACCCGTATTTGAAGAACATATCGTTCAAATTCAAATCTCTTGGAAAGGCGAGGGTAGAACCATATTCATTATACAAACTGTCCATTTCCATATTGACTTGGTCAATAAGCCAGATTGTTTTTCCACCATTAACGATGAATTGGTCTAAGACTTGTTTTTCGGAATCTGTAAATGTTTCAGTGGGTTTGGCAATAATCGCTAAATCGTATTTTTGCAAAGCCTCTAAACTTCCTGTTGGGTTTTTAGCCACCGAATCTAAGGTAAAAGGACCAATGTGGTAACTTTCCCGAACTTGCATCAGGAATTTGGCAATTTGAACATCCTGAAGTTCGCCGTTTCCTTTGATTATAGCTACTTTTTTCTGTTTGTCTTTGGTGATTTTGTTGATGGCATCGGCAATGGAATATTCCAAATGTTGCACTGACCCAACTACTTTTTCGGTAGTCGATGCGCCCATAATATTTTTCAACAAAGGAATATTGACTTCCTTATTATTGTAAACCGCAATCGCCCATGGGAAAACCATTGCTTGCGATTGCTTTCCTTTGTCGTCAACGGTGATGTTTATTGGCGTAAGCCCTTTAATATACAACTCTTTGATGTTGTCCATGCTTTCGTCTTCGTTTTCCAATGGATCAACAAATTCGAAAACAATATTCTTGTTATACGCTTGAAATTCTTCGAATAAATCTCGGGTTTCGCTTTGCAAACGCTTGAATTCCGCAGGTAAATCGCCTTGCAAATAGATTTTTACCGACAACGGATTTTGTACCTGCTTGATGATGTTCAAGGAAGTTGCCGAAAGCGTGTATCGTTTGTCTTTGGTTAAATCAAAACGCTGGAAAAAATAACCGCTTACTACATTTAAAACCAGTATAATGGCAATAATAATCCCTAACGATTGGATGTTTTTTTTCTTGGAAGTGGTCATTACGATTTAATGGATTTTAAATTATAAACGGTAAAGGAAAGAAAGAGGACCGTGATGCTCACAAAATAAATCACATCCCGACTGTCTATCACGCCACGACTCATACTTTTGAAATGATCTTGCATTCCAATGCTTGAAATCAGACCTTGAAAACTGGGAACAATCGTTGCCACACTTTCGAATCCAAAATAAAAGAAGAAGCATAAAAATACCGACACAATAAAAGACACAATCTGATTTTCAGATAGAGTAGAAGTGAAGATGCCAATGGCGGAATAGGCTGCAATCAGGAACAATAACCCAAAATAAGAACCCATGGTGCTGCCCATATCGATATTGCCTTCGGGTGAACCTAAACTAGAAATGACCCAAACATAAATAAATGTTGGAATAATTGCCATAACAATCAATAACATCGAACCTAAGAACTTTCCGTTGACAATTTGCCAAATACTCAAGGGTTTTGTTAGTAACAATTCCAAGGTTCCTTGCTTCTTTTCATCCGAAAAACTGCGCATCGTAACGGCAGGAATCAGGAAAATCAGAATCCACGGAGCTAAAGTAAAAAACGGACTCAAATCGGCAAAACCGCTGTTCAAAATATTGTATTCTCCTTCGAAAACCCAAAGGAATAACCCATTCCCAATCAGGAAAACGGCAATCACCAAATAACCAATCGGCGAACCAAAAAAGGATTTTATTTCTCTTACTACTATTGATTTCATATTGAAGCCCCACCCTAACCCTCCCCGAAGGGAAGGGAACCGATAGTGGAAATTAGGTTCAAATTATTTATTTTTAATGCAAATTTATTATGTTGCTCATTCCCCCTTCGGGGGTTAGGGGGCTTATTTTATCCACGCTCCAAGCCTCAGGTTTATCGTTGAATAACTTCTTTGTAAAGGCCCAAACTTCATTAAAAAGCTCCGATTGTCTGTAATTCTCCAGGTCTTCTTCGGTTTCCCAATAACTATAAGTAAAGAAAATACATTTGTTGTTTTTGTCTTGATACAATTCTAATAAACGGTTTCCCGATGCATTTCGTATTTTCTCTTTAATGATTTCAAAGTTTTCCAAAAAAGCAGGAATATTTTCTTCGGAGAAGGACATTTTTACTATTCGTATGAACATTTGATTTGTGATTTATGCTTTGTTTTAATAAATTAAAGAAGTTAAGCTACCCAAAACATATCTGTATTTTTTATTGAGAATGGTGGTATCTTCCAAAACAACATTTACATTTTTAATTTTATATTTGATGATGTCATTTTTTTCTATTGCCAAATCTCGTTCTCCTGAAAAATTATTTTCAGCAAAATCAGGCACTTCAGAACAAGGCTCAAAAACCATAATAGTATCATTCGTTTCAAAATCTTGGCATAAATATAGATTCGAATTTAAAATCGTTCCGCTACATTTATTTTTATTTGGAAAAGTTTTTATTAGAATGACACTCAATCTATCATCATTAATTTCTAGTTTTTCATAATTATCCAAATCAACACTGACTGTATTTATATTATTACAGGAAAATAATTGAAAGCATAGAATTAGAATTATTACTTTGTATTTCATAATTTTTTAACTGAAAACTATATTAATTACATCCCTATAATTCAATCCCAACAAGCTATTGGCTGAGCCAAATTTGGTTGGATTACTTTTGAAAATAGCAATTTCCAAATAACCAGCTTCGTTGAAAATGGCCAGTTTCTCCCCTTCATAATTCTTGAGAGGATATTTATCAGAACTCGCAATTGCGGAATAATTGGGCAGAATCGTTTTGATTTTTTTGTTTTTAAAGCTAATTTCGTAAGGTCTTCCTTTAGCGATTTCTAAAAATTGTTTTTTAGAAATATTCGTTACCACATTTCCAAAATGATCAATGTAAATCACATATCCTTTTATTGAACTTCCGTCATTGGCAGTAACAGCCTGCAATTCGGTGACTTGTCTGATGGATTTTATTTCTTTGCCAATCACGTTCAGCAAACCGCCTTTGGCTATATGACAAGCGACTTTTACGAAAACGTCTAAATCAGCAGCATCACTGGGCAAACGGTCGTGAATGTTGATGGTCACTATTTTTTGGGGAACAATTTTTTGCGTCAGCATACTCAAAATACCATTATCGGCGGCAATAAAATAATGATCGTTCCATTGCATCACAATATGTTGGTTCTCTTTGTTGAATTCCATATCCACACCAATAAGATGAACCGTGCCTTTTGGAAAACTGGAATACGCAGCTCCAATAATGTAACTCGCTTCTACAGTGTTAAATGCGTCAATATGATGCGAAATATCAATAATGCTAGCCTCGGAATACTCGGATAAAATTTTCCCTTTCAAAGCGCCTACAAAGTGGTCTTTCAAGCCGTAATCGGTGGTAAGGGTAATTATTGACATAAAATTGTTTATAAATAAAAAGCAAATGCAAGCTAAAACTCATTAAATTTGAGAAATGCAAAGCTAAAGTATTTTCGGCTTTAATTAATTAGATTTTTACAATTTGAATTTAAAAACAAAACCCATTATGTTGAAACAATTATTTGTTCTCCTACTTTTCTTTTGCATTTTGCAATCTCATTCTCAAAAATTAGTGTACAAGTCTAATGGTACTATTTTAAACTCCGAAAATCAACAAATTTCGCCAGACCAAGTTAGGGAATTATTAAAAGATAATGAAAAATTATTAGCCGATTATAATGCCGGAAGATCTAAAAAAACGGTTGGAAATGTGTTGCTTTTTGGAGGATTAGGCTTAATTGCTACCGATTTAGTGATAGGAGCAAATACTGATGGTAATACCACGGTTACTGGAAATTCAATACAAACGGAAAGCAATTATCCTTCCGCATTGACTTTTGTTGGCTTAGCGGCTGTAGCTGTCGCAATTCCCGTTAAAATTGGTTTTTCGAAAAAGATAAAAAATGTGGTCACGGAATATAACAATCAAAACGCTACAGGATATAACACACCAAAACTCGATTTTATTACCAATGGTAATGGAATTGGCTTGCGATTTACCTTAAAATAATTTAAAAACTAAACCCCAAAATGATTAAACCATTAATTGTACTCTTACTTTTCTTTTGCATTTTACAATCTTATTCTCAAAAATTAGTGTACAAGTCCAACGGGAATATTTTAAATTCTGAAAATCAACAAATTTCGCCTGACCAGGTTAGGGAATTATTAAAAAACAATCAAAAATTAGTAGCCGAATACAATGCCGGTCGATCCAAAAAAACGGTTGGGAATGTATTGCTTTATGGCGGGATGGGACTGTTTTTTGGGAATACTTATTATCAAATCTTAAGCTCAAATTCAAATTATAATGATAATAATTATGAGAATGGAAGTCCGCTTGCGCTCTCAATAGTTGGTTTAGCGGCTATGGCCGTTGCCATCCCGGTTAAAATTGGTTTTTCGAAAAAGATTAAAAATGTAGTTACTGAATATAACAATCAATTGGTTACCGGATATAATACACCAAAACTGGATTTAATTACCAATTCAAATGGAATTGGCTTGCGATTTACCTTAAATTAATAACTTAAAACTACCGCTTTTGAACGAAAGAATCATCGAGCTCATAGACATCGCTCCAAAAGATTTTTGGGGCGCTCAAGACACTCATCTTGAAATGATTAAAAAGTATTATCCCAAATTGAAAATTGTAGCCCGAGGAACTACCCTGAAGGCTTTTGGCGAAAAAGAAGTCTTAGATGAGTTTGAAAACCGCTTCAACCGCTTGATGCTTCATTTTACCCGTTACAACAACATCGACGATAATGTGATTGAACGTGTGCTACAAAGTACGGTTCAGGAAGACGCAAAAGCTTTTGGTCACGACAAAATTTTGGTACACGGCGTGGGCGGAAAAATCATCAAAGCGATGACACCCAATCAGCAATTGTTGGTGGACACTATGGTCAAAAACGATATGGTTTTTGCCGTTGGTCCAGCCGGAACTGGGAAAACCTACACCGGTGTTGCTATGGCCGTAAAAGCGTTGAAAGAAAAACAAGTCAAACGAATTATTTTAACACGTCCTGCTGTCGAGGCCGGCGAAAATTTGGGTTTTCTTCCCGGTGATATGAAGGAAAAATTAGATCCGTACATGCAACCGTTGTACGATGCTTTGCGTGATATGTTGCCCAACGAAAAGTTGGAAGATTATATTACCAAAGGAGTAATCCAAATTGCACCCTTGGCATTTATGCGGGGACGAACGCTGGACAATGCCTTTGTAATTCTGGACGAAGCTCAAAACACCACCCATTCGCAAATGAAAATGTTCCTGACGCGTATGGGAAAAAACGCCAAGTTTATGATTACGGGCGATCCCGGCCAAGTCGATTTGCCAAGACGAACGATTTCTGGATTGAAAGAAGCCATTTTGGTTTTGAAAGATGTTGAAGGAATTGGAATCATTTATCTCGATGACAAAGATATTGTCCGCCATCGCTTAGTCAAAAAAGTGATTGATGCGTACAAGCAGATTGAGAATCACGATTAGATTAATAACGGCAGCGCCGTTTAATACAAATAGAAATTGAATTGATTTGGAATAATATTCGACCCCGGCTGGGGTCGAATATCTTTTTTTTATTTAAAGGCTCTACAGCTTTCCTTTGCTAATTTCTTCAGAATAGAATAAATTTGCATTTCTTAAAACGGAGATTTAAAAATGAGTATGAAAGCAAGATTTAAAGTAATAATTAGCGATTTAGACGGGACATTACTCAATAACGAACACCAAATTTCCGAATACACTAAGACCGTTTTCAAACAACTTCACGACGAAAAGTATTTAATAATTGTTGCAACAGGTCGTCATCATCTTGATGCATTGCCGCTTCTGGAAGACTTGGGTTGCCCATTTTATTTGGTAACCTCTAATGGAGCTCGGATTCATTCGCCTGCGAACGAATTGCTGTATTCGTTTGACATAAAAAGCAATGCGATAAAATCGATTTTGGATTTAGAGATTCATCCGGATTTTACAACCGTATTATTCAAAGAAAAAGTTTGGCAATCCAATAGGGATAATGAAAAACTGAACAGTTTTCAAACGGAAATGAATTATCCGAATGAAATTGTTGATTTTAAGGAAATGGAAGATTTGAGTGCCATAAAATTATTTTTCACTCATAACGACCATCATAAATTGGTGGAACTAAAAGATAAAATTATGAAAGACCATTCCGATGCATTTCATGCTGCTTTTAGCCTTCCGTTTTGTTTGGAATTTATGGATAAATCGGTCGATAAAAGTGTGGCTATTGCTAAAATTTTGGAAATTGAAAACCACACTTTCGAAAAATCAATAGCTTTTGGGGATGGTTTCAATGACGAAAGAATGCTAATTTCGGTGGGAAAAGCTTTGATTATGGAAAATGCTGTCGAAAGTTTGAAAACTAAATTACCTCACATCGAAGTGATTACTTCTAATGATAAGGATGGCGTGGCAAGGTATTTAGCTGCGGTACTTTTGTCTTAATTAATCTCAAATGATGCTTTTGGGCTCGAAAATATTTCTAAATTTGCATTTATAAAACAACTCAACAACAATGAACACAATAACTACAACTAATTTCAATTTTCCAAATCAAAAATCAGTGTATCGAGGCAAAGTAAGGGAAGTCTACAACATCAACGACGAACTTTTGGTTATGGTGGCCACCGACAGGCTTTCAGCTTTTGATGTAGTTTTGCCAAAGGGAATTCCGTACAAAGGACAAATCCTAAACCAAATTGCTACCAAATTTATGGAGTTGACTCAAGATATTGTTCCAAATTGGTTGATTGCAACTCCAGATCCCAACGTGGCTGTGGGTCATTTATGCGAACCTTTCAAAGTCGAAATGGTGATTCGTGGGTATGTTTCAGGTCACGCTGCTCGCGAATATGCTGCTGGAAAAAGACAAATTTGTGGAGTGACAATGGTCGAAGGATTGAAGGAAAACGACAAATTCCCAACACCAATAATTACATCAACTACCAAAGCGGATAATGGTTCGCACGATGAAGATATTTCGCGTGAAGACATTCTATCAAAAGGAATTGTTACTGAAGAAGATTATTTAATTTTAGAAAAATACACCCGGGCTTTATTCCAAAGAGGAACCGAAATTGCTGCCAGTCGCGGATTGATTTTGGTGGACACTAAATATGAATTTGGTAAAACAAAAGATGGTATTATTGTGCTAATCGACGAAATTCATACTCCCGATTCCTCTCGCTATTTCTATTCCGAAGGTTATCAGGAAAGACAAGATAGGGGAGAAGAGCAAAAACAATTGTCGAAAGAATTTGTGCGTCGTTGGTTAATCGAAAATGGTTTTCAGGGACAGGAAGGCCAACAAATTCCAAATATGACCGACGAATATATCGAAACGGTTTCTGAAAGATACATTGAATTATACGAAAATATCTTAGGAGAAAAATTCGTTAAAGCGGATGTTTCGAATATTTATGACCGAATCGAAAAGAATGTTTTGGCGTATTTAGCGAATAAATAAAAAATAAAATACAACCTATTGAGAACCGCAAGTCTATTTGGATTTGCGGTTTTTTATTTGGGTTTCATAACATTCAATCCAGTCTTCCACAGACATTTTTCCGGAGAGTTCCCCAATTAAATCAAAAGGAATTTGATCCATTTTCTTGAATCGAATGCATCCTTTTCCGATATCTAATTTTTGGGTGCTGTGTTTTGGGTATTCATTTGTGAACCATTCCAATAGTGCTGGGTTTGCATAAATTCCCAAATGATGCAGGATGATGAAATTCTTTTGCGAACCAATACTTATAAAAGGTAGTGGAAGTTTGGGATTGCAATGATATCCATTTGGATAAATGGAATGCGGAACTACATAACCCAACATGCCATAGCTCATTTGTTCTTCAAATCCTTTTGGAATTGTTTTCAAAATACGTTCTCGAAGCTTCGAAAAGGCCTCTTTTCTATCTTCCGGAAGTATATTTAGATAGTCATTTACGGTTTTGTCTGTCGATGGCATAGCGTTTTTGTTTGAAGTAAATGTATGAAAATTTGTAATCGATTGAATTGTATTTTCTTTTTTTATGAACTCATTTCTTTCTTTTTATTGTATAAACAGTTTGTTTGTAGATAATTGTGCTTTGTATTTAGAAGTGATTCGTTACTTTCAATTGTTAAATTATTGTTAAATATTAGTACTATGCAAAACAAGATACTGTCTTTTAGATATATATTTGCATAGGATATTATTATATGATTTTAATATTCCAAAAAACAACAATCAAAAAATCAACAAGTAATCAAAAAAAAAAGTAGTATGAAAAAAACAATCGTTTATCTGGGAGTCGCTTTAATAGCATTTTCGAATGTGTCTTTAGCTTCAAATGTCAATTCTTTATCCAATGACAAAAATACCGTTTCGGTTTATGAAGGAGTTTCACCTCTTTGCATCGCAATTAGTAAGGGCGATTTAGAAGGAATAAAAAAAATTGTAGAATATGGAGCTGATGTCAATGAAAAATCAAATGGAATGACTCCGTTAATGTTTGCGGCTCGCTACAATAAAGTGGAAATTTTGAAATTTCTGGTTTCAAAAGGAGCTAAAATCAATGAAAAAGACTCAAAAGGATTTACTGCTTTAAAATATGCAGAGCAATCAAATGCTTTTGAAGTGGTTCAATTTTTAAAACAAGTTTAAAAACAATTTATAGACATCACTTAGTTGTAAGTGGTGTCTAATTAAAAAAAAAAA
>CAMAQD010000008.1 GCA_945860385.1 Flavobacterium psychrophilum
GTGGTTTCAAAACCCAAGGAGGCGAAACCGTGTCAGCAAAAGTATTGATGTCGTGATCATTAAACAAAGAACAAAAATTGGGATTCGAAATTCCGCAACTTTTAGCTCTCATTCGCATCGCCAATTTATCCCTGAAATAACGTCCCGTCGTTTGGCCCATTCCATCAATCCGAAGATTTTCTCTGAGATAGGTTGCTTTTTCCACATCATAATCGTCTAATGATACTATAGCGTCAATTTTATTGGACTTCATCAAATTTCCAACGCCCAGCAGCAAATGCTCTAAATTCCAATCTGTATCTTGACCCGTCATATAGAAAACTTCGTCAATGTGGTCAAAGGGCCAAGGTTTATCTCTCAGTTTTTCGCTGGTTATCAGATAGACTTTGTTTCCCAAATTTTTTAAATGGATTAGAAAATCGGCCCCTTTAAAATAATTTGAGATACAAATGAAAGTTTTAGCGTTTTCCATATTTATAAATTTTCAATGAATTTAGTCAATAAATGAACACCATACGCGGTTGCGTGTTTGCTTTTTGCAAATTCATCGTCACCAAAAGCAACGCCGGCAATATCAAGATGCGCCCAAGCTTTGTGTTCCTCGGTAAAATATTCCAAGAATTTTGCCGCAGAAATAGCTCCGGCAACTGGTTTTCCGCTATAATTTTTCACGTCGGCAATGTCGCTTTCAATATCGGATTTGTAGCAATCCCAAAGCGGTAATTGCCATAATCGTTCCCCAATAGCATCTCCAGATTGCTGCAGTTTCTTAGAAATTGCCTCATTATTAGTAAACAAAGCCCCACATTCGTAACCAAAAGTTCCGACAGAACTTCCTGTTAATGTCGCAATATCAACAATAAATTCTGGTTTGAAATTCTTAATTAAATATGACAAGCCATCTGCCAAAACTAATCTTCCTTCGGCATCAGTGTCAATTATTTCTATCGAATGGCCGCTGTAAGAATGAATGACATCGCTAGGATAAAATGATTTTGCATCCACAGAATTTTCGGCACAAGGTACAATTGCAGTTACTTTTACAGGTAATTTTAAATCTGCAATCAACTGCATTGCTCCAAAAACTGCCGCGCCACCCGCCATATCACATTTCATATGCAACATTCCGGAAGTTTTAATATTTAATCCGCCCGTGTCAAAAGTGATTCCTTTACCAACCAGTCCAATGTGTTTGGTTTTAGCATTCGCACTTTCGGGAACATAATTCATAATGACAAACTGTGGCTCTTCGTCACTTCCTTTTCCAACGGATAAAAAAGCACCCAAACCTGCTTTTTTTGAAGCTTCAAAACCTAAAGTTTCCACCTCAAAACCATATTTTTTTCCGCATTCGTTTGCCCAATTGGATAAATATTTTGGAGTTACTACATTTGGAGGTAAATCCACTAAATGTAATATTTCGAGTTGAGCTTTGGCAATTTTTATTGCTTTGATAACCGTTTCCGACAAGTCTTTTTTCGACAGTAGCGATAATTCAAAATCATCATTCAAAAACGGATGTTTTTGCGTTTTTTTGAAATGACCCAAATCGTAAGTTCCCAAATAAAGTCCAGAAATAGAAGCTTCTACTTGTTCAAATGAAAATTGTTCTGGCACAACTAAAGCTACATTGGATCCAAAAGATTCTTTTTGTTTGGAGGAAATTCTCCGGAAAATGGTTTTCAAATCTTTGTAATCTATATCTTTTCCTAAGCCAATAAATAGGTGAAGACAATCGTATTTTTCAACCACATAATGGGAGTCTTTTTTTCCGTAAAATACTTTTGAAGGAACCGAAACGCCGTGGAATTCAATTGGAACTAGACTTTTGGCATAGGTTTCAAAAACCGGAATTAAGATGACTCCAGAAAATCCTTCGAGATTTTTAATTGTATTTGTTTTCATATATTTTTATTCTTTTGAATTAAAAAATAGCCATTCGATTGCCTTTGGAAATTCATCACTCCAATAGGTTTCACTGTGCTTTCCTTGCATATTGATGCTTAAATTAATTTTCATTTTGCCTTGCACAAATTCACTTGCAATCATATTTTTCTTAAAAAGTCGCACGTGTTCTATCATCGTGGCACTTTCGTTGCCGCCTGCATACAAGTAAATCTTGGTATCATTTGAATTTACTGAATCGGAATCCATTTTTAATGTAGGAACCACCCATAATGAAGGTGAAAAAATCATCAATTTTCCGTACACTTCCGGATAAAGCAAACCGCTAAAAATACTGACTAATCCCCCCATTGAACTTCCTCCTATTCCCGTGAATTCACGCTCTTTTTTAGTTCTGAAATTACTATCAACAAAAGGTTTCAACGTTTCTGTTAGAAACTGAATGTATTTCTTTCCTTGTCCTTTACCAAGGACGGTTTTGCCTACGTTGTATTCCTTTATTCTATCTTTTTCGGCATGTTCGACTGCTATGACGATGATTTTTCCAATTTTATATTCGGACATTACTGCCAGTTTTTTATCAATTTCCCAATTGCCATATTTGGCATTTTCATTGAATAAATTCTGTGCATCCTGCAAATACATTACGGGATAACTTTCGGAAGATTTATCATAATCGTGCGGCAGTAAGGCCCATATTTTTCTGGTTTTGTTGAGTTGCGGAATTTCAAATTTATCCGAAATCAGCAACACTTGTGGCAAAAACGATTGTTTAAACGGCAACCAATTTCTCCTCCATCGTGCTACAAATTCATTTTGGATTCCGGAGTGTTTTTTGGTCGAACGATTTTCGGTACGGTTTCCGTGAGCGTCGATTTCAACTTCGCTCCAATCCCCTTTGGTAAATTTATATAAAAGCTCTTCTGGAAAATCAAAATCGTTTGGAAATTCATATTGGTACGAATTATTTCCAACTCTTTCCAGCATAAAATCTTTGTCTTGTGTTCTCCAATTATTGAAATTCCCTGAAATATAAACGGGACGAACATCATCTTCATCCGTTTTTAAATGGATTAGAAGTCCGGTATTTGTATCATTAAAATCTTGCGAAATGGTTGTATTCCGTGAATTCATCTCTTGCATTGTGGTATTGTCATTTGTAATAAAAAGTAAATATAGTGGATTGCTATTGGATATAAAAGAAAAACAGGAAACCCAATAGAAAATAGATTCCCATTGGGTTTTATTAATGAAAATTCGTTAAAAAGAATTCTTATTTCTGACGGCCTTTTAAAACTTGAACCACATCATTTAATTTAAAACCTTTAGCTTGTAAAAGAATCAAATAATGAAAAAGCAAATCGGCGCTTTCATCCAAGAACAAATGGTCATTATTGTCTTTTGCTTCTATTACAACTTCCACGGCTTCCTCGCCTACTTTTTGGGCAATTTTATTGATGCCTTTTTTAAATAATGAAGCTACATAACTTTTCTCAGAATCAGCATTTTCTCTTCGAAGGGTGATGGTTTTTTCTAATTTAGAAAGAAATCCATATTCTTGATTGTTAGCTTCTTGCCAACAGGTATCTGAACCTGTATGACAAGTAGGGCCTTCAGGTTTTACCTGTATCAAAAGTGAGTCATTATCACAGTCATTTTTGATATCAACCAAATTTAAAAAGTTGCCACTTTCCTCTCCTTTTGTCCAAAGTCTTTGTTTGGAACGGCTGAAAAAAGTCACTTTTTGAATATCCAATGTTTTTTGATAGGATTCTGCATTCATATAACCTAGCATCAAAACGCTTTTAGTTTCGCTGTCCTGAATAATCGCCGGAATCAATCCGTGTGCGCTTTTTGTAAAATCTATGTTCATTTTTATTAGTATTAAGTAGTGAGAATTAAGTATTAAGACTAAATTCTAACTTCTATATTGTTGTTTTTAAGTTCTTTTTTCAATGTCTTGATTTCTATTTCCTTGAAATGAAATACGCTTGCCGCCAATGCTGCGTCTGCTTTACCTTCGACAAAGGTATCCACAAAATGCTGCATATTTCCCGCTCCACCGGAAGCAATTATGGGAATATTTACCAATTCGGAAAGTGTTGCTAATGCTTCATTTGCAAAACCATTTTTGGTTCCATCGTGATTCATCGAGGTGAAAAGGATTTCTCCTGCGCCACGTTGTTCCACTTCTTTTGCCCAATCAAATAATCTAATTTCTGTTGGAACCTTTCCTCCAACTAAATGCACCATCCATTCTCCATCAATTTGTTTGGCATCAATTGCGACCACCACACATTGGCTGCCAAATTTTTGTGCCAAATCATTAATCAACTGTGGATTTTTTACCGCAGAAGAGTTAATAGAAACTTTATCCGCTCCGTTTTGTAATAAGGCTTCAACATCAGAGACTGATGAAATGCCACCTCCAACAGTAAACGGGATATTAATGGTTGCCGCCACTTTCCGAACCAAGTCAATCAAAGTTTTTCTACGTTCTTCCGTTGCCGAAATATCAAGGAAAACCAATTCATCAGCACCTTCATCCGAATAGATTTTTGCTAATTCCACAGGATCACCTGCATCTCGCAAATCTACGAAATTGATACCTTTCACGGTTCGTCCGTTTTTGATGTCGAGGCAAGGAATAATTCTTTTTGTTAGCATTTTTCTACTATATATTTTTCCAATTGTTTCAACGAAATTCTTCCTTCGTAAATTGCTTTGCCAATTATCGTTCCTTCGCAACCCAGTTCGGCTAATTTAGGTAATTCGTCAAAGGTAGAAATTCCTCCAGAAGCAATTAATTTTATTCCTTTGGCTTCCGCCAAAATCTTGGCATATAAATCAAAACTTGGTCCTTCGAGCATTCCGTCTTTGGCAATATCCGTGCAAATTACGTATTGAATTCCTTTGTTTTGATAATCCTGTATAAAAGGAATCAAATCTTCATTTGAATCTTCTAACCAACCTGAAACGGCTACTTTTTCGTTATTGGCATCGGCTCCCAAAATAATTTTATCCGAACCGTACACCGCAATCCATTTTTCGAAAATAGCTCTGTTTTTCACAGCAATGCTTCCACCCGTGATTTGATTGGCACCCGATTCGAAAGCAATTTTCAAATCAGCATCCGATTTCAATCCACCACCAAAATCAATTTTCAATTTGGTTTGGGAAGCGATTTGCTCCAATATTTTATAATTGACAATTTTGCTTGATTTTGCTCCGTCCAAGTCGACCAAATGCAAATATTCAATTCCGTGTGCTTCGAATGATTTCGCCACTTCCAGCGGGTTTTCGTTGTATATGATTTTGGTATTGTAATCACCTTTTGACAAGCGAACACATTTTCCTTCGATGATATCTATTGCAGGTATTATTCTCATTTTTAATTTATAGATTTATAAAATTAGCCAGGATTTGTTCCCCAATATCACCACTTTTCTCAGGGTGAAATTGGGTTCCATAGAAATTATCATTTTCCAAGGCCGAGGAATATTCCAGTTCGTAATTGGTTGTAGCAATGGTTTCAGCACAAAGAGGAGCATAAAAACTGTGTACTAAATACATATATTCATTCTCGGCAATTCCTTTGAATAAATCCGATTTTAAATTGTAAATGGTGTTCCATCCCATCTGTGGCACTTTTACTTTGGAAGAAAATTTCACAACATCCACATCAAAAATTCCCAATCCTTTTGTATTTCCTTCTTCTGAATAATTGCACATCAATTGCATTCCCAAACAAATTCCAAAAACGGGTTGTTTCAGCGTTGGAATTAAAGTGTCTAAACCACTTTCCTGGAGCATTTTCATTGCATAACTTGCTTCTCCCACTCCGGGGAAAATCACTTTGTCTGCTGACCTTATTTCGTCAGAATTGTTACTTAAAACGGCTTTGTATCCCAATCTTTCGATGGCAAACATAATGCTTTGAATGTTTCCTGCTCCGTAATTTATGATTACTATTTTCATTTATTTTTGTTTCAATTTTACAACATCCCTTTTGTTGATGGCAAAATCATTTTCTCCGTGTCTCGTTTTACGGCTACTTTTATTGCTTTGGCGAAAGCCTTGAATATCGCTTCAATCTTGTGGTGTTCGTTTGTTCCTTCGGCTTTGATGTTGATGTTTGCTTTCGCTCCATCTGAAAAGGATTTGAAGAAATGATAGAACATTTCCGTTGGCATTTTCCCCACCATTTCGCGTTTGAATTCGGTTTCCCAAACTAACCAGTTTCTACCTCCGAAATCAATGGCCACTTGTGACAAACAATCATCCATTGGCAAGCAAAAACCGTAACGTTCTATTCCTAATTTATTCCCTAAAGCTTTCGCAAATACTTCTCCCAAGGCAATCGCAGTGTCTTCAATCGTGTGGTGTTCATCGACTTCTAAATCACCTTTTACGATAATTTCCAAGTCCATTTGTCCGTGACGAGCAATTTGATCTAACATATGGTCGAAAAAAGCAATTCCAGTATCGATTTTACTTTTCCCTGTTCCATCAAGGTTTAAGTTGATGTAAATATCTGTTTCGTGCGTTTTTCTAGTGATAGAAGCTGTACGTTCTTCCAATTTCAAAAACTCGTAAATCGTTTTCCATTCTGTAGTTTGCAAGGCAATAACAGCATCCAATTCGTGTCTTTTAGACGAAATCTCATCACTTCCCAATTCTTCATCACTACTTATAAAAATGGCTTTTGAACCTAGATTTTTAGCCAATTCCACATCTGTTATTCTATCTCCGATTACGAATGAATTTTCTAAATCGTATTCTGGATTGTTGACGTATTTCGTCAACATAGCCGTCCCTGGCTTGCGAGTTGGAACATTTTCGTGAGGAAAAGTCTTGTCAATAAAAACTTCGCTAAAAACAACTCCCTCGTTTTCAAAAGCTTTCATTACCAAATTATGCACTGGCCAAAAGTTGGCTTCTGGATGTGAATCTGTTCCCAAACCATCTTGATTGGTCACCATTACCAATTCAAAATCCAATTCGAAAGCAATTTTCGCTAAATATTGAAAGGCTTTTGGATAAAATTCCAATTTTTCGAAACTGTCCAATTGATAATCGTTTGGTTCTAAAACCATCGTTCCGTCGCGGTCTATAAAAAGTATCTTTTTCATAAAATATTCATTTTGCCACAGATTCACAGATTTAATTGATTAAAAAATCCGTGAATCAGTAGCCTGTTTTTATTTCAATTCTTTTAGAGCATTCATTAGAATAGTATTTTCACTTTCTGTTCCAATAGTCAAACGCAAGGTATTTTCACATAAAGGTTGGGTTGTTCTGTTGCGAATAACAATTCCTTTGGCAATCAATTCGTTATATCTTTTGTTGGCATCATCCACCTTTATCAAGATGAAATTGGCTTCTGTTGGATATATTTTTTCTACAAATTTTACTTCAACCAATACTTTAAGTAATTCCTCTCTTTGTGCAATAATAGAAACTATTTCCGATTTAATTTTTTCGGGATCACTTAATCTTTCCAAAGCCCTTAATTGCGTCAATTCATTCACATTGTAAGGGGGTTTTATCTTGTTTAAAACCGAAATTATCGCAGCCGAGGCATAACAAATTCCCAATCTAATTCCTGCCAAACCATAGGCTTTTGAAAGCGTTTGCGTGATGACTAAATTAGGATATTCATCCAATTCGTTTATCCAGCTTTGCTTTTTGGAAAAATCAATATAAGCTTCGTCAATCACTACCAATCCTTTGAAATTTTTCAACAGATACGCTACGCTTTCATCTGAAAATGAATTGGCGGTCGGATTATTTGGTGAACACAAGAATAGAATTTTTGTGTTTTTATCAACAGCATTAAGAATCTTTTCGACTTCAGGTTGAAATTCATCCGAAAGCAACACTTCCCTATTCTCTACAGCGTTGATATTAGCCAAAACGCCATACATTCCGTAGGTTGGCGGCAAAGTGATTACGTTGTCCACTTTTGGTTCACAAAAAGCCCTAAAGATTAAATCCAGGACTTCGTCGCTTCCGTTTCCTAATAAAATTTGATTGGTTTGAACCTTTTTTAGTTTCGCCAAAACCTTTTTTACATTGCTTTGTTGTGGATCAGGATATCGATTCACGCCATTTTCGAATGGATTTTCATTGGCATCCAAGAAAATCATATCGGCTGTGTCAAAATCTTCAAATTCATCTCGTGCCGAAGAATAAGGCTTCATCGACTTGACGTTTTCGCGAACCAAATTATTTATATTGAAACTATTTTCCATCTTCAATCGCTTTTAATCTTAATGTCACTGCATTTTTATGCGCTTGTAATCCTTCGGCTTCAGCCATAATTTCAATCGCTTTTCCAATATTTTGAATTCCTTTTTCGGAAATTTTCTGAAAGGTCATCGATTTGGTGAAGCTATCCAAATTCACTCCGCTGTAATTCTTAGCATAACCATTTGTTGGCAAAGTATGATTGGTTCCGGAAGCATAATCTCCCGCACTTTCCGGTGTATAATTTCCTATGAAAACTGAACCTGCATTTCCGATGTTGCGTACATAGAAATCCTCATCTCTTGCACAAACTATAAAGTGTTCCGGTCCATATTCGTCAATCAATTCCAAAGCAATTTTGTCATTTTCGACAAAAATCAATTTTGAATTGGCGATAGCCTTTTTGGCAATGGCTTTTCTTGGCAAAACTTCCAATTGGGTTTGAACTTCTTTTTCCACTTCATCAATTAACTCTTTCGAAGTTGATACTAAAATTACCTGACTATCCGTTCCGTGCTCTGCTTGCGACAACAAATCGGAAGCGATGAAAGCGGGAACGGCAGAATCATCCGCAACAATCAACAATTCAGAAGGACCTGCAGGCATATCGATTGCCACGCCAAATTGGGTTGCCAATTGTTTTGCCACAGTTACGAACTGATTTCCTGGTCCGAAAATTTTATACACTTTTGGAATTGTTTTCGTTCCGAAAGTCATCCCTGCAATGGCCTGGATTCCGCCTACTTTCAAAATTTTTGTTACACCACATAAATTGGCTGCGTACAAAATGGCAGGATTAATATTTCCATTTTTATCAGGTGGAGAACACAGTACAATTTCGTTGCAGCCTGCGATATTGGCTGGAACAGCAAGCATCAAAACCGTTGAAAACAACGGAGCGGTTCCTCCTGGAATGTATAAACCAATTTTTTGGATTGGTCTTTTCTCCTGCCAACAATTGACTCCTTCGGTAGTTTCTACAACTACTTTAGCTGTTTTTTGAGCAGAATGAAATTTTTCAATATTCGATTTTGCTAATTGAATGGCAGTTTTTAAATCTTCGGAAATACCAGCAATGGCTTGTTCTATTTCGGATTCAGAAACTTCTATGTTTTCAAATTTAGCACCGTCAAAGAGTGAAGTATATTTGGCAACAGCCTCATCCCCTTTCTTTTCAACTTCCTTAAAAATTTCCTTCACGGTCGCTTCAATATCGTCAATAGTTTTTGTTGGTCTTTTTAAAATAACAGACCAAGTTTCGGGTTTTGGATTGAATATTTTGTTCATTTTTTTAAATTTAACCGCAAAGTCTGCAAAAGTTTTTTGCAAAGTTCACAAAGATTTTTTGTCTTTACTTCGTATTTCTAACTTCGTAAATTGTAATTTATAACACCATTTTTTCGATAGGACAAACCAGAATCCCTTCGGCACCAGCTTCTTTTAATTGGTCAATAACATCCCAAAAAGTGTCTTTGTCGATTACCGAGTGAACACTGCTCCAACCTTCTTCTGCCAACGGCATCACAGTGAGGCTTTTTAAAACGGGTAGAATTTTACCAATGGCTTCAATTTTGTCGTTGGGAACATTCATCAATATGTATTTTGATTTTCTGGCTCTTAAAACAGATTCTATACGGAATTGGAGGGTGTCAATAATGGATTGCACCTCCGGAGTCACTTTTGGCGAAACAGCTAATACGGCTTCACTCTTAAAAATCACTTCTACTTCTTTCAAATTGTTTTTGAACAGTGTACTTCCGCTAGAAACGATGTCCACAATAGCATCGGCAAGACCTATGTTTGGCGCGATTTCAACCGAACCGGAAATTTGGTGAATGTCTACTGACAATCCAAAAGAATTGAAATAATCTGTTACGGTATTTGGATAAGATGTTGCGATCCGCAGTCCGCTTAAATCCTGAATGGATTTGTATTCGAACGCTTTCGGGACTGCTACAGAAACTTTGCATTTAGAAAAGCCTAATTTCTGGATTACTTTGATATTTTTTCCTTTTTCGACCAAAAGATTATCGCCAACAATGGCGATATCGACCACTCCATCAATTAAATATTGAGGAATATCTGAATTTCTCAGGTATAAAACTTCTAAAGGAAAATTAGAAGCAGAAGCCTTTAGTTGGTCGTTTCCATTATCGATAGAAATGCCACAGTCTTTCAGAATTTGAATGCTTTCTTCGTTTAAACGACCTGATTTTTGAATTGCAATTTTTAAAGTACTCATTTTTGTTTTGTTTTTGTTGTTTTACAATTTTGTTTGAATACAACATTTAGGAAATAAAAAACCCGTTTGATGTACTCAAACGGGTTTTTAAATATGATTTTTACACACATATCATTAACACATCGCTTGAGAGCAATAATGAAAATGATGGTGATGCAATTGAATTGATAACATAGTTTTTAATTTGATAATCCTTTTATTCGATTGCAAATATACGAGATATTTCACTTGCAACGAACTATTTATTTTAACGAATCGAAAATAAATTGTTAAAAATATTTAAAAAATCAAACATCTGTAAATCATACTATTTCAAATATTTATTACAGATGCTTAAAAAATAATTTACTATTTTTGAATTTAGCTTAAAACTGGTTCTAATGAAGGTCCAGCAGCAACTAAACGTTTTCCTTCTTCATTACCTGTATATTGCTCAAAATATTTGATGTAACGACCAGCTAAATCTTTGGCTTTTTCATCCCAATCCGCTTTGATTGTATACGTATCTCTTGGATCTAGTATTCCTTCGCTTACGTTTGGTAAAACAGTAGGGAAAGTTAAATTCAAGAAAGGAATAGTTTTAGTTTCAGCTTTATTAATATCCTCATTGATGATGGCATCGATTATTGCTCTTGTATTTTTCAAAGAAATTCTTTTTCCTGTACCATTCCATCCTGTATTTACAAGATAAGCTTTTGCATTGTGTTCTTTCATTTTACCAATTAATGTTTTAGAATACATTGTTGGGTGTAATGTTAAGAAGGCCTCACCAAAAGCTGGAGAGAAAGATGGTTCTGGAGTAGTAATCCCTCTTTCGGTACCGGCTAATTTAGAAGTATATCCACAAAGAAAGTGGTATGCTGCTTGATCATCAGTCAAGATAGAAACTGGAGGCAATACACCAAAAGCATCGGCTGAAAGATAGATGATTTTGCTAGCGTGTCCTGCTTTTGAAGGCAATACAATTTTGCTAATATGGTAAATTGGATAAGAAACTCTAGAGTTTTCAGTAATTGAATGGTCGGAATAATCGATAGATCCGTACTCATCAACGATTACATTTTCTAATAATGCATCTCTTTTGATAGCTCTCCAAATATCTGGTTCGTTAGTTTGGCTTAAGTCAATTACTTTTGCATAACATCCACCTTCGTAGTTGAAAACGCCGTTGTCATCCCATCCATGTTCGTCATCCCCAATTAAATATCTTTTTGGATCGGCTGATAAAGTTGTTTTTCCTGTTCCTGAAAGACCAAAGAATACAGCTACATCACCTTCTGGACCTACGTTAGCAGAACAGTGCATTGATGCCATACCTTTTAATGGTAAGTAGTAGTTCATCATAGCGAACATTCCTTTTTTCATTTCACCACCGTACCAGGTTCCACCAATAATTTGAATTTTTTCTGTAAGATTAAATAAAACATAGTTTTCAGAATTTAATCCTTGCGCTTTCCAGCTTGGATTGGTCGCTTTAGAAGCGTTCATTACAACGAAATCTGGTTCACCGAAGTTTTCCAATTCATATATAGAAGGTCTGATGAACATATTAGTTACAAAGTGCGCTTGCCAAGCTACTTCCATCACGAAACGAACTTTAAGTCTAGTATCTTCATTTGTACCACAAAAAGCATCTACAACGTATAATTTAGGTGAAGTTGAAAGTTGCTCTAATGTTAGTGCTTTTAAATCATCCCAAACTTCTTTTGTAGTAGGATAGTTAGGAGTACTAATTCCAGATTCTTTGTCCCAACAAATAGTATCTTTAGTAACATCATCTTTTACAATATATCTGTCTTTCGGAGAACGTCCTGTAAAAATTCCTGTTTTCACAGCCACGCATCCTGTATCAGTAATAGCTCCTTTTTCAAAACCTTTTCTTTTATGTGATACTTCTGCTTGGTATAATTCTTCATAAGAAGGATTGTAAGACACTTCATGGTATCCTGTAATTCCCAAATTGTGTAATTCTTGAATAATTTTAATGTTTTTCATAATTCAGTTTTAATATTTATTTTATTCGTTAAATTCTTGCTCAAAATTAAGAAATTATCATCTAATAAACCTGATAATTATCATATTTTTAATAAAACTACGAAAACGATTTCTTTATTTTCAAGGGTTCGCGAGGGTTTTATATGATAATTATCATAGTAAGTAAATTATTTATTACTAATTTTGACAAAGATAAAAAAAGGGGATTTTACATCGTATTTACTCAATTATGCTAGACGATTCACAAAAAATAATCGAAGACAGAAAAGCACAATCCGTGCTAAATTTATTGACTGAGATTGGAGAAATGATGATTACCAGTGGTGCTCATACCGCTAGAATCATTAGAAACTTAGAAAGAATTGCGAAAGGATTAGGGTACAACTGCGAACTGGTTTTGACTTATACAGGAATCGTAATCTCAATACACAAACAAAACAAATTTAAAGCACATACTCTCGCCAAGACCATAAAAGGGAAAGGGCTAAACTTTGAAACCATCTCGGAAATCAGTATTTTATCTTGGGATGTTTTTATAAATAGAATTTCAATACACGAAATTAAATCAATATTAAAACAAATCAAGGCTAAGAAAGTGTACTCTGATTTGCAGTTATATGCATTAGTTCCTTTTGCAAGTGTTGCTCTTTGTGTTTTATTTGATGGAGATTGGCTCCAATCCATTATTGTTTATTTCTCTACTTTATTTGGTTATTATGCACGGAGATCAATGATGCTTAAACATCATAATCACATGGTAGCATTCTATATCGGCGCCACCATTTCTACCCTTTTTATCCATTTTATAGGCGTGTTATGCAATATCCAGGTCAAGGAAGCCCTAGTGGTATCTGTGTTATACCTAATTCCCGGAGCCGTTATGATTAACTCTTTTATTGACTATTTAGAAGGTTATTTTGAATCTGGAACGGCGCGTTTAATTTACAGTTTAATGCTTGTGTTAATGATCTCATTTGGTTTCCTAACGTCAACAATGATATTTAATACCCCTTTTTTAGCAACATTAAATCAATTTGATTTTTCGGGATTCCAATTACTAATAAAAGAGACATTAGACCCTCAAGGTTTTTGGATAATGATTTCGAAATTTATTTTCGGAGGAATAACATCCGTTGGGTTTGCATTAATGTTCAACACGCCCAAAAGAGCTTTATGGACAGTATTCTTGCTTGGATCTATAGGATATTTGATAAAGTTTCTCTTGATCACAGAATTAGATGTGAATCTTACTTTATCTATTTTTGCAGCTTCCATTTTTGTGGGAATTTCAGGAATGTACTTTGCACACAGAGCTCATACGCCACCCATTATCTTTATGATTCCGGCTGTAATTAATATGATTCCTGGATTGTTAAGTTACGAATTTATGATGGGAATGATTGATTGGATTAGTGGTGGAAAAGGTCAAAAACCATCAGTGGAAGAAATTATTCAAACTTTTTCTTATGGAATCTCTACTGTATTTATCCTGTTTGCTCTTGCTTTTGGAGTTGCTTTTCCAGTTGTTGTATTCAAGTCCTACACCGTAAAAGGGAAAGATTTGAACGTGATGATTAAAAAGTTATTTGCGAGAAATAGCGAGGAGACTTAATTATTAAACTAATTTTTAAATTGATATATTATGTTCGAATGGTTTAGATTTTTATTCACTCCGACTGATGAGCCGGAAATGACTCAGTCATTAATTGTCTTATTTATGGCAATAAGTGTCGGTTTTTTTGTTGGAAAAATTAAATTTGGAAATATTTCCTTAGGAGTTTCAGCTGTAATGTTTGTTGGTCTTTTCTTAGGTCATCTTGGTTTTACAATGAATTCTGAATTGATTCAATTTGTTCGTGAATTTGGGTTGATATTGTTTGTATACGGAATTGGAATCCAAGTAGGGCCCACTTTCTTTTCGTCCTTTAAAAAAGAAGGATTGGTTTTTAATGCGTTAGGAGTTGGAACCGTATTTTTAGGCGGAATCATAACTTATCTAATTCACTTATTGGCAAATATAAAAATAGAAAATGCTGTAGGTTTAATGTCGGGTTCCGTAACCAATACTCCGGGATTAGGAGCTGCAAAATCAACTCTTATCGAAATTCAAAAACAATTGAATCTTCCTGCTGATCACTTTTCGGATCCAGCGATTGCCTACGCTATCACCTATCCAATTGGTGTTTTTGGAATTATTGTACTCATCATATTATCAAAAAGTTTCTTAAAAATTGATTTAGCCAAAGAAGAAGTTTTACTTCAGGAGAAAAATAAAGATTCTGAGAATAAAATCGTCCGTCAAAAATGCAGAGTTACCAATCCTGAAGTTTTTGGAAAAACAATAAAACAAGTATTGAAAGAATTTAATATTAAAGATGTTATTATTTCAAGACAGAAACACAGTGGAACAACGGTTGTTTACTCACCATCACTGGATGCCGTAATCAATGAAAAAGACGTTTTGATGGTGGTGGCCAAACAAAAAGACATTACTAATTTTATTGACCTTGTTGGAAAAGTTTCAACCGATTTATTTATTGAGTCAGAAGATGATCTTACCACTAAAATTATTAGTGTTACCCAAAAAACAGCAACTCACAAAACCTTGGCTCAATTGGATTTATACAATCAATATGATGTCAAAGTTACCCGTGTTATCCGTTCTGGATTGGAAATTTTAGCACAACCTTCTTTAGAGTTATTTTACGGAGATACCTTAATGGTTTTTGGTAACAGACAAGCAATTTCTGAAGTAGAAAAAATTATTGGGAATTCTAAAAAAATACTTTTAGAACCTGATTTCCTTTCTCTTTTTGGAGGATTAATTTTTGGAGTCATCATTGGTTCTATTCCGTTTTTTATTCCTTCTTTGCCAGTTCCGCTAAAGTTAGGATTGGCTGCAGGACCGCTTTTGGCCGCCTTATTTATCAGTAGATACGGGGGCGTTGGCGTAATTCATTCGTATATTAATAACGGTGCGATTCACTTTATGAAGGATTTCGGAATTTGTTTATTCTTCGCTGCAGTAGGAATTAAAGCCGGTCACGGTTTTGCAGATAGTTTTATTGAAAATAACGGTTGGATGTGGATTTATTACGGATGCTATATCACATTTATTCCATTGACGCTATTAGTACTGATTAGTAGATTTGTATTTAAACTTAATTTTTATCAAATGGTAGGGATTATGAGCGGCTCTTATACTGATCCGGCTGCCTTAGCTTTTAGTACTAAATACCTTGATTCTGATATTCCTAATCAATCCTATGCCACTGTTTATCCTTTGGTAACCATTAGTAGAATTTTAGTGGCTCAGTTACTCATTTTGCTTTTTGCGAGTTAATATGCTTTAAATTGCGATAAAAAAAGGGCTGTTTTACAAGATGTAAAGCAGCCCTTTTTTCTTTCTAATTAACTCCAGATTGTAACTGAGTTTTGTTTACACCACAGTATTTTCGGGTTTGTCTTCCATCCAAGCTATGAATAATTTATAACCAATTGAAAACACGATTGGCCCCACAAATAGACCTACAAATCCTGACATCATAAATCCGCCAATTACTCCAAGGAATATTACCAGCATTGGGACCATCGCCCCTTTACCTAATAACCACGGTTTTAAAACATTGTCTGAAAGTCCGCTTATGATAAAAAATATCGTCCAGATAATAGCTGATGTAGTATCGTCTTGTGAAAAAAGATAAACAATTGCTCCAAGATTAATTATAATCGGGCCAATTTGAATAATAGACAACATCAAACACAATACAGTCAAAATGCCTGCAAAAGGAATGTTGGCACCAAAAAGTCCAACAGCTTGAATCAAAGTTTGAATAACAGCTACACCTAATATTCCTTTAACTACCTGGTGTATCGTCGATACTGAAATATTTAAAAACTCATCGCCAGAATCACCTGCTATCCTTTTGATAAAATTCGTAGCCAAATCTTGAGCAGTAGTCGAAACCATAAATATTCCTGCAATAATAATCGAAAGAATAACCATCAATATTGTTACCACTGCACTAACAGCAGTTCCTACTAATTTTTTAGAAACTTCCACGATTTCTGCTTTGTATTGCATTAATCCTGTTTTTAAATCAGTAGATAATGAGAAAAGAAAATCATAGGCTTTATTACCAATTATTGGCCAATCTTTGATGTTTTGGTTGGGTGTTGCCACCTTAATTGATCCATTTTCCAGTCCTTCTTTTAAATCAAAAACGCTATTTATTACTGAATTTAAAAAAATTACAGTTGGCACGATAATTAGCCCTACTAAAGTTATAGTGATGAGGAATGAAGCAAGCCTTTTTCGTCCTTTTAATTTCCTTTGCAAAAAATTAAAGATGGGATAAAAGGTTACTGCCACAATAATAGCCCAAAGAATTGGCATTGCAAATGGCATCAATAATTTAAAACAAAATCCTAAAATCAGGAAAACAACGCCTAATTGTAGCATGATTTCGAAAATCTGTTTGCTGCTAATTTCGGAGGTTTTTTTCATCTTTTTTTAATTTAAATTATTAAAACTACAGAAAATTATACTGATTTATTTTTCATTTTTTGAGTTCCATTTACATCAGAAATTTTAAAAAGACTTTCAAAAATAAGCGAGTTGTTTTGGCACTCTCAAAAATTTACTAATTCCAACCGCCTCCCAATGCTCTGTACAATTGTATCATAGAACTGAGTTGATTTTGTGTTAATTCCGAAAGGCGAAGTTCGGCATCGAACAAGGAACGTTCAATATCTAATACTTCTAAATAGGAAACGTAGCCATTATAATATCTTGCATTCGACAATTCGAAGTTCTTTCTGGCTGCAATTACTTGTCGGTTTCTGGCAGTCCACTCCTCTTTATAGGTTTTCACATTTTGCAAAGATTGTTCTACTTCAGCAACGGCAACAACGCAGGTCTTTTGATAGGAAAGTCTTGATTCTTCGGCAATTTGACGGTATATTTCTACTCTTCGTTTGTTTTTTCCAAAATTAAAAATCGGACCCGCAACGCCTGCACTTGCATTTTGCAAATAGGAAGAACCATCGAATAAAGAACTTATCGAACTGTTGGCAAATCCTGCCAAAGCAGCGATATTAAACGATGGAAATCTTAAGGCTTGGGCCACTCCTATTCGCTCATTGGCAGCCATATAAGTTCGCTCAGCTCGGTTCACATCGGGTCTGTTTTTCAACAAAATGGAAGGAATCGACACGGGAATAGTATTTGCAACTTGCAATTCCATATTGGTTTTACCGCGTTCTATGGGTCCAGGAGCCTGACCCATCAAAATTGAAATGGTATTTTCAAGATTGGTTATTTGACGTTTAAAACTAGGTATAGTAGCTTCAGCAATGGCAACTTGTTGTTCGATTTGCATTAAGTCCACTTCAGAAACGTATCCGGATTTAAATCTTTGATTGATTATATCGTATCCTTTTTGTCTCGATTCCAAAGTCTTTTCAGCAATAATTAGACGATTATCAAAATCACGAAGTTGGAAATAGGCCACAGCAATATCACTTACCAGATTGGAAAGGATTACCTTTCGGCCTTCTTCGCTTGCCAATAATTCATTTTGAACTGCTCTATTTTCGTGACGAATTTTGCCCCAAAAGTCCAGTTCCCAAGAAAGCGCTGCCGATGCATTTGAAAATGGAAATGCTTTTTCATTACTATTTACTGTTCCTCTGTAGCCAATGGCTGGCAATAAATCGGCTTTGGTATAACCTAATTCAGCTCGTGTACGATCTATTCGGGCCATAGCGATTTTCATATCGTAATTGTTGGCCAATCCTTTGTTGATTAGTTCTTTTAGAACATCATCATTAAAAAGATCAAACCATTTCACATTTACGACTGAGGCTAATGTATCAACATTTGCAGCCCCATTGCGAAAATTGGCTGCATTCTGATCTTCTGGTTTTTTATATTTGGGTCCAACCAAACAACCTACGGGAAGAATGGCAAGTATTAGAATAACAACAACTATTTTAAATTTACTATTCATGATCTGTTGTTTTTGAATTCCTATTATTTTCGTCATTTGTACCAACTGCTTTCTTTTTTCCGATTCCTTCAATCGCAACATATAAACCCGGAACAATTAATACTCCCAGGACCGTAGCAATTAACATCCCTGAAAACACCGCCATTCCCATTACAATACGAGCCTGTGATCCTGCTCCTGTAGCGGTCAGCAAGGGTACAACTCCAAGAATAAATGCAAAAGCGGTCATCAATATCGGACGGAAACGAAGCTTTGCAGCTACCATTGCGGCTTGGTACAATGGCGTTCCTCTTTCGTGCTCTTCTTTGGCAAATTCTACGATAAGAATCGCATTTTTTGCAACGAGTCCAATGAGCAATACCAGCCCAATTTGGGCAAATACGTTATTAACATAAGCATCGCTTGTAAATCGTGCTAAAAACAACCCTAAAAACGCTCCAAACACGGCCAATGGTGCTCCAAGTAATACACTAAAGGGTAATTTCCAACTTTCGTACTGTGCTGCCAGAATTAAGAACACGAATATTAATGCCATTAGAAATACCGAGCTTCCGCTTGGTGAATGTTTTATCTGATACGATAGATTTATAAAGTCATAACTCATATCTGCGGGTAAGGTTTCTTTTGCAACCTCCTCCAAAGCATTTTGAGCTTCTATAAAACTATAACCTTCTGCTGGACCGCCTCCAATTTCAGCGCAACGAAAAAGATTCAGACGGTTTGTGAATTCCGGACCATTAACTTTGGTTGCGGTTACTAGAGTTGAAATTGGCAACATATCACCATTGCTGTTTTTTACATAAATCAGATTTAAGTTTTCAGGCTTCACCCGATCGACGGCTTCTCCTTGTAAAAAGACTTTATATTGACGACCAAAACGATTGAAGTCATTCACATAAGTTCCCCCCAAGAATGCTCCTAATGCTTCAGTTACTTTCGAAACAGGCACCCCTAGTTTCATTGCTTTGTCGTTGTCAATCTCTAATTTAATCTGAGGCGTTCCTGCATTGTAAGTGCTATAAACCCTTTTTATTTCGGGACGTTTTTGAGCAGCAGCTAAAAATGCTTGTGTTTGCTGGGCTAAATATTGAGGTGAATTACCTCCTCTATCCTGCAACATCATACTAAATCCTGCCGACGCTCCTAATCCTTGAATAGCAGGTGGGCCAAAGGCAAATGCAGTCGCATTGGTAATCTGAGTAGAAAGCTTCCTGTTTAATTTGTCAAGCACTTGCTTTGCCGTCTCTGATCGATCTTCCCAAGGTTTCAAAGAAATAAATACAAATGCAGTATTTGGCTGAAACGAACTTGTCAATGCACTGTATCCGTTGATCGTGGTATAAGACAATATTGATTCTTCTTCTGCCAGAAAGCTGTCTACTTTTTTCGAAACTTCAGCGGTACGCTGCAACGATGAGGCTGGAGGCAATACAATATTGACCAGTACATATCCTTGATCTTCTTCCGGAATAAATCCCATTGGTATTTTTTTGCCAAGTAAAACGACACCAAGTAATATGACGCCCAGTAAAGCAACGATTCGCATCGATTTTTTTGCAAAAAAAGTAGCTCCCTTTAAATAACCACCCGTCACTTTTTCGAAAATTCTATTAAACCCAGCAAAGAATTTAGCCAACCATCCGGTTTGTTCTTCTACTGGTTTGGTAGGTTTCAATAACATCGCACAAAGAGCTGGACTCAATGACAAAGCGCTAAAAGCAGAAAAAGCAACAGATACAGCGATGGTAATGGCAAATTGTTGATAAAAACGCCCTGTGATACCCGGAGTCATCGCTACCGGAATAAAAACTGCACACAAAATTAAAGCAATGGCGATTACTGGTCCTGACACTTCTTTCATAGCCTGAATAGTAGCCTCTCGCGGGGACTTGCCTTTTTCAATATGATGGATTACAGCTTCTACCACCACGATGGCATCATCAACCACAATTCCAATGGCTAATACCAAACCTAATAACGAAAGTGTGTTTATGGAAAACCCTAATAATGGAAAAACAGCAATAGTACCAATCAAAGAAACCGGAACGGTTATCAACGGAATTAAAGTAGCACGCCAATTTTGCAAAAAGATAAATACAACTAGTATAACCAATAAAATGGCTTCAAACAAGGTGTGAACAATATCATCAACTCCAGCAGTAATGGCAAGAGTAGTATCTAGTGACTCTTGGTATTTTATACCTTCAGGGAATTTTTCGGAGACTTGCTTCATTGCTTTTTTCACATTATCTGCAACTTCCAGCGCATTACTTCCCGGCATTTGATATAAAGCAAGGGCGGCACTTGGCGCATTGTTTCTTCGAGCAGATGAACTATAATTCTCCGTTCCTAATTCGATACGTGCAATGTCGCTTAACAGCACTTGGGCTCCGTCTTCTTTACTTCGAACCACAATGTTAGCAAATTGTTTTTCGTTGACCAAACGATCTTGAAGTGTAACGCCATAAGTAAAATCAGTTCCCATTGGTGCAGGTTCAGCTCCGAATTTTCCACCGGGACTAATCATATTTTGGGAGTTTAAGGCATTTTTCACATCGTCAACCGTAACGCCTAATTTTGACATTACATCCGGTTTTAACCAAACCCGCATTGCATAATCGCTTCCTCCAAAAAGAGCTACTTCTCCAACACCCTTAATACGAGATAATTGATCCAGAACATTGATGCTGGCATAATTATTCAAAAATTTAGCATCGAATTTTGGATTGTCCGAGGTGATTGTTATTAACATCATTGGGAATGACAATGATTTTTTTACCACTACACCCTGCTGTTTTACACTGGATGGCATAAAAGGCGAGGATTGATTCTGCCTATTTTGCGTCAGCATATTGGCATTATCCAAGTTGGTTCCAACATCAAAAGTCACCTCGATAGTACAAGCACCATTAGAAGTGTTGATTGATTTTATATATAACATTTTCTCAACACCATTCACTTTTTGTTCAATAGGAGTAGCAACAGCTTGCTCCACATTCAAGGCATTAGCTCCTGTAAAACTAGTGGTGATTTTTACAACCGGTGGATTGATATCAGGATATTGTGAAATAGGTGTTTTTTGTAATGCCAGCAATCCGAGTATCACAATAATGATACTGATTACCATAGCAACAATTGGTCTCCGAACGAAAAATTCTCCCATAATACTAGTTCTCTAAAATTATTTTGTTGTCGCTGTTTGTGATTGTCCTGGCTGCCACGGAGTATTTTTTGGAATAATAACACTTCCGTTTTTTAGTAAAGAAGTACCTCCCAAAGCAATTTTATCTCCTGATTTCAAACCATCTTCTATTACATAACCATCTTTATAAGAAGGTCCTGGTTTGATAATTTGCATTTTTACTTTGCTACTATCTCCCAAAACATATACCTGATAAATTCCCTGCATTTCGATAACGGCACGCTGAGGTATAACTAAAGCATCTTTGCGAACGTCGGTAACCACTGCTATTTTAACATATTGACCTGGTCGTAATAATTTGTCAGGGTTTGGGAATGCAGCTTCAAATGTCATTGCTCCTGTTGTTGGATCAACTTGTCTGTCCGCAAAACTCACTTTTCCGGTTTGTGGATACATGGTACCATCGGATAGTTTTAAAGAAATGGATTGACCAGCCCCTTTTAAACTAGAATTTTCTTTATTAATCTCTCTGAATATTCGAATATATTCCTGCTCACTCATTGTAAATCGTACTCTTACATCTCCTAAATCGGAAACGGTATTCAAAACTGAAGTTGCACCCGGACGTACATAATCACCCTCTCTCACTTTAGAAATGCCAATCAGTCCTGAAATCGGTGCCAGTACTCTGCAATACCCTAAGGATAATTGTGCGTTTTGTAAATTAGCTTTTGAAGCTTTTAATGATGCTACCGATGCACTATAAGCCGCTTTAGCAGCTATTAATTCTCTTTGGCTCACTGCATTCATTTTGGCCAAGGGAACCATCATATCATAGTCTGATTTGGTTTTTGCTAATGTAGCTTCTACTTCTGCCAATGCTCCTTCTGCCTGATTTACTTTAGCTTGGTAAGGAAGCGGATCGATGGTATATAACAATTGGCCTTTGGTCACCAAACTCCCCTCTTTAAAATTAAGACTTTCAATAACGCCATCCACTCTGGGATTAATTTGTATATCAGATTGCCCAAAGGTTTGCCCTGCGAATTCGGATTCTAACCTAACCTCTTGCTGCAAGACATCGGTCACCGAAATTTCAAGTGGCTTCATCTCCGGAGTAGGTTCTTTTTTGCAGGATAGCATCATAAAGACTAATAGTATTGCCAGTAAAAAGTAGGTTTTTCTCATTTTTAATTTATTATTTTGGTCCGTTAATATTCAATTAATTAGTAATATTTGTAAGATAATATTATATTTTTAGCAGATTCTTTAGAGGTTTTATAATTTTTTTTGTAGTAAAAATAAAAAAATTATTTGTAGTACAAAATAAATTCTAAAAATAATCCATCTTAAAATGGCTTGATAGCCACAAATATTTTTTAAAACCCTTTTATCCGAGAAATAAAAAAAAATTGTAACTAGTAAAGCAAAAGAACAAAATCTAGTTGCCTCACCCTTAGTTACTAGGGTCGAGCCATGTTTAATCTTAAATAATTTTTTAGTATTTTTGAAATGAATATTGATGTATTAGTAAGTCTAAGACTTTAAATTTTAATTCCTCAATCTATATTTGCTGTACCCTTTTAATCTCACACTATTTTTAATCCCTTTTTAATTATGACAAAATCAAATAACTTTGAAGAAAATGCCCGAGAATTAAATAAATTGAGTAAAAAAGAGCTAATCAAAAAAGCTGAAAATTTCTCGAAACAATATTGCGTAGGAAATGGACAAGATTTTCGTTTAAAAGACTACGAAACCAAAGCTAGTTTTAATTTAAGTTCAGAAGGAAAATCATTGGTAAAAGAAACCCTGCAAATAGGAGTCGATGCCTTATCGGCAATGCAGGACATTTTGTATGCCCAAGACAAATGGTCTCTTCTTGTCATTTTTCAAGCTATGGATGCCGCAGGAAAAGATGGTGCTATCAAACACGTGATGTCAGGGGTAAATCCTCAAGGATGTCAGGTGACTTCTTTTAAAGCACCAAGTACAGAAGAGTTAGATCACGATTTTTTGTGGCGTTGTCAAAAGCATTTGCCTGAACGTGGACGAATAGGCATCTTTAATCGTTCGTATTATGAAGAAGTATTGGTAGTTCGAGTACACGAACAAATACTGCTGAATCAAAAATTACCAGAAAAATTGATTACACAGGACATCTGGGAAAATCGTTTTCAAGACATTCGCAATTATGAAAAATATTTGAATAGAAACGGAACCGTAGTTATCAAATTTTTTCTAAATGTTTCCAAAGAAGAGCAAAAAGAACGTTTCATAGAGCGAATTGATGACCCCGACAAAAACTGGAAATTCAGTGTTGGCGATGTCAAAGAACGAGGCCATTGGGACGATTATATGCACGCTTACGAAGAGTTGATTAAAAATACTTCGACTGAAAAATCGCCTTGGTATGTTATTCCTGCCGATGATAAATATTATGCTCGTATTGCCATTGCTTCGGCAATTATTACAGCTCTTGACGAACTTGAGTTAGAATATCCAACGGTAAGTGACGAACAAATTGCAGAGTTACAAGCCGTGAAAAAAGCGTTATTGGAAGAAAAATAATCTATTTTTTTACAATTATTTAAAAGTCGAATTAGTATTTGCAATTAAAGATACTAATTTGACTTTTCTGACGAAGCATATTTCCCTACTAACATTGCAATAATTACGGCTACATAAAGTTGTCCTGAAACACTTATCAGCGCAGCCAGCGATTTAGATACAGGATGAGTTGGTACAATATCTCCATAACCCGTTGTGGTAAAGGTCATAAAGGTATAATAGATGTTGTCTTGCATGGGCTCCAACATCTCTTTATCTAAGTTAGCGGAAAAATTCGTGTTGTAAGCACCCGGAATTTTGGTCGAAATAATAGCTACAATCAAACTGAAGGCAAATCCCAATAAAAGATATCCTGTAATCGAATCGACAATTACCTTAATCGTAACGGTAGCTGTTGACGAAACCTGTTTGATTAAACTTAAGACCAGAAATATAAAGAAGAAAAAATTAAGCGCTCGAAAAATTATATTTACCATTTGAAATTTACTGAAGAAAGCTGCCCAAAGTGCCAATGTTAAAAAAACAGAAATGCTTATCAAAGAATTTTTGTCGTTTTTAAGAGATAAAACAGCAAAGAAAAAAATGCCGGTTATAGCAATAGAAAAAAGCAAATTAAGATAGGCTCCCGGAAAAACCGGAATAACAAAAACAGTAAGGATGGTGAAGAAGAGTAAAATTCCGTTAGCCACAGCCGATTTGTTTTTTCTGCCCTCTGTGGAGAACATGTTCTCGAAACTTTTTAAAAAGGTTATTTTCATGCTTTGTGAAATAATGACTTTTAAATAGACTCCTTATGAAAAATTTTCTAAAAAGTATTTTTAGAATTCCTCTCAATTTCAAAGATACTAAAAAATAATTGTTTGCACGACAGTTAATGTCTCTATATGTCTTGTGCTACTTTTTTGAATTTCATTTCTTCTTGTATAGCCTAAATAGGGATTATCCCTACTTATAAGTTACTATATAGTTACTATATACTTACTATATAGTTACCATATACTTACTATAAAGTTATTGTAAATAGTATTCAACTATTTATTATCTTTGCAGTAAAATATAAATGATAACACTATGGCAAAAGTTAAAGGTATTATTCAATTGAAAGGCACCATTGGGGATATTAATTTTTATACTCGTAAGGGAGTAGCTCTTTCCCGCAAGGCTGGTGGGGGTTTTAATGGAAAAGCTATTAAAACGAAGGATAGTATGGTTCGAGTTCGGGAAAACGGCTCTGAGTTTAAGGGTTGTATGCAGAGTGTGCAGTTTTTTAAGATGGGATTACAGCCTTTTTTGTGCCGTTTTAAAGATGGCAGTTTGCACGAACGGTTAGTGAGTTTGTTTACGAAGCTTAAAGATTTGGATTTGGTTTCGGCTCGTGGTTCGCGAACTGTTTTTGGCGGATTACAAAACCTGGCCGGACAAGGGTTACTGAAAAATTATGTATTGACTTCCGGTTCGCGATTGGAGGATGTATTGCACCAAAAAGTGTTTTTTGACTGGACGACTGGATTTAGTATTCCTGATTTTGAGGGCAAACGGGTTTCTTTTCCTGGAGGTGCTACCCATCTTGCGTTGCAGTTTGGATATTTGAGTGTTGATTTTGAGACTAGGACTTCCAGTTTTAGTTCCAGTGATACGGTTTATATTGGCGCCAAGGAAGCGGGTACGGTTGTTATCCCTGCTCCTGCTCTGGTTGCTGCAGAGGGACTAAAAGTTGGAGTGGTTTTGGTACAGTTTGTTCAGGAACTGAATGGGATATTTTATCCTTTGAAAAAGGAGACTAATGTAGTGCTGGAGGTTGTGAGTTGTGAGTTATGAGTGTGGGCTGTGAGTTATGAGTTGGGGGTTATGAGTTAGCAGTTTGTAAAAAAAATCAGGAATAACTATCTGTAAATAATCTTGTTAAAATCATTTATATATGGTAGTTTTGGTACATAACAAATTGCATTACTTTCTATGGCTTTAAGTTGGAATGAAATAAAAGACAGAGCAGTTCGATTTTCTAAAGAATGGGAAAATACCACTAATGAGGAAGCCGATGCTAAACCATTCCTGGATGCCTTTTTTGACGTCTTTGGAATTACCCGAAAAAAGATAGGAACCTTTGAACATAGAGTAAAAAAACTTTCGGATGCGGATGGTTATATTGATTTGCTTTGGAAAGGAACTATTCTTGTAGAAATGAAAAGCCGGGGTAAAAACCTTGACAAAGCCTTTCAGCAAGCCATTGATTATACTCACGGATTAAAACAAAACGAATTGCCTAAATACGTTTTAGTAAGTGACTTCCATTATTTTAGATTGTATGATACTGAGGAACAAAAAACACTTGAATTCACTCTTACTGAATTAGTGCTGAATGTTCAAAGTTTTGGCTACTTATTGGGGTATCAAAAGAAAGTCTATAAGGAACAAGACCCTGCCAATATTAAAGCGGCGGAATTGATGGGAAAACTTCATGACCGATTAGAAGAAATTGGGTATGAAGGGCATCCCTTAGAAGTCTATTTAGTTCGAATCTTATTTTGTTTGTTTGCAGAGGATACTACCATTTTTGACAAACAACAATTTCAGGATTTCATAGAAAACAGAACTGCCGAAGATGGCAGCGATTTAGCTTCCAAAATTCAGGAACTGTTTCAGGTTTTGAATACGCCCATAGATAAACGCTTTAAAAATCTTGATGAACAACTCAATGACTTTCCGTATGTAAATGGGAAGTTGTTTGAAGAAGTATTGCCTTCGGCTAGTTTTGATACCAAAATGCGATTGGCTTTATTGGATTGTTGCTATATTGATTGGAGTAAAATATCTCCTGCCATTTTTGGTTCGATGTTTCAAAGTGTGATGAATCCTAAAGAACGTAGAAACTTAGGAGCGCATTACACCAGCGAAACCAATATTTTAAAACTCATTAAACCCTTGTTTCTGGATGAATTATGGGCAGAGTTTGAAAGCATCAAAGGAAACAAAAACAAATTACCCGAATTTCATAAAAAGATAAGTGAACTTCAATTTCTGGATCCGGCTTGTGGTTGCGGCAATTTTTTGGTGATTACTTACAGAGAGTTGCGCTTATTAGAAATTGAAATTCTAAGAGCTACTTACAAATCTGGACAAGGCGTTTTAGATATTCGGGAGATTATCTGGCTCGATGTAGATATGATGGCAGGAATTGAATACGAAGAATTTCCTGCTCGAATTGCCGAAGTAGCGATGTGGCTGATGGATCACCAAATGAATATGCTGATTAGTAATGAATTTGGACAATATTTTGCCCGTTTGCCGTTGAAAAAATCAGCTAAAATTGTTCATGGTAATGCATTGAGATTGGATTGGAATAATCTTAAAAAGAATATAAGTATTGATGTAAACGCCAGTATTACCAACATATTTGAAGTGAACGAATCTACAGAAAACTATGATGTACTAAATATTTACACTAAAAAAGTAAACATTAATCCAGTTTTTTCAATTCAAAATAATCAAAGCCAAAACAGTAATTTTGATTATATAATTGGTAATCCACCTTTCATTGGAAAAAAAGAACAAAACAATGTACAGAAAAGTGATGTTGAACTTATTTTTAAGGGAATTAAAGGTTTTGGCGTAATGGATTATGTTGCTTGCTGGTATGTAAAAGCTGCTCAATTAATAAAAAACACAAAAACTAAAGTTGCCTTTGTTTCTACTAATTCAATTTCACAAGGAGAACAAGTTAATATATTGTGGAATTTATTATATAATCATTATGGAATTAAAATACATTTCGCTCATCAAACATTTAGCTGGAGTAATGAAGCAAAAGGTAATGCAGCAGTGCATTGTGTGATAATTGGGTTTGCAAATTTTGATGTTCCAATTAAGAGATTATTTGAATATGAAAATATAAAAGGAGAAGCTCACGAAATAAAAGCTAAAAATATAAATCCTTTTTTAGTTGAAGGTAAAGATATTACAGTTGAAAATAGGAAATCTCCGATTTGTCAAGTTCCTGAGATGAATTATGGAAGTATGCCAATTGATGAGGGACATTTAATCTTGACAGATGAAGAAAAAGTAGAAGCTATAAATAATGAGCCTTTTATTGATATTGCCATAAAACCTTATACAGGCGGCGATGAATTTATAAACAATAAAAAAAGATGGTGCTTGTGGTTACAAGATGTTGAACCTTCAATTTTAAAGAAATCAAAATTCATATTAGACAGGATTGAAAAAACCAAAAAATTCAGATTAAGTAGTAATAGACTTGCAACCAATAAATTAGCCGAAAAACCAATGCTTTTTGGAGAAATACGGCAACCAAAAACGAATTATATTATAATTCCAAAAGTTTCATCAGAAAACAGAAAATACATTCCAATTGGAATATTGAAACCTTCAACTATCACCAGTGGAAGCGCATTGATTATTCCTAATGCAAACTTTTATGTTTTTGGTATTATGACATCTATAATGCATATGAATTGGATGTCTATGGTTTGTGGGAGGCTTGAAAGTCGTTTTCAATATTCAGCAAGTATTGTCTACAACAACTATCCTTGGCCAGAAAACCCAACTGAAAAGCAAATAAAAACTATTGAAGAAAAAGCCCAAGGCGTTTTAGATGTTCGAGCAACATTTACGACTAGTTCGTTAGCTGATTTATATAGTCCGTTAACCATGCCCCCTACTCTAGTAAAAGCGCATAATGAATTGGATAAAGCCGTTGATGCCGCTTATAGTAAACAAACCTTTAGCAGTGAAGCGAAACGTATGGAGTTTTTGTTTGAGTTGTACGAGAAATATACTGCTGGATTGTTTGTGAAAGCAAAGAAAGTAAAAGGAGTCAAGTAGTGATAAACAAAAATATTGGTGGGAATTTTAAAAATGAATTTAAAGACCCACTTCTATTCATAAAAAAAGGGATTAACTTTAATTAAAAAGGTAATCCCTTACTTTAAACTTATACTCTTTTAAAAAAACAGGCTAATAAAAAATTAACCTTTCTCAACAAGTGTAATTTCATATTTATCTTTTCCATCGACTTGAATAGGTTGGTAATAGGTTTCACCAAATTTTACGTAGGTTAGGTTTCCTATTCTTACTTCTTCACCACCTTCAGGTATTTTATCTACTATAGTTCCTGCAGTTGGAGCTACTACAGTATAGCCACCATCTGATTTTTCATAATAGGTGTTTCCATAATAATAATTGTTGACCGTTCCTGTATTGACCGTTTCTGCTCCTTCGGGAATATTGACTACCGTTCCTCCTACTGGTGCTGCTACAGCAGTATAGCCTCCATTTCCTGCTTGATACCACACCCCATTATCATAATGATAGGGTTCTGGTTGATTGGCAACACTGACCACAACTGCTGTGACAGCAAGGGTTGTTAAGAAAAAGCCCCAAGGATGCCAATGTGATCCGTAATAATACGGACGATACGGATGGTAGCGGTACGGATTATAGCAGTTGTATCTGTAACCACCATACCGGTAGGGAGGGCGATTGTAATGCACATTATTGTTCCGTCTCACTACTGTATTGCGACTGTTATTGATTTTTATGTCTTTGCTTTTATCGACATTGATATTTATATTGTTATTGTTTCCAACATTAGGTCTATTGTTTGAATTGTTATTGTTGCCAAGATTTGGTCTGTTGTTGGAATTGTTATTGTTGCCAAGATTTGGTCGGTTGTTGGAATTGTTATTGTTCCCGAGATTTGGTCTGTTGTTGGAATTATTATTGTTGCCAAGATTAGGTCTGTTGTTGGAATTGTTATTGTTTGGTCTATTTTGTTGCATTCTGGAAGGTGATTTAACACTACCCCCATTGATGCTATTGTTTCGAGTTTGCGAGCCAGAAACTGATGGTCTTGATGCTGTTTGTCGAGAAGATGACGGTCTTGATGCTGTTTGTCTTGAAGGAGATGGTCTTGATGCCATAGATGCTCCTCCTCCACCTCGATTTCCTCCACCGTGTTTTCCTCTTTGAGCTGATACCTGTTCAGTAGTCAGTAGTAGCGCTATAAAAAATAGCATTACAGTTAAGATGCGATATATTTTAGTTTTCATAATTTTTAGTTTTGAGATTTAGATACTATTGTGATTTGTTTTGCTCCGGGAGGTGGAAGAAAATTAAACATCGCATCTGGTACAACAGGGTTTATTTTCCATTCGCTAAAAGTGCCTTCATATTGGGGAGACCCTTTTTTGTTTTTGTACACATAGACAAATTTCATCGGCAAATTATAGGCATCGTTACTAATCCAAAACTGGAAGTCAAAATCAGCGCCTATAGCCATCAGTTGGAAACATTCCATACCATTTACTACTGACTTCCCAATATATTTAATTTCGCTACTACTAGCAATTAAATCATCTGTAAATGCTGGATAAAAGAAATCGGCAGCAGGAAATTCTATATCATAATCGGCATTCACTTGTTCTATAGTTTCAATTATATTATCCGATGCCTCAATTATTCCGTAATTATTTTCATTATGCGAATAATACGCTAATTGAGTCCCATTATACCAATAGGTTTGATGTTTTTTGCTGCCATTTATGTTTACTAACATTTTATTCGGGCCAACCATATACACCTCGTCCTCACTAAATTTTTTCACCATAATGCTATCTTCATCATCCGTGTCTTCTCCCACATTTAGCTTGTAACTACAGGATTGTAGTTCGCCAATAAAATCAGTCATTCGATCCATAAGCAGTACCGCTACCGAATCACATTTGGCGGGTTGAGCAAAACCACTAAAGGAAAGTAATGCTAACCCAAAAAATAAAATTTGTTTTTTCATAGTATTTATTTTTAGACTCATAAGGGTATATTTTTTAATTTGTAGCTTATTGATTCATCGTATTTTTATATACTTCACCATTTTTGATGATTAACACAAAATTTTTATCATAATCTACCATTACATTAATATCATTCAAAGGGTTTCCGTCAACTAAAATCATATCGGCATATGCTCCTTCTTCTATAACGCCCAGTTTACCTTCTTTGTAAGGGCTTCTGTTGCCTGATAATGCGAGAAGTTGAGCATTGTCGGACGTAATCAGTTTGAGTACTTCATAAGGGGTAAACCAATTACTCATTTTAGCAATGTAAGTGTTTTGGTCTTTATTAATTGGAGGATTAAAAAACACATCGGTACCCCAAGCCATTTTTACCTTGTATTTTTTTGCCCATTTAATCACAGCGTCTGCGCCATTTGCAACATCTTTCTTTTTTTGTTTCTGTTCTTCTGAAAAATCTGCCCGACCTTCTTCATCTAATGCCTGAATGCTTAACCATATCCCTTTTTCTCCCATAAGTTTTACGGTAGCTTCATCCAACAATTGGCCGTGTTCTATGCACAGGACACCTGCAGCAATTGCTTTATTCACAGCTCTTGGAGTATAGGCATGTACCGTTACATAAGTTCCCCAATCGGCGGCAGCTTCTACTGCTGCATGTATTTCCTCTTCTGTATATTGACTTACATCCAGCGGATCAAAGCTTGATGAAACACCGCCACCTGCTGTAAGTTTAATATGCGAAGCACCTCTTTTTAATGTTTCTCTAACGGCTACTAGCATTGCATCTTTTCCATCGGCAATGATACAGGCCCCAATCACTTCAGAATGATCCAAACTACCCCCAAGCGAGACAGGTCTTTGATTAATCCCTCTAAAGTCGCCATGTCCTGATGTTTGAGAAATCATGGGACCGCTTGACCAAATTCTTGGGCCTGGTATTATACCAGCATCGATGGTTTGTTTCAATCCAAAACTCGGACCTCCAAAGTCTCTTACAGATGTAAAACCACGATTTAAAACATTGCCAGCCTCAGCTCCAGCTCTTATAAAAGCAGCTCCCACTTCGCCATTCTGCATTTGTGACAGTGTGGAACCGGCTAAAATCATGTGCATGTGTATGTCAATTAATCCGGGCATTAGGAACTTGCCTTTGCCGTCAATGATTTTAGTGTTCCCACTTTTGTCAGTCATAATGGGACTGGATGAAATTTTAAGGATAAGATTATTTTCAATCAAGACATTAGCAGTTACTGTCTTATTGTCTTTCCCGTTAAAAATTTGCACATTGTTAATTAAAATTTTGCTTTGAGCAGCAACAAACATTGTTATCAATAGCAATGCTGAGGTTAAAAATTGTTTCATAATAGCATGTTTTAAGGATTGATTCATTTTTGGGCTGAGCATACTACAAGAATTACTATTCAACACCAATTAAAAAACAAAAATGAATATGAAATCAAATAAAAGAAAGCAAACAGCGGATTCTTATGTATCGTTTTGAAATAGTATTTGTTTCAAAACGTAAAAAAAGTAATGAAGCTGGATTATAATCCAATATACATTTGGCTGCTAAACAGGAAGTTTGTCTTGGGTATGACTTTATTTTCTAGTAGTTTTCAAGAACTCGGAGGGGGTTTTTCCGGTTATCTCTTTGAAATTTTTAATGAAAGTTGTGCGGCTGTTGTAGCCACATTCTGTTGCTATAGCTTCAAGGGTAAACTTTTTCCACTCCGGTTTGTCTATGTTGGCTATCATATATTCAACCCTTTGGTGGTTAAGAAATTCACGAAAACCCATTCCGTATTCCCGGTTAATAAATGCTGAAAGAATATGACGAGAGACATGAATCTCACTGGCCAACTGATTTAGCGAATAATCCACTCGAAGAAATGGTTTTTCTGTTCTAAAATAGGTTTCAATTAAATTTTTATACCTGAATTGTTGTGTTAGTTCCTTATTTTTAATGTCATTTTCAACTATTGAACTATCTGAAAAATCATCATTGAAAACCAACATTGAATCCGTTTTATCTATTGCACTATTCTGATGGGAAGGAATTTCATTACTTCTGCTCTTCTTTGGTAATGGCTGAAAAACACCATATAATATTTGAGGACTCATAAAAAGTTTGATACAAATGTATAGGATAGTTGCACCAAGTATAATATCAGCAATTGTAATTTGGGTATTTTTGATAGTTGGAACAAAAACTTTCAAAATGGCCACTACAAAAACGGCAGTAATTAGGCTATTGAAAGTAAAAAGCCAATTGAGCAGTATTTTATTTTGGTTCAACAGTTCTTCTGAATTTCTTTTCCAAAATTGATACATCAGCCTGAATCCGCCATATATAAATATTCCTGACCAGCAAATTCTACTACTGTAATATAGTATATTGGGCAAAAATCCTTCCCCTGAATCCTGAATCCCAACATTGTTATAAAAATTTTTATTCAAGTAATTTATTTTTTCAAAGCTTGGTAAAAGATAGAATGGAATAAAGTTAATCAAGACTAAAATTGTAGGAATCAACAGTAACCAATCATTTTTTCTAAATTTTAATTCATCATTCAAAACGGAGCGTATATATACAAATACAAGTGGACTCACAAGAAATGTTAAAGGGGCAAAAGCTCTTAACAACCACGGCACGGTAAGTATTAATCGAGAAAAAAATAAAATCTGCATCAGATTCTGGGAAGATAAAATGATCAGTACAAGAGCAACAAGACGGTTGCTGTGTTTCCTTTCCTGATTTATCCATAAGAGTACTGATGCCGCTAGTAGTGCAAAAAGAAACGAAACTGTATGAAAGGCTATATTTATAAATTCCATAGGCAATAAATCCTGAATATTATATGTATGGTTTTAACCTAAATTCATACAAATATACTAAAAGGAGAGGACGATTTTGGGTTACCTTATGATACCAATTAAAAATAAGAGGATAAAATTATGAAATGCTTATAGAAAATCAATTTAAATACTTCTATTCATTCAACCTTTATATCGAGAAAAATTATTTTATAAGTATTTAATAAACAAGCTATTGGCTAATTTTATTTTTATAAATAATACCATCTTTTACAATCAGCACAAAATTCTTTTCAGGATTGCCTACTAAATCAAGGTTTTAACGGATTGCCATCGACCAAAATCATTTCGGCATAAGCGCCTTCTTCGATAACACCCAGTTTTCCGGCTTTGTAGGGATTGCGTTTGCCTCTAAGTGATAAAAGTTATGCATTATCGTGAGTTGCCATTTTTTAAAATGCATGAAATAAACTAATAAATGTAACTTTTGAGAAACGAGATGTATTTATATGTTAATTCAAGTTGTTGTATTGTTTTGTTTGATATACTAAATTTATTTACTTATTTTTTATTCCAAATTTTTGATACGGTAATTGCTAATCCCCAAGAATTATAATAATTCCATTTACTATCCCATACTAATGCTCCTCCTACTTCCCAATTAGAGGGTAAATGCCAACCATATTCAAATCCAATTCTGGTAAGCATTAAATTTTTTTTGTTCGCAAATTCTGCTCCTATACCCCCAATTACTGAAAGTTTTTTGCCTGGTTTATAAATTGCTACAGGAACTATTGCTATTGGATAACTTCTTTCTAGAATTTCTTGTCCATTATGTTCAATTATAAAAGATTCTAAAACCAAATCATTCTGTAAACCAAAGGCCCATTTGTTGCTAAACCAATAGTCATAGTTCAAACTCCAAGAGGCCAAAGCAAGCCATTTAGTATCACCGTCAATCTTGCCTTCGGAAACATGAGTATGTCCTAAACCAAGAGTTAATCGATGACTCCCTCTCAAATCATGGTGTTTTTGCCCTGAAAAATCCTGTACTTGTGACCAACTCATGAAACAAGTTCCTAAAATTATTATAAATAAAAAAGATGTCTTTTTCATAAGTTATTATTTATTGTTTTTTAACGGTCATATGTAATTCGCATATCATTATTGGTGTTTACGACCAATTTTGAGCCCCGTTCATTTCATAAAAATTTATTTAAAAAATTAATTGAAACCAAAAATGTGCACCAAGATTTATTTTCTAATAAAAACTGATTTCCCTTCTTTTATAGTTTCACTAACTTTAATGTCCTTTATAGTCTTAGGATTTACTTTTAATGGATTTTGGTCAAGAATAACCATATCGGCTAATTTACCTACAGTTAAAGTACCTTTTTTATTTTCTTCAAAAAATTGTTCGGCCCCCCAAATGGTAATGGATTTTAATGCTTCGAAAGGCGTTAATCGCTCTTCTGCACCAATAATACTGCCACTTCGACTCTCACGATTAACAGCGGTAGAAACGATCATCATCAAATTGGGTAATGCAACTGGTGCATCTGTATGGCAAGAAACTCTAATTCCTTTTTTAAGTGCCGATTTAACTGGGCTAATATGTTGTGCTTTGTCATTTCCAATAATTTCTTTGTACCAATCTCCCCAATAAAAAGTATGCATTGGAAAAAAAGACCCCACTATATCATATTTTTTAATACTATCTAACTGATCCATTCGGATTAATTGTCCGTGTATTAATATATTTCGCCTGTCTTTATTTCCATATTTTGCTGATGCTTTATTGATAGCTCTAAACAACTGATCTGCGGCTGCATCACCATTAGTATGGGCTTTTAATTGCCAGTTTTTAGCAAATGCATTATCCACTATTTTCTGAACATCTTCGTCTTTAGGAATCGCAGGATAGCCAGCATATCCTTGTTTTTGACCATCTGGTGGAATTAAATATGGTGTTGTTCTCCAAGCTGTTCTACCTTGCGGCGAACCATCAAGCGTCAATTTCAATCCAGCAATTCGGTAATGTTTATTGTAGTCTTTACTATACCATTTTGTACTCATATATTGAGGATAGAGATAATCAATCCACGAATTTACATCAATGTACATTTTACCCCTTGTCGCATAATCTGCTAATAGTTCGTGATTTCCCATAGCACGACCTTCATTGGCTGTTGTAAAACCATAGCTAGCTGCCATTTTTTGTCCAGCATCTAGGTACATGTCAGTAAGTTCAGTTGTCTCTGGAGTAATAGCCTTCATCATGTGAGGAATAGCTGCCAATTCTTCTAATACACCATTTGGTTCTTTACTACCGGCAACACGACGAATTACACCTCCGGCAACTTCAGGAGATGCAGCAGTAATGCCCAACATTGCCAATGCTTTAGTATTTACTGATGCAAAATGCCCCGATATATGAGTAATCATTACTGGAAGTTCAGTTGAAACTTTGTCCAAATCATCTTTAGTTGGAAAGCGTTTTTCTTTTAGGACGGCATCGTCAAAACCAATTCCAATAATCCAGCCTTTGGTTTTATCGGTACCATTTTTTTGATGCCATGTTTTTAGTTCAGCTATTAATTCGTCAATAGTATTGACATTTCCGTCTGGAGCTGCTAGTAAATTAGCACAAATGGCTTGCGAACCGAAAGCAAAAAAATGGCAATGGCCATCAATGAAACCCGGAACCATTGTTTTTCCTTCCAAATCTTTCATTTCGGTTTTATCTCCATGAAATTTTTCGGCTTCAGTTTTTGTTCCGACGAAAATAATTTTTCCTTCTTTGACGGCAACAGCTTCAGCATACTGTGCTTCTTCGCCTTCCATAGTTACTATGTCTCCCCCAAAATAAATGGTATCTGCTGGGTTGGTAACTACTTCTTTTTTACAGCTGATGAGAGCAAGTAAAAGTAATAATGAGATGATTTTTGTTTTCATAAAGTATTTATTTAAATGATTTTAGATGAATAAAGTTGCGCCAATTCTAAATATATGAACATCGGTTGTGAAATTTGGTCCCCAATAGGCATTCATTTTAAATTTGTTTGGTATAATAATTCTGTTGAGGTTTAATTCGCCTGACCAGAACGTTTTCCAATCTCCATCAGTGTTTAAAAATGAGGGTGTTGGATTTATGAACAAAAAGGTCTTTTTGTTTATCACATAACTGGCATTGAATTGTAAGCCAACTCCATTGCTACTGAATTTATTTGCATCCGGAATTACGTCTGTTGCTGGTTCAGTTAAATGTACATAACTTACACCAGGAAATATGGATAGTTGTTTGCTAACTGAAAACCCAAGTACGACACCACCCGCAAGTGACCAAATGCTGGTTCCTAAACCGTTCTGAAAAGTACCCGTTGGTAAACTCACGTCTGCAAAGGGCACAATGGCAATAAATGATTTGGTAATATTTCTTTTTACTGCTGTGTAATAACGTAATCGCATATCGCCTAATCCAAATTTTGATGTTTGTTCATTATATAAAAAAGGTACTTCGGCCAATAGTAAGTTGTCTGGATTGAATGCATATTGAACATTAGTCCTAATTCCGTATAAGTCCTGATGTTTTCCGTTTTGATATTCTAAGCTAGCATTTACTTGTGTGTAGAGGTTGGTAGGTTTTGTAGGATCTACTTCTGCTTTTGTTTTTTCTGTTTCTTGTGCTGTTACACTTAGGGTGGCTAAGAAAAGCAGCAATAGGGTAGTTAGTTTTAATTTCATTGTCGTACTTTTTAAGTTTTAACAAATTTAAAATTATGTTAAAACTAAGATTAAAATTCTTATTTAAAAATGTATGACTTTAAAAAAATTTGTATAAAAACAAAAAAAATACTTATTAACTAATTGACCTTAAGGATATTATGAATTATTGTTTTTAAAATACTCTAATGGATTTTTTCCTGTGACTTCTTTAAAATTGTTAATAAAGGTTGACCTGTTTTTAAATCCAGATTCATTTGCAATGGCTTCGAGGGTTAGATTTTTCCATTCTGTTTTATTGAAATTTTCAAGTATGTATTCTATTCTTTTTTGGTTTAGAAATTTTCTGAAGCCAATACCATATTCCTGATTGATGAAAGTAGATAACAAATGTCGGGGAATTTGAACTTCATCTACAAGAATATTTAAGTTATAATCGGGATTTAAAAAAGGTAAGTTTTGTTTAAAATGAGAATTTATTATTTCTTTATATTTTAAATTGGTTTGGACAGAAGTTGTTAAATTATCATTTTTAGTATTGGATTCAATTCTTTCGTTTACGATTTTACTATCCGCAGTAATAGCAATGTTTAAATTGTATTCTTTTGATGGAATAAAAATTCCATATAAAATTCGAGGATGCATAAAAAGTTGTAATGTTAAAACAAGAATCAATAACTGTAGAATACTATCAATTGATAGAATGCTAGTCTCGAAAATTGGGGCTACAATTGCAAAAACAGAATGAACACTTACTAAAATCAGAAGTACCATAGAAAATAAGCAAAGCCAACTTAATAGCTCTTTGTTAATTTCAACTATTTTACTATTTACTTTTATTCTAAATTGATTTATTAGTTTAAATTGAAGGAAAAGAAAATAGGCAGACCAAATCGTTCTAAAAAAAGAAAAAACATAAGGAGGTAAAAAACCATCATTAAATTTTCCCTGAATTTTAGGATTAGTTACAAAATTTGTTACAATTTCTAGTTTTTTTTCATAAGACATACAATAAACAGGCAGTAAATTTATTGCATATAAAATGAATGGAATCACTATAATCCAATCCATTCTTTTAAATGAATTTTCACCATCCAACACAGTCCGTACATAAATGTAACTCAAAGGGAAAATTAATAATGTTGTAGGACCAAACATCCTATAAACATGAGGCATTTTAATTATCAATCCGCTGTATAATAGAAAGATAATCAAACTCTGAATTCCTAAAAAAAACAAAACTATTGCTAATATTCGATTACTAAAAATTTGTTCTTTGTTAATAAAAAACAAAATAAAACCAGCTAAAAAAGCTAATAAAAAACAAATTACGCCAAATGCTGCTAGAACTGAATTCAAGATCATTTTAGAAAAAGATTTTTTAAAATATTAACACCTACATAATTTGCTTTGGTTGATTTCTATCACTTTAATTTTACTTTGTTAAAACATATTTTTCAGCTAAATCGCCAGTAATTACTTTTCCTTCCATATCCAACTGAATCAATTGGTTCTCCCCTACTTTATACTGTGAGGGTCCTCCTTTACCTCCCTGCAACGAAATGCTTCCGCCATTTTTATCCCAGACAAAACTGCCATTTTCCTCAAATACTTTTCCATCGCCTTTGCCTAGGTATTTTGTTTTCATGACATAAGTCAAATCTTGGTTCAAAACCAGTTCGGTTTCAATGCCTTCACAATCGGCACAAGGGGTTACACCTTTGTAAGTTCCTGCCCAGTCCAGTGAATTTTCGGAATTATGAGAATTAGTTAGTGTATCAACAGCAACTTTGGCAATTGTATCAGCTTTGATTTCTGCTTCCTTCACGTCCTTTTTGCAGTTCATAAAGAATAGCGAAGCGCAGACTACTAGAAATAATTTATTTTTCATGATTTTAAAAATTATAAGTTTGAACTTTGTAAACGTAATGCGGTTTAGGGCGGAGGACGGAAGGTTGTTTTATTTTCTAGAATCACTTTCCTAAAAAATAATCATTAAAGCTAAAGTAACGCTATTTTTTTTTATTTGCAAAATCAAAAATAGCACCGACAGCAACCCCAATGGCTAAACTTAATGCTATAATTAAAGGAGGATTTTCTTTAGATAGACCAAAAGCATAAGCGGCACCAAATGCAACTCCAAGCGCAGCTCCAATACCAATTCCATTTCCTGATGTACTATTTTTATTTTCTTTCATAATAAAACTTTTTACTTCAATTTTCTTGGTTTTTGTTTTACGTAAAATAACACCAACTATCTTAAAAATAAGTCTTTAAATATTACTTTCTAAACAATTCTAATAAAGCTGTTGTCCCCAATGTCGTTCCAAAAGGAATGGCTTTCAAATCTACTTTGAAATCGCCATTGTGGTTAAAATAGGGAAACATTTTGCCTTCTTTTTTGGCTTTGGCCGTATCTTCTGCACTGGCAACACCTACGAGAAAATAATCATAAACGGTCTTTTTATTATTAATCACCAAATGCTGAAAATCTTCAGATCCCATTACGGCAGGAAGCCCTTTTATGTTTTTACCTGGACCCACTAATTTTTCAAGAACCCCATTTATTTTATCGACCATCGCTTTGTCGTTTGTCAAGGGGGAAACCCTTCCTTTCATGGTAATCGTTGGATATAATTTTTTGGGTAAACCATTGGCAAAGGCAATTCCTTCATTAATTCTTTCGATACGGCTTAAAATAGAGTCTCTGACAGTGTAATTAAAAAAACGAGTATTCAGTTTTAGAGTGGCCGATGCTGGAATAACATTGTTGTCAATTCCTGCTTGAACTGCACCCACAGTGACCACAGCTGGAGCTTGTGGGTCATTGTTTCTACTAATAACGGTTTGGTATTGCAAAATAGCGTTGGCAGCCATAACAATAGGATCGATGGCTTCGTGTGGAGAAGAACCGTGACCGCCTTTTCCATAAAAAGTAACGTCAAATTGGTCTGCTCCTGCCATACGAGGTCCCGCTTCATTCAAATAATAGCCTGTCGGCAAAGGTGCGGTGTGCATTCCTAATAAATAATCCGGTTCCGGAACTCCTTTTTTATACATTTCGGCTTCCATGGCTGCTGCACCTCCTCCAGGTTCTTCTGCTGGTTGGCCTATCATAATCAAAGTGCCTTTCCATTGGCTTTTTAAGGCGACCATATTTTTGGCAATGCCAAGCATCCAAGTAGTATGCGCATCGTGACCGCAGGCATGCATCACAGGAACTTCGGTCCCATCGGCTTTTTTAGCTGTTTTTTTGCTGGCATAAGACAAGCCTGTGGTTTCCACAACGGAATTGCAATCCATATCGGCGCGGTACATTACAATCGGGCCTTCACCGTTTTTTAAAATCCCAACAACTCCAGTGATTCCAATTCCAGTCATCACAGTATAACCCAAAGTTTTCAATTCTTTGGCTACAATAGCGGCTGTTCGGGTTTCCATAAATCCCAATTCTGGATTTTCATGAATATCCTTGAAAATAGATACCAATCGAGCATCATCAGCATTCGAAAGTTCTTTTATCTTGTTGAAATCAATTGGCGATTGAGCCACAATAGTTCCGCAAATAAGAACCATTGATAACACTATAATCTTTGTTAAGTGTTTCATCTTATAAGTAGAATTAATTTATTATTTCTTTTCAAAACGCATCATGGCAATATCACCCATCAGAAAATTCAAAGTCTTTCCGTCTTCAGAAATCGAATAGGAATCTACTTTTTCCAATGTTTTCATATACACATTTTCGCCTCCACCCGGGCAAGCCATCATGGTCATTCCCATTTTGGCATCCTTGAAATTGATTTTATTCCCTTCGACTTTCAGCGTTCCAAAATATTGGTTGCAACTGTTGTTTCCAGCTACTTTGTTTTCTTTTAGATCAAAAATAATAGTTGGCTTTTTGTCGGGGTACAATCCGTCAAAAGCAATTCGAGGACCTGTAATGTAATTTAATTCCCAAGTTCCTTCTAGTGAATTTGTTGTTTTCATTGCGGATTGAGTTGAGTTACAAGCTATAAAAGTCAAGCATAAAAGACTAAGTGCTAAAATGATTTTTTTCATAATGTGCAAGGTTTAATAATGTAATACAATTTTATGAAAAAAAAGGATTGAATGAACAGAAAAGTACTAAATAATACTGCTCAACTACTTAAATTTCAAAACATAAAAAAAGTGCAGTAAATCTATTACTGCACTTCTAAATTATTTAAAAAAAATTATTTTGCTATGGTTGCTTCTATTTCACCAATAAAAGGAATGGCATCCTGGATTTCGCTTTGTACTGTAGTTTGCATGTAATTTTCGAACTGAATTATTTTAGCAGCCTTAATACTTCCAACTGCTTTTTTATATTTGTCATAATATTTGGCAAACAGTTTTTGATAATCCAAATTATTCTTTAGACTAGCTTTTGCAATTTTATCGGCACTTTCATCCGTAAGATTGGCATAATTTGCAGCATAATCATTTATGATAGCCACTTTAGCTTGACCCAGAGCTTTGCGTTCTGCTTCAAATTGATCATAAATTGCCCAAAATGCAACACCTTGGGCCTCAGGGATTGCCATATAAGCAACGGCTAATTCCTTTTTTGATTTTCCATAAATACCTTGTATTACATCAAGGTCTTCTTTTTCTGTTGTTTGAGCAAAAACCCCAGTCGAAAGGGCAACGAATACGATTAAAAATAGTTTTTTCATAATTGTTAATTTGTGGTTATTTTTTTGAATATTTCTATCAAAAATATATATTTTTTTTCTACTAATACACTGTTTATCAAATTATTTCAGGGCAAATTTGAATTATAGTTATTACTAACTACTAAAAATAAAATCACCAAAATGGAAGCCATTTGAATTTAGAATGATTCTCCAGCATTGAGATAAAAAGCTTTGGAATGTCGACCCCAGGCATAATTGAGAACCAAATTAGTTCGTGTGGCTTTGTCTATTAAAATTCGCAAACCAACACCCACCGCAGGTTGTACATATTCAAAAAGACGAATTCCTCGATCTTTATCCGTTGCAGTAGTAAAATTAGCAAATACAGTTCCGCTAATCAACTGATTGCAACTGATTGGAAATCGATATTCTGTTTCAAGGTAAACCATTTTTTGACCCCGAAATAATCCCTGTGTATATCCTTTTCCGCTTCTACTTCGTTGGTCCCATCCGATTGATGGCAAATTTAAATAAGGCACAGTTCCAAGTGTTACAAACTGTCCCGTTGTCCAAATACTAAAAACATGCTGCTTATTGTATTTGCTCAATGGCATAAAATAACGATACTCTAAAAAAAGCACATTACTAGCATGTTGCTCTTTGGTTAATGCCGGATTGAATCGATAATTGATATTAGCAAACATACCATGATTGGTATTGATTTGGTTGTCTCTGGAGTCATATAATAAATTAAGGCTCAATCCATTTACGAAATATTCATTTTCGTTGTAACCATATTTTTGACTGTAATTATAATGATTGGTAAATTGACCTTCCGCAATATTTAGATTATTATCAGTTATTGTGGTGTACCAATCTAAATGGACTCCGGCACCAACATAATAGTTGTTTTTAATTTCCCAGGAAGCTGTTTGATGGAATTTTACATAATTATAGTCCATTGGCTCTTGCAAATCCATCAAATCGAAATCATCATCTCTGTATTTTGGAGGAACAATATCCGTTCCTAATCCATAATTAGGCTGTGAAAAAATGTAAAAACGCCAATCGCCACTCAAAAACATTTTATTATTATTGAGCATTACACTATTCTTGACATTGATCAGTACCTGTTTCTTTTCAGTGTATGTGGCTCCTAAATTTATAGAGGAATATTTATCATCGACCTTTTTTCCTTTGAAAGTATATTGAGTGACAACACCATAAGAAAACCCAGTGGCTGGTTGGGAACCAATTACAGGAATGATTAAGAAAAAACTATTTTTCTTTGGTTTTAATACGTGAACTGAATCCTTCTTTTTAAATAATTCAGGCAGAGATTTTACCGGACATTGCTTTTCTGAATCATTTAAATTTTGAGCTTTTACACTAAATTGAAGAAAAACAAATAGTAAAAAGCTGAAACTTAATAAGTGTCTTTTTTCCATAATACAAATCTACAAAAAGTGCAGAACTTTAGCACTACTATTAATTTCGCCTCTTAAATGAAAGTTTCAGCTTACAATCACTGAGAAAATCTGAGCCGAGAAAAAATTAATTTTTAATAACTTCTTCTTTTTTAATTACCCCTTTATTGGTCAGTTCTGTTTTAACAGTCGAAATTATAGCGTCTAATGTTGTATCTAATTTTGAAGGATTCGTTGTAGAAACTGTTCCTGTCCAAAGCAATTTATTGGTTTTAACATCATAAATACTAGTTTCTACATAATACGTTTTGTCTTGTTGATAATAACCCGGAGATCCGTATCCATAACCATAACCTCCATAATAGCCACCGCGATATCCCCAACCTCCGTAGTACGTTGTGCCTTGAACATAGGATGTAGTTTTTTCGATATCGGTCAAACGCATCAGAATAATACCATCAATTCCATCCCTATTCAAATCTGCAATGACAAGATTTTCTTCTTTTTCAGAAGGTTTTAAGTAATTATAAGATTGAATAAAATTACCTCTAGGAGACGATGCTACAATTTTGTCTTCAGCGATTCTTCTAGTTGAATCATCTTTTAATTGGGCGATAACCAATACTTTATTAAATGGTTTTGTGTCCGCATTTAATGAAGGATCTGTCCATGTTTTTGTAAGTTGAACAGATGGGCCACAGCTAATTACTACACAGATAAATAACGTTGATAATAATAATTTGATTTTCATATTTGTTTGTTTTATAAATTGTTAGTACTATTTTTTTCTAAAATTTAAAAATTGTTTATTTAAAATCTATATCCTATTTGAATCATATATCTATATCCTAAACTTGTAGTGCTTTTGGCACCAGTCTTTTGAAATTCTCCACTATCATTGCCAACAGTGCCGCTGTAACCTGGAAATTTATCTTTTAACGCCTCATTCAATTTATCAAAAAATAATTGTCTGTCTTCATCTGACAAATTTCCTCCCACATCTGCTTTCAATTTATATCCTGCAATACCAGGTCCAACAAGAATCATATCGACAGCAAAACGTTTCCAGAAAACAAACTGATAGCCCAATTCAAAACCAATAGTGTGGATATTAATCCTTAAGTCAGTTTCGACTATTTGCGGTACACTGCCTTCTTTTGTAAATTCCCAACTATGCTGCTTATTAAAAGTATTATAAGAATAATAAGGTCCTAGATACACTCCACGGGGAGCGTTATATTTATTCAAACCAGAGAGATAAAAACGATAGTCTCCTGAAATGTGAAAACCATTTTCGCTTAATATTGATTTTGCTTTCAGTTCCGTATCATCCAAAAAATCAAACGGCGAAAGAGAAGCCTGACCAATATTAATAGAGAAAGAACGATTGTTTTTTAATTGTCTTTCATAACCAAAAATAATAGATTTACCTCCAAAAATTAATGGATTTGTAACATTAAAACGAATTGTGTTCTTGAATTCTCGTTCTGGTTTGACTACTGCATCTGTAGTTTGAGCGCTTACTTTCGTGGCGCTTATTAAAAAAACAAAAACAAAAAAGTTCAGGTTTTTAAACCATTTTGCATATGAATTTTTCATAAGATTTTATTTATGTTAATAAATAGTAAAAATACAAAATCTAAATCACAAAAAAAAAGTTTATTCTTGAAAATAATACCTTTTAAACTAGTTATTACTAACTATTTATGAGTTAAACTAAGGATTGTTGAACTCCTATTTGACTAAAAAACTGTTTTTTATCCTGTCAAAGTATTATATTTAATAATTGCCATTATAGTAGAGAAATTTAGATGCCCAGACTAGTAAAGACTTGTTGATAATTTGGATTATTCGCATCTAATTGTTTCAACTTCGTAGCCGTTTGAATTGCTTTGGTTTTATTATTCGATTGAATGTAAACAAAAGTAAGTGCATAATACAATTCAGGATCCGATGGATTAATTTGAATTCCTTTCAATAAAACAGTCTCAGCTGCTGCATATTTTTTACCCTGATTCAACATTAATCCATAGTTGTAATACACTCTGGAATTAATCGATTTTAATGCTACTGCTTTTGCAAAAGCTTTTTCAGCGGCTGGCATATTGTTCATTTCATTATACAGCAAAGCCAAATTATAATAAATTCGCTCGTTTTTTGAATCATTTTTCAAGGCGGATTCTAAGGCTTGCAAAGCTTGTGTATTTTTTCCCTGGGAATTGTAAGCTGCGGATAAATTAAGCCAAGCATAGTTCATATTGCTGTCTTTTTTCAACCCGCGCAAATAAAACTTTTCGGCATTGGGATAGTCTTTCAGTTTTAAATAATAATCGGCCAACATTACATTTCCTGTTGAAAAATCAGTTTGAAAACGCAATGATTTTTCCAATTCGACTTGAGCTGCAGCAAATGGTTTTGCATAGTTTTCAGGAACTTGACCGGAAGGAATGGTAATGTACAAATCTGCCGCTGCAATGCGAACCGCTCTCACTTTATCCGACAATAAAGGTCCAACCGCTTCTATCCAATTTTCTGCCGGAAAAGAGGCTAAACTCCTCAAAGCACGATATCGAATTTGGGCTTCCTTACTTGGTAATCTGGCTAAAATGGTGCTCAAACTCGTTTGCGTTTGAATAGAACCCAGATAAAAAGTAGCTGTGGCTTTGATGATTTTTGGAACAAATTTATTGTCAATAATCTTCGTCAAATGTTTTTCGCTTTCTGCATCCAATCGGCTTCCCGGAATCAAATCTTCGGCAAAATGGTATCTCCTCTTTGGACCGTACCATTTAACGACGGCATCAGCCAGCACTTTTTCCGATTTGTCCTTATGACAATTACTACAAGCATTCGGCGTTCCGTATTTTACGGATAAATCAGGTCGTGGCACTCTAAAACTATGATCGTGACGTAAATCATTACCCATATACAATTTGCCAGGCATGTGGCAGTTTTTACACTCTGTGGCAGGAGTACCTTTTTTATGGAACGTATGAGTTGGAACATCATATTTTGTTGGAATATGACAAAGGGTACAGGTTTGATTGCCAATGCGTTTGAGCTTGGCAGAATGGGGATTGTGACAGGTGCTGCAGGTCACTCCTTTATGAAACATCCGACTTTGTAAAAAGGAAGTATAGATATAATCCTCATCATTTACCTGACCATCGGCATGATAAAATTCAGTGTCAGGAATTTGAGGAATGTAATTATCCATTATTTCAGCACTCTCCACATGTTTTCCGTTGATTTCGGATATTCGTGCATGACACGGAGCGCAAGTATTTAATTCTTCGGTTTGTTTGGAGTTTTTGGCTAATTTCATAAAGCTGCCTGTTACTCTGTCTCCCGATTTATAATCTCCATTAATAAAATCTAAGTGTTGTTTTCCTGCTCCATGACAGCTTTCGCAACTGACATTGATGATGTTGTAACTTGTTTTATACGTATCACTTTCAATGTCATAATTTTTTCTAAGGTTAGTCGAATGACAAGTGGCGCACATTGTATTCCAGTTTTGGGCATTTCCTGTCCAGTGCAACCAATCGTGCGATGGTATTTTTTGACCTGCGTATTGGTTGAACCATTTTTTCTTATTGACATCCCAACTTAATCTAGGTACTTGCAAACGACCGCCCGGAAATTGAACTAAATATTGTTGTAAAGGTGTAAACCCGAAGATAAATTTCACTTCAAAGTCATGATTTTTGCCATCATCACCTTCTGTGTAGATAAAGAATTTTGATCCTTTTTTATAAAAACGACTACTAACACCATCGGCTGTGAATGTGATATTATTGAAATCACCTTTTACTGTCGAATCATTGGGTGGCAACATCGACATATAATGATGCGATTGTTTCCATTCTTTGAACTCGGTAGCATGACATTTTTTGCAGGATTGGTCTCCTACATACTCTACTGACTGTGGTTTTATTTCAGAATATTGAACGTATTTTGAAGTGCAACTATCGACAATAAAAACTCTAAAAACGACCAGAAGAACTACAAAGATTACAATCAGTAGTAATGATTTTTTGTACATAAAATGCTTTTTAACAAAAGTATTTAATTTAATACTATTGATCAGTTATTTATTATAATTTTTGATAACTATACTTATCAATTTTTATTTATTTGATCAATCCTTTTTGAGTTTATCAATAGTCCCATCATATGCAATTGGACTGCGATTGTTGCTGTTTATGGTAAGGTATGCACTACCGTTGTAATAAACGTTAAGCCTCATAGAATAGGAATCTGTTTTTCCCCTGACCTCAATTTTAATTTGATACTCTTTTTTAGTCTTTTCGACTTGGAATAAAGTTGGTTTCCCTTCAAATTTCATCCCTTCATCACCACCATATCCGATACCACTGAAACCTCTGCCGATAAATGGCAAAAAACTTTTGATTAAATCAGGGTGAAAGGTTACATCAAATTCAGAGGTTAAAATCAAAGCGCTTCCGCTCTGAGGAATTACTCTTTCGGCCACAAAAACAAATTCTTTCGATTCCACTAAAAGCGCTATTTGTTTTTGCTTTTCTAATTTCTGTTCTTCTTTAAGCTGCTTTTTGCTTTTTTCCTGAGCAATTGCTTGCGAAACAGAAAAAGTAATCAGACTCAAAAATAGGATTAAAACGGTAGGGAAGTTGAATTTTGTTTTCATCTCAAAAATTTTTAACAAATTACTACTTTTTTAATTGTTGTCCCATTAAAATTTTAAAAAAACAAAAAACCTTATAAATATAGTCCCTACGGGACATTAGAACTAGGTTAGCTTGTTTTTTACCTACCAATATTTTGCTCCTAACGGAGCATACCTCGTAGAGGTTATATATTGATAGTAAGAAAGTTATGAATTAAAAAATGTCCTGTTGGGATTATATTTAGATTTTATCGGGCAACACTGCTCTTTTTTAGTTCAAGGAAAAATTTTTATCTAAAATTGAAAACCGAATTTCACTGTCGGTCCCGAAGTATCTATATTGTAATGGAAATAATCCTGCCCGCTGCCGGTTTCATAATCCAAACTAATGATTCTGTAACCGCCAGTAACAGAAAAAAGCTTTGAAAATTGGTATCCAGCCACTGCTTGCATTTGCCAGGCCAAATCGGAACCAATGCCAAAACCTCCAATTTCGCCGCGAAATTGATACACGAATTTCTCACCCGCTTTACTTTTAATTCTGGTTATAAGCATTGGGTCAAACCAAGTTTTTGTCATTTCTTTACTTCTAAAAACTGCAGGACCACCTGTTAAAGCAAGTTGAATATCAAGTCCGGAATTGACTGAATTTAAAATTCCACCCACACCCAATTCAAGCCAAGGGTTTACTTTTCGTAAACCTGAAACTTCCCAAGCAAATTGTTTGGCTGTCACTTCTCCACTCCAATAATAATCTGCTGGTTTTAGACCTTGAGCCAAACTCATATAAATAATATCGGAACCTATAGCCCATTTATCATTCGAGGCTTCTGCATAAAGCATGGCTCCCATTTTGAGATGACCAAAAATAGCCTTGGTATTCGCATCTACTGTTACTTCCGGCAAATCAGCCAAACCTACATTTCCACTCATATTGGGAAACAAAAGATAGGGTTCAACAAAATAAGACCAATTGTTTTTTGCAGCTGGTTTGGTATTTTGTGCAAGGGCACTGGTCAGAGAACAGGCTACTAAAAATAGCGTAATAATTGGAACTAAGTAGCAATTGAATGTTGTTTTCATACTGTTGGTTTTTTAATTATAAAAATCTTGCTATTAATTTATTTCTAAAAAAACACATATTGATAAGCTAAGGTCAATGAATCATAATTCAACCCAAGATTCGCGTAAACACCAACATGGTACTGCAATCGTAAAGACTGACTTTTAGTAATTGGAACTGAAAAAGTACCTCCAACTCTCCAATCCTTTTGCGAAGGGCCAGAATAAATATCATTGATGGCTACTTCGCCCACTTCGTACCAATTGGTATTGATGCCCATCCACATTAGGTTATTGAAATAATAACTAGCGTGTGCTTGAAAACTAAAAGTTGGTTTTTGTTTAAGCTCATTTCCACCAAAATAATCAGTGTTCTTAGTATAAAACCAGGTTCCGACATATGCCTCCGCATATATACGTTTGAATCTTTTAGAGATTCCTATTTCAGGTTTAAAGGCCCAGCGATTACTCCCTATATTAATTTGCTTATCATTGTAATATCTGCCTACAGGTACTAAAGTTACCAGGCTTACTCCAAAAATTGCCTTTTGCTGATATTTACTAAAATTTTTTCTATCTAAGGCTGGTGAACCCGCTAAATTAATACCAAATCGAATTTTTGCATCCGCAAATCCTCTTCGAGAACCAGTGACTTCTTCCCCGTTTAATAGTAATCTTCCCTGCATATCCGCCATTGGGATGGTTACCTGGACTCTCGCTAATTTATTGGCGAAACCAAAACTATGAATATAATTGACCGCTAAAATTTGGGTATTGATTTTAAAATCTTTGATGGGTAGCGATGGGTCATTTAATACATTTCCTTTATTATAGCCGTAACCCACTGCTAAAACATTCATTCCTGTTGGAATATTACCATAGGCTCTTGGTTCCAGATCCTGACCCAAGATTGAAACACAAAAAAAGCTAATTAGCCCTGCTGCTACTCCTTTTCTTTTATAAAATTCAGAAAAAAACATACTCATCTTGTTGTCGAATCTAAAAACCTGAAAAATATTGAATTACTAATTTTAAAAAACTACTTTAGACAAAAAAAGCTGCAAACTCAACGAATTGCAGCTTTATATTTTATCATACTACTTGTTTAGTGTTTAAAATCAAAAGCAAGAGCAGCTCCTAAACCAAATTGGTAAAGAGAAGAATTATTTGGATAAGTCACTGTTCCCCACCCTGGATAAAAATAAGTCTGTGAACCATAGCTTCCCCAGATAGTTTGGAAATAAGCTTGTAATTTCACGGAAACAGCATCAGATGCTTTTATTTTAACACCAGCTTTCACATCCCAAGCAAATCTTGCACTGGTACTTTGATCGCCTGAAGCCCAACCCACTCCTATGCCCAACCCTGCAAAAGGTTTAATACTTGGATTGCTTGTTGGAAAATAATTATTTCCGGCTATCAACACATAATTGATGGCAGAACTATCGTTACCGATATTGGCTTGCCCAACTTTAAATGGTGCAGTAAGGCTTGGGGTGAAGATTGGAGTATTGGTGTCCATTCTAAGGTATTTTAATTCTATTGATTTGGTTGGTCTTATATAAAATTCAAGTCCTGCTCCATATTGAAAACCATCTTTGATTTCAATATAGGATGCATTAGAAGATATTTTGTCTTGAAAAGTATAACCTCCATACAAGTCAAGTCCAACATCTCCTTGATTTTGAGCCTGAACTCCTATTGTACATAAAAAGATTCCAGCAACTAGTACTAATTTTTTCATAGTTTTTGTTTTTTTTGGTTATTTTTTGTGTTTTTTGGTTGATATTTAGCTAAAAAGCAAATCAAAATTATAAAATTTAATTTAATTTAACAATGATTTATTTTCAAAATGCTGCTTTTAGGGACAAAAAAAAATGATCTTTCCTTCTCTTTACAGCACAAAATTACCTGTATTTAAACTTAAAAAAAATAGTTACAAATCGTTATATTTTTAGACCAAACAAACGCTTTAATTTTTAGAATACGAAGCCAATTTTAACGTGAGAATAGACTTTACCAATTTCTGGAGAGTACATTGCGGTGAGTTCCATAGGCAAAAAACCTAAATTATAACCCAATCCCATCGAAAAACCATTGATTGATTTTACGGTATCTGCATCCCAAGCTTTGGTCAAAGTACTGAAATTATACACTCCTGTATTGGCTCTTCCCATCAGAAAGAGACTTCCAGTAAAATTATATTGCATTCCCAACTGTCCAGAAACCACCGATGTTGAGTTGATTTGCTGTTCGTTAAGACCCGCAAATGCAAGCTGTTGCCTAAATAATTGTTGAATACCACCCATGTAAAAATTATCAGAAATAAACCCTTGTGAATGTATGGCTACACTGGATTGTAAGTTATAAAACAACACTAATTTTTTACTTAAAGGATTGAATTTAGAGTAATTAATAATAAACTTGTAAAAATCTGGTGCATTATCAATTAAATTGGAAACATTCTCGCTAGTTCCATCTAACAATGAATGATCTATTTGAGCTTTTCGTCCAAAAACAATTCCGGCTTGTGCATAAAAAAGATGGCCGCTAGTTGGAAAATTCACTCTGTCGGTTGTTATGGATTCAGAAGATAAATAGGTAAAATAGTTAGCAACATATCCATTATAGGAATCTAAGCTAATTACCTCTGGAGAAAAACTACTTCTTTGATGACTAATTCCTGCGGTTATACTCCAATCATTGTGTAAAACTCTGGTATAATTAATATCAAATTGAGAATATCGAACCCCATAAACATAGAGCTTCTGTGTGCCGTCATAGCGATTCAAGGGCAGATTTTGTCTTTCCCAACTCAAACTAAAATAATTATTGGCCTTGGGTCCAAAAATCTGTTTGTGTTCTAACAAAACTCTAAAGTTTTCACCTAAGGCAAATTTAGCCAGCGACCGTGACTTATTCAAGAGTATATCTCTCGAAGTAAGGTTGAGTAATAAAGCAGGTCCTGTAAACGAATGAAAGGACAATCCAACTTTTAATTGGGTTAATGGTTTTTCTTTTATTTTACAAATTAAGTTAGCGTGCCCTTGTGTTGTAGGTTCTAAGTTATAATAGATATTGTCATAATATCGGCTGGCAAAAGCGATTCGGAAACCGTCGTTTATTTCTTTGGCTGTATAGTTTTTTCCGGATTTTATCCCTAGTTTTTGCAACAATAAACTTTTACTAGTATATTCTATCCCCTCAAAAGTAATTTCATCAATTACAATAGATTCTACTTTTGGCAAACGGTTGAAAGGGTCGTAAGTTATTGGATAAAGGGCATTCAAGGAATCGGCAAGTTTCTTGAAGTAAGGATAATAGCGTTTTCCAACAGCATTTCCAATATCCATAATAGAATCCGTTGCATCAAAACTTCCGGCGCTATATTTTTCTAAAGAAGGTTCAATCACCAGGTTACAAAGCTTTTTTTCTTCAATCAAATCATCGGCATCGCGGTATTGGGTAATTTGGTAAAAAACATCCAATACGTTGTCCAGTTTTTCAATATCAGGAAGACCAGTGAAAAGATTTACACCAATAACAATATCGGCGCCCATTTTCTTAGCATCTTTTACAGGGAAGTTTCGAACAATTCCTCCATCGACTAACTTGGTTTTATCGTGATCAACAGCGGTAAATACGCTAGGAATGGCCATACTCGAACGTACGGCTTTCACGATATCACCTTTAGAAAGAACCACATCTTTACCATTAGACAAATCGGTGGCTATGCATTGGAATGGAATATTAAATTTTGAAAAATCCTTGATGTTGTAAACGGGCAGAAACATCCTGTTGAGAACCAACCAAAGCTCCTGCGAATCAATCAATCCGGTGGCTAATTGTAGTTTGTATTTTTTAATCCCTACTTCGGCAGAGTATTGACCAAATTCATCTTTTTCATCAATACTTACATATTTGTAAACAGGTTTGCCACTTAATAATTCATCCCAATTGAGCTTTTTGGTTACTTTTTCAATTTCATTCCCTGAATAACCAGTGGCATATAATGCACCGATTATGCTCCCCATACTAGTTCCGGTAACTAAATCTATTTTAAGTCCTGCGCTGTCAATAGCTTTAAGAACTCCTATATGAGCTATCCCTTTAGCTCCGCCGCCACTCAAAACCAATCCTACTTTAGGGCGTTGTTGAGCCGTTATAAAAGTAGTAGAAATAAATATCAAACAAAAAATTAGTATGAGTTTTTGAAAAGGTAGTTCTTTTATCATTGTCATTGTATTGATAGATGAGAATAAGTCAGACAAGTTTCTAGTTTTATGCACTTTAGATTTCAAAAATATAAAATTTTACTGAATTATTTAGTACCTGTAATTTAATATTTATCAATCAAGAAATCTACACTAAAAAAAATTGAGTGCAATTATTTTGCAATGAATTACACTCAACAACCTACCAAAGCAAAAGACAATACCCTATAACAACTTGGAATAAAACATCCAATATTATTTTGCCATATGACAAAAGATTCAATAGCATTTTCGATACTTTTATTTTATTGCGATTTCTTTTCTGCTTTCCCCTTGCCTATCGGTATTCCAGCTGTGACATAAAAAGAGCGATGGTATTGATTGGGATTGGAATCTCCTTTCATTACAGGTACTAAACCATAATAATAATTAACACCGAGGTTCATTCCGTTACCACCCATCAACCTATAGCCTGCTCCTATTGCCAAACCTGCATCGATAACATGAATTTTATCCCTGATATTATTCTTATAAACTAAATCATTACCAACATAATCATTTTTAAATTCATCATTTGCTTTGCTTAGCAAGCCCAATTGTGTTCCAGCTTTGACATAAATATTGTTGTCAAATTTATATTTTATCATAACTGGAACATGGAAATAACCAATTTTTCGATCCACATGACCTCCTTCAAAAGCATTGTCTAATTCAGTATTATTCAAAGAATATACTGGCAGTTCATTCGCTCCTAATGTTGATTTTACAATCACTCCGGTATTGATAGCCCAAGCGGGATTTTTGAGCCTAAAGTCAAAATAAAAACCAAGATTAAAATCGGTTCTGTTTTTTGTTCCTTCGAGATTAGAAATGGTCGAAAAATTGGCACCACCTTCTAAGCCAAACTCTATTTTTGGAGAATTCAATTTATCGCCAAACAACAATGAAATTAAGACCTGAGAATTTACAGATTGCATACAAAACAGTAAAGTGATGACAAATAAGACTTTTTTCATACTGATACGTATTTAATTATAATCCAAAACGGTATTGAAGGCTGGTCATAAACTGTTTACGGCTTCCTAAAAAACCATATTCAGCTCGCCACATAAAGTGTTTATTGTATTGGTATTGCGCACCCAAAAGGAAGTTCCACATATCTTTAGGTGCTTTTTCAAGTGAATATTGAACAGTTGAAGAACCAGCAGTGCTGAGGGCACCATCTACCGCGGTTAAAAAATTACCAGCGGTTTCTAATGCTTGATTTGCTGTATTGTATTTGGCTGCATTGACTGGATTGGCTTGTTGCGCATTACTAAGTCCATTCCACCAATTGTCAACTGCGGTTTGCTTTTCAGCTACTTTTACAAAACCCTGATCGACTTTGGCTTGTGCATCACCACCAGAGATTACCTCTGCTAATGCCAATGAGCCTTTGGTTTCACTATTGAGATGCACCCTAAAAGCTCCTGTCCAAACGGTAATATTACTTTCGGGTTTGCTTAATTTGAAAGTTTTTCCCAACCTTGGACCAAAAACAAAAGTCATTGCTGGTTTATCTAATCCGCTTAAATCAGTCCAGGCTACATTCATATCTAAAGCCAGCCAGCCTCCACCGACACCAATTGTAGGCGTTAATCCCAAACCAAATGTCGTTCCGTCAAATTTTGCTTTTGAGTTAAAAGTATATATTTCATTCCAATTATTTTCGGCATCAGGAACCCAAAGTCCAGCATTTATAGCTGTTGAGGTATTCACTTTACCCAAAATAGCATAGACATTCAAAAAAGGAAGTAACCATATATCAGGTCTTGCATTGATGGCATTAGCACTGGCTACAGCGCCATTAAATCGAACAATTTGGTCTAAATTGTATTGTGTTCCATTATTGAACCCTACATATAAATCATTAATAACCAAATCAGATTCCTGCCAAAAATAATTTACAGAAAAACCAGCAGAATAGGGCAATTGATAGCCTTTTTGAGTTGCTTTTTCGCCCCAAATGGGTAAAGAATATGGATATTCACTAGTTTTAAGACTATCCAATACAGCTACATTTTTTTTACCAACAACTTTATCGGTATAGACTTGGCTATACGTTTGAACGCCTAAAAAAAATAGAATCAGAAGAATTAATCTATTGCTTTTCATCTGTTTATTTTCAGTTTATTTAATAGTATATCCTTTTCCTTCAATACAAACAGAAAAGGCTTTCTTAAAGCTGTCAATTTTTGCCTGGTCTGCAGCTGTTGCTGTAGATTGTGCTTGTTGATTTGCCTGAGCCTGAGCTTGTTTTCCTTTTCTTCTTCCTGCAACAGCTCCACCGATAGCTCCATAAGCTGCGCCTTTCCCAGCATCACCACTAACAGAACCAATTGCTGTTCCAACGAGTGCACCTTTTGCAGCACCTCCAACAGCAGCGCCAGTTGGACCTTCTTGTTTGGGAGCTGCTTGTGTTTTTGTTGTATTCATCGGGTCAACACCCGATTGATCCATCGCCCATTTGTAACATTCATATTCATCGGCTTTTTGTTTGTCTTTGCTCTGTCCTTTCGAAGGATACACAAACAATTTTAGACTTTGTGAAATCTGATTGTACGTCATTTTAGATGGGTCTAACGTTGTAGGCAATGGCGTTGTTTGTGCACTAATAGCATACGAAAAACCTAGTAGTAAAACTAGAATATACAATCCATTTGAAGCTTTACAGCAATAATTTGTTTTCATTTTTTTAAATTTTTAAACTACATTTTTGTAGTCATTTATATTTTTTCTATTGTCACGTACTCAATTTTTCCATTGAATTTGGATGAAGTTCCATAATCAGCCACGTGTGTTCCATCATCTACACCAATATCGGCCAAATCATCGACTGAGAAGATTCCTGGTTGCGTTTTTTCGATTCTCTTTTCAACTACTTTTTTGTCATTGACGCTAATTGTGCCAAGTCCGCCTTTTCCTAATCCTCCATCCGATTTAAATTCATAAACTAATTTATAATTGCCTGGTTTCAAGGCTTCGGTCGCGATTATTTGAGTGGATTCCATTCCCAAATAATTATAACTAAAGGCTGGTTTCCCCTCTTTCATGTAAAAAGAAAGTCCACCAAATCGACCACCCTGACAAACAATTACACCATTCCCTTTAGCATCCACTGCCACCTCCGAAGTTATGGTATACGATTTACCTCTTAAATCGATAAAAATATCCACACCCATTCCTTTCATACCTTCGCCATAAGTTATTGAGGTCCTATTGCCCATAGTAGTTGGTCTGCCCATCAATTCAGCATTGGTTCTTTCCAGCAACCGATCATCAATGGGTAACACATGAAATTTCTCTGCTTCTTGCATAAATAATTCCTGCATTCCTTTTAACTTATCCGTGTTTTTTGACGCCAAATCAGTAGTCAAACTAAAATCTTTCTCCGTATTGAACAACTCCCATTTATCATCTTGCAATGTGGTTGCCGGTTTCAATTTCCAGGCTGGTCTGTGAATAGTTCGTGCATACCAACCATCCTGATAAACAGCCCGGTTTCCGAACATTTCAAAATATTGAACTGTATGTCTTTCTTTGGCTTTAGCCTCATTAAAAGTATAAGCTAAACTTGTCCCTTCTATCGGGTCTTGTTCTATGCCATTAACCATTTTTGGTGCTGGAATTTTAGACACTTCATAAATCGTTGGAGCAATATCAATGACATGTCCAAATTGTGACCGTATTTCGCCCTTTGATTTGATACCCGCTGGCCACTGAATTAGCATTCCATTTCTGGTTCCTCCAAAATCTGACGCCACTTGTTTAGTATAAGAAAATGGAGTGTCCATTGCCACTGCCCAACCCGCTGCAAAGTGCGGATAGGTACTTTCAGAACCCCACTCATCATAATGCTTCAACATATCAGGAACCGTTTCTGGAATCCCACTAAAATAAGTCATTTCGCTAAACATTCCGTTCATTTGTCCTTCGGCACTGGCTCCATTATCACCCGCAATAAAAATAACAACCGTATTATCCATTACACCTAATTTTTCGATAGATGAAAGTAGTCTTCCCACTTCATAATCCGTTTGTTCCGCAAATCCGGCATACACTTCCATCTGACGCGTAAATAATTTCTTTTCATCGGTGGAAAGTTTATCCCAATCTTTGATGTCAGTAGGTTTTGGTGCCAATTTGGTTCCTGCTGGTACAATGCCTTGTTTGATTTGTCTTGCCAAAGTTTCGGCACGTATCTTGTCCCAACCCTGATCAAATTTTCCTTTGTATTTTTCTATCCACGATGCCGGAACGTGATGCGGTGCGTGCGTGGCTCCGGGTGCAAAATACATGAAGAAAGGTTTTTCTGGTGATAAAGCTTGCTGGTAACGAACCCAAGAAACCGCCTGATTGGTCATATCTGTAGTAAAATGATAATCTGGAGTTTCTGGAGTTTCTACCAAAGTAACACCGTCATATATTAGCGGTGCCCATTGATTTGTTTCTCCACCAATGAAGCCATAAAATTTCTCGAAACCTGAACGCGTTGGCCAGCGGTCTTGTGGACCAGAATTGGATATTTCCCAAGGCGGGGTTTCATGATATTTTCCAAAAGCAGCTGTGTTGTATCCATTCAGTCTTAACACTTCGGCCATTGGGGTAATAGTCTGAGGTCGTACCGAAGTATTTCCAGGAAAGGTTGTAGCTGCTTCGCCAATACAGCCCATATTGTTGCTGTGATGATTATAACCTGTAAGTAAAGCTACACGTGTAGGCGAACAAAGAGCTGTGGTATGAAAACGGTTGTATTTGATACCATTGCTAGCCAATTTGTCCATAGTTGGTGTAGTAATGGGACCTCCAAAAGCTTCTGAAACTCCAAAACCCATATCATCAATTAATATAACGACCACATTAGGTGCTCCTTTCGGGGCAGTCACATTAAATCGTGGCGGAGCGACCGCATTACGAACGTCAAGTTCTTTATAGGTTTGACGCTTCGGCTCTTTTATGGGAAGTGAGGAACGATCGAGAACTTGACCAAAAACATTCCCAGAAAAAGCTGTAGCAATCGCAACAAACACAAGAGATTTAAACTTTGTTTTCATATCTATTATAGTATTAAAATTAATCTGTTAAATTTTTGTTATCACTAACAAATTTAGATTTAAATAGTGCATTAAAAAATAGTTATTAACCACTATATTTCTATATTTGCAAGTATAAAGAGACTAAAATCATTTTATTCCTTAACGCTATGGAGACCAACCAAGATTATTCTTTGTTTCACCAATTCATTAAAACCTATTTACCCATAGGTTTCGTTGGAATCAATCGAGATGATACCTTGTTAGTTGATTTAGAAAAGATGATGAAAGACAACGATCAATTTTTCTTTATTGGCGATGTGATTCATTTTAAAGTGCAGTTTACCAGTAAAAGAAGTACTCAACTGATTGGTGTCAACCCAGAAGACGTTACTCCTCACCTTTTTTTTGAAGCTACACATCCTGACGACATACACCGATACAGTTTAGCCAGAACCAAATTAACTGCATTAGCTCAAGAATTTTTTATTGACGAAAAAGGAAGTGCCTTACTATCATCGAATTTAAAAATTCGTGATGCGGAAGGAAAATACAAATGTTTGCTTTTTCAATGTTATTTGTTTTACAGCGAAACTCCAGTTAAAACAGTCTATGTGCTTCAATTGCATACCAATGTGGATTGGTGTACTAAGATTAAAAAAGAGCCTCATTATTACCTGGGAGATGATTTATCTCTTTTTAGATGTCCTGATGAACAGCTTTTGGAAATGGGCTGTATCTACACCAAACGAGAATTTGAAATTATCAAGTTGATTGAATTGGGTTTTAATACCGAACAATTGGCTGATAAGCTCTTTGTGAGCACCAATACGATAAATGTACATCGGGGCAATATTATCAAAAAGTCTGGCAAAGCGCGAATCTCGGAACTCATTCACGATCTTCGAGTACAAGGTATGTTGTAAAATGAGAGTAATTTAAATTGTCTTTTTTGCTTTTTTGAGTTTCTCTTTTGTAAATAAATCGGCAATGAATTTCTCATAAAGTTCAAATATAAAAACCATTTTGTTGGCTTCACTGGTACATGGTTGACTTATGTTATCCAAAGATGTGGCACTATAGCCCACAGTCCTCAGCAACGGTGGTTATCTTAATGGGGATGCACAAACTGGACGAAATCATCTCGATTTATAAAAATTTGAATATCACTGAAAGTTTATTTTAAAACACTTTGTGTTTCCTATCACCACCCCCACTTGTGACTTCCTAAAAGTTTGATCCAAAAACTTGATGTGTGAATAATGAAAGAATTATAAGCAATTATACAACTTTTGAGTCCGTAAGAAATTGTAATTTCGTTAAGAAATTAATTATAAATTTATAGTCATCCGTGTAAAATACATTAAAACAATGTATTACAATCTTATGTTGTCACTAACTTCACAACATCAAAAAACTAAAAATAAAAATGACTTTAGCAGAAATTATAAACTACAGGCGTTCCGTAAGAAATTACAAGAAAATCCCAATTGATCCAGAAACAGTAAAACAGTGTTTACGACTAGCAACCTTAGCACCCAACAGTTCCAATATGCAACTTTGGGAGTTTTATCATATTACAAATCCAGCCATTTTAAAAAAAATAACTGTAGCTTGTTTAAACCAAGAATCGGCAAGTACTGCCCAACAAATGGTAGTTTTTGTAACAAGGCAGGATTTGTACAGCAAAAGAGCTAAAGAAATGACAGACTTAGAAACGCAAAATGTATTCAAAAACAGTCCTCCATTGAAACAAGAAAAAAGAATCAAAAGATGGAAAATGTATTATGGCAAAATAATGCCTTTTTTATACCTGCGCTTTTTTGGTGTTTTCGGAATTATCAGAAAAATAATCGTGAACATAGTTGGGCTTTTCAGACCCATTGTGTACCAGGTATCCGAAAACGATATGAGAGTGGTAGTCCATAAAACATGCGCCTTGGCGGCTCAAACCTTTATGTTGGCAATGGCTAACGAAAAGTATGATACTTGCCCCATGGAAGGTTTTGATAGCAGAAAAATGAAAAGTATTTTAAAATTGTCCTATGGTGCCGAAATCAATATGGTTGTATCCTGCGGTATCAGAGAAGAACAAGGCGTTTGGGGCGACAGAATGAGAATTCCATTTGATGAAGTGTATCGAAAAATTTAAAAAATAAGCCATATTACGACTCAAAAAACAAATTAACAAAATGATACATTCTCGACAATTAGCTCAAATAATTGGTCCCACACTTAGCGTAATGACACTTTCAGAAATTAAGAATTTGTCTATTTGGGAAAGTACTATTCCAAGTGTAATCTATCTTAATGGGGTATTACTTTTTATTGGAGGGATTGCTATAATTAGAGTTCACAATTTTTGGGTTCGTAGTTGGATAATCTTAATCACACTAATGGGTTGGTTAACCCTACTACTTGGTTTGTTAAGAATGTTTTTTCCAACTGCCAAACAAGCAGGTGAAAATTTTTCAACCTATTTATTACTTACTGTTTTATTTGTAATTGGACTTTTTCTGACTTTTAAAGGGTATTATCCAATTAAAAATAATGCTGACAAATCCTAAATAGCAAGCAAAAAGAATTAAAAAAATCGATTTTAATACATCAAAATGAAACGCAATAGGTAATGTTCTAATAATCAAGAAAGTTGATTATAGACGTTCATCGGCTGGCTGCAGAAGGATAACGGAACAATCATTATGGTATCATAAGCACTAGATTTAGACGATTTACAGAATGAATTGAAATAACTTCAAATGAAATACACCCTTTTTATACTGCTTACCTTTCTATTTTTCTCGTGTAAAGAAAAGCTCGAAGAAACCAAACCTACAATTGGTAATATCACCGAAAGCGTTTATGCTTCCGGAATCATTAAATCCGAAAATCAATACACCGTTTTTTCAACTGTAAATGGCATTCTCAACAAAATTGATGTTGTTGCCGGACAAGCCATTGTCAAAAATCAATTGTTGTTTGAATTAGAAAATGACAAAGCTAAACTGAACACTGAAAACGCAAGATTAGCCTATCAATTAAGTCAAAATGATAACCATTATATTCAAGACAAAATTGCCGAAATGGAAATCAAAGTGCAATTGGCACAAGAAAAATTGCTGGTGGATCAATCCTTTTTCGATAGAAACAATCGTATCAAACAATTCAAAGTTATTTCGGAAGTCGATTTTGAAAAAGTGGCACTAGCTTACAAATCATCCCAATTGAATTTGAAAACCTCGCAAAAACAATTGTCGGAACTCAAAGCCCAATTAAAATTTGAACAAAATAAGAACAATATTTTATTGCAAATTGGTCAAAAAACACAAAATGATTATCAAATCAAAAGTGCTTTTTCGGGTGAATTATTCGATGTTCTGGTAAAAGAGGGAACATTGATTACGCCACAAATTCCGTTGGCCATTATTGGTCAAAAAAACGCCTTTTTATTAGAACTCGAAGTCGATGAAAACGATATGGCTCGTGTCAAATTAAATCAGTCCGTTTTAATCACATTGGACAGTTATAAAAACCAAGTTTTTGATGCCAAAGTCGATAAAATTTATCCGATTATGAATGAACAATCCCGAACTTTCAAAATCGAAGCGCATTTTATAAATCCACCCAAAAAATTGTATCCCAATCTTTCAGCCGAAGCCAATATTATCATTCAGACTAAAAAAAATGCGATAACCATTCCGAAAGTTTATTTACTAAAAGGGGATTCCATTCAAATCGGTGAAAAAGAAAAACGAAAAGTAAAAATAGGTTTATCCGATTATCAAAAAGTAGAAATTCTTGGAGGTCTAAAAGCTAATGAAACGATTTATAAACCCAAATAATGAACTACAAACTGATCTTAAATATTGCCATTCATTTGCTTCGAGCACGTCTCAAACAAACTATTGTTGCTGCCGTTGGAGTGACTTTTAGTATAGCCATGTTTATCGCTTTGGTTAGTTTTATGAATGGGTTAAATGATTTGCTCGATGGGTTAATGCTGAACAAAACACCACACGTTCGATTGTATAATGAAGTAAAACCCTCTCAAAATCAACCCATTTCTTTATCAGCAAAGTATAAAAATAACGCCAATTTTGTCAATTCTATAAAACCGAAAGACAGAGGGAAATCTATTTATGACAGCAAAAAAATAATTGAAGATTTAAAATTGGACAAACGTATTATTGATGTAGCAGCCAAAATAAATACGCCAGTATTTTTTAATTCGGGAACCATCGAAATAGCTGGTGTTATCAACGGCATAGAAATCGAACCAGAAGAAAAATTATTCAAAATTTCAGAAAATATTATTGATGGCAATGTTGCCGATTTATATCAAAATAACAGCATCATTATTGGTAAAGGTTTGGCAGAAAAAATGCTCTTAGTTAAAGGTGATAATATCAATATCACTTCATCACGAGGCAATTTAGTAATGCTAAAAGTAGTTGGGATTTCCCAAGTTGGCATTGCCGAAATTGACAATACATTCAGTTATACCTCGCTCAAAACGGCTCAAAAACTCTTGAATGAACCTACCAATTACATCACTGATATTCAAATAAAATTATTTGATATGCTATCGGCACCACAAGTTGCCAAAGAATTTTCAGAGAAGTACAACACCGACACCATAGATTATCAAACCGCTAACGCACAATTTGAAACCGGAAGTTCAGTTAGAACCATTATTTCTTATGCCGTCGGTTTGGTTTTATTGCTGGTTGCCGGTTTCGGAATTTACAATATTTTGAATATGATGATTTACGAGAAAATGGATACAATTGCTATTCTAAAAGCCACGGGTTTTTCGGGTAATGATGTCAAATGGATCTTTATTTCGTTGTCCCTGATTATTGGTTTTGCTGGAGGAATGTTGGGGCTTCTATTTGGGTATATTTTTTCCTCCATTATTAGCATTATTCCTTTTGAAACCGCTTCGTTGCCCACCGTAAAAACCTATCCTATTAATTATAATAGTATTTATTACATTATTAGCATGATTTTTGCACTTTTCACCACCACAATTGCAGGATTATTTCCAGCACTGAAAGCCAGTAAAGTCGATCCGGTTGAAATTATTAGAGGGAAATAAAAGATTTTAGGTTGCAGGTTGCAGATTGCAGATTTTAGATTGCAGGTTGCAGGTTGCAGGTTGCAGGTTGCAGGTTGAAGTTTGCAGGTTGCAGATTTCAGATTGCAGGTTGAAGGTTGTAGGTTGTAGGTTGCAGGTTGCAGGTTGAGGATTAATAAATCTAAATGCACCATAATACCAGAATGGTTAAAAAAAATAAAACTTTATGTTTATAAATATATTTTAATATGGAAACCAAAATTTTAGAAGCCATCGATATCTCAAAAACTTTTCACGAAGCGATGGATGTACAGGTTTTGACGGATATTAATTTTCATATAAACAAAGGCGAATTTGCTTCGATAATTGGAAAATCAGGTTGTGGAAAATCAACTTTATTATATATTTTATCTACAATGGATACTGCATTTGATGGCGATTTAATGATTGATTCGGTATCCATGAAAAACAAATTGGATTCAGAATTAGCTATTGTTCGTAATGAAAAAATTGGATTTGTATTTCAATTTCATTATTTGCTCAATGAATTTTCCGTTTTGCAAAACGTGATGTTACCCGGTTTAAAATTGGCAAAATTGTCTAGTGCTGAAATTGAAGCCAAAGCGTATGAAAAACTAAAAGTTTTAGGAATTGAAGACAAAGCATTGAACAGCCCGAACAAATTGTCTGGTGGCGAAAAACAGCGTGTTGCTATTGCTCGAGCCTTAATTAATGAACCACTAATCATTATGGGAGACGAACCCACTGGAAATTTAGACAAGAAAAATTCAGAAATTGTGTTTGATGTTTTTAAAGAACTCGCTGAAGTTTACAAACAATCCCTTTTGATTGTCACTCACGACAACGATTTTGCAAAACGAACGCATCGAATCATTGAAATGGAAGACGGGAAAATAATTAAATAACCTCAAAAGGAAAAGACTATGACCATTTGATGCACAAATTGGATGAAATCTTCTCGATTTATCAAAATTTGAATATCACATCGAAAGATTATTTTAAAATTCTTTGTATTTCCTTTTCACAAGGACTTTCTTCTGCAACTTGTATTTATCTTTTATCGAACGAAATAAGGAGATATTTCATTCAGAGTAATAAATAATATTCTAAATTAGCGGAACGAATAACTCAAATATAGCGCAAATCACTATATTTTGATGTAAAGTTGAAACTTCGTCACTACTATTTGAACGGTTATTGGAAGCTAAATTGAACCATGAAAATCATAATAATTATATTCTAAAATTAAAATGACAGAACTACAATTGTTAAATAGCACAAGTAGAATTATTGTGTTTCTGTTGATTTTTTTCTCTGTTTTTTTATTGACGGTTAAGAGCAATAAAAAAAAATCAAACCACTTATTTTCTGTTTTTTTACTTCTTGTTGCAATTGACATAAGTGGCTTTTTTTTAAGTAATTGGCTTTCTGAGCATTTATTTATTGAAAATTTTCGAGTTGCTTCTACCCTACTTCAAATGCCCATTTTCTATTTTTATGTACTTTCAGTTTGTTATAGCAACTTGAATTTTAAAGCTAAAGATGTGAACCATGCTATTCTATTTTTACTTTTTTATTCGATTTTTATGGTATACGGTTATTCAAAAAAGACACTGTTAGTTTTTCAAATTAGTAGTGAAGTTCAATACTTTTTTTATATTATATTGATATTCTATGCTTTAAAAAAATACAAAAAAATTTACATTGAAAATTACACCAACCCTGACAACCTCAATTTCAAATGGTTAGTACAAATGATAACTATTCTTTTATTTGCTCATTTGTTTGTACTTTCTAAATTTATCGTTCGATTTACAAACAACAATAACTTCGTATTGCTTTTAAATGTTATCGTTATTGTTAATGCTTTACTTGTTTCTTGTTACTTTGTAATGAAAGCATTGTACCAACCCCAACTTTTTCGAGGAATTGAACAGGACAAAGAACCACTTCCAAATAATATAAAAAAACGTGATAACAATAGCGCTGCTGAAACTAGTGCCGAAACTAAACTCAAAATAGAATCTTTGGAGCAATTTATGAATGATGAGGAACCGTTTTTAGATGCTGATTTAACTATTCAAAATCTTGCCGCTCAAACTGGTTACTCACAGAAAGAATTGTCAACATTAATTAATCTTCATATCGGTAAACATTTTTTTGATTTTATTAACGAACACCGAATTCGTAAAGCGATGGCAATTTTGGAAAATCCTTTAAAAAAAAACAATACTGTTTTAGAAATACTGTACCAAGTGGGTTTTAATTCAAAATCATCATTCAATACTGCGTTTAAAAAATACAGCAATCTCACTCCGGTGGAATACAGAAAGCGTTCTCTTTCAAACCAATAGAAAAAAGAACTACTTTTTAAACTAAAGTCGAACCTAATTATAAAATAATAATGAGTTCGACTTTTTTTATTCGGTCGATTTCATAGGATAAACAATGCAACTTTGCTTTGAATTCTAAAAACAATCTTATGAAAACAACTTATTTACTACTAACAATTCTATTTTTTCTTCAATGTACTGCTGCAATCTCGCAAACTAAAACTAAAAGTCACACATTAAAACCATCAGAGCAAGTTGACCAATTAATTGCAAAATACAATATTAAAAATGGACCCGGACTTTCAGTTGCAGTTATAAAAGATGGTGCCGTTGTTTACAAAAAAGGATTTGGTATAGCCAATTTAGAATACGGAATTCCTATTACTCCATCTACTGTTTTTCAGGCAGCCTCTGTATCAAAACAATTTACAGTGTTTTCAATTTTACTTTTAGAACAAGATGGAAAATTGTCAATAGAGGATGACATCAGAAAATACCTCCCAGAAATGGCAGATTATGGTCATAAAATTACGTTACGGAATTTGGCAAACCATACCAGTGGCATCAGAGACAATACTGATTTAGCCAATTTACTAGGTATCAGTGAAGCTGATTTGTTTAGTAATGACCAGGCTGTACAATTAATTACGAGCCAAAAAAGTTTAAATTTTATTCCGGGAGACGAATTTGAGTATTGCAACTCGGGTTTCATCTTATTAGCAGAAATTGTAAAAAGAGTTTCAGGAAAATCATTTGCTGAATTTACAAAGGAAAGAATATTCGAACCGCTGAAAATGAAAAATTCGCAATTCATAGACGACCCAGAAATTATCGTAAAAAACAGCGCTTACTCTTATTATAAGCCCGATACTATTTATTATAAAAGTATTCTTAATCATTCGTTTGTAGGTTCTACAGGATTAAACACAACTGCTGAAGATTTAGGTTTATGGGCACTAAATTTCGAAAAAAAGGCAATTGGAAATGATCCTATTTTTAACAAAATGAAAGAAAAAAGCAGGCTAAATAACGGTGAAATCATTCCTTATGCACTAGGACAAGAAAATAAAATCTACAAAGGGTTAAATGTGATTTTTCACGGTGGTGGTATTGCAGGTTATGGCTCTTATGTATTGAGAATTCCTGAAGAAAATTTCGCTGTTGTGTATTTGTGTAATTCACAATATTTTCATCCCAGAGATATCGCCTATAAAATTGTAGATTATTATCTAGCAGAGCAAGAAAATTATACTGAAGTAAAGCCTGTTTTTAATCCTACTTTATTGCAAAGCTTTGTCGGCGATTATGAACCTTTTGCTGGATTAATAGTTTCGATTAGTAAAGAAAATGAAACCCTTTTTCTTCAATCAAAAGGCGATACCAGCAAAGTAAAATTAGTTCAAAGTGGTGATTACGAATTTATTTACCCCAATAGACCTCATAGTAAAATTGTTTTTGGTACAACAAAAGGAGAAGCTGCTAATTTTTTTAATTGGCATTTTTCTGACTTTTCATATAAAGGTAAAAGAGTTGATTTTAAACCGTTTGATGAAACAAAAATGAATCTTAATGAAATAGTAGGCAACTATTACAACTCAGAAATAAACACAACGTATCGTTTGATAATCAAGGATAACAAAGTAGTGGCAACACACAACATCAATGCGGATGTTGTACTAATACCTCTACAACCAGATGTTTTCGTCAGTAGTTATGTTGGATTTTTTGGCAAGATTGAAATTATCAGAAATTCACAAAGTATAATTACAGGATTTTATTTGTCTGGACAAAAAATAAGAAGAATTAAATTTGATAAAGTACTTGAAAGTAGTCTCGCAAGAAATTGACGAATTGGTTAAGCAGTGAATCCATTTCAATTAAAATCTAAAAGATGAACATATCGTAGATGTTGCATTGTTTTCCAAAATTTGATTGTGGCAGAAAGTTATGAATAAAATTAACAGGCTGACCTACCCCAACACCACCTTCACATTATACAAATTCGAACTCAAAATAGTTTCAATAGATTCAAAATCGATAGTATTATTTTCTGAATCCCTTTGTTTTTTTAACGCAATATGTTTCAAACTATCTTTAAAACGTCGTACTTCCTCTAAATTCGTCAGCAGTAAACCCGGAACTAAAGCATTTTTGCCTTCTTTATCTTTGGAAACCATGGTAAAATAAGAAGAATTGCAATGTTTAACAACTCCAGTTTGGATGTTTTCAGCTTCCACTCGAATGCCTATAATCATCGAACTTTTGCCTACATAATTTACGCTGGCCTTCATCGTCACGAGTTCGCCAACTTCAATAGGTTTCAAGAAATTGACCGTATCTACCGAAGCCGTTACGCAATAATTTCCCGAAAATTTGGAGGCACAAGCAAACGCAATTTGATCGAGCAACGACAAGATAAAACCACCATGAATTTTGCCACTAAAATTAGTATGCGAAGGCAACATTAATTGTGAAATACTGATATGAGAAGAACTAACGGTTTTGAAAATAGTGTTCATAGTTGGATTTTAATATTCAATTTCTTTAAAATTTGGAGGTGATAAAATTAGACATTTTCCCTATAATTTGTACAATTGTTTGCGTCAAAACAGATATCAAAATCTCTATAATGAATTGCACTCATTTATTTATTCTTTTTTTGGGTTTCTCCTTTGTAAATAAATCGGGGACGTATTTCTCATAAAGTTCAAATAAAAACTCCATTCGTTTGGCTTCGCTGATAAAGGCTTGTGGTCTGTAAGCCCAGTCCACTGCTTTGTCCAACTCGTTTGCTGCTACTGCCAAAGACAGTAAAAAATTCGACTAAAAATGGTTTTGCGTCGGCTTCTTCGTTGGTAGTATCAGCCCATTCTTTGGAAAAATATATTGCTCTTTTCTTAATTTCATTCCAACTTAATGCTATCTCTATTTTAAATTAAATTTTTATACTTCTTCATTCCTCAAAAAGTAAATCCTATAGATGTAATAATTCCCCAATCATTCCTTGAATCTCCCCCTTGAGTGGGCTCATTATCAAAATTATCATACAGTTGAACATTCAAGAATAGATCTTTGACAAGTTCGTATTTAGCTGATAAATCATACTCCATTCGGACACGACCAAAGGAAGTTAACGACGGATAAATATCCAATCCGGTGGTAATGTCAATTTTTGGATGTCGGTATTTGAACCATTTAACTTGTGTAGCAAAAATAGCTTCTAAATTTTCAGAAGTATCCACGGTTTCCAATGTTTTTTCCTGATTGGCTACTAAACCACCCAAAACAGTAAACAAAAACGCATTATTTCTGGTAATATCATAGCCAAATCCGTAACCAAGTTGTGCCCGGTAATCAAGGTTAAGTTCCGTATTTTGCTGAACTTGTGCCGAAATTCTTGTGTACCTTTTGTTGGGCAACAAATGGCTTAGCGTGAATCTTAATGTGTTGTTTTTTGTAACCTCTGTGCCGTCGTCGGTAAGAATACTTTCGACACTAAATCGCGAAGAATAGTAGGTTGTTCGATAGGTTACTTGGGAATTAAGACTGTATTGGAAAACATTACTGGCTTTGGTGTACGTTAAACCCAAGTCGACAGAACCATCGATTTTTTGAAAAAAGGAACTTTTTATAGGCATGATTAAAACAATATCCCATAATCGTTTTGGAATGGTGTCGGTAACCGTTACGATATTTACCGTGGACATAACGTCGGACTTTTGGAGGTGTCCAAAATACTTCGTGCCCGAGTTCAACCGTATCTCGAAATATTTAGCCGAATGAATGGAATTAATTCTATCGAACTCAATGCTAATGGTTTTCATAGCATCGGTGCTCAAATTGAGCAAGCCGTATTCAAATTTTTTTAACTCACCGGTAATTCTATCGCCATTTTTTAAATAGACTGTATCATTCTTCTGTGCCCAAACGGACAGTGTCGAAAAACAAATCACGGCAAGATAAAATAATAGTTTCCTTTGCATTTTAAGTTATAGGGAAATTACAATTGTATATTATTGATTCATAATTAAATATTGATACTGTAAATTAACAAATAATTATTGATACATAGGAACATACATTTTACTTTTTACAAATGCTCTTAGGTCATCTGGTTTTTCGACCCCTGCAAGACCACTTTCGAAAATAATTTCGGCGATTTTTACGGCTACATTCACAGATACTTTCAAAATATTGTTGACACTTGGATAAATCAATCCGTTTTCAAAATCTTCTTGAGTCACTTGTTCTGCAACGGCTTCTGCGGCTGTGATAAACAATAAATCGGTCACTCTTTTGGCTTCGGTAGCAAACAGCGCCAATCCCATTGCTGGAAAAATAAACACATTGTTTCCCTGACCAGGAGTAAATGTTTTTCCTTCAAATTCAACTGGTGCAAAAGGACTTCCGCTCGCAAAAATGGCTTTTCCTTTACTCCAAACATACGCTTCTAAAGCAGTACATTCCGAATGAGATGTTGGATTGGAATACGGAAAAATAATAGGCCTTTCATTGACCAGACTCATATTTTCTATCACTTGCTGGTTGAAAGCACCGCCAACGGTACTCACACCAATAATAGCGGTGGGTTTCACTTGCAGCACTGCTTCAGCCAAGTCCTTTGTGGGCATGCCGTAATGCGCAAATTGTATTTGATAATCAGCCAAATCGGTTCGCGAAGCCACAAGCAATCCATTAATGTCAAACATCCAAATGTGTTCTAACGCTTCTTCCCTACTCAATCCGTCTTTTTGAAATTTCTGTAACAACAAATCGGCTATCCCAAAAGCTGCTGCTCCGGCACCAAAGAAAAGAAAGGTTTGTTCCTTAAAAGGTTTATTCATTAATCTACTAATGGAGATAAAACCTGCGGTAGCAATGGCTGCTGTGCCTTGAATATCATCATTATAAGTGCAAACTTTATCTCGAAATTTATTCAAAATTCGAATGGCATCAACCCCTTTAAAATCCTCCCATTGTATGCATATTTTTGGAAAAACTTCATTAATGGCGAGAACAAAAGCTTCAATAAAATCATCGTATTCCTTGCCTATAATTCGCTTGTGTTTCAAACCAGGATAAAGCGGATCATTTAAAAAATCTTCATTGTTGGTTCCAGTGTCCAAAACTATGGGCAGTGTATGTTCAGGAGGAACTCCAGCGCAACCGGTGTACAAAGCAAGTTTACCGATAGGAATTCCTAATCCGCAAACGCCTAAATCACCCAATCCGAGAATTCTGCCACCATCAGTAACAACCGTAAAACGAATGTCCTTATCTGGCCAGTTTCTGAGAATTTCCTTAATATGATCTTTTTGATTTATCGAAATAAAAAGTCCTCTGGCTCTTCGCGTAATATGACCAAATTTCTCGCACGCTTCTCCTACTGTCGGTGTGTATACCAAAGGCAAAAACTTGGCTGGATCATTACTAATCAGATTAAAAAATAAAGTTTCGTTGGTTTCCAATAAACTAACCAAATAAATATATTTGTTTATGGGTTGGTTGAATAAATCCAATTGCTCATTGACTCGCAACATTTGTATTTCAATGCTTTCTATTTGGTCGGGCAATAATCCCTCTAAACCGTATTTTATTCTTTCTTCTAATGTAAATGCGGTTCCTTTATTTAATCGGGGATTACGCAAAACAGTATAACCTTTATTTTCTTTCATTGTAGTCTTTTATGCTTTTAAAAATATTTCGTTTTAAACCCCCGACTGAATGCTCCAATTCAAATGTTTTAGGGTATTTATATTAAAATCGGAACCATTGTAATCAGTCGCAGTATCTGCACAATTTACACCAATTTATTGTTATTATTAAATTTTGCTGTAGAAATTACAAGTATAATTTGGAATATATGCAAGGGAAAATGAATTTTGGATAGCAAGTATCCAAATCAAAAAATCCTGCAGAATGATATCTATTTGTAAAAGAGTTTATTTATCAAGAAATTACACAAATAAAAAAGCCGCCTCAAATTATTGAGACGGCTTCGTTAAAAACAAACATAACTTATATTTTTGCAAAGATATTGGTGTAATATTTTTTACCTTCAGCATTAACTTTTACTGCAAGTCCAAAATGTGTAAAATTACCTTCAATATTAGCTTTGTGACCTGGACTTTTCAACCAAGCATCAACAGCTGTTTGAGGAGAATTGTAGTTGTAAGCGATGTTTTCAGCTACACTTTTAGCTCCTAATACTTGCATTATATTTTCTGAACGAGAAACAAAATCATCGTGATTAACAACGTTATTAGAAATCATGTAATTATTGTGCTCTTCTGATTTAAAGGAAATATGATTAATTTCTATTAATGCATTCAAACCAATACTTACTCGGTGTGCATTGATTAAAGCCATTGTTTCAATTTCAGTGGAATTATAAGAATAATTCATTACTTTGGCTGAGGCGGTATCTGTAGTTGTTTCAGAACTATCAGATGAACAAGAATTCATTGTGAATATTATTGCAACTAGCAATAATACACGAAGTAATTTTGCTTTCATAATAAAAAGTAGATTAGGTTTAAAGTAGATTGTGGGGCAAACTCCTTTAGGATTATTTTTTCTTGATATTGTATGAACTTGTTTTATTTATAGTGTAAATATAAGCAAAACATCGTTGAACGACAAAATAATATCGATGAAATACACAAAATATTTTTTATAATATATAATTTTCTTACTTATTAAAAGTTTTTTGCTTCTTTCCTAAATACTATCTTGATTAAAATGAGAATGAATGCCATAAAAAAAGCCTCACAGAATAGTGAAGCTCAATTAAATCTTAAGACCCTTTTTTATTAAATCTTTACAAATTTCAATACTTTTTCAAATTGCTCTTGCTTAGAAATATTGGAATTATCAAATTCGATAGCGTCATTTGCTTTGACAAGCGGAGAATCATCACGATGGGTATCTATATAATCTCGCTCTTCAACGTTTTTTAAAACTTCGTCAAAAGTTACGTCATCACCTTTTTTTTGCAATTCCTTGAATCTTCTTTCGGCACGAGTCATTGGACTTGCAGTCATAAATATCTTCAAATCGGCATCAGGAAAAACTATGGTTCCTATATCCCTTCCATCCATCACAATTCCCTTGTTTTTGCCCATTGCTTGTTGTTGCTCCACCAGTTTGGAACGCACTTCCGAAATCTCAGCAATTAAGCTAACAAAATTAGAAACTTCGATGGTACGAATTTCTTTCTCAACATTGATACCATTCAAATACATTTCGGCAAAACCTAAATCTGCATTGAATTTGAAAACTAATTTTATATCCGGTAAACACTTAATAAGCGCTTCTTTGTCGAAAAAATCTTTTCTGATAAATCCTTTTTGCATAGCAAAATAAGCCACAGCACGATACATTGCTCCTGTGTCGACATAGACATACCCCAGATGTTTGGCTAATTCCTTGGCCAAAGTACTTTTACCAGTTGATGAAAATCCATCGATTGCAATTGTAATTTTTTTATTCAAAATAATATTATTGAAAATTAATAGTCAGGCCAAATAAACTTGTATTACCTGCTAAGGTATATTTAGAATAGGAATAATTGAATTTTAATTTATTCATTTTCAGTCCAAAACCCACCGATATTCCAGAAAAATTTCGAATATCTTCTACTTTCAATTCTTCGGCTCGTCTGAAATTATATCCTAATCTCAAATTTACGGCTTTTTTTGGAAAAAGTTCTACTCCAAATATAGTATGTCTTAAAGCATTTCCCAAAAATGAAGTTTTCTTTTCGGTTGTACTACCATCGAGTGATGTTTGAGCTTGATTAGGGTTGGTAAAAGAAATATTCCATTGCTGCAAATTATCTAAAGTTAAATGCCAACGGATGGGAACATTTTCTAACTCCTGCGAAACGCCAAGCATTATTTCTAAAGGCAATTTTTCATTAATACCATTATATGTTGTGAATTGTGTTCCGATATTTCTAATCACAAATGCCCAATTGACATCATTGGTCTCGTCAATAAAAATCGCTCCTAAATCGACAGCGCCACCTAAGGAACTATAGGTTTCTAATGTTGAAGAAATGAGCTTTCCACTCGCCCCTAAGAATAAATTAGAATTGGGAACATTATAGGCATAACCAAAAGAAAGTGCTATTTCGCTACCCGTAAATTGAGAAGTCTCCTGACCATTTTCGTCATAACCATCAATTTTTCCATAATTTACATAATTTACTCCCACCTGAAAAGTTTGCAAATGACGGTCATAAGTATAAGCATAAGAAGCAGTTCCGTAAGTAACCTCGCCAAAATAACTCCCATAATTCAAAGCCAAATGGTTGTCCATATCTGGATTGATGGTTGCGGGGTTGTATTGGGCCTGATTGACATCTTCATCATAAATCGTAATGGTTTTTCCTCCCATTGCAGCCTGTCTCGGTGACGTTACCAAGTTCAAAAACTGATAAGTATACTTCCCTCCTATTTGCCCGTGTGAAACGGTACAAACTAATAACAAAAGGAAAATTAAAAGTTTTTTTGGCATATTAGAAATGGCTAATCGGTATTGTAAAACGCAAATGCGAAGATAAAATTATAATAGAATAAATTCCTTTTTTTTGCTTGAAGTTTAAGTGAAATTGTTTGTCAAATAAAAATTCCATCCCAAAATATCGAGATGGAATTAAAATATGTCGAGAACTGTTTTTTTAAACTGTTTTTGCGTTCTTTACTTTTTGATCGGTAATAGCAATTTTCAAAACTTCACTCATTTCTTTCACATAATGAAAAGTTAAGCCCTCGATATACTTTGGTTTGATTTCGTCGATGTCGCTTTTGTTTTCATAACACAAAATAATTTCTTTGATATTGGCTCTTTTGGCAGCCAAAATCTTTTCTTTTATTCCGCCTACAGGCAAAACTTTTCCACGCAAGGTAATTTCACCAGTCATTGCTAATCCTTTCTTAATTTTCTTTTGCGTAAGCACTGAAACTAATGAAGTAAGCATTGCGATTCCGGCACTTGGTCCATCCTTAGGAGTTGCTCCTTCCGGAACATGCAAATGGATGTTAAATTTAGACACTATTTCAGGTTTTAATCCTAAAAATTCAGCATTTGCTTTGATGTATTCCAAAGCTATTGTCGCCGATTCTTTCATCACATTTCCCAAATTCCCAGTAATGGTCATTACTCCTTTTCCCGGAGAAATTAAAGATTCTATAAAAAGAATATCTCCGCCAACACTAGTCCAAGCCAGTCCTGTTACCACTCCAGCAACATCATTGCTTTCATATTTATCTCTTTCTAATCTTGGAATTCCAAGAACTTGTACAATATCTTCGTTGGTTACTTTCTTATTGTATTCTTCTTCCATTGCAATGGATTTGGCCGCATTTCGAATTACTTGTGCAATTTTAGCTTCCAATCCACGAACGCCAGATTCACGCGTGTACCCTTCGACAATTTTCTCTAATTGTTTTGGGCCAATAACCAAATCCTTGGTTGTCAATCCGTGTTCTTTTAATTGTCTTGGAAACAAATGCTGACGGGCAATTTCTATCTTTTCTTCAATAGTGTAGCCCGACATTTTGATGATTTCCATACGGTCTCTCAACGCTGGTTGAATTTCAGCCATATTATTGGAAGTAGCAATAAACATAACCTTCGATAAATCATACCCCATTTCTAGGAAATTATCATAAAACGAATTGTTTTGTTCCGGGTCTAAAACTTCTAACAAAGCAGAAGATGGGTCGCCTTGATGACTATTGGACAATTTATCGATTTCGTCTAAAACAAAAACCGGATTTGAAGTTCCTGCTTTCTTCAAACTCTGAATAATTCTTCCAGGCATCGCCCCAATGTAGGTTTTACGGTGTCCACGAATTTCCGCTTCGTCACGCAAACCACCAAGTGATATTCTCACATATTCTCTTCCTAAAGCTTCAGCAACCGATTTTCCGATGGAGGTTTTACCCACTCCCGGAGGTCCTGTCAAACAAATAATTGGCGATTTCATATCATTTCGCAATTTTAAAACTGCTAAATGTTCAATCATTCTTTTCTTTACATCTTCTAAACCAAAATGGTCTCTGTCCAGAATTTTTTGGGCGCGTTTCAAATCAAAATTATCTTTAGAATATTCGTTCCAAGGCAATTCTAAAAACAGTTCCAGATAATTTCTTTGAATCCCAAAATCAGGTGCTTGCGGATTCATTCTACGCATTTTAGACAATTCTTTTTCGAAATGTTTTTGCGTTTTTTCGTCCCATTTTTTGGTTTTGGCTTTGGCACTCATTTCGTCCATTTCCTCTTCTTGCGAAACTCCACCCAATTCTTCCTGAATGGTTTTCATTTGTTGATGAAGGAAATATTCGCGTTGCTGTTGGTCTAAATCAAAACGAACTTTAGATTGAATATCGTTTTTCAATTCGAGTTTTTGCAACTCGGTATTCATATAACGAAGCGTCTCCAGAGCTCTTTCTTTCAAAGAATTAATCGATAAAAGATTTTGTTTCTCTTCGACAGACAAACTCATATTGGAAGTCACAAAATTGATTAAAAACGATTGGCTTTCAATGTTTTTAATGGCAAATGTGGCTTCACTTGGAATGTTCGGATTTTCTTTAATAATTTGAATCGCCAATTCTCTCACTGAATCCAGAATAGCCAAAAATTCGGTATCTTTTTTAGTCGGTCTTTTTTCAGCGACATCTTTAATATTGGCTGTAAAATAAGGCATTTCAGAAACAACCGATTCAATTTGGAAACGTTTTTTACCTTGAAGAATTACCGTTACATTACCATCAGGCATTTTCAGCACCCGTAAAATACGAGCTACGGTTCCTATTTGATGAATGTCTTTTTTGGTTGGATCTTCAATTTCTTCGTTCTTTTGGGCAACCACACCAATAATTTTTCCTGCCGCATAAGCGTCATTGATTAAATTTATTGATTTATCTCTACCGGCTGTAATTGGGATTACAACTCCCGGAAATAGAACCATATTTCGCAGAGGCAAAATTGCCAAAGTATCTGGTAAATCTTCATTATTCATTTCCTCCTCGTCTTCGGGAGTCAATAAGGGAATTAATTCGGTTTCGGCATCAAATTCTTGGAGTGACAGATTGTCAAGAGTATGTATTTTATGGTTTGACATAGTATAATTTAAGTCTTTTTGTCATTAAATAGTTTATTCGGATTGCAAATTTAAGGCAACTTTACAATAAATTTGAATTAAATAGTTGTAAAACGCTCAAATGTTGCCTAACACTAAAATTTGACAATCATTGTGCCAAAAAAAATCCGCTAAAAAAAGCGGATTAAGAATTAATTGTATTATTTACTAATAAAAAACACTAAAAGCTCCTTCTGTAATGTTGTGAGTTTCATTTACTAAAAATGAATTTGCAGTAAACTTGAAGGTCCCTACTATTTTTTTGTTTGTCTTATCGTGGCTTGTGATAGTAACTGAACCGACTTCTGCCCCGAATATTCCGCTTCCATCTGTATTGCTATTTTTGATGTATAACCCGCGATATTCTCCAAAAGAATCCAAATCATAAGTCCCTGGATTTATTGTGTTTGGAAAAGATAATCCAATATTTTCTATAACACCCCTTCTTCCAATAATACTTATATAACCAGAAGAATTTAAACCATTAATATAGGTCGGTGTAAAAGCTACTCCATCTAATTTTGCTAAAAAAGTATTTTTTGTTGGTATTACAGCTATATCTTTAGTAAAAGAAATATCTGTAAAAATACCATTTGTCATTTTTTTAGTTTCAATAGTTAAGCTACCACCTATAGGGTCTTTGTATCTAAACCCTGTAAATTCAAAAGTTCCAGATATTTTGCTATTTGCAACATCAATTTTAGAAATAGTAATCTTAGCAGTATCTGTATAGGCATCAAATTCAGGAGTATTTACAGAACTTTTATCTACTGATATAAATCCTCCTGTTCCACCTGCTGGATTATATGCTAATACCATTACTCCAGCTCCTGCAGTAACGGTTTTCCAAGTATAAGTTCCTACTTTGTTATAAGGAGCTGGTAATGTTATTTGGATTAATTCTCCTGTAGCTGTTTTCAGCCCGGAAATGGATATAAAACTATCATTAACTAATGCCTGAACTGTATTTGCTACAAAGGTTTTACCATCGAAATCGACTTTAAAAGCTCCAGAAGTAGTTGCCGGAATTGGATTTGTGTCGATTAAAGCGGAATCTAAAGGTTCAATCTCACAGGAATTCAAACAAAATGTTGTAACTATAATAAAGGGTAAAATAAAAATTCTAAAATTTTTCATATTGTCATTCTTTTGTAGGTTTTTTTTCAAATATAATTCAATTATATCACTCAACCTAAAGATATATTTGAAAAATTTTTAAATAAAATACATTTGAAATTTAAAAAACCATTAAAAATTGTTTAACCAATAGTTTATTTTTTAACTCTGAAAAATTATTCAACTGGTTCTATTTTCTTCATAAAACTAAGCACAATATAGCCCAGCAAAAAGAAAACCGCCAGAATAAAGATAGAATTTCGCATCGAACTAGTCAAAGCACCTACGAAACCAAAAATAAACGTTCCTAATACAATCGCTATTTTTTCGGTCACATCAAAGAAACTAAAATAGGTAGTATGATCTTCAGTATCAGGTAATAATTTTGAATAAGTGGAACGTGATAAAGACTGAATAGCACCTAACACCATCCCGATAACCCCTCCAAGAGAATAAAATTGCAAATGGATATATTTGTTATCCTTATCCAATAAATAAGCTGCAAAACAAATAAAGCCCCAGATTGCAATCGTTAATTTTAAGGTTTTAATATTTCCAATATTTTCCGAAATCCGGGAAAAAAGAAAAGCTCCAAAAATCGCCACTATTTGAATCAATAAAATGGTAATTATCAACTGGCTAGTTTCAATGCCCAACTCTACTTTTCCGTAAATTCCTGCTAATAAAATTATCGTCTGAACACCAATACTGTACAGAAAAAATGCAATTAAAAACTGTTTCAAAGAAGTTAATTTTTTCAAACTTAACAAAACTACTTTTAACTCTTTTACCCCTTTAAAAATGAAATTTTTTCTTGGTTGTTTGTTGTAAATATTAGAAGGTAAAAAATGGAATGTGACTTGCGCAAATCCCATCCACCAAATTCCTACCATTAAAAAGGATATTCTTGCAGGCAATGTCGGGTCAGTAATGCCGAACAATTCTGGTTTCATTACCATCACCAGATTAAAAGCCAATAACAATACAGAACCAGTATATCCAAACATAAATCCTTTGGCACTTACCCTATCGTGTTGTTCCGGAAAAGCAATTTCGGGTAAATAGGAATTATAAAAAACGATACTCCCCCAAAAACCAATACTGGCCAAAATTGTAGCTAAAATTCCAATCCATAAAGTATCAGTGCCTTTGAAGAAGAACAAACTCATCACAGAAAGAGAACCCAAGTAGCAAAAAAACTTCATAAAACTCTTTTTGTTTCCGGAATAATCTGCAATTCCAGATAATATCGGAGACAAAAAAGCAACAATCAAAAATGAAAAGGACAAAGAATAGGACAAAAGGGAACTGTTAGGCAATGAAACTCCCAAAAAATGTACCATTCCGCCATTTTCACTTGTCACGGATTCATAATATATTGGAAAGACTGCCGTAGCTATTACTAACGAATAAACTGAGTTTGCCCAATCATAAAATGCCCAGGCATTAATCAATTTAGGACTTCCTTTTGGTAAATTTTTCATGTTCAATTTTTATAAATTCAAATATAGCTAAAAAACTTTTGCTCCAAAGTAGATTTTGTACTCCTAATTATTAAGAAATTGCCAAGAAATATAATAATAATTCTTGGCAATTTCTTGATTCTTTTTATATAAAATTTACGCTTTTTGAAAATTCAGTTTACTGTTTTTTCGACTAAAGCCAAAGTAAATCATAAGTCCAATGAGCAACCAAATAGTGAAATAAATCCAGTTCCAAACGCTTAATTGCGCCATCATATAAAGGCAACATATCAAACCCAAAAGCGGAATCAGCGATAAATTTTCTCTGTTAGACCAAATTGTCAATCCTACTAGAGCAAGCAAGAAAATCCACATCGGAATTTTGTGTTTAAACAAACTGAAACCACTTTCGTACTTATCAGAATCGTGCACTGGCAAACCTTTGATTACAGTAGCATAGTGAGCATCATTTTGCTGATATTGGCTTAACAGAAGCTCTAAATCTGGGGTTTCATTGGTGTTGTTTTTAGCCTCTAAACCCAATAAATAATCAGATACTTTTACATAATGTTCTTTATCTAAAGAAGTAATAATGTCAGCCGAACTTTTTATTTGAGTTTCATTGGTCAAAAAATCCATCGTTGCTTTTTGGTTGTAACCAAAAGAAAAAATAAGCCCAATAACAATTAAAACAGGCATAACAAATTTAGAATTTACATAAGGCGTTTTGAATTTTCCGCGAGGAATATCCGTTTTATTTTGTAAAACCAAAACTCCGGCACAAACCAAAACAAAGGCAAACAAAGTTCCGATACTACACAAATCGGTCACCATTGTCAAATTCAAAAACAAAGCTGGAATTGCTACAACAAAGCCAGTTACAACTGTTGCATAAGAAGGTGTTTTAAATTTTGGATGCACTGTAGAAAAACGTTTTGGCAACAAACCATCGCGACTCATACTCATCCAAATTCTTGGTTGCCCCATTTGAAAAACCAGTAAAACACTCGCCATTGCTATAACGGCACTCACGGCGATAATTCCTGACATCCATTTTAAATTCAATTTATCGAATACAAAAGCTAAAGGATCACCCACATTTAATTCGCTGTAACTCACCATTCCTGTCAAAACCAAAGCTATGGCAATGTATAAAATGGTGCAAATAATAATGGCCCACATCATTCCTTTTGGCAAATCGCGCTGTGGATCTTTGCACTCTTCTGCTGTGGTAGAAATAGCATCAAAACCAATGTAGGCAAAGAAAACCGCTGAAACTCCTTTTAAAACCCCACTCGCTCCATTCGGTGCAAACGGGTGCCAATTGGCTGTGTCAACATAAAAAACACCAACAGCAATCACCAAGAGGACAATACAAACCTTAATTACTACCATCAAATTACTGGCATTTCTGGATTCTTTCATTCCGCGATACACCAAAGCCGTAATCAGAATAATAATTAGCAACGCAGGTAAATCAGCAACAAAATGGAAAGAACCAAGTACTGGCGAAGTCGTCCAAGCCGTGTATGCCGTTTGTAATCCTGAACTTAAATTTTCGAAAGATTTTCCACCTTGCATTAAAGCTGTGGCATCTTTAAATCCATTCGAAGCCGTTAAATAATCCATTTGAACCCATTGTGGTAGTTGAATTCCTCCACTTTCAAGTAACCCTGTAAAATAATCACTCCACGAAATGGCGACCGTTATATTACCAATAGCGTATTCCATTATCAAAGCCCAGCCAATAATCCAAGCAATAATTTCGCCGAAAGCTACATAAGAATAGGTATAAGCACTTCCCGAAACCGGAACCATAGAAGCAAATTCTGCATAAGCAAAAGCGGCAAAACTACAGGCAATGGCGGTAAACAAAAAAAGAAAGATTACTGCTGGACCTCCATCGGCACTGGCTTTTCCTATGGTGCTAAAAATCCCTGCACCAACAATTGCAGCAATACCAAAAGCAGTTAAATCTCTGGCTGTCAGGTGTTTTCCTAATGCGTTATGACCATCAGATTCGTTTTTTTCAACTTGTTTTAAAATATCCTGAACTGTTTTTTTTCTAAATAAACCTGATAATGCCATTTTGTGAATTTTATCGTTATCTGTAAAAATATTGTAAATTATGCAACATTATTTTACTTATGATGCGAAATATTTTGCTTTTTCAAATATATAAAACAAATTGAATTTATAAAGTTTTGAAATAACATTTTTATAATTTAAAAATTCAATTTTTAAAAATAGTAAAGCAGTTCTATTTATTATCAAATAAATATAAATTGTTTAGTTAGAACTTTAAATTTAATGATTGTTGGTATAATTTTGTCGGCATTAAAAGCCGAAGAATTTATTCCTTAGAATTCCATCTGACGAAATCTTTTAATTAATAATATTTAAATATAAAAAATGTAACGTAAATTATAGCACTCAAACTTCTATATTTGTTCTATAAATTGTCACTTATGGAAGAATGTATTTCGGTTTTTGATATGCTAAAAATTGGTGTCGGTCCATCTAGTTCACATACACTTGGACCTTGGCGCGCTGCCGAACGTTTTATAGGAGAATTGCGAGCCAATAATAAATTTGGACAAACACTTTCTATAAAAGTAGATTTGTACGGTTCGCTTTCCTTAACGGGCAAAGGTCACGCCACTGATTTAGCCATAATGCTGGGTTTAAGCGGTCAGGATCCCGAATATATTCCTGTTGAAAATATAGCCAAAATTATTGCTGAAATTAAAGCCAAAAAAATGCTTCTCTTAGGCAATGAAATAGAAATTCCCTTTTGCTTTGATGAAGACATCATTTTCAATAAAAACTTCCTTCCTTTTCATGCCAATGGATTGACTTTTACGGCAAGTCTGCTTGATACAACTGAATATTCTTCGACCTACTACTCCATCGGTGGCGGATTTGTTGTGGTTGAAGAACGGGTCAATGCCAAAAAGAAAATTCAAATAAAATGTGCTTTTCCGTTCCCCATTCAAAATGCCGATGAATTATTAAACTATACTTTAGAACAAAACAAAAGCATTTCGGAGATTGTTTACGAAAATGAAAAATCAATGCGTTCCGAAGCCGAAATTCATCACGAATTAATGCGCATTTGGAACACTATGCTCGAATGTATGTACATCGGTTGCCATTCCGAAGGGATTCTTCCAGGTGGATTAAATGTGCGCAGAAGAGCATTTGATATGCACCAACATCTCATTGGTTTAGCCAACTATGATTGCCCACAAACGTGGTTGGAACAAATTCGATTGACAGAAGTGAAATTCAGACAAATCCTGAAATGGGTTTCCTGTTTTGCCTTGGCAGTCAATGAAGTCAACGCGGCTTTAGGCCGTGTCGTAACCGCACCGACAAACGGAAGTGCTGGTGTAATTCCAGCCGTTTTGATGTATTATTTGGTCATCGAAAATCACAATGCAGGCGAAAAAGAAATCAAACAATTCCTGATGGTTGCCGGAGAAATTGGCAGTATTTTCAAAAAAGGCTCCACTATTTCCGCAGCAATGGGAGGTTGTCAGGCAGAAATTGGAGTTTCCTCAGCCATGGCAGCTGCAGCTTTATGTGAATTAATGGGCGGAACTCCAGCCCAAGTTTTAATGGCAGCCGAAATCGCTATGGAACATCATCTCGGATTGACTTGTGATCCCGTGGGTGGTTTGGTTCAAATTCCCTGTATCGAAAGAAATACAATGGGAGCAATTAAAGCCATAAATGCGGCAGAATTAGCCTTAGAAACCGACCCGAAAAATGCCAAAGTACCATTAGATAAAGTGATTGATACGATGTGGCAAACTGCCAAAGATATGAACAACAAATACAAAGAAACTTCCGAAGGTGGATTGGCAGTCGCCGTAAATATGGCAGATTGTTAGAGAATAATTCAAAAAAATCACAAATAAACTATTTTTTGAAAAATACAATTTCTTTAGTAACAGAATATTGCTGTCATTTGCAATCTTAAAATAAAATCAGAATGAAAACGACGGCTCCTGATGAAAATCCAATAAAAAAAAGCATACTCGATAAAACCATCACCACTCGGGAAGTAATCTTTATGTTTTTTGTAGTTTTATGCTTGTCACCCTTAATTTCACCGCCAATCGCATTGCTGATGGGATTGATAATTGCCCAATTTATTGGTCACCCCTATTTGAACTTAAATCACAAAGCAACCCATATTTTATTGCAGGTTTCAGTCGTTGGATTAGGCTTTGGGATGAATGTAAATAGCGCTTTACAAGCGGGAAAAGAAGGTTTCATACTCACAATAGTTTCAATTATTGGAACTATCTTAATCGGGATTTTCTTGGGTAAAATATTAAAAATAGAAGAAAAAATATCCTTTCTAATTTCCACAGGAACCGCTATTTGTGGCGGAAGTGCTATTGCTGCAATTTCGCCTGTTATTAAAGCCAATGAAAAACAAATTTCAGTGGCTTTGGGAACTATTTTTATTTTGAATTCGGTGGCTTTAGTTATTTTTCCATTTATTGGTCACTACCTGAATTTATCCGAAACCCAATTTGGTTTGTGGTGCGCCATCGCTATTCACGATACGAGCTCGGTGGTCGGAGCAGCCGGAAAATATGGGGCTCATGCTCTGGAAGTGGCCACAACCGTAAAATTAGCCAGAGCTTTATGGATTATTCCCATTGCGCTTTTATCGACCTTTATTTTCAAAAATAAAGAAACCAAAATCAAAATTCCTTATTTCATCGGACTGTTTATTTTGGCAATGATTGCCAATACGTATATTCCATTAGTTCAAAATTATAGCCATTACATCATTGGTTTTGCGAAAGCCACTTTGACCCTGACGCTGTTTCTAATTGGATGCGGTTTGTCTCGAAAAGTATTGGTTTCTGTGGGTTATAAACCTCTAGTGCAAGGTATTGTAATTTGGATTATCATCTCAGTTTCGACATTATGGGCTATTATTTCATTGATTTAATTTGAAATTTATTATGCTAAAAAACAGTCGGATACGATACTTTATTTTAATACTAATTGTAATTGCACTTGGCATAACTTCCAGAAAAATGGAAGGAGTTCCAACGTTTTTTGGTGACACCCTTTATGCTGTAATGATTTATTTTGGAATGCGAATGCTTTTTGTCAATATCAATATCAAAAAAACAGCAATGCTTGCTTTGCTTATTTGCTTTGCCATCGAGTTTCTCCAACTTTATGACGCTGAATGGATGTTGGAAATTAGACGAACCACATTTGGACATTATGTCTTGGGACAAGGTTTTCTCTGGAGTGATTTGGGTTATTATACGCTTGGAATTATAATGGCGTTTTTGCTTGATAATAATTTTGTCAAAAAAAAATAACTACCTTCAGCAGACTGACTTTTATAAAATATTTTGTCGCAGTTTACAGTTTTAAATTCTTACTATACTGCAAACTGCGACTGATTACTTAAACCTATTTCCTTTCCAATTCCAAGTTAACAATCGGCTGATAAACAAACGGCACTTCTTCGATTTCTACATCACTTTTGTCCAATCCAAATGCTCTTGTATCCGAAAGAGAGCAGTTTTTAAGCATATAATAAGAATTCAAAAGCAGGCTGTCTTTAATCGTAAACTCATTTTCAACCGACAAGAATTTTTCCAAAATAATGAATTTAAAATCGGGTTCTGAATTGTATTTTGTAGAGCCATCTGGACGAATGTGCAAACTTAATTCTTTGTCTTTTACCAAATTTTGTACAATCTTCTTGAAATACAATTCCACTTTGGGCTGGATTCTAAAACCAATATTCAAGATGATTTTAATTACTTTATCGTCTAATAATTCGATTACTTCATAATTCAGTGTAAAAGGTTCATTGGTTCTATTGATGTGAAAAAACCAGTAAACATCGGCTCTTTTTGGCTTTTTGGAGAAAATAGATTTCAGAATTTTTTCTTCCACCTCATAATTTTTATCTGCTTTTGACAGGTAAATTAAATGTGTGGCATATTTAGGAATGCTATCATCAGTACTCAATTCCTGAAGTTGTTGGGTGTGTTCTGCCAAATTAGTAAACTTCAAAAACCTATTATTTATTTTTCTAGCAAAAAACCAAGCGTACATCGTCAAGAAAATAAAAAGCTCGAAGAACAAGAACATCCAACGTTCTTTTATTTTTACAATATTGGCAATAAAAAAAGCAATTTCAATAACAACAAAAATGCTTATAATCAAGGTGATTAAAATTCGGTTCATTTTCCGAATGTAAATCAGATAATAATTCAACAAAACAGTCGTCATCAACATAGCAATTGTGATAGAAAACCCATAAGCGGCTTCCATATTCGAAGAATTTTTGAAATACAAAATCATCAAAATACATCCTATCCAAAGAATGGTATTTACCGAAGGAATGTAGATCTGTCCTTTCAAATTAGTTGGATTTCGCATCGTCACCCTTGGCCAAAAATTAAGCGACATCGCTTCGTTTATCAAGGTGTAAGAGCCGCTTATCAAGGCTTGAGATGCAATAATTGCAGCAAAAGTGGCAATAATTACTCCCGAGAGTAAAAACCATTGCGGCATAATGGTATAAAAAGGATTTCTCCCTTCGAGAAATGTATTTCCTTGCGTCATCAGCCAAGAAGCTTGCCCTAAATAGTTCACAACTAAAGCAATTTTGACAAAAATCCAAGTAATTCTAATATTGTTTTTTCCGCAATGTCCTAAGTCAGAATACAAAGCCTCTGCCCCAGTTGTGCACAAAAATACGGCTCCCAATAACCAAAAACCTTGCGGATATACGACTAATAATTCATAGGCATAAACTGGATTCAAGGCTTTTAGAATGGCTGGATGTTCCAATATTTGGACGAATCCTAATATAAAAAGCATCGAGAACCAAACTACCATTGCAGGTCCAAAAAAGAAACCTACTTTTTGTGTTCCAAATCGTTGAAAAAAGAACAACGCCGATAAAATAGTAATCACGATAGGCAGTATTGGAATTTCAGGAAAGACAGCCGCCAAACCTTCCACAGCAGAAGCTACAGAAATGGGTGGTGTTATAATTCCGTCTGCCAAAAGTGTCGTGGCACCAAGAATGGTTGGAATAACCAATTTTCCTTTACCAAATCGTTTTACTAATGCGTAGAGCGAAAAAACACCGCCTTCGCCGTGATTATCCGCTGAAAGTGTCAACAAAATATATTTGAATGTCGTTTGAAAAGTTAGCGTCCAGAAAATACATGAAATCCCTCCATAGACTAACAATTCGGATATTTCTCTTTCGCCAATAATGGCTTTCATAACATATAACGGACTCGTTCCAATGTCGCCGTATATAATTCCCAAGGCGACCAAGAGCGAAGCCGCACTAACTTTTTGAAGGGTTGATTTATTCATTTTATTTTAAATTTTGATATTAATTTTTAGACATAGAAATCCTCTTCGCAATGATTTTGTACATTACAATTGAAATTAGTTTTTAAAAAATTGGCTATTTTTTAGCTGGTATTGAAGCGATAACCCACACCTGATTCTGTGATGATAAATTTTGGTCGGTTGGGATCATCTTCAATTTTTTTGCGAAGTTGCGCAACGAAAACCCGTAAGTATTGCGTTTGTTCGGAATAACTGTTACCCCAAACTTCTTTCAGCAAATAGTGATGCGTTAAGACTCTGCCTTCATTCTTGACTAAAATGGAAAGCAAATTATATTCAGTGGCGGTAAGTTTTAAAATTTCGTCATTTAATTTCACGACTCTCGAAGTAAAATCAATCGAAACATTTCCAAATTGGATTATCGGTTCATTATCCTTTTGAACTAAATTTCGTAAAGCAGTACGAATCCTCGCCAACAATTCTTGGGTACGGAAAGGTTTTGTCAAATAATCATTCGCACCACTGTCCAAGGCGTTGACAATTTCTTCTTCGGAATTTTTCACCGTTAAAATAATGATAGGATTTTTATACCATTCTCTCAATCGTTTCAAAACGACTTGCCCATCTTCGTCAGGTAAGCCCAAATCCAAAATAATCAAATCGGGCTGATGATTGGCAGCTGCTAATAGTCCTTCTTTGGCATTTACAGCAAAAAAAGTCTTATACCTATTGGAGTCTAAAGTGATTTCAAGCAATTTTCGGATTTGAACTTCATCGTCAATGACTAATATTTCCGCTTGATTATTCATTTGAAATTTCTTTAGTATTCATAACTAATGCTGGAAATTCTATGGTAAAAACGGAACCGCCTTCCTCCCTGTTTTCTAATGTTATTGTGCCGTTTTGTGCTTCTACAAATCCTTTTACGATGGACAATCCTAATCCTGTTCCACCCGTTTTTGAATTTTGTAATCTGTAAAATTTATCAAATACTTTATCAATTTCATCTTCAGGAAAACCATTACCGTCATCGGCAATGCTGATCACACAAGGCATAATTTCTTTCGGATTGTATTCAAATTCCACATCAGGTTTGTATTCCACTTTTACTTCAATTTTTGCTCCTTTTGGCGTGTATTGAGAAGCGTTAAATATTAAATTATAAATAATTTGCTCCGTCAAACCATAATCCAATTTGAAAAGCGGCAAAGTATCATCAACAGCAACCACAACTTTGTGAAACTGCAAATCTTCTTTCAAATGATTCAATACATTATAAACTAATTCTTTTAAATCACACCAATCCATTTTGGGCTGAATTACTCCTGATTCCAATCTGGACATATTCAACAAATTCTCCACCTGATGATTTAATCGTAAAGACGCTTTCTCAATTTCTAAATATAATTCCCCTTTATTTTCTTCAGAAATACTGATGGTTTCACTTTGAATTGTATCAATGGCGCCCATAATGGCAGAAATTGGCGTGCGTAATTCGTGTGATAACGAATCCAGCAAAGCATTGTACAATTTCATGGTATTAACTCGGACTTCTTTTATCTGTAATCTTTTTTCTGCTTTCCTGATTTTATGCGTGAGAACCCCATTGATGAGAGCAATAATGAAAAACAAAATCAGCAATAACGCATCTTCTGCACTATAAATATGAAAAGTATAATAAGGTTGAATGAAGAAGAAATTTAGGATTAATGCGCTCAAAACAGCACTCAATAATACTGGAAGAATATCTAAAGACATTGCCAACAAAGAAACAACTACCAAGAGGATGTAGCCAACAACTTTGTAGTCTAAAAAACTCCTTGTAAACAAACACAAAGAGGCGACAATACCTACTGATACGACACAAATTAAATATTGATTTTTTAACTTTATACGACTTAAGATAGTTTTCATAAGAATTCCTTATTGACAATGCAAAGTTAAAGGATATGCCATAAGTATTTTATAATATAACTCCTTATAACATAAAGATTTTATAAAGATTTTTTGATTGTCAGATTTATGTTTAATTTGATTAATTTTGCACTCTAATAAAATTCCTAAATCAAAATGTCTGTAGCAAAAAAAGATTACAAAAGAATTACCACAAAGTCATTAATAGAAATGAAAGGCGATGGTCAAAAAATCTCCATGCTTACAGCTTACGATTTTACAATGGCAAAAATTGTTGATGCTGCTGGTGTCGACGTAATATTGGTTGGAGATTCTGCTTCGAATGTAATGGCGGGTCACGAAACGACTTTACCTATTACTTTAGACCAAATGATTTATCATGCTTCAAGCGTTGTGCGCGCTATCACAAGAGCTTTGATTGTAGTTGATTTGCCTTTTGGAAGTTATCAATCCGACCCAAAAGAAGCCTTGCGGTCTGCTATCAGAATTATGAAAGAAAGTGGCGGACATGCCGTAAAACTAGAAGGCGGAAGCGAAATCAAAGAATCTATTAAACGAATATTGAACGCAGGAATTCCTGTAATGGGACATTTGGGTTTAACCCCACAATCAATATATAAATTCGGAACCTATACAGTTCGTGCCAAAGAAGAACAAGAAGCCGAAAAACTGATGGAAGATGCTAAACTCCTGGAAAAACTAGGCTGTTTTGCTGTAGTTATCGAAAAAGTCCCAGCTGATTTAGCTGAAAAAGTAGCAAAAAGCATTTCGATTCCAGTAATAGGAATTGGTGCTGGTGGTGGCGTTGATGGCCAAGTTTTGGTAATTCACGATATGTTGGGAATGAATAATGAATTTAGCCCACGATTTTTGCGTCGCTATATGAATTTATATGAAGGAATGACCACTGCCATTGGGCAATATGTGGCCGATGTAAAGTCTTGTGATTTTCCAAATGAAAAAGAGCAGTATTAAAAAATAGCTTTTATTTCAAATTCCTATTTAAAAAAACCATTTTCTATGTCAACATTTTTCAATACTACCATTGTTATTCCCTGTTATAATGAGGAAAAAGGAATTTCAAATAGTGAATATTCTAATTTTTTGAATAACAATCCAGAGGTATTGATTTGTTTTGTAAACGATGGTTCTAAAGATAATACTCTTGGAGTTTTAAATGTTTTAAAAGCAAAAAACGAAACTCAAATTCACATACTTTCACTCGAAAAAAACTCAGGTAAAGCCGAAGCAGTTCGGGCCGGAATTAAGTATTGCAATACCCATTTCCAACATCAATATATAGGCTACCTCGATGCCGATTTAGCAACAACCTTAGAAGAGTTTATCGATCTTAGGAATTACTTAAAAGGAGAAATCATATTTTGTTTTGGATCTCGAATTCGAAAAATTGGTTCTGTAATCGAACGTGAAAATAGCCGATTTTTGATAGGAAGAGTTGTGGCCACATTCATTTCAAACATTCTGGATATTAAGGTTTATGATACTCAATGCGGCAGTAAACTTTTTACCAGAGCTATTTCGGAACAATTGTTTGAAAAAGAATTTATCTCTAGATGGCTATTCGATGTAGAACTATTCTACCGAATGATTCTCCTTTTCGGAAGAGAAAAAGCAATCCAAAAAATGCTTGAAATTCCACTAAAATTATGGGTCGAAAAAGGAGATTCTAAAGTAAAACTGAGCTACGGATTGAAACTTTGGTTTGATTTGTATAAAATCAGATGTGAATACAAAAAACTTGAGCAGCAATTATCTAATCCAAAGCTACACTAAATGATTTCAGAAAAGCTAAAAAACCATTCCAAAATACTTTCTGTTTCGGTAATTATCATCCTACTTTTTAGATTATTACTGACCATAACAATTCCTTTATTAGACAAAACGGAATCACGTTATGCCGAAATTGCCCGAATTATGCAGGAAACAAAACAATGGGTTGTTTTGCAAATAGATTATGGCGTTCCGTTTTGGGCAAAACCACCTTTATCAACCTGGCTGTCAGCGGGTAGTTTTGAAGTGTTTGGTGTAAATGAATTTGCCGCAAGATTTCCATCTTTTTTATTAAATGTCATCCTAATTATCATTGCTGGAAAAATGGTTAAAAAGGAGGGATATTCTTTTTATCTTCCGGGTTTTATTTTACTAACAATGCCTGAATTTCTGATACATACAGGAGTTGTTTCAACCGATACTTCTCTTGAATTTTGTATTACCATAATGATGATTTCGTTTTGGAAAACAATGCAAAGCGAAACAAAAACCTATTGGAATTACGTGTTTTTTATCGCTCTAGGATTTGGATTTCTAGCCAAAGGACCACTAATTACTGTGCTTACATTTCCTCCTCTATTTTTGTGGTGCTGTCTAGATTTGCAACGATTTAAAGACGTTTTTTCTAAATTTTCAATTATTCCTGGAATACTAATTACAAGTATAATCGGTCTTCCTTGGTATTATTTCTGTGAGCAACAATCACCAGGTTTTCTTGATTATTTTATAGTTGGCGAACATTACAAACGATTCATAGAACCTGGTTGGAAAGGCGATTTATATGGCAGCGGTCACTCTCAGCCCAAAGGAATGATTTGGTTACTTATGATTGCATTTATGTTTCCATGGATTCTTGTTGTTTTGTATAAATTATGGAAAAACAAATCCACCATTTTAAAAAACAATTGGGTTTCGTTCTTGATAGCTTGGGCTTTTTGGACACCGATATTTTTTACTGTTTCAAGCAATATTTTGCATACCTATTTACTACCATCAGCAATGCCAATTATGTTTTTAGTGGTGTATTACTGGGATGAATTTACTCGAAAAAAACTGCTGATAAACGTGGCTTTATTTTTTCCAGCGGTTGTTTTTATTGCCTATTTTGCGCTATTTGCCACAGGAAAATTAGATTATAAATTGAATTCGGATAAATATCTTTTTGAAAATTTAAAAGTCACTACCGAAAATAAAGAAATACCGATTTATTATTGGAAATCAAAAAATTATTCGGGGCAATTTTACAGCAATGGCAAGGCTCAAGTTGTAAAAACTGTAATACAATTGGATTCTGTTCTAGCGCAAAATAAACCCTTAATTTTTGTGATTCAAACGAAAGAACAAAAAGAAATTTCAAAAAAATACCTGGATAAAATGACTTTAAGTCAAAGCAACTACAAAACTTCTGTTTTTGTAACTAAATAAAGAAGTCTATACTTGATGAAAATACTTTCTGATAAAAATAATCTCCAAATTCTGCACGAAGACAATCATATTATTGTAGTCAATAAGCGTGTGGGCGATATTGTGCAAGGGGACAAAACGGGCGACAAACCATTATCCGAAGTGGTCAAGGAATATATCAAAGACAAATATAATAAACCAGGCGAAGTTTTCTTGGGAGTCGTTCACAGATTGGACAGACCAACTACCGGAATTGTCGTTTTTGCCAGAACCAGCAAGGCTTTGTCTCGAATGAATGAATTATTCAGCAATCGCGAAACTCAGAAAACTTATTGGGCAATTGTAAAAAATAAACCTGAAAAAGCCGAAGACAAACTCGTTCATTACCTCAAAAGAAACGAAAAAAACAATACTTCAAAAGCGCATATAAAAGAAGTTCCCGATAGCAAATTGGCTAGTTTAGACTATAAAATCATCAAAGAATTGAACAATTATTTTGCTCTGGAAATCAATCTTCACACTGGACGGCATCATCAAATACGCGCTCAGCTTTCTGCTATTGGTTGCTCCATAAAAGGCGATTTGAAATACGGATTTGACCGCTCTAATCCCGATGGAGGCATCCATCTTCACGCTCGAAAATTGTTTTTTGTTCATCCCGTTTCCAAAGAAAATTTAGAAATTATAGCTTCTGTACCAAATGATGTAATTTGGAATGCCATTTAATTTGAAAAAAATGTATCTTTAGGACTTCATTTAAGTCTTGAATTATGGAATACAAAACCAACATCAATTTCAGAAAAGAAGTCCTGACTAAATTATTGAATGAAATCATTCTGCACGAAAACGAAATTGTCGATGCCTTATATTTTGATTTCAAAAAGCCTGCGTTCGAGGCTGTTCTCTCAGAAACAAATTATGTGATTTCAGAATTAAAAGACACCATCAAAAACCTCAATAAATGGTCTAAACCCAGAAGAGTTTTTCCATCACTATTGAATTTTCCGTCCAAAGATTACATTTATAAAGAACCTTACGGAAGAGTTTTGATTATTTCACCTTGGAATTATCCTTTTCAATTGGCACTTTGCCCTTTAATTTCGGCTTTTGCCGCAGGAAATCAGGTGGTTTTAAAACCCTCAGAACTCACACCCAAAACTTCCGAAATCATTGCGAAAATAATAGCTAAAGTTTTCCATAAAAACGAAGTATCGGTTGTGGAAGGCGGTATTGAAGTTTCACAAAAATTATTATCAGAACGTTGGGATTATATCTTTTTTACTGGAAGTGCTGCCGTTGGAAAAATTGTAGCAAAAGCCGCTGCCGAAAATTTGACTCCAACAACATTAGAATTAGGCGGAAAAAGTCCTTGCATTATTGATGAAACTGCGAATTTGAAACTTGCCGCAAAAAGAATCGTTTGGGGGAAATTTATAAATGCTGGACAAACGTGCATTGCACCCGATTATATTCTGATTCAAAAAGACATGAAAAGCCATTTTGTTGACTACTTGAAAGAAGAAATCACCAAAGCTTACGGCGAAAACCCTGCTGATTCTCCCGATTTTGCCAGAATAGTAAATACTAAAAATTGCCAGCGATTAATCAGTATGATTGATCTTAAAAAAGTGATTTTTGGCGGCCAATCCGACCTCAAAAATTGTTACGTCGCTCCTACTCTCATTGAAGAAACTTCATTAGATACTGAATTGATGAAGGACGAAATATTTGGTCCAATTTTGCCTATACTTACCTATGAAAAAGAAACCGACATTGAGGCCGTGATTTCGAAATACGAAAAACCTTTAGCCTTTTATATTTTTACTGAAAATAAAGTTTTTTCAAAAAATATGATTCAAAAATATTCGTTCGGTGGTGGCTGTGTCAATGATACAATCATTCATATTTTGAATAACAGATTGCCTTTCGGTGGTGTGGGTCATAGTGGCATTGGAGCCTATCACGGAATTTTGAGTTTTGATACTTTTTCTCATAAAAAAAGTATTGTGAAAAAATCAAATTTAATAGATTTACCGCTTCGTTATGCGCCTTATAAAGATAAATTGGCCACCGTTAAAAAATTATTAAAATGGCTGTAACCAATGAAAAAACGGTAAGTGAGGCCATAAAATACCGACGGTCTGTTCGTATTTATAAAACAGATCCTATCGATGAACAAAAAGTAGCGGAATGCATTCAATTGGCAACCTTAGCAGCCACCAGCAGCAATATGCAACTTTGGGAATTCTACCATATCGTATCTCCGAATATTCTAAAAAAAATCACAACTGCCAGTTTTGACCAATTAGCTGCAAAAACAGCAAAGCAAATGGTGGTTGTTGTCGTCCGGAAAGATTTGTGGCGGCAGAGAGCACAATCCAATATTGACTTTTTGAAATCTAAATTTGGAAAAAAATCCGAAGAAGAATATTCCAAAAGAGAGCAATTTGCAATGAATTATTACAAAAAAATTGTTCCTTCCATTTACTTTGATTTTCTTGGGATATTTGGGATGATAAAATTTCTTGCCTTTCAAATCATTGGCATTTTCAGACCCATTTACCGTCAGGCTCGACTTAGTGATATTCGGATTGTGGCCCACAAAAGTGCTGGACTTGCCGCACAAAACTTTATGATAAGTATGGCGGCTGTAAATTATGATACCTGTCCGATGGAAGGTTTTGATTCGCTTATGGTAAAAAAAGTATTAAGTTTGCCATCATCTTGCGAAATCAATATGATTATTGCTTGCGGAATTCGGGATGAACAAGGCGTTTTTAACGAACGATTTAGAATTCCTTTTGAAGAAGTCTATTTTAAAATTTAAAACAAATAATTAATCAAAAACTAAAAAAAATGCAAAACATTAAAACTAAAAAAGATCAAATCGAATCAATTTGTGCCAAAGGATACGAACTTGATTTTGGTACTGTTTTCGAAAGTGCCTTCGAAAATTATAAAAAAATAGCGTTGTATGCCGGTCTGATGCTTTTAGTTTTTTCAATAATAATTGGTATAGTGTTAATGTCTGGCGTTATTTCCTATATTGGAATAGAGAATTTTGAAGAATTTGGCAACAAAATGAAACAACTTTCGACCTTAAAAGTTATGCCTTTAGACATTGCTATACCACTCAATGCAGGTTTAATCGTGTTTTCAGCTTTCATAAGTCCATTTATGGCGGGATTTCTAAAAATGGCCGATTGCGGCGAAAAAGGGGAAGAATTTCACGTTTCAAATATGTTTTCCTATTATAAATTCCCTTACATTTTTAATATTTTTTTATCTGTAATTTTAATTGGATTACTAAGCACATCGTTGGCGCTGCTTCTAGAATCGGCAGGATTGAGTTTTGTCGGAACTGTAACTACAATGTTGATTTCATTTCTAACCTTTTTGACAATTCCTTTGATTGTTTTTGCAAATTTGAATGCTGCACAAGCTATAAAATATAGTATTTTACTAGTTTCAAAACAACCGTTAGTCCTTTTAGGATTAGTAATTGTTGCGGCCATTGGCAGTTTTATCGGTATTTTAGGTCTTTGTATCGGAATCTTTTTCTCTTATCCATTTGTTTATTCGATGAATTATGTGATTTACAAAAGTATCATTGGATTTGATGAAACAAGTGAAATCGATGAAATATCAGGAACAGAAAATTAAAGCCCAAAATATTTATTTTTTTAATTAAACTCTTAAATTATGAAGTGGATAGGACGAAGACAAAGCGATAATGTTGACGATAGAAGAGGAATGTCAGGTGGCGGGAAAACACTTATAGGCGGCGGAGTAATAGGAATCGTAATCTTGTTATTAAATGCTTTTGGAGGTGAAAACGGTCAAATGATTGGCAATATTCTGGAACAAACCCAAGGACAAGCAGCACCAACTGAGGAAAGAGCTTTAACGCCTGAAGAAATAAAAGAAGGTGAATTTGTAAAAACCCTTATGGCCGACAATGAAGACATCTGGACTAAAATATTCGAAGAAAACAATCTGACTTTCGAAGCGCCACAATTGGTTTTATTCAGTGGTCAGGTGCAGACGGTTTGTGGCGGAGCTAGTTCCGCTTCTGGTCCTTTTTATTGTCCGGGAGATAAAAAAATCTATATGGATATGGCGTTTTTTGAAGAATTAAGAACAAAATTTGGTGCTGAAGGTGGCGATTTTGCGGTAGCTTACGTTTTGGCACACGAATTTGGACATCACATTCAGACCATTTTGGGAACTTCTGAAAAAATGCGCCAAGCACAAGAAGGAAAAAGTGAAGCTGAAGCCAATAAATTATCTGTTGCTCTAGAATTACAAGCCGATTTCTATGCCGGACTTTGGACACATTACAACGAAAAACAGAATGCAGTTCTTGATCCTGGCGACATAGAAGAAGCGTTAAGCGCAGCAAACGCAGTTGGTGACGATGCCATCCAGAAAAAAATGCAAGGACAAGTGGTTCCTGATTCCTTTACCCACGGAACTTCCGAGCAAAGAATGTATTGGTTCAATCGTGGTTTTAAATCAGGGGACATTAATAAAGGTGATACTTTTGCGGAGTTGGATTAGAGAGTAGTCAGTATGCTATTTTGAGTGTTCAGTGAACCTTCTAACAGAACTATTTACTACACAAAAACACTAACTATAAATAAATCATTATAATGAAAATATTAAAAGGACTTCTTTTAATCATTCCTGTTTTAACATTTTCCCAAGAAGTAATAAAATGCAAAGATTCAACAAATTTTATCTTAAATAAAATAGACAAAGAATACTTAAGCATTAAAGTTAAAGGAAATATAGATAAAACTGAAAATCCTAAAGTACTTGTTTTGAATGGTAACATTATAATCCAAACTTTAATAAATAAAAAAAAGGATAATAATGAAAATGGAAACGATGAAATAGCAATTCTTGCCACATATGTTTTAAAAGAAGGCAATTATTACTCATCCATTTTTGAAAAGAAAGTTGATTTAGCTATTTTCCCAGTTGATTTAGAAAATTCCAAAAAAGCTCTATTTTGGCATTTTGATTTACCAAAAAATAAAAGTAAAAATGATGATGTTGATGCAACAAAAAGTGTGTTTATTTCGATTGTAAAAAACGAAAATATTTATACTATTGGAACAACATTATTTCAAAATCAAAAACTTGAAGTACTTGAAAAATTACTAATCTCTTTGATAAAAACGGTTGAACAAAAACCAAACAACCAAAATCTTTGCAAATAATCAACCCAATAGCGCGAATTTATAATCCGTGCCCATTCCAATTCAAACTATACTCTAAAATTTTCAAGATGAATTAATGCTCCGCAAAGTCTCCGACTTTGAGGATGTGATAAAAGGTCTCCGGCCTAAAACCTAAAATTCAATACTTCCTGAAATGAATTATAACTTCAAAAAAGCCAATATCAAAGATATTCCCGAAATATGGGATATATTACAACACGCTATCGTTAGGAGAAAAAATGAAGGCAGCAATCAATGGCAAGACGGTTATCCCAACCCCGAGGTGGTCAAAAATGATATTGAAAAGGAATATGCATACGTTTTAACTGAGGCGGAAAATATCATTAGTTATTGCGCCGTTGTTGTCAATTATGAGCCTGAATATTCAAAAATCGACGGAAAATGGTTGACCAATTCAGAATTTGTTGTAATTCATCGACTTGCACTATCTGAAAATTATCTGGGTAAAAATTTATCCAAAATAATGATTGAATTTGTGGAAGATTTAGCAAAAATTAATGACATATATAGCATAAAAGTGGATACAAACCACGACAACTTTGCAATGATGAAAATTTTTGAAAAATCTGGTTTTAGTTTTTGTGGAATTGTACATTTTAGAGGAAGTCCAAGAAGAGCTTACGAAAAAGTACTTTAATAATCTACTTTTGAACCAAAATCAGGCAATCAAAACCACATCTATAAAATTTGCTGTACCTTTGCACCAAATTAAAAGAAGCACTCAAAATAAATAGTGTTTACTTCATAAACACCATTTATGTCATTCAACTCATTAGGATTATCAGATGCTTTGTTAAAAGCCATCAGCAAAAAAGGATACACAACCCCTTCTCCAATACAAAAAAAAGCAATTCCACCCATCTTGGAAGGCAAAGACGTATTGGCATCGGCACAAACAGGAACAGGAAAAACAGCCGGTTTCACTTTGCCCATTTTACAATTATTATCGCTTGGAAAACATTTAAGCCACAGACCCATTCGTGCTTTGATACTAACCCCAACGAGAGAATTGGCAGCCCAAATATTGGCCAATATAAAAGAATATAGCGAATTTGTCGATTTGCGCAGCACCGTAATTTTTGGAGGTGTAAACCAAAATCCCCAAGTAGCTCAATTGCGCCAAGGTGTCGATATTTTAGTTGCAACTCCAGGACGATTAATCGATTTGCAAAATCAGGGTTTGGTCTCACTTTCCAAGGTTGAAATCCTGGTTTTGGATGAAGCAGATCGAATGCTGGATATGGGATTTTTACGAGATATTGAACGCATCCTAAAAGTTTTGCCATCCAAAAGGCAAAACCTGATGTTTTCGGCAACGTTCTCCAAAGACATCAAGAAACTGGCAATGGGCATTTTGCATCATCCGGTTCAGGTGGAAGCCACACCCGAAAATACGACCGTAGACGCCATTATCCAAAAAGTATATCCTTGTGCCAAAGAGAAAAAAACAGAACTGATTATAAAACTGATTACGGAAGGCAATTGGAAACAGATTTTGGTTTTTACCCGTACCAAACAAGGTGCCAACAAGCTGACTGAAAGTATGATTAGCGCCGGAATTAAAGCTGCAGCTATTCACGGAAATAAAGGTCAAGGCGCTCGGACAAAAGCTTTAGCCAGTTTCAAAAACGGAAGCCTGACCGCTTTAGTAGCTACCGATATTGCTGCTAGAGGTTTAGACATTCCATTATTGCCGCACGTTGTCAATTTTGAATTGCCCAATATTCCTGAAGATTATGTACACCGAATTGGCCGTACAGGAAGAGCTGGAGCCAGTGGAGAAGCCATTTCGCTATTTAGTCCAGACGAAACTGTTTTTCTACGTGATATAGAAAAATTGGTGGGTTTAAAATTGCCAAAAGAAAACATAAAAGGTTTTGAGCCAGATCCAAACGCTTCAACGGAACCCATAAAACAAGGGCAAGGAAGAGTACAACGCAATTCAACTCCTCGTCAACCCAAAACAGATACTGCAAAAAAAAGCAGTAATAACAGCTTTGGTCCAAGACGTCCACAACAGAATAATGATAGACGTTCTAATAGATAATTAATTTTTATTGTTTTTTAGGAGCAAAACATTTTCGTTTCTTAAGAACCTATTTCCCGCTTTACGTTACAATCTTTTCCTTTTTTAAAGAAAAAAAAGGAAAAGGATTTCCACTGCAATCGGGGCTATAAATCACCATTTTCTTTCTAAAGACCTTCGTTTCCATGCTCCGCAAAGTCTCCGGCTTTGCGGATGTGTTCATCAGTCTGTAATTGATATAGAAATCAAACAATCCAAAAACAAAATCAATTAGAAACCGAAAATCACTACCTCAAAGTCGGAGACTTTGCGGAGCCTTATATTAAATGAATCACCCCAGCCACCCATCACGATCCAAACTTCTATACTGAATCGCTTCAGCAATGTGAGAGGAAATAACTTTTGGTGCTGCTTCTAAATCAGCGATAGTTCGGGCTACTTTAAGAATTCTGTCGTAAGCTCGTGCCGAAAGATTCAAACGTTCCATTGCGGTTTTCAACAATTGTTTCGAAACATCATCAAGAGCGCAATACTCGCGAATGTGTTTAGTGTTCATCTGAGCATTGTAATGGATGTTTTCCATTTGCACAAAACGTTCCGTTTGGATTTCGCGAGCAGCGGTAACACGTTTCCGAATTTCGACACTGCTTTCCGCTTTTTGATCTTCGGAGAGTTTTTCAAAAGGCACTGGCGTCACTTCTATGTGAATGTCGATTCTATCCAATAAAGGTCCCGAAATTTTACTTAAATACCGTTGCATTTCATGTGGCGAAGAAGTTTGCGGCGAATCGGGATCATTAAAAAAACCACTCGGACTTGGATTCATACTCGCCACCAACATAAAAGACGAAGGATAAGTCACAGTAAACTTGGCTCTCGAAATGGTTACTTCTCTATCTTCCAAAGGCTGACGCATCACTTCGAGAACATCTCTTTTGAATTCCGGCAATTCATCCAGAAACAAAACGCCGTTGTGCGCCATCGAAATTTCTCCCGGTTGCGGATAGCTTCCTCCTCCTACTAAAGCCACATTCGAGATAGTATGATGTGGGCTTCTAAATGGTCGCTGATTCATCAAACCTACTTCTTTTAATTTTCCGGCAACACTATGAATTTTGGTAGTTTCCAATGCTTCTCGCAAAGTCATTGGAGGCAAAATACTAGGCAAACGCTTGGCAAGCATTGTTTTTCCAGCTCCTGGTGGCCCAATCAAAATAATATTATGTCCGCCAGCTGCCGCAATTTCCATACATCTTTTTATAGACTCCTGCCCTTTCACATCGCTAAAATCGAATTCTGGAAAGTCTAATGTTTTATAAAATTCAGCTCGAGTATCTATTATTGTGGGTTCTAAAGTGCCTTTACCTTCCAGAAAATCAATCACTTCCTGTACATTTTCAACACCGTAAACATCCAATCCAGCGACAATTGCGGCTTCTTTCACATTTTGCTTCGGAAGAAAAAAACCTTTAAATCCCTCCTCTTTGGCTTTAATGGCAATAGGCAAAGCACCACGAATGGGTTGCAAACCTCCATCGAGTGAAAGTTCTCCCATAATTACATATTTGTCAATTTCATCTGCTTGAATTTGGGCGGAAGCCACGAGAATTCCAATAGCAAGTGTCAAATCATAAGCCGAGCCTTCTTTACGCAAATCGGCCGGTGCCATATTGATGGTGATTTTCTTGCCAGGCATTGCATACCCATTATTTTTAAGCGCGGCAGCAATCCGGTAACTGCTTTCCTTTATGGCATTGTCGGGCAAACCAACTAAATGATACCCAATTCCTTTGTCAATATTGACTTCGACAGTAATTGTGGTGGCTTCTACACCAAAAACAGCACTTCCAAAAACTTTTACTAACATAGTTGTTTATTTGATTTTATAAATATAGGAAAGTTTTTAATAAAAGATTGTTCGAGCATAAACATTTTAGAAAATAAGCGAACATAAAAAACAAATGTTAAATTACGATAATTTTAACACAAAGTGTTATACATTCTATACATTAGCACCTAAATTAATTAGAAAAATATATGAACAGAATTCTTCTTCTCCTCATTTTGGGAATTTTTATCCCAACCATTAATGCACAAGAATATTTTCCAAACAATGAAAGTGTCCAAAATAAAAACAACAATTATGTCGTGTTCACTAATGCCAAGATTTATGTTACTCCAACACAAATCGTTGAAAAAGGTAGTTTACTTATTCAAAACGGAAAAGTAATTGCTGCTGGAATCAACATTTCAATCCCTAAAAACTGTACAACAATAAACCTAGAAGGAAAGTCTATTTATCCTTCGTTTATAGATATTTACACCGATTTTGGAATTGAAAAACCTAAAAATACGACAACTTCGGGCGGCGTTCCAGTTTACGATACTAAACGCGAAGGATTTTATTGGAATGAAAATATTCGCTCAGAAGTCAATGCTTACGAAAGTTTTAAGTACGACCAAACAAAAGCGACTGAATTTCTAAAAGCGGGTTTTGGCGTTGTGGGAACACACGTTCAGGACGGAATTGCCCGTGGAACAGGAACTTTAATAGCCCTAAACAACAGCGATAAAAGTGTTCGGTTATTGTCCAACAAAATAACTAATCATTTTGGGTTTACCAGAAGCGCAACAACAAATCAGGCTTATCCGAGTTCTTTGATGGGAATGATGGCACTGTTACGCCAGACCTATTTGGATATGAATTGGTATAAAAATGGAAATTCAAAAACCAAAGATTTATCATTGGAAGCCTTAATCAACAATGAAAAATTAGTGCAAATTTTTACTACTGAGGACAAATTAAATAGTTTGAGAGCGTCTAAAATTGGTAAAGAATTTGGTCTAAACTATGTTTTAAAAGGCGCTGGAAATGAGTTTGAAAGAATCGAAGAAATTAAAAACACGAATTCAAAATTCATTATTCCAATTAACTTTCCAGAAGCGTACGATGTATCGAATTCATTTTTGGCAGATCAGATTGATTTAAGCGATTTACGATTTTGGAATCAAGCACCCACCAACTTGAAAGTGTTGTCCGCTAACAACATCGTTTTTGCTTTGACCACAGATAAATTAAAAAAAGTAGAAGATTTTAGAATTAATCTTTTAAAAGCTATAAAATATGGTTTTGACAAAACCAAAGCATTAGAATCATTGACAACAATTCCGGCATCAATACTTGGAAAGGAAAACGAAATTGGAAGTTTAAAAACGGGTTGTTTTGCGAATTTTGTAATTACTTCAGGTGAACTATTTGACGAAAAAACTATATTATACGAAAACTGGGTTCAGGGAAATAAATTTGTAGTAAATGACATCTCCACTATTGATATACGTGGCAACTATGACTTAACAATAGGTTCAGATTCTTATAAATGGAAAATTGATGGAGAAATTGCAACACCAAAATCAGACATTACTGCAGCAGATGCAAAAAAGGTAAATTCTAAACTTACTCTAGCCAATAACTGGATAACTGCATTGGTAAAATCTAAAGATACTATTAATGGTAGTTATACAAGGTTAAATGGATATGTAGACAATACGCAGAATATTTCTGGTAAAGCTATTCTTGCCAATGGCGATGAAGTACTATGGTCTGCCATAAAAACAACTCCGTTTGTAATCGTAAAAGATACTACGAAAGCAGAAAAACCAAATGCAGTTATGTCAGTAACCTATCCAAATATTGCTTTTGGAAACCTTCAAAAACCAGCACAGCAAACCCTTTTGTTCAAAAACGCTACCGTTTGGACAAATGAAAAAGAAGGTATTCTTCAAGAAACAGATGTTTTGATCAAAAATGGAAAAATTTCCAGTATTGGAAAAAATTTAGCTGATGCTTCTGCCACAATTATTGATGCAAAAGGAAAACATTTAACTAGTGGAATCATCGACGAACACTCTCATATTGCAATTTCTAATGGAGTAAATGAAGGCGGTCACAACTCAAGCGCCGAAGTAACTATTGAAGATGTAATTAATTCCGAAGATGTAAATATTTACAGAGACTTAGCCGGAGGTGTTACTACTTCGCAACTTTTGCACGGTTCGGCAAATCCTATTGGCGGTCGATCTGCGATTGTTAAGTGGAAATGGGGACAAGCTCCAGAAGAAATGTTATATAAAAATTCACCCCAATTTATCAAATTTGCGTTGGGCGAAAATGTAAAACAATCCAATTGGGGAAATGTAAGCCCTACTCGTTTTCCACAATCAAGAATGGGAGTTGAACAGGTTTTTACAGATTATTTTCAACGTGCCAAAGAATATGACGAAAGCTGGAAAGCATATAATAAAAATGCTAAAAAAGACAAAAACAAAGCTCCTAGAGTAGACCTAGAATTGCAAACTTTGGCCCAAATCTTAAATAAAGAGCGTTTTATTACTTGTCACTCTTATGTTCAATCAGAAATATTGATGTTAATGAAAGTAGCCGAAAATTTTAATTTTAGAATTAATACTTACACCCATATTCTAGAAGGATACAAAGTAGCCGATAAAATGAAAGAACATGGTGTTGGCGCTTCAACATTCTCAGATTGGTGGGCTTACAAATTTGAAGTAAATGATGCCATTCCTTACAATGGAGCAATAATGCACAATCAAGGTATTGTCGTTGCCTACAATTCAGATGATGCTGAAATGTCCAGAAGATTAAATCAGGAAGCAGCAAAAGCAGTTAAATACGGTGATATTTCAGAGGAAGATGCTTGGAAATTTGTGACATTAAATCCAGCAAAATTATTGCATATCGATGATAAAGTGGGAAGTATCAAAGTAGGAAAAGATGCAGACATAGTGCTTTGGAACAACAATCCATTATCGATTTATGCCAAAGCTGAAAAAACGTTAATTGAAGGTGTTGTCTATTTTGACACTCAAAAAGATGAATCGCAAAGAGTAGCTGTTGCAAAAGAAAGAACCATTTTGATTGGACAAATGTTACAAGAAAAAAACAAAGGAACTAATACGCAAGCGCCAAAGAAAAAAGAGAATAAAGAATATCACTGTGATACTTTAGAACAATAAAAATGAGAAAAATATTCAAACTATTAGCAGTTATAAGTATATCAATAACCACAACTGCGCAACAAATACCTGCAAATAAGCAAACTAAATCTTTCTTGATACTAAATGCCACAGCACATCTAGGCGATGGAACGGTAATTGAAAACAGTGCCGTTGGGTTTAAAGACGGAAAAATAACACTCGTTGCCGATGCAACAGCAATAAAACTGGTAAATGGCGCGTATGATATTACCATTCAAGCCGCAGGAAAACACATTTATCCCGGATTTATTGCGCCAAATTCAACTTTAGGTTTAGTAGAAATTGATGCCGTAAAATCATCAGACGATGAAAGTGAAATTGGAAATATGAATCCTCATATTAGAAGTATTATTGCCTATACAGCAGATTCTAAAGTAATTGAAGCTGTTAGGCCAAACGGGATTTTAATGGCTCAGATTGCACCACGAGGAGGAACAATTTCTGGCACTTCATCAATCGTGCAACTGGATGCCTGGAATTGGCAAGATGCGTTAATAAAAGAAAATGATGGAATCCACATCAGTTTTCCTTCTACAATAAAAAGATCAGGTTGGTGGGCAGAACCAGGAGGATTGGAACCAAACAAGGAATATCAAAAACAAGTAGATGATATAAGTGCCTTTTTTACAAATGCAAGAACCTATTCCACAAATACATCAAGTGAAAAAAATGTAGTACTTGAGTCCATGAAAGGAATTTTCAATGGAACTCAAACATTATTTATTCACGCAAATGAAGAAAAACAAATTATTGATGCTGTAAATTTTGGCAAACTAAACGGTGTAAAAAAAATAGTAATTGTAGGAGGATATAAAGCATATAAAACTGCTGATTTATTGCAAAAAAATAATATTGCAGTTTTATTAAAACGTGTTCATGATATGCCTGAAAGTAACGATGACGATATCGATTTACCCTATAAAATGGCTAAACTTTTAGTTGACAAAGGGATTCTTGTAGGGTTAGAAAATAGTGGAGGTATGGAACGTATGCAAACCAGAAACTTACCTTTTCTTGCCGGAACTTGCGCTGCTTATGGTTTAGACAAGGAACAAGCTTTACAATTAATTACTTTAAATACGGCCAAAATTCTAAATATCGACAATCAATGTGGGTCCTTAGAACAAGGAAAAGATGCAACATTATTTATATCAGAAGGTGATGCATTAGATATGAGAACAAATAAACTAACTCACGCATTTATTCAGGGAAGAGAATTAAGTTTAGAAACACACCAGACCAAACTTAATAAAAAATATAAAGAGAAATACAACCAGAAATGAACCTGTTGAGTGTTTAAAAATTGATACATAAATAAAACAGAGCAAGTTAAAATTGTAATGACACGCTCTGTTTTTTTATTAAACTTTAAATTTGAATTATTATCCATTTAATATTACATTTAAAAAAAAGTCCAAAAATGAAAAGTAATTATATTCTACTGTTTGCATTTATCTTTTCATCAATAATGATCGCTCAGCACGTACCAGCTAATAAACAAACCAAGTCCATTTTAATTCTAAATGCATTCGCACATATCGGTGATGGAACAATTATTGAGAAAAGCGCTGTTGGTTTTAAGAATGGCAAAATTACAATTGTAACCCAAGCCAACTTAATTAATACAGCAAAAAACGATTTTGACATTATCATTAATGCTACTGGAAAACATATATACCCTGGATTTATTGCGCCAAATTCGACACTAGGCTTAGTAGAAATTGATGCTGTAAAAGCCTCAGATGATGATAGTGAAATTGGAGAAATGAACCCACATATTAGAAGCATTATTGCTTATAGTGCAGATTCCAAAGTTGTAGAAACAATGCCTTTAAACGGAATTTTGATGGCTCAAATAACATGTCGGAACGGAATAATTTCTGGCACATCATCAATTGTTCAGCTTGATTCTTGGAACTATAATGATGCTTTGTTAAAAGAAAATGATGGTATCCATATCAACTTTCCACGTATTTATAGAAGAACTGGTTCAAAATTTGAACCCGGATATCTGATTGTAAATAAAGATTATCTTAGTCAAATTGAGAAAATTTCGCAATTTTTCGCAAATTCAAAAGCGTATTTAGCTGATTTTTCAAAGGACAAAAATTTAACTTTTGATGCAATGAAAGGTCTTTTCGATGGTACTCAAACATTATATATTCACGCAAACAATGAAAAGCAAATTGCAGACGCAATACATTTATCAAATGAATTCGGCGTTAAAAAAGTTGTAATTGTAGGCGGATATGAGGCCTACAAAATAACAGATTTATTAAGAAAATACAATGTCGGCGTCCTTTTAAGGAGAGTACACGATATGCCAGAATACTACGATGAGGATGTAAACTTACCCTTTAAAATAGCTAAAATATTAACGGACAAAGGCATACTAGTAGGTTTAGAAAATAGTGGAGACAAAGAAAGAATGAATACTATAAATCTTCCTTTTCTAGCTGGAACCTGCGCTGCGTATGGCTTGGGTATCGAACAAGCTTTACAATTAATAACGTCAAACACAGCCAAAATATTAGGAATTGATACTCTTTGTGGATCCTTAGAACAAGGAAAAGATGCTACTTTGTTTATCTCCGAAGGTGATGCATTAGATATGAGAACTAATAAATTAACTAATGCCTTTATTCAGGGAAGAATGATAGATTTAGAAAATCATCAAACAAAGCTTTATTCTAAATATAAAACTAAGTTTAATCAAAAATAAATAATCTAGTGAAATTAATTCTGCGAACCTTCAACCTAAAATTAAAACATCCTTTTACCATTTCAAGAAAATCTCATACCATTCAGCCTTCATTAATTGTCGAATTACAAAGCGAAGGTCATTCTGGCTTTGGTGAAGCTACTTCAAATACTTATTATAATAATACGGTAAATTCGATGCAGCATAATTTGGAAAAAATAATTCCATTTATCGAAGGTAGTACTCCTGATAGCTATCGGAATGAAACTCCAGAAGAATTTTGGCAAAAAGCTTATCCATTTTTAAAAGATGATATGTTTGCGCTTTGCGCTTTGGATATGGCTTACAATGATTTGTATGCTCGAAAACAAGGAAAAAAACTTTACGAATTGTGGGGTTATTCAACGAATAAAAATCCAATGACCGATTATACAATCGGAATTGACACCATCGAAAAAATGGTTTTAAAAATGAAAGAATTGCCTTGGCCAATCTATAAAATCAAATTGGGAACCAAAGAAGACATTGCCATTATCACCGAATTAAGAAAACACACCGATGCTATTTTTAGAATCGATGCAAATTGTGGTTGGACGATTTCTGAAGCATTAAACAATGCTATTCAACTGAAAAAACTTGGAGTTGAATTTTTGGAACAGCCGTTAAATGCTGATAATTGGGAAGGTCATAAACAATTATTCGAAAATTCGGTTTTACCAATAATTGCTGACGAAAGTTGCATTATTGAAGAAGATGTGACCAAATGTTACAATCATTTTCACGGATTAAATATTAAATTAGGAAAATGTGGTGGACTGACTCCGGCCAGAAGAATGATTTCGCAAGCCAAAAAATTAGGAATGAAAACAATGGTGGGTTGTACGACGGAATCTACGGTTGGAATTTCGGCTATTGCTCATTTATTGCCTGAATTAGATTATGTAGATATGGATGGAGGATTATTATTGGCTGAAGACATTGCAACAGGAATCACAATTTATGACGGTGTAATCAAATATTCTGAATTAAATGGAACTGGAGTTACTTTGATATCCTGACTTTTTTTTACAAAAATTATTGAAAAACAAAATTATAACTACCTCTTTCAAGTACACTATTACTGCGGGCAAACTCAATCGAATAGTCATCACTGCCAATCATATTGTTGAGGATTTAAACCATTTGATTACTCAATTATCTTAAATTTATCATAAACCCATATTAACAAATTGCAAATTTTAGCGAATAATTATTTTTTACCCATAAAATTTTAGGGTATAAAATATTTATTTAATAAAAATCACCTATAAAGTCATATTTTTTATGGGGGTTTGAAATGATTTTATACTTTTATCAAAATTTTTAACTAAAAAAAACCAAATTATGCGAAAGATTATTTTAAGTGTGATTCTAATCACAATTCTGGTATTAGCCGTTTTTTCAATTTATTTATTTCCTGAATCTACCGTATTAGGTGCTCACGTAGTGGAATTAAAATTAGATACGGGAGATACCGCTTGGATGCTAACAGCCACAGGGCTTGTATTGTTAATGACTCCTGGATTGGGATTCTTTTATGGTGGAATGGTAGGCAAAAAGAACGTAATTAGTACTGTTCTACAGAGTTTTATAGCTATGGTAATTGTAACTGTACTTTGGGTACTTGTTGCATTCGGATTGTGTTTCGGACCATCAATTGGTGGATTAATTGGAGATCCAACTTCAAATATGTTTTTTAATGGAGTTAGTGCTAACACAGCTTGGGAATTAGCACCAACTATTCCTTTCCTTTTGTTTGCTTTATTTCAAGCAAAATTTGCTATCATAACACCAGCTTTAATCACGGGAGCTTTTGCAGAACGAGTTCGCTTCTGGGCTTATTTGTTATTTATGGTCTTGTTTGTATTGTTTATTTATTCTCCTTTATGTCATATGACTTGGCATCCTGATGGATTATTCTTCGGATGGGGAGTATTGGATTTTGCTGGAGGAACTGTAGTGCATATGAGTGCTGGTTGGGCTGCGCTTGCTGGAGCAATGTTCTTAGGTAAAAGAAAATCTGAAAAATCAAATCCTGCACGTATTACTTATGTATTATTAGGAACAGGTTTACTATGGTTCGGTTGGTTTGGTTTCAATGCAGGTTCTGCTGTTGGATCTAACGGACTTGCCGCACAAGCTTTAGGAACAACTACTGTTGCTGCTGGTGCTGCTGCTATGGCTTGGGTTTTCTTAGATAAAATTTTAGGGCACAAACTGTCTGCAATGGGAGCTTGTATCGGAGCGGTTGTAGGTTTAGTAGCTATTACTCCTGCTGCAGGTTTTGTAACAATTCCTTCTGCACTAGCCATTGGTATTATTGCTAGTATTGTTAGTAATCTTGTTGTGAGTAACTTCCCTAAAGGAAAAATCGATGACGCTTTAGATGTATTTGCTTGTCACGGTGTTGGTGGTATGGTTGGTATGCTTTTGACAGGTGTATTTGCTTCAAAATCAGTAAATGCTATCGTTGGTGATAATCAAGGTTTAATCTATGGCGATGCTACTTTATTTTTAATCCAATTAAAAGCATTGATTATCGTATCTATATTTGCTTTCTGTGGTTCGTATGCATTGTTCTTCATTGTAAATAAAATTACTCCTCTAAGAGTTTCTGAAGAGAAAGAAGAATTAGGATTGGACATTTCTCAACACGGAGAATACCTATAAAAAAACCATTTATTCAATTTTTGAAACACGCTAAAGATTCGTCTTTAGCGTGTTTTTTTTGATGTAAATGAAATATAACAAAGATTTAGAATTACATCTTATACTCCACAAAAAAAGTAGACGTTGTTTATATTACTAAGGTTCTTAGTGATTAATTAACGACCTCTTATGATTGTTTATTTACCCAATAAAGATTACAACAAAAAAAGCTTCCTGCTATTGTAAGGCAGGAAGCTTTATCATCAAAGATGAGTTTTAAATTATTTCTGAAACTTAGCTATTCCAGCTTTCAACCAACTTTCATATTCTTCAACACTGGTATAACTTATTGTTGGCGTGGTTTCGTTCAAACTATTTCCTGCTAAATCCGTCAAAACATATAAGGGCTGAGTATTGGTTTTGTATTTTGTAATCATAAAATCAGTCCATTTATCGCCTATGGTTTCAATTTCTGAACCTGTAGTTTTCGAAATAAATTGTTCGCTTTGTGGTAATTCTCGTTTGTCATCAACGTATAATGAAATCAAAACCAAATCATTTTTCAAAATGGATAAAACACGTTCATCAGACCAAACATTATTTTCCATTTTTCTACAATTTACGCAAGCAAAGCCTGTAAAATCGAGCATTATGGGTTTGTTTACTGTTTTGGCATAAGCCAAACCTTTAGCATAATCATCAAAAACCACTATTTGATGTGGTCCTAATTTAGCACCCTTTGGCAAAATTGCTGTTGGAGCATTAGTCCCTGAACCACTAAAACCGAGTGGACTTTCGCTGTATTCCATCGGAGGAGGAAATGCATTTATCAATTTAAGTGGCGCGCCCCAAAGTCCCGGTATCATATAAATGGTAAAAGTTAAAACTACCAACCCAAATGATAATCTTCCCACTGAAATATGGGTCATTGGACTGTCATGTGGCAAACTGATTTTTCCAAACAAATAAAAGGCTAAGGTTCCAAAAACAGCTATCCAAATGGCCAGAAAAACTTCTCTTTCTAACAAATGCAGTTGTAAAACCAAATCGGCATTAGACAAAAATTTGAATGCCAAAGCCAATTCCAAAAATCCTAAAACTACTTTTACCGTATTGAGCCATCCACCTGATTTTGGTAAAGAATGCAACCAGCCCGGAAACATGGCAAAAAGCATAAATGGCAAGGCCAGAGCCAATGAAAAACCAAACATTCCCACGATTGGAGCAATTCCGCCTTTGGAAGCAGCTTCAACTAATAAAGTTCCAACAATTGGCCCTGTGCAAGAAAAAGAAACTATAGCTAATGCTAAAGCCATAAATAAAATCCCAATAATTCCTCCTCTATCAGCTTGACTATCCACTTTATTTGCCCAAGAATTGGGTAACATAATCTCAAAAGCTCCTAAAAATGAAACTGCAAAAATGATCAATAAAAGAAAGAAAATTATATTAAACCACACATTGGTGGATAAGGCATTCAATGCATCAGCACCAAAAATCCAAGTTACTAATAGTCCTAAAATGACGTAAATTAATATAATTGCAATTCCATAAATAATGGCATTTTCAATCCCTTTTGCTCTTGTCTTACTTTGTTTTGTAAAAAAGCTTACCGTCATTGGAATCATAGGAAAAACACAAGGAGTCAGCAAAGCTGCAAATCCTGATAAAAATGCAATGATGAAAATAGCCAACAACCCTTTTTGATTTTCCCGTTTTGAAGATTTTTTTATTTCTTTTGGTTCCGAAACAACTGTTTTTTCTACTTCTTTTGGTATTGACTTGATTGCTAAATTTTTAGTAGAGTCAGTGTGAATTGGTAAAACCTCGGTTTTTGAAACTGATGGAATAACAAAACTGAATTTCTTCTCTAAATTGATGCAAGATTCTTTGCAAACTTGGTAATTCAATTCTACTTCAATCGTTTTACTTTTAGGATTTGTCACAGCAATCTCTTGCTGAATTAAGGCTGTTTTTACAAAAAACGTTTCATTAACTTCAAAAACATCGTTGTACGCAGTGGTAGTTTTTCCTTCTTTGGCTTTGCCAACCAAGTTGAAATTTCCTTTTTGGTTTTTGAAAATCACTTCCATTTGCAATGGCCCACCATCTGGAGTAAACTGGGAATACATGTGCCATTCGTTTTCAATAACACCGTTAAAGCTAAGAATATAGTTGGTCTCTGATTTCTTTTCGATTTTGGTTGTCCATTTTACAGGATCAAGTATTTGCGAATTTCCATTGGCAAAAGCCAAAAATGCAAAAAGGCCAAAAATGATTTTTCTCATTATTTCAATTGTATTTTAAGTATATTTTTTGTTGTGCTTTTAACTTTAAATCGCTCATCCTGACGAATTCCTACAATCCAAACTATCTCATTATCAGAACACAATAGCCAAGCTTTTTCTTTTTCTATCAAAGATAGTTTTTCGTCTTTAAAAAATTTGCTGACTTTTTTTGATTTGCCCTCCATTCCTAAAGGTTGAAAAGTATCGCCCTCTTTCCAGCGGCGCAATACTAATGGATACCACAACTTGTCTTCGTCAACAAATATACATGTAATCGAAACTAAATTTATGTCGGCTACTTTGCAAAACCTTAGATTTAAGGGAACATTAACTTCTTTTTGATTTTTATTTATGAAATATTCTTCATTTTCATCCTCCGAATTTAATGGACTCAAAATCAAAAAATCTCTGTTCTTCAACAATCGAAATTCATTCGAAAACACCTGTTTCCCCGACTGACCAGCAACCAAATCGTAAATATCTTCCCAAGCCGAAAATCCAAATCCGTTGAACCAATGATACAAATATGACTTAAAATTGGGCAGTTTTTTTAATTGGTTCAAATCAAAATGAATTTCGGTTCCTTTTTCCTTGGCCACTTGTTGGTACACCAAAAAAGAAGCATCTTCTACCATTGCTTTGGATTCTTGCAAATAGGTTTGTGTTTTTTGAAAAGAAGCTAAAAATTCGGGATTCAATTTTTTGAATATTGGAACCAAATTATGCCTGATTTTATTCCGCAAATATTTATCCGACGCATTACTGCTGTCTTCCTTCCATTCTATTGCATTATCCTTAGCATATTGCTCTATTTCTGATCTAGAAAAAATCAAAAGTGGCCGTATTACTTTTCCGTTTTGCGATGGAATTCCAGTCAGACCGTCGATTCCGGTTCCCCGCACAAGATGAATCAAAAAGGTTTCTAAATTGTCGTCTGCGTGATGAGCCGTTAGGATATAATCGTAGTTTTCAGTTTCTAAAAGTTCATAAAACCAGTTGTACCGCAACTCGCGAGCGGCCACTTGAGTAGAAAGTTTATAATCATTGGCAAAAGCTTCGGTATCAAATTGAGTTAAAAATAAAGGAATTTTATTAGTTTCGGCATAATCTTGAATAAATCGTTGGTCGTCAAAACTTTCCAAACCACGAAGCTGAAAATTGCAATGAGCAATTGCAATTTCAAAGGGTAATTTATGAAATAAATCAAGCATTACCATACTATCTAAGCCGCCACTAGTGGCTAAAAGAAGATTTTTTCCAATTAAAAAAGGAAAATTTTGTGCGATATGATTTTCGAATTTCTGTTGCATCTTCAAATTTAGTAAATTCATTTGAATTTAACTCAATACTTCTCGCATCGCTTTGGCTTTGAGCAAACATTCTTCATATTCATTATCCGGAATGGAAAGTGAAGTTATAGCGCTTCCTACCGAAAATGAAGCGTATTTTTTTTCCTGATTGTACAAAATACTTCGGATAACGACATTAAAATCGAAGTCGCCGTTTGGAGTAAAATAACCAACAGCTCCACTGTACAATCCTCTTTTGGTTTCTTCCAATTCTTCGATGATTTTGAGTACTGAAACTTTTGGAGTTCCTGTCATACTTCCCATAGGAAAAGTAGTTTTAATTGCTTCAACAGCAGCATATTGTCTGTCTAATTTTGAAGTAATAGTCGAAATCATTTGATGCACTTGTTCGAAAGAATAAATGACACATAATTCTTCGACTTTTACAGAGCCTTTTTGGGCTGTTCGAGACAAATCGTTTCGAACCAAATCGGTGACCATAATATTTTCGGCGCGCTCTTTTGGGTCTGAAGCCAATAAATTTTTAGACTTTTCATCTTCTATGGGATCCTTAAAACGCTTCGCTGTTCCTTTGATAGGTTGAGAAATAAGCAATTCTCCCTCTTTCTTTAAATAGCGTTCAGGAGAAGCTGAAAGCAAATATTGTTTATTATTTTTGAAATACACCGCGAATGGTGATTTTGAAATTTCATTGAGTTTCAGGAACTTTTCCAATGGATTAATCATTGTATTTTCAGCAAAAAATTCCATACAGAAATTGGCCTCATAAATATCTCCACGATGAATATGTTCCAGGATTTTTGAAACTTTTTCGAGATAATTTTCTTTTGAAATACGTTGCTTTATATCAATTTCTGAAATCTGAATTTCTGCAACCTGCAACCTGCAACCTGCAATCTGCAATCTTATTTCCTCAAAATCTGCCTCAACTTCATCATCACACAGATTGAGGTATTGAATTTCGAGTTGGTTTCCTTTTAAAAGAAATATTTTTTTAGGTTGAAAGAAAAACAATTCCGGAAAATCTAAACCATCAAAATTATTGGAATTTACTACCTCAATATCGTTTTTTAAATCATACGCCAAATAGCCAAAAAGCCAGTCTTTGGTAATTTGTTGGTATTGTTTCAAATCTTCAAAAGCGTTATGATAATCCGTTTTTATTGACGTAAAAGCATCCACAGCAAGAATACAATCATAACTGGAATACTGTTGCGGATAATTGTTGCTGTCCAAATACACCACTTCCCGAAATTGCTGAGCCCAAGTCAATACTAGTTGCTTGAATTGGATTGGATTTTCTATATGTTTTGTAATTGAAGTTCTCAATGACTCAGAATGGTTTTAAAATTTCAAAATTACGACAAATTTTAATTAAATTTTTAGTTACATTTATCGCGCTATTAACCACAAATACAAACAAATATGAAAATTGCAACCTTAATTGTCCGAATTTTAATTGGCGTTTTACTCCTTTTTGCTTCCATAAGTTATTTTTTTCAATTGTTTCCGGAGCCTCCTTTAGCAGGCAATATGAAAATTTTCAATGATGGAATAAAAGCTTCCATTTATCTAATGCCAATGGTTAAAATTGTGGAACTTTTGTGTGGATTATCTTTTATTATTGGTAAATTCAATCGCATTACCTTTATAATATTGATGCCTATTTCAATCAATATTCTTTTTACCCATATTTTTCTTGCTCCAGAAGGGATTGCGGTTGCGACCTTTTTATTTTTAGGAAATGTATTTCTACTATTTACCAAATGGGAAAGTTATAAAGGATTGTTTGTAGCGTAAATCATTTAAACTTGTACTAAAATTACATTCAATCCTTTTTTTTAACCCAATAAATAAGTATAAAACTTTTCCTTTAAATTCAATATTATTATTAAGAATAAAACTATATTTACCATTAAATCCCATTTATCTAAGTAATAATCTATAATTGAATTTTTATGATTAAATCTCCAAAAACAGTACTGGCTTTACTTGTAATAATTTTAGCTTTTTCCTGTAAAAAAGCAGAATCGGGTAACGAGACTGCTTACGAATCGAATGATATTGCTGTTGATACTTCAATGGTTTCCTCATCGGCAGCAGTTGAACCCAAAAATAGCGATCGCAAATTTGTCAGGACAGCCGACATTAAATTTAAAGTCAAAAATGTAGCCAATTCAACGTATGCCATTGAAAACACGACCAACAAGTTTGGTGGTTTTGTAACTTATACCAATTTACAAAGCACTATTATTGATAAATCAGAAACCAAAATAAGTCAAGACAGTACACTCGAAATCACAAATTATAGGGTCGAGAATAATATAACAATCCGAGTTCCTAATAGTCGGTTGGATACTGTCATAAAAACTATTGCCAAACAAATTGATTTTCTGGAATATCGTATTATTAAAGCGGATGATGTTTCCTTGCAAATGCTGTCTAACCAATTGACACAAAATAGAACTGAAAATCAAGAAAAACGATTAGAAAAAGCAATCGATACGAAGGGCAAAAAATTGAATGAAGTTCTTGCAGCAGAAGATAATTTAAATACTAAAAAAGAGCAAAAAGACAACAGTAAAATTGAAAATCTTTCCTTACAAGATCAAGTAAATTTCAGCACATTGACTTTACAAATTTACCAAAGAGAAACCATAAAGGAAGAAATGATTGCTAATGCAAAAACGTACAGGCAAGATTTCGGCTCCAAAATTCTTGATGGTCTAATTTCAGGATGGTATGTAATCGAAGGGATTATTGCTGTTGTAGCTCAACTTTGGTCTGTTATTTTAATTGGAATTGGAGGGTATTTCATATTTAAAAAATATTTTCATAAAGGAAACTAAAATCAAAACCCCATTCAACCTAAAGTGAATGGGGTTTATTTTTAAAAAATATTTTTATTATTACACGTGCAACGCTCTATTATCTGTTGCAGCCAATGCCGCTTCTTTGATAGCTTCTGCAAATGTTGGATGCGCGTGGCTCATTCTTGAAATATCTTCGGCAGATGCTTTGAATTCCATTGCAGTTACCGCTTCAGCAATTAAATCGGCACAACGAGCACCAATCATGTGAACGCCTAAAACTTCATCAGTTTTTGCATCAGCAAGGATTTTTACAAATCCGTCCAAATCACCGCTAGCTCTAGCTCTACCTAAAGCTTTGAAAGGGAAACTTCCAGATTTGAATTCCACTCCAGCAACTTTCAATTGCTCTTCGGTTTGTCCAACTGCAGCTACTTCTGGCCAAGTATAAACTACTCCGGGAATCAAATTATAATTGATATGTGGTTTTTGTCCCGCCAAAATTTCAGCAACCATTGCTCCTTCTTCTTCGGCTTTGTGTGCCAACATTGCGCCACGAACCACATCGCCAATAGCGTAAATATTTGGAACATTGGTTTGCAAATGATCATTTACTTCAACCATTCCTCTGTCGGAAATTTTCACTCCTGCTTTATCGGCATTCAAACCATCCGTATAAGGACGACGACCTACTGAAACCAATGAATAATCTCCCTCGAGAGTTATGGTTTCTCCTTTAGCATTTTCGGCTTGAACCGTTACATTATCCCCTTTTCTTTCCACGGATTTCACTTTGTGCGAAACGTAGAATTTCATTCCTTGTTTTTTCAAGACTTTGGTCAATTCTTTAGACAATGAAGCATCCATTCCCGGAATAATTCTGTCCATAAATTCTACTACAGAAACTTGTGCTCCCAATCTTAAATAGACTTGTCCTAATTCGATTCCGATTACACCACCACCAATGATAACAAGGTGTTTTGGCACTTCTTTCAGTTTCAAAGCTTCGGTTGAAGTGATGATTCTTTCTTTATCGATTTTTATAAACGGCAACGAAGATGGTTTAGAACCCGTTGCTATAATAATGTTTTTGGCTTCAATAGTTTCCGAAGTTCCGTCCGCTTTTGCAATAGCCACGTGAGTTGCATCTATAAAAGAACCCAATCCTTCAAGAACCGTAATTTTGTTTTTGTCCATCAAGAATTTAACGCCACCAGATGTTTGATCCACAACGGCTTGTTTGCGAGCAATCATTTTCTCCAAATTTACTTTCACTTCACCAGAAACCTCGATTCCGTGGTCAGCAAAATGAGCAATTTCGCTATAATGATGAGATGATGCTAACAATGCTTTTGATGGAATACACCCAACATTCAAGCAAGTTCCTCCAAGAGTAGAATATTTTTCTATAATAGCAGTTTTAAAACCTAGTTGTGCACATCGAATTGCCGAAACATATCCTCCTGGGCCAGAACCTATAATGACTACGTCAAATGAACTCATAGTTTGTGTTTTTTTATTTTTAGTTGTGCAAAATTAAGTTTTTTTGTCTGAAGTTAAAGTTAAAATTTTAAAGATTTCGTAACGAATTACTTCTTTTTAGTTATCAATTTTTAAATCTCTATTACCGTTGTGTTTTTGACTTCACTAATCATAAAAGTGCTGTGTGTGCTTCCAATATGTTCCAAAGTGGTGAGTTTTGTAACTAAAAATTCCCTGTAGGCTTCCATATCTTTCACCAAAATTTTAAGAATATAATCGTAATCGCCACTCACGTGATGACATTCTAAAACTTCTTTGAGTTTAACGACTTCGCTTTCGAATTTAGTCAGGAATTCTTTGGTGTGCTGAATGAGTTTAAGATGGCAAAAAACTACAAATCCTTTTTCGACTTTCGAACGGTTAACCAAGACGACATATTTATCGATAATGCCTTCTCTTTCTAATTTTTTTATACGTTCATATACAGCTGTTACTGATAAGTCCAACTTTAACGATAATTCTTTGGTGGTTTTTTTACAGTCATTTTGCAACAGAAAAAGTAACTTTTTGTCTATTGAATCTAAAGCCATTTGTTAGAAGTTTAAGGTTTGTAATAAAAACTAAAATAGTTTTATTATTTAATCAAAAATAGAAAATTTATTTAAATAAACATTAAATTATAGATTTAAAATCTAAATAATTACGATAGTATTGATTATATGTCTAATAATTTAGAAATTTGTTTTACTAACATATAAAAATAGATACCGATGAAATTCAATCCAGCAGATAATATTCAAGATTTGCAATACTTTGGAGAATTTGGAGGAGTAAACCCTTCTATTTCAGATAGTTCAACCTATACTTTTCTTTCTGCAAAAACAATGTTTGATACTTTTGAAGGCAATGCTGATGGTTGTTATTTGTATTCGCGACATTCTTCCCCCAGTAATCTGTATTTAGGTAAAGCATTGGCCGCAATGGAAGGAACAGATGCTGCTAATGTTGCCGCTTCTGGAATGGGAGCAATTACTCCTACCCTCTTACAACTATGTGGTTCTGGCGATCATATTGTTTCGAGTAGAACCATTTATGGCGGAACTTATGCTTTTTTGAAGAATTTCAGTCCAAGATTAGGCATCAAAACTTCCTTTGTAGACATCACTAAAATGGATAAAGTAGAAGCAGCAATTACGCCTGACACTAAGGTTTTGTATTGCGAAACTGTGAGTAATCCTTTACTGGAAATAGCTGATATAGAGAGTTTGGCAAAAATCGCCAAAAAACACAACATCAAACTGGTTGTAGACAATACGTTTTCTCCATTATCAGTTTCTCCGGCAAAATTAGGTGCTGATATTGTGATACACAGTTTGACCAAATACATCAACGGAAGTAGTGATACGCTTGGCGGCGTAACTTGTGCCTCACAAGAATTTATTGATAGTTTGAAGAATGTGAATAATGGAGCCAATATGCTTTTGGGGCCAACAATGGACAGTCTTCGTTCCGCTAGCGTGATGAAAAATCTTAGAACTTTGCACATCCGAATGAAACAACACAGCTATAATGCGATGTATCTAGCAGAGCACTTTGAAAAAGATGGTTTAAAAGTAGTTTATCCGGGTTTGAAAAGTCATTCTGGTCATAATTTATATGCAAGGATGATTAATCCTGAATATGGTTTTGGTGGAATGATGACATTAGATGTTGGAACTTTGGACAAAGCCAATGAATTAATGGAGTTGATGCAAAGCCAAAAATTAGGCTATTTAGCAGTGAGTTTAGGATTTTATAAAACCTTATTTAGCGCGCCCGGAACATCTACATCTAGTGAAATTCCAATAGAAGAACAAGAAGCAATGGGCATAACAGATGGTTTAATTCGTTTTTCGATTGGGTTGGACAACAATATTGAGCGGACTTACCAAATGATGAGAGAATGTATGGTTGAACTCGAAATTTTACAGATGGAGAGCATAGGCCAGTAAAAAACTAAATGAATTGAAATTCAAAATTAACCCCTGCAAAAAAATGTAGGACATAATTATTTAAACTAAAAAAAAATATTTTTCAAGAAGTAAAAATTCAGTTTCTTTAAAAAGAATCAAGTCTAATTTAACTTAAATTCATTTCCTGATAATTGATATGGTGTCATTTTAATTTTCACGGGCGTTGGCCAAGAGTGGCAATCGAAGTATAAAAAGTTTATTTACCAATTATCGAAAAATTCCTTTTGGAAAAGCACAAGATAGTTAGAGAAATTAAGCCAACAAAACTTGATAACATGAAGGCTTGGAACAAATGGAAGTCCTGTTTAGCTAATTGATATATTAGCTCTTACTCTCGATAGCTAAGTAATATTTACCTTAGGGTTAACTTATTTTATGAACTGGTGATGTTAGATTTTGTAGATTTGATTTCTCTGTGCATTGTAATTGTTTAAAAGGATTGTGCGTAAAAAATGAGACAAAAGAATTTTGGGAACTTGACCTAACAAGTCACTAAGATATTTTTTAATCTTTAATACTAATTTAAATTTCGTAATTACAATCGTAAATAATGTTGCTGAAAAGAAAGGGCAACCCTGTCAAAAATAAAGGACAAAAACACTCTGTTTTGAAGTTAAAAACAAAAAAAGTCGGAAGAAAATCTTCCGACTGCTGCTATTACTATGCTAATTTCTATTTCTTACTATTTATTCGAATTAAGTGTTCCTCCAAAGCTTTTGATAATTTTTGAGCGACTTCTGGGTATTCATTGACTAGGTTTTTTGTTTCTCCAATATCATCTTTGAGATTGTAAAGTGCCGGAGAAGCGTCAACCTTAGTATTTTTATTGACTGTAAAAATTTGCTTTTTATGATATTTCCAATCGCCGGAGCGAACTGCTTGACCATTGTAAATCATAAAGTAGTTTTCGTGAGGCGTTTTTGCATTTGCACTTCCTTTCCACAAATCCAAAATCGATTGACCATCTAAAGTTATTTCTGGCAGTTTTGCGCCAGTAATTCCAGCTAAAGTCGGCAAAATATCAATTGTAGCAGCTAAATCTTTAGATACTGTACCTGCTTTAATTTCATTAGGCCATTTTATAATAAAAGGCACTCGCAATCCTCCTTCGAAACTGGTAAACTTACCCTCGAAAAGCGGTAGGGCAGAACCTCCATCGGCTCCTTTGGTCAACCAAGGACCATTATCAGATGAAAAAATTACGATGGTATTTTTATCCACTTTCAATTCTTTCAACAAATCGAGGATTCTTCCCGTGTTGTAATCAATCTCTTCAACGACATCGCCATAAAGCCCTCTTTTGCTTTTACCTTTAAATTCGGGAGAAACGTAAAGCGGAATATGGGGCATCGAATTTGCTAAATAAAGAAAAAACGGTTTTTTATCCTTAACACTTTGTTTGATGAAGGAAATCCCTTCGTCTGCATAGCGTTTTGTTATCGTGGTTTGATCAACTGGAAATTCAATAGTTTCTAAATTTCGCATCAGCGGCACTTTGTGTTTAGCCGATTCAGGTTGTTTGTCACCCGGTTTCATATTGGCAAATGCCTCATTGATTTTATTCAAATCATAGCCTTCGTTATAGATGCAATTGCTAGCGTAAGGAATATTTTTTGAAGGATACATATCGTTGCTATACGGAATCCCAAAAAAAGAATCAAAACCTTGATTGGTTGGTAAATGCTGCGGTTGATCGCCTAAATGCCATTTTCCGACAGCGGCTGTTGCATATCCCACACTTTTCATTAGCTCTGCTAAAGTAGTATGTTTAGGAGCCAATCCTTGGTTTGCACCTGCTGAAATAACGCCAAGCACTCCCACTCTCTGAGGATAGCAACCGGTCAACAAGGCTGCTCTCGAAGCCGAACAAACTGGTGAAGCTGCATAGAAATCAGTAAATCGCATTCCCTCTTTTGCCAATTGATCCACACGAGGCGTTTTTATATTAGGCGAACCGTAGCAACCTAAATCTTGATACCCTAAATCATCATTAAAAATGATAATTACGTTTGGTTTTTTAGAACTCTGTGCAAAAGAACCCATAGTACAAACTAATAATATTGAAAATAGTAGGTTTTTCATTTTTTACAGTTTTACGTTAATCGATTTTCCTGAATAGCTCACTACTTTCTCGGCTCCAGCATTTGTTTTTACTGTAAACTGGCGTTTAGCAAGCATTCCTTTGTATTTTCCTTTACGTTCGCCAATCGTTAGCGTTTGCTCCTTCTCGTTCCAAGTCATCAGAATTTCTGAATAAAATCCTTTTTGGTAATTGTTGTTTTCAAATTCATCTTCATACAAGGTAAATGTTCCATCAGCACCAGGATAAATTTTCAGCAACAAATTGTCCCATTTTTTCTCGGTAGCATATTGTACTTGTGGACCAAAAGGCAAAATGCTTCCTGCTTTGATGTACAATGGAAAAGTAACTTTGTCAACCACACGTTGAAGAGTCGTGCCTCCTTGAATTTTTTCGTTGCTCCAATAGTCGAACCAATCAGCACCTTTTGGAAGATAGACTTCCCAAGATTTTACATCGTATTTTGTAATTGGCACTACCATAATGGATTTACCAAACAAGAATTGTGTTCCTAAATCGTGTGTCTTTTTATCTTCTGGAAAATCCATAAACAAGGCACGCATAAAGGTACCATCGTGCTCACTAACATTCCACGAAGTACTGTAAATATAAGGCAACAAGCTGTATCGTAAGTTGATGCATTGCTCTTGTCCGTCGTAGCACCAATCGCCTTTTTGACCAAAATTCCAAATCTCGCGTGGCAATCCTGTACCGTGACTACGCATCATTGTAGAAAATAATCCGAATTGCATCCAACGAAGGTATAATTCTTGGTACTCAGGACTTTTAGTTCCACCTGATTTTTTCCAGTCGAAAGCTTGAAAACCACCGATGTCTGAATTCCAATATGGTAATCCCATCAAAGCGAAATTTAATGACGCTGGTACTTGTTTTTGAAGATTATCCCAAGTCGAGCGCACATCGCCACTCCAAGTTATAGAACCGTATTTTTGTTGCCCTAAAAATCCAGAACGAGTCAAAATAACGACACGATCAACAGGATTTGTTGCCAATTGATTGGTCGCAATTCCTTTGTTATGCAAGAGCGAATAGGCATTTTTTACCGTTTTGTAAGGACCTGCAAAAGTTGGTACTTCAAAATCTTCGGGTTTTACATTCATATGATCAGGTTCGGTAGAATCAAGCCACCAAGCATCATTTTTGATATAGCTGTAAATCCCTTTATTAAGCGATTCCCAATACATTTCTAACCCTTTTGGATTGTACACATCATAAGGTCTTGCACCACTTGTTTTAGGATAAGAATCAAAATTCAAAATCAAATTTTGTTCTTTAAACGGTTTCCATTGTGGGCTCAAAGGACCAATCGCTGGCCAAGCCACAATCATCAATTTGGTATTTAACTTATGTATATCATCAATCCATTTTTTAGGATCAGGAAATCTTTTGGTATCAAAATTGTGTGAGTTCCAAATACTATCATTTTTATACTCTGGCCAGTATCTCCAATCTTGAATCACACAATCGATAGGGATTTTCAAACTGCGTAATTTTTTAACCACCTCCACACTTTCGTCCTGAGTTTTGTAACGCTCTTTACTCTGAAAAAATCCGTAAGCCCACAAAGGCAACATAGGCGTTTTTCCGGTAAGCCAACGAATTTGCGACACCACACCATCGGCATTTCCGCCGTACATAAAATAATAATCAACGGCTTTTCCTAAACATTCAAACGAAAGCCCTTGCTTATTGTCTTCAAAATCGGAAATAGAATAATTGTCCATATACACTCCATAGCCTTTGATGGACATAAAATAAGGCGAAGTTGTATGCATATTTTCGTTTTGTAGATGGTGCTGCGAATCGCGACGATTGAATTTATTATCCAATATTTGTCCCAATCCATAAATGGCTTCGTCTTTTTCTAACAAAAATTCGCTACGCATTTTGTAAAATGGTTTCCCGCCTGCCAATGTATTGGAGAAATTGGTTCCATAATCTTTGTCTAGCAAAAGATTTTCATCATTTGACTTTAGAAATTGGATGCTTCCCGTTTTTGGATTGACCTTGACAGTCAATTTTTCAGAACTTAGGTTTACAAAACCATCTTTGTTTTCGACAGTTACTTTTGTAGCTTGTTTTTGCTGCTGTACTACCCAACTTTGGTTGGTATAATTCTCTGTTTGAAGTGTTTTATAAACACGAACTATGCTTGGGGAATAAAATTCAACCCGAACATTCATTCCTAAAGAACTAAATTGAATGCCTTGGTCGATTTTTTCGAAAGTTTGTGCTAATACAACCGCTGGGAGCAGCATTAGAAACAAAAAGGTCAGTTTGGTTTTGGTTGGTAACATATTGATTTTAGTTAAATGATTATAAAAACTGATTTTGATTAGTTGTTAAAAGTATAGACGCTTTGCCATTGTGCTGTTTGATTGGGTTCAATATCAATCGTTACGCGAGGTTCGGCACAGAAAGATTTTTGCCACATCCAAAGTGCAAATGAAGTAACGTCTTGATTCAACTCCATTGTAACCGACATTCCAGTTTTTTTGTTTTGCAAATGGAAATTTCCTTTTTTGCTTTGCAATTCCAACATACCAAAACAAGGCGAATAATCGGGAAAGTCTTCGACGATATCAATTTTATTTTCGGAAAGTTGCACTCTATTGGGAGATACTAATTTACAATTGGCAGGATTAATTGTTCCGTTTAAAAACTGAAGTGAATAATCGGGATTGAACGCTCCAAAATCAAACTGCATAAAATTATGAGAGTACGTTTCGGTGACAATTCTTTTTTTGCCTGTGTTGCGAAGTGTATGTTTTACGATTAATTTGTTATCCATTAACTCATAAGTGCGTTCCAAAACATACGCATAACCCAATGCGGAATTGAGCTGATGTGTAAAAGTCACGCTAGTCTCAGTACTTTGAACCGTCCGTTTTCCTTCGTCAATAATTGTATAGGGAATTGCGAAACTATAGTCTTTTTTTTCTGTTTTTTGAAGTACGCCAACGCCAATTTTCACAAAATAACCATTCGCATCTGTTTCGTCATATCCCAAAGGTGTAATAAATTCCTCAGCTAATCCAGTACCCGTATTGGGAATTAATGGATCGTGGACACCTTCGGCACCTCGGCCGTTGTAGTTTTTCCATTGTTGCAAATACGTATGGTTTTTATAGGTTATTTGTCCCACCATACTTCCCCAATCAAATCGTGCGGCTTGGTAATAACTATTGGTTTTGTTGGGCAAGAAAATCAACACCTCCATCTTTTTATTTTTTAATAAGATAGAAGGATAGTCATCCGCAAAAGAGGTCATACTTCCTAAAAAGAAGCAAAAGCTGATAAAAAGGAATTGGAATTGTTTTAACATTGTATTATTTTGGTTTTAAATTATCTTAAATCCAACAATCGGTACTTCTGGAATCTCGAATGCTGGCATACTGATTATTAGCCCTTCGGCAGTTTGTTTCCATTTTGGAATTGTATTGCTGCCTATTATAGTGACTTTTGTAATGGGTTTAAAAGAGCCAGAAGCTAATTGTTTTATAAGAACTTTTTTACCACTGTAACTAGAAACAAAGGCTATCAAATTATTGTCTTTGCTTAGAAATCGAACTTCTGGGAAAATTAATTTTGATGTGGCATCATTCACAGCATCTTTCATTAAATCTTCAGATTCATTGGTAGATTTTACTTTCAAATCTAGGGATTTTTCCAAGAGTTCACTATTTATTTTCCATACGTTTGATCCGTAAATTGCATCCGAATTTTTAGCCATCCATTTGCCCATAATTGCCAGTCGTTCCGATGCTTCAGTGGTTATTTCTCCCAATGCAGTTGGCCCATTATTCAACAAAAGATTTCCACCTTTAGAAACTACTTCAAGTAGCTTTCGGGTTAATAATTCTGGTGTTTTATAAATACTATCATATTGTATGTGTCCCCAGTTTTTACTCATCGTGATACAGGATTCCCAAGGAGTGGTCTGTATGCCATTTCCAATTTTCTGTTCGAGTACTTTATAATCGCCCAAACCGTTGCCAATTCGACTGTTCACAATACAATTGGGTTGAAGCGTATTGATAATCGAAAGCAACTCCTTACTTTCGGCTGCACTTATTAATTCAGGGGTGTCGAACCACAGAATATCAATAGTGCCATATTGTGTTAGTAATTCTTTTATTTGAGGTTTTACTTTTCGTTCAAAATAGTTGTTAAAAACTTTGGCATCTTCATTTGGAAAATCGACTAAATTGCTTCGTCCTCCCTTTTTAGGATAATTAGTTGGAACATCAGGATCTTCCCAATCGCGTCCCAATGAGTAATAAAAACCAAATTTAATTCCGTGTTTGTGACAAGCATCGACCAATTCTTTCATTGGATCTTTTGCAAAAGGCGTAGTTCGTTTGATATTATAGTTATTCGATGGCGAATCAAACATTGCAAACCCATCGTGATGTTTCGCCGTAATCACTATGTATTTCTGCCCTGCATTTTTAGCAATTAAAACCCATTTTTCAGCATCAAAATAGATAGGATTGAAGTCAGTCGCTATTTTTGCATACTCCTTTAATGGAATTTGCTCGTGTATCATAAAATGTTCGCTCCCTTTTGCTTTATGGCCGTTCCAATATCCCGCAGTTTGTGAATACAATCCCCAATGAATAAACATTCCAAATTTTGCATTAGTCCACCATTCGATTTTATCGGATTTTGTTTGTGTTTGTGTTTGTGTTTGAGCTTGAAATTCAAAACTATAACAAATCGCAACCAATAAAATGATTGTTTTTTTCATTCTATAATCTAATTAAATTCACAAAATAGACATCATTTTCACGCATTGGTAATTGATAATTAAAAATCTTATCTTTCTTAACTTCAACAACTTCGCTGATAATAGGTGAGCCAGCATTTTCGTTGCTTAACGCTTCTACTTGTTTTTTAGTCAATTGATTGGGAGACCCCATTTTCATATACGAACCGTACAAGTCATTGCTTTGATAACCCACTTTTACAATGGAAAGCTGGTATTTACCTTCTTCTACATTTTTGTATTTCAACTGAACAGTTCCTTTAGGTTTAGCGGGAATTTCACGTTTGTAATAAACGCCATTGAATACTTTGTCCTCGGGTTGTGTGATGGTAAAATCCCAAATAAGGGTTTGAATCCCTCCTTTATTGTTTTTACAAACCCAAGAAGCATTGTCTGAACTTTTGATTTCTGTTTCTCCTAATCTATTCAAAAATTCATAGGCATAATAGGCTGGTTTTTTGATGGATTGGTAATTCAATAAGCCGAATCCGCCGTGAAATGGCGTGGCTCTAGGGCCTTTTTCTTCAAAAATATCCGTAAATGTCCAATATGACATTGAGTTGGCATAATTCTCAGTGCCTTTTATTTTATCTAAAATAAAGGCAGCCGATTGATAGGTATCGTGAATGGGATCGCTAGAGGAATAAGAACTGCTCCATTCGGTATAATGCAATTCTAAATTAGGTTTTGCCGACGCTTGAATCAATTGTCTGGAATTGATAACATCTTTAGTAACCGCCATCGGATCGGGATTAAATTGAATTCCTGTTTTTCCAGATTCATCAAATGTACCTTTGATAACGGAATAGGTATGGGTTGCAATAAAATCAATAGGAACATTTTGCTTGTCGCAATAGTCGATAATTTCGGAGACCCATTTGTTGCCAGCACTGGCGGGACCACCCACTTTGTAATCCTTGTTGACAGCCTTAATCGCTTTCGCGGTGTAGGTATACATTTTAAAATAGTCCTCTTGATTACCCTTAAAAAAGGCCGGATGATTGGGCTCGTTCCATACTTCAAAATACCAGGTTTTCACTTCCTCAACACCATAACGTTCCGTAAAACGTTCCGTCAATGCTTTGATTAAATCATACCATTTATCATAATCTTTTGGCGGCGTAATATTTCCTTTCCACCAAAAAACAGTTTCTGGTCCGCTTGCCAAATCTTTAGGCATAAACGACAATTCTACAAAAGGTTTTACATTAATGCTAACTAAGAAATCATAGAGTTGATCAATATACTGCCAATTGTAAGTTGGTTTGCCATTTTTTTCCTCGAAATATACTCCCATATCGTCGTGCAATAAACCGTGCATTCTGATGTTTTCAAAACCAATGTCCTTTTTTACTTTTCGTAACTCTTCTTGCCAATCAGCACGCAAACCTTCATTGGCACGACCTGCACCAACGCACTTGCGCCAAGCTGTTTTTGTAGAACCTGAAACAGCATTCATATCAGCAGTAACTGTTCGTACGGAGGATTTGGATTCTTTTTTTTGTGCAAATGTGGTTGTTGCAGTTGCAATTAGTACACAGAAAATCAATTTATTTATGGTTTTCATTTTTTTAGACTTTTATATATTTGGCACATTAATTTTGGCTAGCCAGTTTTATGACTAATTCAGCCTCCGAATTTGGAAGTATTGTGGTTTCAAAACCAACGCGTAGTGTACCCGGATTATCCTGATCGAAGGTATTTGTTGGTTCGTTACTCCATATTTTCATTGTTACTGATGCTGGTGAATCTACGGTTAAAATCATTTTTTGTCCGTCTTTGGTTAGTTCAATCTGATGGTCACCTACAATTTTCGCATCCTTAGGGGCAACCATTTGCCAAGCTATATTTGCTGACTTTTCGTTAGTCTTGATTTTATCATTGACGTGCAAATCGTTTTTGCCATCCAGATATACTTTGCGAATAACTTGTTGAACGCTGTTGGCAAAAATGGGGGATAAATCGAGTTCAGCGCCTTTACTATCATTAGTTTGAAAGGTATTTATCATTTTAGCTTCTCCTGCTACCAAGTGTTTTTCTCCGTTAATAGTTAAAGTGGAATGTCCTGTATTGCCCAAACGAAAAATATCCCATCGTTGTCCTTCTTGTTTGTTATTCCAAAGATCAACACCTTTGCTCTCCAAAGTGATATAGGATTGCAAGCCTAATTCTAAAGCCCAACGAACGCCATTTTTTTCATACACAAACGAACCTGCGTCCATATGCCCGTGAGAGGCATTGGCTCTGCCGCTAACTACGCCTAAGTAAGCATCGTTTTTATCATTCCAACCGCTTCGATAAATAAAAATGGGTTTTGCACCCTGACTACTATAAAAATTGGTATTGGGTACTTTTGTTGTTTCAAATTTTACATCTTTTGAAAAAATTAAGACATTCGGCAACATACCGCCATTATCTCCTTTAGCCAATTTAGCCAGCGTTTTTTGCTCATGAAATAGTATTGATGCATCGTTAAGTTTTGCACTGAACCAAAACATAGCGGGTTGGAAAGGTGGTTTAGAGCCCGAATCGCCAAAGTTGTAACACAAACCAGAAGGTGCTAACATCATCAGCATATAATAAGGAGTGTTCATAAAACCTTTGTCTTGGGATAGTTTATAATCAGTTCCTAAAGCACTCTCAAGAGCTGCCATCATTGTAACCTGAAAACCAGTTCCATAACCCCAATACGAATACCCTTCTGGATAAGCGCCATCCGGACCATAACTTTGCATTGCCAAAGGGATTGATTGCACTGATTTTTCAATAATTCCTTTTGATATTTCGGGTTCTTCGTCATAAATAGCCAAAGCTCCGAGTACCAAACCAGCATTACACACCTGATTCCAATTATTAGAAGACTTATAAAAACTGGTATATTTTTCGTTACCGGCAGGAGTAAATGCTTTGTCAATAATGGCTTTTCGCACTTTTTCACGAGTTGTTTCTGAAAGTGTATCAAATAACCAATCGTAGCCTATGGCGACGGCCATTGTCATCCCTGCAACATCTAAAAAGTGAGAAGGATTCCAATCTTCAAAATCACAAACAGCTACTAATTCTTTCTCTGCTCGATTAGCATATTTGAGGTCAGATGTCATTCGATACGCATAAGATAAGAAGTAAATACGTTTGAAAGCTTCATTCGAAACTGCTAATAATCTTTTACCTTTGAGTACGCGTTCTGATGGGGACTTCGATAGAATTTTATCAGCATCATCTATAATAGCTTGATGTACTAACAACATACTTGGATTGTTCTGAATCAATGCGTTGATTTTTTTTTCTTCGCCTTGTTTCAACAATAATCTTGGATGAGCAGCAATTTTTTCTGAAACCGTACTTAGTGCAGTTAAAGTTTTATGTGCCGATATGGATTTTGCAGCGCAACTAAAAAATAGAGTAGCGCTGAAAATAAGAAATAGTAAGATGTGTTTTTTTAACATCTGAGTTTATTGTATAAAAGTTTACTGCAAATTATGCCCTAACTATTCAAGGCATAATTTGAATTTAAAATTAGTACCAATTGAAAGAATTAATCCTCGTTAGACGGTTTTCCGATAGTAGCCAAGATTCCTCCATCTACATACAGAATATGCCCATTTACAAAATCACTCGCTTTAGATGATAAAAAGATCGCAGCACCTTGCAAATCTTCAGGATCTCCCCAACGAGCCGCTGGTGTTCTACTGATGATAAAATCATTGAATGGATGTCCATCCACTCGAATTGGAGCGGTCTGACTTGTTGCAAAATAACCTGGACCGATTCCGTTAGTTTGAATATTAAACTTAGCCCATTCGGTAGCCATATTTTTAGTTAGCATTTTCAAACCTCCTTTTGCTGCAGCATAAGCACTTACTGAATCTCTTCCTAATTCACTCATCATCGAACAGATGTTGATGATTTTTCCACCGCCACGTTGAATCATTCCTTTGGCAACATTTTTAGAAACAATAAAAGGACTAATCAAATCTACTGTAATTACTGCTGTAAAGTCTTCTACAGTCATATCTACGATAGGTGTTCTTTTGATAATTCCTGCATTGTTGATCAAAATATCGATAGGTCCAACTTCGGCTTCAATTTTTTGAATACTAGCGATTACTGCTTCTTCGTCAGTAACATCAAAAAGGTATCCATAGGCTTCAATTCCAACTGATTTGTACTCCGCCACAGCATTATCCACTGCTTCTTGTGACGAACGATCGTTTACCACAATTTTAGCTCCGGCCTGACCCAATCCTTTTGCCATAGCCATTCCTAATCCGTGTACTCCTCCTGTAATTAGAGCTGTTTTTCCTTTTAAATCAAATAAGTGTATTGACATAATTTTTATATTTTATTTTATATTTATTTCAAGTTTATAAGTAAGGGTGTTTGTTTTTGTTTTTGAAAGTTTTCCAAATAGCTGTTCCATTGACTGCTATTGGCTATTTTTCCTGCTTTGTCCCAAACTGCACCGGTGTAATAAATGATAGGTTCATTGTTTTTCACCATAGTTTTGGCGAGTATTTGTTTTTCGTTTACCAGCATAGTACTCACTGGAGTTGTTAGAATAGCACCAATTCCGGTAGTTCCGTATTCGACGTGTGTCGGTTCCCAATAAGCCATCATTCCTTGTTTTTCGTTTAAGGACAGGATTCCTGCTTCGGGTCTTTTTATAATTCCGACCACTACAGGCATCGGTTTTTCGCCCTCAAAAGAATAGACATTTTCGATGCGATTGAGTTGTGAACCCGCATCCAATGAAATCGTTCTGGTAGCTTTTACTTTTGTTCCGCCTGCAACCCAAGTATCAAAAATCAACTGAAAAGTAGTTCGCAAAGGACCATTATCTAAGACTTTCCATTGATTATAATTACCCGAATAGCGAACTGTATCGTTAATATAAGGTGCCATATTTCCAGCTCCCAGAGAAAATCCAACGTGGTAATAATCCATTCCATCGCCGTGGTCAATGTGGTAATCGCCTTTTTTGTAGCGTTCGTTGATAATCATTCTACTAGTACGTTTTACCCATACATCCAATCCATAAGCGTCTTCTTTTGTTTTCTCAAGAGCTTTGCCATAAGCACGAAAGGCAATATTGTCATTTTCCCAAGCAAAATCGTCTTTACGTTCAGGAACGTAACGACCGTAGGTTTTGACCACTACATTTTCGGGTTTCCCTTTTTGAATGGTAATTGAAAGAGTAGCATTTGCTTTTACATCTACTTGAAGCAAAAGGTTTTGAATCGCTTTGAGACCACGATGCTCCAATTGAAAAGGAATTTGCTTCTTGGTTTTATCGTTAATCACAATAAATGCAGTAGTATCGATTTGAGGATATTTAGATACAACAGCGTCCCATTTTACCGATACGACCGTTTCTTTAAAATCTAGATTTGACTTGTTTTCGATGCTAATATTCGCTTTGGTTTGCGCAAAAAATGCTGTTGGCAATAAAAAAAAGATTCCGAAAAAATATTTTATACAGTTCATAATCAACTATTTTAAATCGTTAATGGCACAATGATCCATATCACCATAGTCTAAATTTTCACCAGCCATTCCCCAAATAAAAGTATAGTTGGAAGTTCCTGCACCTGAGTGAATAGACCAATTCGGAGAGATTACAGCCTGATTGTTTTGCATCCAGATGTGTCGAGTTTCTTGAGGCTCTCCCATAAAATG